>NZ_JARUBJ010000002.1:5962500-6562500 GCF_029626145.1 Micromonospora sp. WMMD961
GGACCTCCCAGTGGTCCCGCCCGGTGTGCATCATGAATGCCGCAGGCACCACCAGCAGGTGTGCGCCCCCATCGGTGGCGAGCAGCCGGTACAGCTCCGGGAAGCGTAGGTCGTAGCAGATCGACAGACCGACTCGCAGGCCCTCGACGTCCACCACCACCGGTTGGACCCCGGGCGCGACGGTTGCGGACTCCAGATAGGAGACCCGACCGGGGATCTCCACGTCGTACAGGTGGATTTTGCGGTAGCTCGCGGCCAGGCTGCCGGTGCGGTCGAAGACCAGCGACGTGTTCCAGGTGTGTTCCGGGTCCGGGCCGGCCTCGTGGAACGAGCCGGCCACCACCCAGATCCCGAGCCGCCGGGCGATCCCGGCGAAGAAGCTGCCGACCTCCCCGTCCACCGGCTCCGGTTCGGGCAGCCCGGCGGCCGGGCCGAGGTAGTCGACGTACTCCGGTAGGACGGCCAGGTCCGCGCCACCCGCCGCCGCGCGTTCCAGCAGGACCTCCGCGGCGGCCAGGTTGGCCTTGCGGTCCTCCCGGGCGTTGAGCTGGCAGACGGCGACACGCATGAGGCCAGGGTACGGCCGGAGGAGCCGGCATGGACAGCGTCAGAGGCTGGCCAGCACCAGCGCCCCGGCGGCGAACCCGAGCCCGGCCACCTGGACCGGGCGCAGCCGCTCCCGGTCGACGGCCAACGCCAGCAGCACGGTGCTGGCCGGGTAGAGCGCGGTGATCGCCGCGATGATGCTCAGGTGCCCACGGGCGGCGGCGGCCAGGAAGAGCCCGTTGGCGGCACTGTCCAGCAGACCGGCGACCGCCGCCCAGCCCAGCACCCGTCGTCCGACTCGCAGGCGTACTCCGGTGCTGGCGGCCAGCGCGAGGCCGACCGCGATCGAACTGGCCCGCACGGCCGCCACCGGCCACATCCCGGCACTCTCGTCGGCCTGACCGAGGAGGGTGAAGAAGACACCGAACAGCGCTCCGGCGGCGAGGGCGAGCCAAACGAGCCGTACCGGGACCCCCCTCCGTTCACCCCTCTCCCCGAGGCTGACCAGGGCGATCGCCAGCACCGCGAGACCCGCGCCGGTGAGCGCCAGCACACCGGGGAAGGACGCGGTGAACAGGCCGGCGACGATCGGCACCACTGCGGCGGTGATGGCGGTGACCGGCGCCACGACGGCCATCATCCCGCCGGCGAGGGCCCGGTAGAGCAGCATGACCCCGCCCGCGCCGGCCACCCCGGCGAGCAGGCCCCAGCCGATGTCCCCGACGGTCGGGGTGCCGGGCACCAGCAGCACCAGGACGACCAGCAGTGGAACGCTCAGGAGTTGGGACACGACGGTCACCGCGATCGGGTTGGCGCGACGGGACGCCTTCCCGCCGGAGAAGTCGGCGATGCCGAACGCAACGGCGGACACCGTTGCCAGGACAATGGGGAGCATGCCACTGTCGTATCACAATAGTGACCGTGAAGGATAGTTCAATGACCGAGGCGGGAGCGGATCGGGTGGTCGCGGTGACCGCCGGGGTGGCCCGACAGGTACGTGACCTACGGGCCGCCCGAGGCTGGTCATTCGAGGAGTTGGCCGGCCGGTCCGGGGTGAGCAAGGGAATGCTCGTGCAGATCGAGGGCGCGCGCACCAACCCGAGCGTCGGCACGCTGTGCCGGGTCGCCGACGCCTTCGGCGTCAACATCGCCCAACTCCTGGAGCCGGCCGAGGAACGGGCCGTGAAGATCACCTCAGCGGCCCAGGCGCCGGTGCTCTGGCAGGGTGGGCACGGCGGCGAGGCCCGTCTGCTGAGCGGGCTGGGCGAGCCGGATCTTGTCGAACTGTGGGACTGGCGGCTGGAGTCCGGCGAAGCCCACCGTTCCGCCGACCATCCGCGCGGCACCCGGGAGGTGCTGCACGTCCTCACCGGTGCGGCGATCGTCCGCGTCGACGGGCAGGACCACCGCGTGCGGGCCGGCGAGACCATCGAGTTTCATGCCGACCGGGAACACGGCTACCGCAACGACAGCGACGAACCGTGCCGGCTGATGATGGTGACCGTCACCCCGTCGGGCGAGTGGGACCGCCGAACGCGATCACGCCGGCCGCGTCAGGACTGAGCGGCCGGCGTGCGGCGGGGAGGGTCAGGCCGACTTCTCCTCGCGCTCCCGCCGGGCCCGTCGCCCGGTGAACTCGCGCGGCACGATCGTCGGGTTGACGTTTTCCAGGACGACCTCGCGGGTGATCAGCACCCGGGCGGCGTCCGGGTTGCTCGGCACCTCGAACATCGCGGAGAGCAGGACCTCCTCGATGATGGCCCGCAGACCACGGGCACCGGTGCCCCGCAGCATGGCCTGGTCGGCGATCGCCTCCAGCGCCGGCTCATCGAACTCCAGCTCGACCCCGTCCAGCTCGAACAGGCGCTGGTATTGCCGAACGAGCGCGTTGCGCGGCTCGGTGAGGATACGCACCAGGGCGCTGCGGTCGAGGCTGCGTACGTTGGTGATCACCGGCAGCCGGCCGACGAACTCGGGGATCAACCCGAACTTGAGCATGTCTTCCGGCATGACCTGGCTGAAGATGTCATCGGTCGACCGCTCGGACACCGACCGGAGCCGGGCACCGAAACCGGTGCCGCCCTGCCCGGTGCGGGACTCGATGATCTGATCGAGGCCAGCGAAGGCACCACCGCAGATGAACAGCACGTTGGTGGTGTCGATCTGGATGAACTCCTGATGTGGGTGCTTACGGCCACCCTGCGGCGGCACGTTCGCCACCGTGCCCTCGAGCATCTTGAGCAGCGCCTGCTGCACACCCTCACCGGAGACGTCGCGTGTGATCGACGGATTCTCCGACTTACGGGCGATCTTGTCGACCTCGTCGATGTAGATGATGCCGGTCTCGGCGCGCTTGATGTCGTAGTCGGCGGCCTGGATCAGCTTGAGGAGGATGTTCTCCACGTCCTCGCCGACGTAGCCCGCCTCGGTCAGCGCCGTGGCGTCGGCGATGGCGAACGGGACGTTCAACATCCGGGCGAGGGTCTGCGCCAGGTGCGTCTTGCCGCACCCGGTCGGGCCGAGCAGCAGGATGTTGGACTTGGCCAGCTCGACGGCATCACTGCCGGAGCCGGGCGCGTTGGCCGCCTCGGCCTGGATCCGCTTGTAGTGGTTGTAGACCGCCACCGCGAGCGCCTTCTTGGCCTGGTCCTGCCCCACCACGTAGTTGTCGAGGAACTGGCAGATCTCCATCGGCTTGGGAAGCTCTTCCCACTTCACCTCGCCGGACTCGGCCAACTCCTCTTCGATGATCTCGTTGCAGAGATCGATGCACTCGTCGCAGATGTAGACCCCTGGGCCCGCGATGAGCTTCTTGACCTGCTTCTGCGACTTGCCGCAGAAGGAGCATTTCAGTAGGTCGCCGCCGTCACCGATCCGTGCCACCTACGTTCTCCCTGCACTCATCGGCCGGAACCCCGGCCCTGACCTGCGGACGCTGCGCGCCGCCCGGTTAGTTCACCCCGCCGGCCCGACCGGCGAAGCGGTACGGACCCGACGTTACCCGCTGCCGGGGCAATCTCCGACCCCCAAAACGGGTGTGTCAGAGGTCGGCCGGGAACTTCACGCCCCGGCCAACCTCTGACCCGGTACTGCTCAGCTCGCGGCCTGAGCGGCCAGCAAGCCCTTCTTGCGGCTGGTCAGAATCGTGTCGACCAGCCCGTACTCCTTGGACTCCTCGGCCGTCATGATCTTGTCACGGTCGATGTCCTTGCGAACCTGCTCGATGGGGCGGTTGCAGTGGCGGGACAGCATGTCCTCCAACTGCGTCCGCATCCGCAGGATCTCCCGAGCCTGGATCTCGATGTCCGAGCCCTGCCCGTAGCCGCCCTCGGTGGCCGGCTGGTGGATGATGATCCGCGAGTTCGGAAGAGCCATCCGCTTACCCGGAGTGCCCGCCGACAGCAGCACCGCCGCCGCGCTGGCGGCCTGCCCGAGGCAGACCGTCTGGATGTCCGGACGGACGTACTGCATGGTGTCGTAGATCGCCGTCATCGCGGTGAACGAGCCACCCGGCGAGTTGATGTACATGATGATGTCGCGGTCCGGGTCGGTGCCCTCGAGCGTCAGCAGCTGGGCCATCACGTCGTTGGCCGACGCGTCGTCCACCTGGACGCCGAGGAAGATGATCCGGTCCTCGAAGAGCTTGTTGTACGGGTTGGACTCCTTGACCCCGTACGACGTGCGCTCCACGAACGACGGCAACACGTAACGGTTGTGCACGGCCGCGAACTGGGGCGGCAGGCTCAGATCAGTCATCGTCAGCTCCTCAGCTCAGGGTCCCGGCGCCATCCGGAACCTGAGCGGCCCCGATGATCACCTTGTCGATGAAGCCGTAGTCCATGGCCTCCTGGGCGGTGAACCAACGGTCCCGGTCCGAGTCCGCCTCGATCTGCGACTGGTCTTGGCCGGTGTGGTGCGCGACCCGCTCCTGGAACATCCGCTTGGTGTAGAGCATCTGCTCCGCCTGGATGGCGATGTCGGACGCCGTGCCGCCCAGCCCGCCGGACGGCTGGTGCATCATGATCCGGGCGTGCGGCAGGGCGTAACGCTTGCCCTTGGTGCCCGCGCAGAGCAGCAGCTGGCCCATCGAGGCCGCCATGCCCATCGCCACGGTCGACACGTCGTTGTCGATGAACTGCATGGTGTCGTAGATCGCCATGCCGGAGTAGACCGAGCCACCCGGCGAGTTGATCCACAGGTTGATGTCGCGGTCCGGGTCCTCCGCGGCGAGCAGCAGCAGCTGCGCGCAGATGCGGTTGGCGACCTGGTCGGTCACCTCACTGCCCAGGAAGATGATGCGTTCCTTGAGCAACCGGTTGTAGACCGAGTCGTCGAGGTTGCCAATGGAGTCGCCACCGCGCGCGTCAATCGCCCGGAGCGACTTCTTGGGGATGTGCATGTCGGTCATGGCAGCCCTTCGCTCTCCGTACCGTCTTTCCCGACACTAACCGCTGTGCGGGGCGGCAGAGTCCCGGTCGGGGCACTGTTCGCTCTCAGCGCAGCTGTGTCAGGCACACCCGCGACGCGGGCTCCCGGCGTACCCGGGAAAGGATTCGGCCGCCGTCCACCGCACAGCGGCGGACGGCGGCCGCACCCGATGATCAGTGCTGGTGGTTGTGCTCGGCCTCGTTGGCGGCACGCAGCGCGTCAAGGGTGATCCCGTTGCCGGCCGCGTCCTTGATCGTGATCCGCTCCATGACGGCCGCGAGCGCCTTGCCCCGCCGCACGTCGCCGAACACGGCGGCGGCCGCGCCGGAGCGCACCAGCTGGTCGTAGTACTGCTGCGGGGCCATCCCGGCGCGCTGCGCCCGGTGCACGATCTCGTGACCGAACTCGTCGTCGGAGACCTGCACGTCCTCGGCGTCGGCCAGCGTGTCCAGCAGCAGCTGGACCTTGACGCCCTCGGTCGCCGCCTCGGTCAGCTCGGCGTCGATCTGCTCCTCGGTCTTGTCCTCGGCCGCGAGGTATTCCTCCATGGAGGCGCCGATCCGCTCCAGCTGGTCGACCATCGCCTGCTTGCGGCTCGCGACCTCCTCGCGGACGACACCCTCCGGGGCCGGGATCTCGGCGGCCTCGACCAGCTGCGCCAGGGCCTTGTCCCGAGCGGCGTAGATCTGCTCGACCTGCTTGCCCTGGGTGACCCGCGCACGCAGGTCGCCGCGCAGCTCCTCGATCGTGTCGAACTCGCTCGCCATCTGGGCGAACTCGTCGTTCAGCTCGGGCAGCTCCTTCTCCTTGACCGTGCGCACGGTCACCGCCACCTCGGCGTCGCGACCGGCGAAGTCGCCGCCGACCAGCTGGGTGGTGAAGGTGGTGTCGTCGCCGGCGGCCAGGCCGACCACGGCCTCGTCGAGGCCCGGGAGGAGCTGCTTGCTGCCCACCTCGTGCGAGATGTTGCTCGCCTGCCCGCCCGGCACGTCCTCGCCGTCGACGGTGGCGTTGAGGTCGATCTGGACGTAGTCACCCTCGGCGGCGGCCCGCTCGACGGTCTTGAGGGTCGCGAACCGCTCCCGCAGGTTCTTCACCTGCTCGTCGATCTCGCTCTCGTCGATCTGCAGCTCGTCGACGACCACCTCGATGGTGGTCGGGTCCGGGATGGTGATCTCCGGGCGGACGTCGACCTCGGCGGTGAAGTTCAGCGAGTCACCGTCGTTGAACTCGGTGATCTCGACGTCGGGGCGCCCCAGCGTCTTGAGGTCGTGCTCGCGCACCGCGGCGAGGATGTTCTCCGGGATGGCCTCCTGGACCGCCTCGTTGAGCACGGTGCCCCGGCCGACCCGCTGGTCGATCACCGCGGTCGGCACCTTGCCCCGGCGGAAGCCCGGAACCTGGACCTGCGAACCGATCTCCCGGTACGCCTTCTTGAGGCTCGGCTCGAGCTCGACGAACGGCACCTCGATGGCGAGCCGCACGCGCGTCGGGCTCAGAGTCTCGACGGTGCTCTTCACAGGCGTACTCCTTGACGGATCTCAGTTGAGTCTGGGCGTGATTCAGCCCATCGAGTGTAGGCGAGCCGGCCTGACGCTCCGGCATCGCCCGGGGACCGCACTGGACGGCACCCGGGTCGGCCCGGCCGCGGACGACAGTCGGGGTGGCGGGATTTGAACCCACGGCCCCTCGCTCCCAAAGCGAGTGCGCTACCAAGCTGCGCCACACCCCGTGGCGACGAGCAGTCTATGCCGTCGTCGCGCCCCAGGCGGTGCCGGGGCATCCACCACCCGGGCAAATATCCCAAAGCTCCCAAAACTCCCGATGCCAGACCACGCAGGGCCGACCCCCGCACCGCAGGACCCGCGCGACCCGGGCCACGCGACCGCTCCCCGCGCCAGGATCCGCACAACTTCCCGGTTGTAGCGGCCTCACGACGCGCGGAGACCACTACATCCCTGATGTAGTGCGGATCTTGAGGGGTCGCGCGACGGATGCCGTGCGGATCTTGAGGGGAGGTGCGACGCGGCGTCGGGACGACCCGGCACCGCGGGGCGGTGGCGCGGTTACGCGTCGGGCGTCGACATTGGGTACGCTGTGCATGCGCCTCGTTCCGGCGGGGTGCACGCGGGCGTAGCTCAATGGTAGAGCTTCAGTCTTCCAAACTGACTACGCGAGTTCGATTCTCGTCGCCCGCTCCACCACGAAGGCCCAGGCAGACCGCATGATCGCGGCACCTGGGCCTTCCGCGTATCTCCCCGTCTTCGATCGCGCGTGCCACCCGCCCGCTCCGCTGGCCGACGGCGCTGGCGGCCGTCGGGCAGCGGCGGCCGTCCGGCCACGTCGCCGCAGATGGAGGCCTCCGATCCCCGTTTCGAGGTAGTCACGCGGGGTCGGGCGCAGAGGGTTGCTCCTGAGCTCGCACTCGTCTCACGGTGGTCAACGACCACCTGTCGCGGTCAGCGGCGTACGGCCCGCCAGAGCTGACGGTAGAAGTCGAGATACGTCTTCTCCACGTGTTCGGCGTACCGGAGTGTCTCGGGGTGTCGCGCCGGCAGTTGGCTGATCGGCACGTTCATCGCCGCGTGGTGCTCGATGTGCAGGTTGTTGCCGTTGGTGTACCAGGTGCTGAACCAGCTGCCGCGGATGGATCGGGTGTTGCGGAGCACGTCGGTGCTGTCGGTGTCGCAGAGCACGTGCTCCGGCAGCTCCACCAGGAAGTGGGCCGGCACCGCGAGCAGGAGGGGCAGCAGCCACAGCCGCAGGACCGGCTCGTGGTGTCCGGTGCCGGCCAGCACCGCTACCAGGAGGAGCACGGCCCCGAGGATCACGTGCTCGGTGACGATCCGGCGGCGCATCGTCGGGCTGATGTCACCGAACTCGTACCGCCAGCGTCCGGTCGCCGCCCGGACGACGTCGCGGAGGACGGCGGCCAACCGCGAGTAGTCGAACAGCCCGCGCAGCAGCATGCCCCGGGTCAGCGGCACTCGCGTGTCGAAGCCGAAGAACTCGGTGTCCTGCGGGGTGCCCAGGTAGCGGTGGTGTTGCAGGTGCCGGACCCGGTAGTGGCTGTAGACGACGAGCAGCGGCAGGCCGAGGGGCACGCCGACCAGCCGGTGCGGCCAGGATGCCCGGAACGCCGAGTGGTGCAGGGCCTGGTGCTGCAACTCGACCGCGTGGGTGTACATGGCGGCGAGCAGCACCACGCCGACGAGCGCGGCGAGGGGTTCGGGGCGCAGGGCGAGCACGCCGCCGAGGGCGGTGAGGACGACCAGCACGGCCAGCTTGGCGATGAAGATCCGTTCGTCGGCGCGGGAGGTACGAGCGCGGGCGAACAGCAGCAAGGGGGGTGCCACGGTTGTCATGGGGGTGGTCTTTCGTAGTGGGAGTGCTCAGCGCCCGCTGAGCAGCACGACGTGGGTGCCGGTGAGAGCGGTGGTGCGGGCGTGCCGGAGCAACCCGGCCAGGGCGACCGATCCGGCGGCGGTGGGTTGGGCACCGTGCTGGGCGAGCAGCGCCTGCGCGTGCAGAAGCTCGTCGTCGTCGGCCCCGTGCACGAGCCCGCCGGTGGCCGCGACCGCCTCCATCGCCTCGGGCCCCTGTAGGGCGTGCCAGTTCACCAGCGGCTGGTTGTGGTCGGTGGTGACGACGCAGTCCGGCGGCAGGGTCTGGTACGGGCCCGGCCAGCAGGTGACGACCGGGTTGTTGTCGGCGGAGCCGACCCCGTGGATGGGTACGGACCAGCCGAGCGCCCGCAACTGCCGGTGCACCGCGATGATCGTCGTACCGTTGCCGACCGGGATCCACAGCGCTGCCGGCGGCTCGCCGAGCGCCCGGTGCAGGGCGTGGGCGACGACGCCGTGACCGGCGAAGACGGCGTCGACGTAGGGGCCGTCGACGTTCCCGTCGATCGAACCCTCGGTCTGCGCGAGCCGGCGCGATTCGTCGACGGCGTCCTCGTAGCTGCCCGGCACGAGGTGCACGTCGGCCCCGGCGGCCCGCATGAAGGCGCCGCCGTCACTCCAACCGGTGGGCAGCACCACAGTGCAGGCCATCCCGGCGTCGGCGCTGGCCATCGCCATGGCCCGGCCGTAGTTGCCGCAGGTGGCGATGACGACCCGGCGGTATCCGGCGGCGGCCGCACGGGCGACGACTGCCCGGGCGGCGGGCTCCTTGTGGCTTCCGGAGGCGTACCGGGTCTCGTCCTTGATCAGGACACGGGTGCCGGGCACGAGTTCTCCGGCGTCGATGAGTGGCGTGCCGTACGCGTCGACGGGCGCCTCGGACAGGACTTCGGTGGACACAGGGCTTCCTTATCGGGTGAGCGCGAGCAGGGCGTCTGCTTCGCGTTGGAGTTCGTCGCGGGACCCGATCTCGGCGGGCGGCAGGGCGTCGGGCAGGTGGTCTTCGAGCAGGCGCAGGCGCGGGGTGAACCACCCGCGTACGGCCCAGGCCAGTTGCAGCAGGCCGCTGACGACGACGAGCAGGGCGAGGCCGCGTCCGGGGCCGGTGCCGAGCAGGTGGCCGACCGAACCGGCGAGGGCGCCGCCGGGTTCGAGCAGGGGTTGGACGTAGCGTTCGGCGAGCGGGCCGACGATCAGGTAGCCGACCGGCATCGTCAGCATCATCACCGTGATGAAGATCGACAGGACCCGGCCCTGGAGTTCGAAACCGACCTTCGTCTGCACGAGGGCGATCCAGTGGCCCTCGGCGAGGGATTCACCGAAGGTCACCAGGAACATCCCCGCCACGACGAGGACCGGCGCGTTACCGAGGCCGACGACGGCCATGGCGAGGCTGCCGACGCCCATGAAGATGATCAGACCGTTGGCCCGGCGGGCGGTGCCGCCCCAGAGGCCCATGGTCAGACTGCCCACCAGCCCGCCGAGACCGCCGGCCCCCAGGGCGAGGCCGAGTACGGCCGGGCTCTGCTCGATCAGCAGCATCGGTGTGATCACGGCGAAGCCGAGGGTGTAGAACGCGTGGTCGATGACGAAGAAGCGCAACGCGGCGCGCAGCCCTGGTCGCCGGGTGATGTACCGCCAGCCCGCGGTGATCTCGGTGCGGAAGGTCTCCTCCCGGCGGTGGAACATCAGATCCGGGAACCGGACCGCCAGCAGGGTCAGCACGCCGATGGCGAAGGAGACGACGTCGATCGCGATCACGCCCGGCACACCGATCAACCCGACCAGCCCCGCGCCGAGCATGGGAGCGAAGACCAGGCCGACGCTGACCCCGAGCTGGCTGATGCCGTTGGCGTGCCCCAGGTACCGCTTCGGAACGAGCTGGGCGACCGCGGCGAGGTAGGCGGGCCGTTGGAAGGCCCCGGCCAGTGATGTCACCGATACCGCGAGGTAGACGTGCCAGAGCTGGAGGCCGCCACCGGAGAACACGACCACGGCGAGGGCCGCCATCGCCGCCGCCGAAGCGCCGTCGCTGGCCAGCATGACGGTGCGCCGGTTCCATCTGTCGGCGACGGCACCGGCGAGTGGTCCGACGAGGATGCCGGGCAGCAGGCCGACCGCGTTCACCACCGCGAAGTCGGTGATCGACCCGGTCCGCTGGAAGACCCAGATACTGAGGACGAGTGCACTCAGCCCGCTGCCGACCATGGATACCAGCTGGCCCAGTGCGACAAGCGCGAACCGGGACAGGCTGGGCTCGGGCCCCTGCCTGCGCGGCGGGGCGGGCGGCGCGGCCGGCGCGTTCTCGTCCGCCGACGGTGCGGGCTCGACGAACGACACCAGTGCCTGCGCGAGTGGTTCGGCGTGACTCTTGACGAAGAAGTGCCCGGCCTTGGGCAGGACCGCCAGGCCCACCTCGTCGGCGAAGTGTCCCCACTCCTGGTGACGTTCCTGGTAGTGCTCGGTCACCCGGTCGCGCGCACCGACGACGGCCAGCACCGGTGTCCGCAGCCGCTCGGCCTGACGCTGGTACGCCGCCGTGAAGTACTCCTCGGCGTCGCGGGCGTCGTGGCGGACGTTACGCAGGACGAATGCCTCCTGGGCCGGGTCGTCCACGTCGGTGAAACCACCCCGACCGCGCAGGTACGCGAGGTACTCCCGGTCGGAGGTGAACCGGTCGGTGGGCACCAGGCGGTAGAACCAGTCGAAGAAGCGGCCGGGAAGTCGGGCCGTGGGGAAACCCGCGCCCAGCGCCACGCCGGCCAGTGGCACGCCGGCCTCCTCCGCTCGCCGCGCGATCTCGACGGTCGCCGCGACGCCGAGGCAGTGGCCGTACAGCAGGATCGGCCCGTCGATGTCCCGCAGCTCGGCCAGGACCAGATCCGCGACGGCCCGCGCCGACAGCAACTCCTCGTCGGGTCGGGAGTGGTCGTGGCCGGGCAGTTCCACCGCCTGCAACGCCCAGTTCGAGGGGAGGGCGGCGGCGAGTGGCTGGTAGGCGATCGCGCTGCCCCCGGAATAGGGCACGGCGACGACAGTGACGCCGCCGCTTGCCAGGTCGGCGTCCGACGCGGTCAGCCGGTGCAGCATCCGGCGCTCGTCGAGGGAGTCCGGGTCGCGCTCGCCGAGCGCGGCGGCGAGTCGACGCACGGTCGGGTGCTGGTAGATGTCGAGCAGGGCCGGGGCGGGCTCGATGCGCCGGATGACCCGCAGGGCGGCGAACGAGTCACCACCGAGGGCGAAGAAGCTGTCGTCGATGCTGATCTCGTCGATGCCGAGCACCTCGGACCACACGCCCGCGATCTGCCGCTCCAGCGGCGTTCGCGCGGCCGTGCCGGCGGCGTCGCCGGTCGCGTGAGCGGGTGCGGGCAACCGGCGCCGGTCGAGCTTCCCGTTCGGGGTGAGCGGCAGTGCCGGCAGGCTCACCAGCCGGGCCGGGACCATGTGCACGGGCAACGTCTTGGCGAGCGCGTCGCGGATCGACACCTCGTCCACCGGCTCGTCCCCGCCCGGCACGACGTAGCCGACGAGCTGGGCGACGCCGGAGGGCAGTGGGTGCACCGCGACGGCGCACGCGACGACGTTCGGCAGTGCACCGAGAGCCGCCTCGACCTCGCCCAGCTCCACCCGGTAGCCGTTCACCTTCACCTGGTCGTCGAGGCGACCGAGGAAGTCGACGTCCCCGCCGAGGTGGTAGCGCGCCGAGTCGCCGGTCCGGTACATCCGGGCGTCCGGCTCCGGCGCGTACGGGTCGGGCACGAAACGGTCGGTCGTCAGCTCGGGACGGTCGTGGTAACCGGGCGCCACGCCCAGACCGCCGAGGTACAACTCGCCCACCACCCCCGGAGGCACCGGCTGGCGGTACGCGTCCAGCACGTACACCCGGTTGTTCGGGAACGGCCGGCCGATCGGCAGCGGCGCCTCGTCGGCGAGGTGGTCGACCGGGCCGTCGAAGTAGACGTTGTCCACGGTGACCTCGGTGACGCCGTAGGCGTTCACCACCCGGTTGCCCGGCCCGACGAGCCGGCGGGCCAGCTCGTACTCCCGCACGTGCCACTTCTCGCCGCCGCCGACGAGCAGGCGCACGAAATCGAGGCTCTGGCCGGTCTGGTCGGCGTACGCGAGCAGGTTGCGCAGCACCGCCGGAACCAGTTCGGTGCACTGGACCTGCTCGGCGCGCATCAACGCGTACAGGTCGGCGGGGTCGAGGAGGGTCTCCCGGGGTACGACGACCAGTCGACCCCCGGTGCACAGCGCCCGCAGCGTCTCACCGACGAACATGTCGAACGAGAAGCTGGCCGCCTGCTGGTAGGTCCAACCGGGTTCCAGGTGGTAGGCGTGCTGCCACATCCGTGCGGCGTGCACCAGGTTGCCGTGGTTGACGACGACGCCCTTGGCCTTCCCGGACGACCCGGAGGTGTAGATGACGTACGCCGGGTCGGTGCTGGCGTTGACCAGTGGCAGGTCGTCCTGCTCCGACGGGAGCGGGCCCCGCAGGTAGTCGTCGTCGACGAACACCGCCGCCCGGCTGTCCCGGCGCATGTAGTCGAGCCGTTCCGGCGGGTACGCCGGGTCCAGCGGGACGTACGCTCCGCCGGCCTTGAGCACCGCCCACATGGCGACGAACAGGTCGATGCCACGGTCGAGGCAGATGGCCACCCGGTCACCAGGTCCCACGCCCTCGTCGCGCAGCCGGCGGGCCAACCGGTTCGCGCGACCGTTGAGCTCGCGGTAGCTGACCGTGGTGTCCCGGAACGTCAGCGCGGGCGCGTCCGGGGTCGCCGCTACCCGACGTTCGAAGAGCTGGTGCACTGCGGTCGCGTCGGGCACGGCGATCACGCTGTCGTTCCACCCGTGCACGATCCGCTGCTGCTCCTCGACGGTGAGGAGAGCGAGCCGGCCCACCGTCTGCCGTGGTGCGCTGACCGCGGCGTCGAGCAGGGTGAGCAGGTGGCCGACCAGCGCCTCGACGCGCGCCCGGTCGAAGAGTTCGGTGGCGTAGTCGACGTTCAGCACCGGGCCGCCGTCCGGGAAGTCCAGGCTGATGCCGAGGTCGACCAGGGTCGCCGCCGGCGGCACCTCCCCCACGTACCGCACGCCCGGGTGGTCGATCTCCGGTGTGTTGTGCACGGTCAGCATCACCGGGCTGAGCCGGTTGCGGTTGCCGCTGCCGGGCCGCCTCAGCGCGTCGATCAGGTCGGGCAGGGCGAGACCCTGGTGGTCCAGGTCGTCGAGGACGGTGCGCCGGACCCTTGCAAGCAGTTCCGCGAAGGACGGTTCGCCAGCGACGTCACCGCGCAGCGGGAGGATGTTCAGCAGTGGCCCGACCACGTCCTCCAGGTCCGGGCTGGTGCGGCCGGCCACCGGCGACAGGATCGTGATGTCGTCCCGCCCGGTGTAGCGGTGCAGCACCGCCTGCAACCCGGCCAGCACCACCATGAACAGGCTGGCCTGGTGCGCCTGGCCGCACTCCGTCACCCGGCGCAGCAGCGCCGGGTCGAGTCGGCGGCTGATGCGCGCGGAGGCGAAGGACCGGACCACCGGACGTGGCCGGTCCGCTGGCACCTCCAGGTCCAGGTCGGCGTCGGCGAAACGACTCCGCCAGTACGCCGTCAGCGTCGCGTCGGCCTTCGCGGTGGCGTAACGGGCGGCCAGATCGGGTACGGCGGGGGCCCGGGGCAGTCCTGCTGCGGCGCTGAGGTCGTCGGTGTCCGGTCGGCGCAGCGCCGCCTGGTAGAGCGCGGCCAGTTCGGTGCCGACGACGGTGCTCGACCAGCCGTCGTACACGAGGTGGTGCACGAACAGGACCAGTTCGTCGTCGCCGTCGGTGCGGACCAGAACGGCGCGGGCCAGCGGGCCGTTGGCCAGGTCGAACTTCTCCACGGCCAGATCGGAGCGCGGTGCCTCGGTCAGCGGGATCACCGCGTCGTCGTCGATGACCAGGCGCGGCTCGGCACCGTCGTCGGGGAACCGGGCGCGCAGCAACGGGTGCCGCCGGGTCAACTCACGCAGGCCACGGGTCAGGGCGTCGACGTCGATCCGGCCGTCCCACCGGAAGCGGGCACCGAGGGTGTGCGCGGGCAGCTCGGCGCAGACGCGTTCGGCCACCCAGAAGTCACGTTGCAGCGGGCTCAGGGCGAGCGGGACGCCGGCGGGTACGCCGTCGGCCGGCATCTCGTCGACGCCGGGCCCGGTGCCGAGCCGCGCCGCGAGTGCGGCGAGCGCCGGAGCGGCGTACAGCTCGCTCAGAGTGAGGTTCACCCCGTGGCGCTGGCGGAGGGCGCCGATCAGCCGGATGGCGGCGAGCGAGCTGCCGCCGAGGGCGAGGAAGTCGTCGTCGGGGCGTACCTCCCCCACCCCGAGCAGGGTGCGCCACAGGGCGGCGACCTCGGCCTGCGCGGGGGTCAGCCCCGACCAGTCGGTGACCGGCGGCTCGTCGGTGGTGGTTGCCAACGCCCGCCGGTCGATCTTGCCCTGGGGGCCGATCGGGAAGGTGTCGTGTCGGGTCAGCACAGCGGGGACCAGGTAGGCGGGCAGCCGGTCGGCGAGACTGGCGCGCACTGCGGCGAGGTCGACGCCCGGTGCCGCGACCACGTGGCCCACCAGGCGTTGCTGCCCGTCACGGTCCTGCACGACGACGACCGCGTCGCTGACGTGCTCGACGTCGCGCAACGCGGTCTCGATCTCACCCAACTCGATCCGGAAGCCGCGGACCTTCACCTGGTCGTCGGCCCGGCCGAGGAACTCGAAACCGCCGTCGGCCCCGCGTCGGACCCGGTCGCCGCTGCGGTACTCGGGTTGGCCGTCTGGCCCGGGACGGAACCGCTCGGCGGTGAGGGCCGGCTGGTGCAGATAGCCGGTCGCCACGCCCGCGCCGCCGATCAGCAACTCCCCGACCTCGGCCTCCGCTCCGGAGTCGTCGACGATGCGGCAGGTGACCCCCGGCAGCGGGTGCCCGATCGGCACGGCCCCACCGGTCCACGTGGTCAGGTCGGCGACCGTGGCGACCACTGTGGTCTCGGTCGGCCCGTAGGTGTTGAGCAGCCGCACCGAGGTGCCGACCACCTCCTGCCAACCACGGATAAGGTCCGCACGCGCGGCCTCGCCCCCGATGATCACCAGTCGGACCGTCGCGGGCAGGGTCACCTCGCCCCGCACCAGGGCGCCCACCAACTCGTGCCAGTACGCGGTCGGCAGGTCGAGGACGGTGACGCCGAGGGCGGCACACCGGTCGAGGAAGAGGTCCGGCCGGCTGATCATGTCCTCGTCGCGGATCACCACAGTGGCCCCGCTGACCAGCGGCGGGAACAGCTCCTCGATGCTGGCGTCGAAGCTGAGCGAGGCGAACTGCAACATCCGGTCGGCCTCGGTCAGCTCGTACCGGCCGACCGCGGCGCGGCAGAAGCTGTCCAGGGCTCTGCGCGGCACCATGACGCCCTTGGGGCGGCCGGTGGATCCGGACGTGAAGATGACGTACGCGGTGTCCGAGGCCGATCGCCGGGCGTCAGGTGACGACGACACCCCGTTCTCGTCGATCACCACGCGGGGGCGGGCGTCGGAGAGCATCAGCCGGATCCGGTCCGCCGGGTACGCGGGGTCCAGCGGCACGTAGCCCGCTCCGGCCCGGAGGGCCGCGAGGATCGCGATGATCGCCTGACGGCCTCGGGGCAGCCGGATTCCGACCAGGTCTCCGACACCGACACCGGCGGTGACGAGCTCGACCGCCAGGGCCTCGACCTGTTCCACCAGTGCCGCGTACGTCACTTCGGCGGACTGCTCCACCAGTGCGACGGCTGCGGGAACACGTCCCGCCCGTTCGGCGATGGCCGCCCACATCTCCCCGGGAACAACGTTGTCCAGCGCGATGCGGCGACCGTCGATTGCCTGACTCACGAAACCTCTTCCGTTAGCGATCGAACGTCGCGCCAAAGGGTAGAGGGAATGAGGCTTGTCGAGCGTGAACGTCGCCTAAATCGTGAACCACGAACTGTATCTGCGAATTCTGTTTTTCTTCACTTGACCGGCGCGGCCGTGCCGCACTGTCCCGACGAACAAGCGACACGCTGCGGATACCCGCAGGACGACAGGCGTTCAGCCGCCGTTACCGCAACGCCAGTAAACGCGGCAACCAGGCCGCCGCATCGAATATCCACCCCAAGATCCGCCCACCATGTGGGGATATTTGCTGCCTCTCCCAGGTGCGAGAGGTGGCAACATCCGGGACATTGTTCGAATCATGACGAGCAGCGGGAACGACGGAAATGGTCGGGCCGTGGCCGAGACCTTTCGCCGTCGAATTTCGCCCCAGGATTTCGGGGTCGGCAATGACAGATGCAACCTGGCAATCGAACCCGGCACGCTGGCCGTGGTCTCGCACACCGAGGGCACGGCGGCAGCCACCGACCGCCGTACCGACGCACCCGGCCACCCCGAACGGGGTACCAGACGGACCGGCCGGCCACGGATGAACCGTGGCCGGCCGGGTAAGCAGCGGCCTTGCCTGGTGGGGAGACGACCGGTGTCGCGGCGTGCCGCGACCGGGCGTACGGGCGGGCGGCCCCGAGCCGACCCGCCCGTGCGCGGCCGGTGTCAGTTCGAGGAGATCCAGTTCCAGGCGGACACGACCCACTCGGTCTGCTGAAGCCAGGCCACGCCGAGGCCGGCGAGGAACACCGCCGTCGCCAGGTGCGCGCCTCGGGCGCTGCGCCGGACCCGCCCCAACTGCCGCTCCAGCACCACTCGACCGACCAGCCGGGACAGGGCGAACAGACCGACCGCCACCAGCAGGCTGAGCACCAACACCAGCAGCGGGCCACTCAGGTCCCCCTGGCCGGAGAGCGCCCAGATCCCCCAGCAGACGAACGCGAAGAGCCCGGCCGCCGCACTCCACTCACCGCCGCGACGCAACTGCGCCATCCGCGAGCCCAGCGACCGGCGCGGAACCGGCCCTCCGGGCCACCCGGTGCCGGTCGGCTCCTGCTCGACCACCGGGAACGACTCGGTCCGCGGGGTGCGCGGTTCACCCACCGGAGCGACGCCCCGGCGGAACCCGTCCCGCTGCGGCGGCACCCCGACGCCGGCCTGCGGCGGCACCTCCACGGTCCGCTCCGCCCACGGCTGCGTCTGGTCTGCCATCTCGTCCTCCCCCTGACCGACGGCAACAGCACCGCCTGATTCGAGGGTAGTCAGCCGGCAAATCGGTCGCCGACCCCGGCCGGGGCCCGAGATCGCGCGACGGTGCCGGATCCCACCCCGGGCAGGGTACGGTCGGCTGATGGGTGACCCCGACCGACGACGGCGACGGCTACGCCACCACCCCGACTCCGAACCGGCCGGACGCGGTGCCGACACCCCGACGGTCAGCACCGCCGGTGTGCACGACGGGGACGACCCACCGCCACGCCGCCGAGGCCCGGGCGGCGACGAGCGCGACGGCGAGCGGGGGCTACGCGGGCTGGTCGGTTCCGGCTCGTCCCAGGTGGGGCTGAGCGCCGCGCTGCGAGCCCGGGACGCGGCCCGGCCGACCGAGGCCGACCTGGCCGAGGCGGAGGCCCGGGTGGTGGTCGTCCGACGCAACTGGGTGCCCCGCGAGGAGCTACCCCGCTCGCCGCGCTGACCGCCTGGCTCAGGGCAGGTCGGGCAACTGCCGGGTCTGCTCGTACTCGGCCACCTGGGCGATCCGACGGGCGTGCCGCTCGTTGCCGGAGAACGGCGTGTTCAGGAACGCCTCGACGATGCCGGTGGCCTCGTCCAACGTGTGCTGCCGGGCGCCGACCGCGACCACGTTGGCGTCGTTGTGCTGGCGGGCCAGCTGGGCGGTCTCCACGCTCCAGGCCAGCGCGGCCCGGACCCCGGCGACCTTGTTCGCGGCGATCTGCTCACCATTGCCGGACCCGCCGATGACCACGCCGAGACCCGCCCCGTCGGCCACCACCTGGGTGCCGGCGTGCAGGCAGAACGTCGGATAGTCGTCGTCCGGGTCGTAGGCGTGCGGGCCGACGTCGATCACGTCGTACCCCTGCTTGGCCAGGTGATTGGCCAGGTGCACCTTCAACTCGAAACCGGCGTGATCGGATCCCAGGTAGACGCGCATACCGGGCAGTCTGTCAGGCCGCGCTCTCCGACGTCGCGGGGGCGGCGTCGGAGAGCCGGGTTCGTCACACGGTCGTGCGGTGGACCGTTCAGCGCGGCAGCTCGGCGACCACCAGACCGCCGCGCGCCTTCGGGGTGAACCAGGTGCTCTTCCGGGGCATCTTCTCCCGGGCCAGGTTCACCGCGACGAAATCCTCGACGGTCACCGGCGCGATCAGGATGGCCAGCTCGGCCCGGCCAGCGTCGACCTCACCGGTGAGCCAGCTCGCCGGGTAGTCACCACCGACGTAGGTGATCCGCTTGTCGCCCGGGTCCAGACCGAGCGCGTCGCGCAGCAGCAACCGCTCGACCAGAGCGTGGTCCAGGTTCTCCAGCCGGGCGGAGGCCGTGGCCGGCAGGCGCACCGCGTACCCCTGGCCGTCGAGGCGGAGGTGCACGGTGCCGCCGCCCGCCGGGACCTCGACCGGGCCGTCGATCGGCTCGACCTCGGCACCGGCGGCCCGCAGCCGGTCGAGCAGCTCGGCTGGCGTCGTGGTCAGCTCGCTGACCAGCCGGTTGTATGGCTGGATGGCCACCGACGCGGGGGTGGTGACCACGGCCAGGAAGCGGGACAGCCCGCCGGTCTGGGCGGCCAGGCTGCGGTGGTTGCCGTCCGCGACGACCAGTTCCCCGCCGCCGGCGAGGTCGATCAGCGCGGTCTGCTCCGGGCCGGGGCCGAGCAACCAGATCGCGTGCGTGCGCCCCGCCTGATCGGTGTCCGTCGCGGCGGGCGCGCCAGCCGTCTCGGTCGCCGTCGCGAGGGCGGCGTGCAGCTCGTCGCCACGCCCGGTCTGCAGCAGGAGTACGGGTGAGAGCAGGTGACCCAGCGCCTCGGCCAGCGCCACCCGCTCGCGCACCTTGGCGATGAACACGTCCTCGTTGCGGATGACCAGGCCCGGCTCGTCGGCCCGGGTGGAGATCTGGTCGGTGTCCACCATCGCGAACAGCCCGAACGCGGGCTCCTCGCCGGCCGCGGTGATCCGGTAGAGCACCACCACCTGCTCGGCGGGGGTGTAACTGCCGTCCGCCTTGGCCTCGGCGAGGCGGGAGACCGCGTTCGGCAGCGCGTCGAGGAACGACGTGCCCAGGCTCTGCGGGGCACGGTGCGGCATCTCGATGCCGAGGGCACTGTGCGGGTTCGCCTCGATGATCGCGGTGATCTCCGCGTCGTCGGCGAACTCGTCGTAGTTCTGCGCGCCGGTGCCACCAGTGGTGACCCACGCCCGGGTGATCGGATGCACGACCGTCATACCCGTGACGCTACCGGCGACGGTGTTGCCGCCGACGGGGACCCGCAGGGCGTCCACCAGATGAAAGCGCCAGGCCCGGCGCGGCGGTCAACCCGCGCGGTCGGACACGCTCCGGCGGTGCCGACCCGCGCTCACCGGCCCGCCGTTGCCCCGTCGGACGGTCCCGACCGGTCCTGTGTTCACGCTGCGGCGAGGCGACGCGGGCGGCCCGGGCACGGGACGGTCCGGGGGCGGCGACGGGACGGGCCGGGGGTTCAGTGGCGGCGTCGGCACCGGGCGCGGGGCGGCCGGCGCCGGCGGTGGGGGCGCGGGTTCCGCCGGCGCCGCCAGCGTCGGCAGACCCGTCGACCCGGAGTCGGCGGCCGAGGGCAGCGGGTTGGCCGGCGCGGGCGGTGTGAGCCGGGACGTCACCGGCACCCGGGCCACGCCCACCACGATGGGCGGCGCGAGCAATTCGACCAGGTGGGCGGGCAGGTCCGGACGGACCGCCGGCCAGCGAGAGTCGTCAACGGACCAGTAGTCCGCGCCGGGAGTGTCGATCACCCCCGGCCGGGTCAGCTGATCGTCACCGGACGCACGGTGCTTGGCCATCGGGATTGCCTCCACGAACTCCGGGTGCGGCCCTGCGGGTCGCTGCGGCGGACATGCAGGCCAACGAGTGCAGCGGTCTCCCGGTGACGGGGCGGGCAACGCGGCGCCCCAACACGCCGCGCTGAAAGGAAGGGCCCCTTGTTAACGCATAGCGTTAACAAGGGGCCCTTCCTTTCAGCGCTCAGTCGAAGATCGGGTCCTGCTCACGGGTGCGCTTGAGCTCGTAGAAGCCGGGCGTGGCGGCGACCAGCAGGACACCGTCCCAGAGCCGGCCGGCGGCCTCCCCCTTCGGAGCCGGGGTGATCACCGGGCCGAAGAACGCGACGGGGGTGCCGTCCGGGCCGGGCGCGTGCACGACCGGGGTGCCGACGTCCTGTCCGACCGGGCGCATGCCGGCCTCGTGGCTGGCCCGCAGCGCCTCGTCGTAATCGGTGCTGTCGGCGGCGGCGGCCAGCGCCGGGTCCAGGCCGGCGTCGGTCAGCGCGGCGACGTACAGCTCGTGCCCCCGCTCCTCCTTGCCGAGGTGGATCCGGGTGCCGAGCGCGGTGTAGAGCGGGCGCAGGACGTCGTTGCCGTACCGCTGCTCGGCGGCGATGCAGACCCGCACCGGGCCCCAGGCGGTGCGGAGGAAGGACTTGTAGTCCTCGGGCAGCTCGTCCCGGCCGTCGTTGAGAACGGCCAGGCTCATCACGTGGAATCGGATGTCCACGTCACGAACCCGCTCGACCTCGAGCAGCCAGCGGGACGTGATCCACGCCCACGGGCAGGCCGGGTCGAACCACATGTCGGCGGTGACACGATCGGTCACGGTGAGGTCCCTTCGCAACGGGGCGCCGGCAGTCCGGCGTCTCACCGAAATCTTCACCCCGCACGGTATCGACCGGCACCCGAATGAGAGCGTGACCTCGGCCACCGCCGGCTGCCCGTACGTGGAAGACTCGAATCGGGCCAGCCGCCACGAGTGGCGGTCAGACGGACGCCGCCGGGCGTCGGCGTGATGTGGGATGGAGACGAACAGTGCCGGGAGTGCGCAACCTGACCCAGGTCGAGGCGACCGAGCGGGCCCGCCTGCTCAACGTGACGGGGTACGACATCAGGCTGGACCTGTCGAGCGCCGTGCTGGCGGCGGACGGCCGCACCTTCCGGTCCGTCACCGAGGTCCGTTTCCGCTGTTCGGAACCGGGGGCGAGCACATTCATCGAGCTGGCCGCCGACTCGGTGCGTTCCGCGACGCTGAACGGCAGGCCGGTCGACCTCTCCGACTGGTCGGCCGAGAAGGGCCTGGTGCTGTCCGGTTTGGACAGCGACAACACCCTGGTGGTCGACGCCGACTTCGGTTACTCCAACAGTGGTCAGGGTCTGCACCGCACGGTCGACCCGGTGGACGGCGAGACGTACCTCTACAGCCAGTTCGAGACCGCCGACGCGCAGCGGGTGTTCGCCTGCTTCGACCAGCCCGACCTGAAGAGCGTCTACACCTGGCACGCCACTGTGCCGGCGCACTGGCGGGCGGTGTCCAACATGCCGGTGCAGCGGGAGGAGCCGGCGGGTGAGGGGCTCAAGACGCTGCACTTCGCCGAGTCGCCCCGGATGAGCACCTACATCACGGCGATGTGCGCCGGGCCGTACCACGAGGTGCGGGACAGCCACGACGGCATCGACCTGGGGGTGTTCTGCCGGGCGTCGATGTCGCGCTATCTGGACTCCGACGACCTGTTCCTGATCACCAAGCAGGGCTTCGACTTCTTCCACGAAAAGTTCGACGTGCGCTACCCGCTGCCGAAGTACGACCAGCTCTGGGTGCCCGACTTCAACGCCGGCGCGATGGAGAACTTCGGCTGCGTCACGCACGCCGAGTCGCACTACCTGTTCCGCTCGCAGGTCACCGACTTCGAGTACGAGCAGCGGGCCAACACGATCCTGCACGAGCTGGCCCACATGTGGTTCGGTGACCTGGTCACCATGCGCTGGTGGAACGACCTGTGGCTCAACGAGTCCTTCGCCGAGTGGGCCAGCCACTGGTGCAACACCAACGCCACCCGGTTCACCGAGGCGTGGACGACGTTCCTGTCCATCCGGAAGAACTGGGGCTACCGGCAGGACCAGCTCTCCTCCACGCACCCGGTCTACACCGAGATGCCGGACATGGAGGCCGTCGAGGTCAACTTCGACGGCATCACGTACGCCAAGGGCGCGAGCGTGCTCAAGCAGCTCGTCGCGTACGTGGGCGAGGAGCCGTTCGTCGCCGGGTTGCGGGCCTACTTCGGCAAGCACGCCTGGGGCAACGCCACCTTCGACGACCTGCTCACCGAGTTGGAGGCGGCCTCCGGCCGGGAGCTGCGCAAGTTCGCGGCGCAGTGGTTGGAGACCGCGCAGGTCAACACGTTGCGCCCGGAGGTCACCATCGGCGCGGACGGCACGTACGAGCAGGTGGCGGTCCGGCAGGAGGCGCCGACGGCGTACCCGACGCTGCGGACGCACCGGATCGGCGTGGGCCTGTACGACCTGACCGACGGGCGGCTGGTCCGCCGCGAGCGGTACGAGGTGGACGTGACCGGCGAGCGGACCGACCTCGCCGAGCTGCGCGGTGTGCGCGCCGCCGACGTGCTGTTGCTCAACGACGACGACCTGAGCTACACCAAGCTGCGCCTCGACGAGCGGTCGATGGCGACGGTGGTGCAGCACATCGGCGGCTTCGAGTCGTCGCTGGCCCGGGCTCTGTGCTGGACGGCCGCGTGGGACATGACCCGCGACGCCGAGCTGTCCGCCCGCGACTACGTGGCGCTGACGTTGAGTGGGCTGCCCGCCGAGACCGACATCAACCTGGTCACCGCCACCCTGCGGCAGGCGACCACCACGCTCACCGTGTACGCCGACCCGGCCTGGGCGCCGACCGGCTGGGCCGAGCTGGCCCGGACCGCCCGGGACGCGCTGGCCAACGCGGAGCCGGGCAGCGGTTTCCAGATCGCCTGGGCGCGCGCGTTCACCTCGGCGGCGCGGTCCGAGGAGGACCTGGCCACGCTGCGCGGTTGGCTGGACGGCACGGGCATTCCGGCCGGGTTGACGGTGGACACCGAGTTGCGCTGGTCGGTTCTCGCCGCTCTGGTGGCGAACGGTGCCGCGGGTGCGACCGAGATCGAGGCGGAACTGGCCGCTGACCGCACCGCCAGCGGTGAGCGGGAGGCCGCGTACGCCCACGCGCTGGTGCCGACGGCCGAGAACAAGGCCGCCCTGTGGGCGCTGCTGACCGGCCCGGACGCGCTGCCCAACTGGCGGCACCGGGCGCTGTTGCAGGGCTTCGCGCACCCGACGCAGGTGGAGTTGGTCGCCCCGTACCGGGAGCGGTACTTCGCGACCGTCGCGCAGGTGTGGGCCACCCGGGACAGCGAGCCGGCGCAGGAGTTCGCGCAGTTGGCGTACCCGACCTACCTGGTGGAGGACGACACGGTGGCGGCCACCGACGCGTGGCTGGCCGGTGACGGGCACCCTGGCCCGCTGCGCCGGCTGGTCGCCGAGGGCCGCGACGGTGTGGTGCGGGCGCTGAAGGCCCGCGCGAAGGACGCCCAGCAGAGCTGACCAGCGAGTAGACGGCCCGGGCCGGTGTGGGCTGAGAGCTCACGCCGGCCCGGGTCGTTATGGTTGCGGAAGGAGGTGGACGTGTTGGCACAGCCGACTCACCAGTGGCAGCCCTCGGAGCGGGGCTGGCGCGAGCAGGACCTGTCCGACCTGCCTGAGAACGGTAACCGCTACGAGATCATCGACGGGAGCCGGCACGTTACGCCACCGGCCGGTCCCGAACACCACGAACTGGCCGACGAGATCCGAATGGCGCCCCGCTGACACATCGAAGCCCGGCCCACTGGACGCGGGCCGGGCTTCGTCGTACGAGGGAGGGCTCAGCCCTTGCCGGCGTGACTGGCGAGCTGGTCGAGGCCGTTGATGATGCCGCCGGCCAGGTCGCCCCCGCTGAACGCGCCGGCCATGGAGAGCGCGGCCAGCTTCGCGTACGTGTCGGGGATGCGCTTGCGGGCGTACCGACCGGTGATGATCTCCAGCTGGCGCTGGTTGGGCGACACCGCGATCAGCACCGACTTGTCGGGGTCGGCGAGCTGGCGGTGCAGCCGCTGGGCGTGCTCCCGGACAGGCTCGTCGAGACCACCGACGAAGACCGAGAAGACCAGGCCGGTGCCCTGGTCGGCGAGGCGCAACGCCTCGTCGATGCGCAGCAGCTGGCGGGTCGAGAAGGGCCCGTCCAGCACCTCGGGCGGATTCTCCGACCCGGCCTGCTTCTCACCAACGGTCACTTGCGCCTCCGGTTCCACCGGCCGGCGCCTCGACGCTGGCCTTCTCAAGCTTGTGGCTGGTCAGCGCGGGCGCCTGCGCCCCGGCCGTCAGCGCGGTGCCGGCCGAGTCGGCCAGCTGCTCCGGGCGGCCCAGGAACCAGACCGGAGTGAAGTCGAAGGGCCGGCCCGGGCGGTAGCGCTTGGCGCCACCGCCGCCGGTGGTGGCACCACCACGGCTGCTGGCGTAGGTGAGACCGGTGATGACCAGCACCGCGGCCAGCGGGATGCCGACAAAGACCAGCAACGTCTCGGTAACAGACAATCCCAACGCCCCCAGGCGGAAGAAGGACGACCTCGAACTGCCGGGTCGAATGGACGATCATGATGCCGGCCACCCGACGCCGTCACCATTCACGTTAGCGGAGTCGGCGGCCCGCCAGATTGCGGGGTGCCGATCCCATCCGTCACTGGAGTCCTCCAGTTGCGCAGCGGTCGCGATCAGCCGCGCGTCGTCACCGTACCGGCCGGTGAGCAGCACCCCGACGGGCAGTCCGTCGGTGGTGCTGCCCACCGGCAGGGAGACGGAGGGGTCACCGGTGACGTTGAAGATGGCGCAGTAGGGCGAGAAGCGGCGTTGCCGGTCGAAGTCGGCCGCCGGGTCACCATCGGCGGTGAACCAGCCCACGGGTGCCTGCGGGGCCGCCAGGGTGGGGCAGAGCAGCAGATCGACCCCGGCGGTGCGGCGGGCGCCGAGGCGGACCTGCGCCTGCAACTCTCCCAGCGTGGCGGCGAGCGTGCCGGCGCTGATCTCGGCACCCCGGGCGCGCATCAGCCGGGTCAACGGCAGCAGCTCCGCTTCCCGTTGCGGGGGCACCGGGGCGAGCGCCAACACGTACCAGAGGATCTCGAACAGCGGCCACACCGCGGGCGTGAGCGGCGGCGGCACCTCGACCACCTCGTGCCCGGCGGCGGCGAGCAGCGCGGCGGCGGCGTCCACGGCGGCCACGCAGTCGGGGTGCACCGGCTCGTCGGCGAGCATCGGCGTGGTGAACCGGCCGATCCGCAGCGGGCCGGGATCGGCCCGCCTCGCCACGGCCAGATAGCCGTCGGAGGGCGCGGGCGGCGACAGGTAGGGCTCGCCGGGCACCGGCACGGCCATGACGTCGAGCAGCGCGGCGACGTCGGCAACGGTCCGCCCGAGCGGGCCACTGGTGGGCAGGCCGAACGCGCCGGAGCCGACCGGCCCGCCGGAGACCAGGCCGCGGCTGGGCTTGTAGCCGACCAGGCCGCAGAGCGACGCCGGGACGCGCAGCGAGCCGCCACCGTCGGAGCCCTGGGCGACCGGGACCAGCCCGGCGGCCACCGCCGCGGCGGCCCCGCCGCTGGACCCACCCGCGGTGTACGCCAACTGCCACGGGTTGCGGGCGGGCGGAGCGACCCGACCCTCCGAGTAGAGCGAGCACCCCAACTCGGAGGTGGTCGTCTTGCCCAGACTCACCAGGCCGGCGGCCTTGATGAACCGGACCACGTCGGCGTCGACCGGTGGGACGAAGTCGAGGAAGGCCGCCGAACCGAAGGTGGTACGGACCCCGGCGGTGAGGGTCAGGTCCTTGATCGCGGTCGGCACGCCGTGCAGTGGACCGCGCCCGTCGGCGGGGGCGGCGTCGGCGGCGAGGGCGGCCTCCCGGGCCAGGTCCGGAGTGACGGTGACGAACGCGCCCACGGTGTCACCGAGGGCGGTCACCCGCCGCAGGTGGTGCTCGACCAACTCGACGCTGGACAGCTCGCCGCGCGCGACGGCGGCGGCCTGCTCCAAGGCGGTCAGGTCGTGCGGCTCGGCCATC
Organism: Micromonospora sp. WMMD961; assembly: GCF_029626145.1. NCBI lineage: Bacteria > Bacillati > Actinomycetota > Actinomycetes > Micromonosporales > Micromonosporaceae > Micromonospora > Micromonospora sp. WMMD961. Next base: position 5,988,978 of record NZ_JARUBJ010000002.1, read on the forward strand.
CCGCCATCCTGCCGGTCGCCGGCGCTTGGCGCAGCCGACACGCGCTGCCGCCCGAAAACGGACCAACCGGACCCCGGCGTGGTTCTACGCCACGCCGGCCCGCGGATCTTGGAAAGTTTCCGTTACGCGAGAACGGAAACTGTCCAAGATCTGCTTACGCCACGGGTGCGGGATCCTTCACCTTGCCGAGGAAGCGCAGAGCGTTGCCGGACGAGATCTTGTCGCGCTGGGTGTCGGTGAGGAAGTCGGCGTCGCGGACCACCGCACCGGCCGGACGTTCACCCAGCGGGTACGGGTAGTCGCTGCCGACCAGCACCCGGTCCTCCCCCATCGTGTCGACCAGCAGCCGCAGCGCGGGCGCCGCGAAGACCACCGAGTCGACGCTGAACCGGTCGACGTAGCTGCTGGGCGGGGCGACCGACGCGCCACGGACCAGGTCGCCCCGGCGGTGCCAGGCGTTGTCGGCGCGGCCCAGCCAGAACGGGAAGCTGCCACCGCCGTGCGCGAAGCAGATCCGCAGCGACTCGGGCACCCGGTCGAAGACGCCGCCCAGGATCATCGCCAGCACCGACAGGTGCGTCTCGGCGGGCATCCCGGTGAGCCAACGGGCCATCCAGCGGTCCAGTCGCGGACCGTCCGGCATGTCCCACGGGTGGACGAAGACGGGCGCACCCACCTCGGCGCAGTGCTGCAGGAAGGTGACCACACCTTCGTCGTCCAGATCCCGGTCGCCGACGTGGTTGCCGATCTCCACACCCACGTGTCCGGCGGCCAGGCTGCGATCCAGTTCGGCGCAGGCGGCGTCCGGGTCCTGGAGCGGCACCTGGCAGAACGGCACCAGTCGGTCGCCACCGGCGGCGGTGACCTCCAGGGTCAGGTCGTTGAAGATCCGGGCGACCTTCACCGCCTGGTCGGCCGGGCGGTCGTAGCTGAAGAAGACCGGCGTGGGCGAGACCACCTGCACGTCCACGCCGTCGGCGTCCATGTCGGCCAGTCGGCGGGACGCGTCCCAGCACTCGGCGCCGACCGGGCGGAACTCCGTCTCCCCCACCATGATCATGGCGGCGCGCTCGGAGTCGACCCGTAGCCACGGCCAGCCGGACCCACCGCACGCCGCGCCGAGGTCCGGCCACCCCTTCGGTACGACGTGCGTGTGCACGTCGACCACACCTGCGCGCATCAGCCCTTGCCCGGGTGCAGCGTGCCGCAGTTGGCGCAGGTACGCGCCGCCTCGTCGGCGTAGAACGCCTGGAACACCGGCGGCAGGTCGGCGGCGATGTCGCGAACCTGCAACTCCACCTCGTGCACCTTGTTGCCGCACTCCGGGCAGTACCACTGGAACGTCTCCAGCGTGCCCTCCTCACGGACCCGCTCGACGACCACACCGATCGAGCCGGCCTCCGGCCGCTGCGGCGAGTGCGGGGTGTTGCGCGGCAACATCCACATCTGACCCTCGCGCACGTGCACCGTACGCGGCCCCTCCGGGGTGACCAGGTTGATGTGCATGTTGCCCTTCACCTGGTAGAAGAACTCCTCGTACGGGTCCACGTGGAAGTCGGTGCGCTGGTTGGGCCCGCCCACCACCATCACGATGAAGTCGTCCCCGCCGGGGAACATCTCCTTGTTGCCCACCGGCGGCTTCAACAGGTGCTGGTTGTCCGCGATCCAACCGGGAAAGCTGAACGGTTCGGCGATCTCACTCACGACTGACCTCCCGCAGGAAGAAGGGCCACGGCCTGGATCTCGATGAGCAGGTGCGGGTGCGGCAACTGGTGCACCGCCACCGTGGTGCGGGTCGGTCCGGACGCGTCGAAGAACTCCGCCCACACCTCGTTGTAACCACCGAAATCGTTCATGTTGACCAGGTACGACGTCACCTGCACGAGGTCGGTGAGGTCCGCGCCGACGGACCGCAGCAGATCGCCGATGTTCTCGATCACGGCCCGCGTCTGCGCCCGGATGTCGAGGTTCGTCGTACCGAACTCGTCGACCGACACACCGGCGAAGCTGTTGTCCGGCCGACGCGACGACGTACCCGAGACGAAGACGAACCCACCCGCCACCTTGACGTGCGGAAACGCCCCCCGAGGAACGGCCTTGCCGGCCACCACCCGAGCGCCATCGACACTCATGACAACCCTCCCCCGGGCGCCGCCGTGCGGACCGCGACCAGGTCAGGGGTTCCGGGCAGCCCGACCGGCGCAGGGATCAAGCCTGACCGCCCGGAGCCGGTCGGGCTGCCCGGAACCCCCACGCCACCGATAAGGGTCGGGCTGCCCGGAACCCCCACGCCACCGATCACGGTCGGGCCGCCCGGAACCCCCACCACCGCGCTCACGACGCAGCCCGCAGCGACGCCGTGCCGAGCTTCTCGACGACGGCGCGGACATGCGTGCCCGGACGCAGCGGAACGGCAGCGGTGGCCGCGCCGGCCAGGAAGACCCAACCCGACTCCAACCGCACCCCGTGCCGGCCGGCCAGTCGGATGCCCTCGTCGAGCGCCCGACGGGGGTCACCGAGGATCGCGGCCGTCGAGCCGACCTGCGCGACCCGTCCGTCGACCTCCAGCAGGACGCCCAGGTTGTCCAGGCCCGCCGGCACCGGCGACCACGGCCCGATCACGAACGCGGCGGCGGAGGTGTTGTCGGCGATCACGTCCGGCAGCGAGAAGCGGAAGTCCGCGTACCGGGAGTCGATCAGCTCGATGGCCGGGGCGACCGCGCGGACCGCGTCGGCGAAGTCGCCGACCGGTTCACCGGGCTCGGGCAGCCGGTCCAGCAGGAAGGCCACCTCCGGCTCGACCCGGGGGTGGATGTACGCGGACGGGTCCACCACGCCACCGTCGGGCACCCGCATCACGTCGGTGAGCCGCCCCCAGATCACCTCGTCCACGCCGACCTGGGCCATCTTCGCCCTGCTGGTCAGCCCCATCTTCAGCCCGACGAGCCGCTCACCCGCGTCGACGCGGCGCTGGAGCAGCGCGGCCTGCACGGCGTACGCGGCGTCGACGTCCAGGCCGGTCTCGGCGGCGAGCTGTGGGATCGCGGTGGCCGTGTCGGCCGCTGCCCCCAACTTCTCGGCGATTCCCGCGATGTCCGGTCCGATCATGCTGCGCCACCTTTCGTTCGCGACTGCGGGGCTCGCAAACCCGGCTCACTCCTCGCGCTCGCCGCCTGCTCCTTGCCGGCCAGGTCGAGTGCGACGTCCACGATCATGTCCTCCTGGCCACCGACCATCCGGCGGCGGCCCAACTCGACCAGGATCGACCGGACGTCCACCCCGTACTTCGCCGACGCCCGCTCGGCGTGCCGCAGGAAGCTGGAGTAGACCCCGGCGTACCCCAGGGAGAGCGTCTCCCGGTCTACCTGGACCGGCCGGTCCTGCAACGGGCGGACGATGTCGTCGGCCGCGTCCATCAGCGCGAACACGTCGCAGCCGTGCTTCCAGCCGTGCAGCTCGGCGACCGCGACGAAGACCTCCAGTGGGGCGTTGCCGGCGCCCGCGCCCATGCCGGCGAGGGAGGCGTCGACGCGGACCGTCCGGCCGTGGGCTGCGTCCGGGCCGGCCGGCGCGGAGCCGGTGACCCGGCCGTGTTCGACGGCGAGCACGCTGTTGGCCACCCCGAGCGACAGGTTGTGGTGCGCGTGGATGCCGATCTGCGTCTCTGGTGCGAGGACCTGCCGGTACGCGTCGACCCGCTGCGCCACGTCGGACATCAGCAGCCGGCCGCCGGAGTCGGTGACGTAGACGCAGTGCGCGCCGTACGACTCCATCAGCTTGGCCTGCCCGGCCAACCCGGCCGGATCGTTCATGTGCGACATCATCAGGAACCCGGCCACGTCCATGCCGTTCTCCCGGGCCCAGGAGATGTGCTGGGCGGAGATGTCCGCCTCGGTGCAGTGGGTGGCGATCCGCACGCTGGTCACGCCGAGCGCCTTGGCGGCCTTCAGGTCGGCGATGGTGCCGATGCCGGGCAGCAGCAGCGTGGTCAGCTTCGCCGTGGTCAGCACCTCGGCGGCGGCGGAGATCCACTCGGCGTCGCTGGCCGCGCCGTGGCCGTAGTTGACGCTGGAACCGGCGAGCCCGTCGCCGTGCGCCACCTCGATGGCGGCTACCCCGGCGGCGTCCAGCGAGGCGGCGATCGTCCGCACCTGGTCGACCGTGTACCGGTGGGCGATGGCGTGCATGCCGTCGCGCAGCGTCACGTCCTGGATGTAGAGGTCGGTCACGCCACCGCTCCCGTCGACCGCAGGGCAACCAACCGCTCCGCGGTACGCAGCGCGGCGGAGGTCATGATGTCCAGGTTGCCGGCGTACGCAGGCAGGTAGTGCCCGGCTCCGGAGACCTCCAGGAAGACCGACACCTGCAACGCGGTGAGCTGCCGCCCGAGCGTCGGCAGGTACGCCTCGACCCGGTCGAACTGCACGTCCTGCTTGAGCCGGTAACCGGGGACGTACTCCTGCACCGTCGCCACCATGTCGGCCACCGAGGCGGCGATGGCGTCGGTGTCGGCGTCGGCGTCCGGGCAGAGGCAGTAGACGGTGTCCCGCATCAGCAGCGGCGGGTCCGCCGGGTTCAGCACGATGATCGCCTTGCCCCGTTCGGCCCCGCCCACCACCTCGATGGCCCGGGCCGTGGTCTCGGTGAACTCGTCGATGTTGGCCCGGGTGCCCGGACCGGCGGACTTCGAGGCGATCGAGGCGACGATCTCCCCGTACGCCACCGGGGTGACCCGACGGACGGCGGCGACGATCGGCACCGTGGCCTGCCCGCCGCAGGTCACCATGTTGACGTTCGGTTCGCGCAGGTGCTCGTCGAGGTTGACCGGCGGCACCACGTACGGGCCGAGCGCGGCCGGGGTCAGGTCGACCACCGTACGGCCGTGTGCGCGCAGCACCTCGTCGTGACGTCGGTGGGCGCCGGCCGAGGTGGCGTCGAAGACCAGTTCGACGTCGGCGAACTCGGGCATCGCGACGAGCCCCTCGACGCCCTCGGCGGTGGTGGCGACGCCGAGCCGGCGGGCCCGCGCCAAGCCGTCGGAGGCCGGGTCGATGCCGGCCATCGCCACGATGCGCAGGCTGTCGCTCAGCCGCAGCACCTTGATCATCAGGTCGGTCCCGATGTTTCCCGATCCCAGCACCGCCACGTCAGTGGTCACTGTTCGCCCCTGTCACTGAAGGATGTGCGCACCGAGCCGAGCCCGGAGATCCGTGCCTCGTACGCGGCCCCCGGGGTGACCGGGACCATCGGGCCGAGCGCCCCGGAGAGCACCACGTCCCCGGCGCGCAGCGGGTCACCGGCGCGGGCGAGGGTGCCGGCCAGCCAGTTCAGAGCGTGCAGCGGGTTGCCCAGGCAGGCCGCGCCGGCTCCCACCGAAACCGGCTCACCGGCGTGCTCCAGCACCATTCCGCACAGCCGCAGGTCGACGTCGGCGAGCCGACGTGGTGTGGTGCCGAGCACGAAGAGCCCGCTGGAGGCGTTGTCGGCAACGGTGTCCACGATGGAGATGTCCCAGCCGGCGATCCGTGAGTCGACGATCTCGATCGCCGGCAGCACGTGGTCGACGGCGCGGATCAGGTCGACCGTCGTGATCTGCGGGTCCGGTAGGTCCTTGTCGAGCACGAACGCGATCTCCGCCTCGACCCGCGGCTGGAGCAGCCGGTCGATGGGCACCTCGACCCCGTCGCCGACCGCCATGGCGTCGGTCAGCATGCCGAAGTCCGGTTGGAACACCCCGAAGGTCTCCTGCACCGCCCGGGAGGTCAGCCCGATCTTCGCGCCGACCCGACGTTCGCCACGGCCCTGCCAGGCCCGCGCCTGGAGCTGCTGCACGCGGTACGCGGACTCGACGTCCCCCTCCGGCAGCAGCCGCCCGCGCAGCGGTGGGCACGGCTTGCCGGTGCTGCGGGCGTCGGCCAGCTCCCGGTTGGCGGCCTCGATGTCAGCTTCCATTGCCCGCTCCCTCGCTACGGCTCACGACAGGTCCACGCAGACGTTGGTGAGTTCGGAGTAGAAGTTCAACGAGTGCACGCCACCCTCCCGGCCGATGCCGGACGCCTTCACCCCGCCGAACGGGGTCCGCAGGTCACGCAGGAACCAGGTGTTGACCCAGACGATGCCGGCGTCCAGCCGGACGCCGGCCCGGTGCGCGACACCCACGTCCCGGGTCCACACGGTCGCCGCCAGGCCGTACTCGGTGCCGTTGGCCAGGCTGTACGCCTCGTCCTCGGTGTCGAACGGCGCCACGTGCACCACCGGCCCGAAGATCTCCTCCCGGTTGGTGCGGGCGTCCGGACCGAGCCCGGTGAGCACCGTCGGCTGCACGTACGAACCGCCGTCGCGGGTGTCACCGAAGGTGGGCGTGCCGCCGCCGGTCAGCACCTCGGCGCCCTCGGCCCGGGCCAGGTCGTACGCGCCGAGCACCTTCGCCCGATGCTGGTGGGAGATCAGCGGCATGGTGGCGGTCGCCTCGTCGGTCGGCCAGCCGTACGCCAGCTCGCCGGCCCTCTTCGCCAGCCGGGCGGTGAACTCCTCGAAGACCGGGCGCTGCACGTAGATGCGTTCGGTGCAGAGGCACACCTGACCGCCGTTGGTGAAGCTGGACCGCACCGAGCCGGCCACCGCGGCGTCGAGGTCGGAGTCGGCGAACACCAGGCCGGCGTTCTTGCCGCCCAACTCGAAGCTCACCGCCTTCACGCCGTCGGCGGCGGCCCGCATGATCGCGCCGCCGGTGGCCGACTCGCCGGTGAAGGTGATCGCGTCCACGCCCGGATGGCGGGTGAGGAACTCCCCCGCCGAGTCCGGCCCGAACCCGTGCACCAGGTTGAACACGCCCTCCGGTACACCTGCGGCGGCCATCACCTCGGCGAGCAGCGTCGCCGAGGCGGGCGTCTCCTCGCTGGGCTTGACCACCACGGCGTTGCCGCAGGCCAGCGCCGGGGCCACCTTCCAGGTGAGCAGCAGCAGCGGCAGGTTCCACGGCACGATGACAGCGACCACACCGACCGGCTTGCGCAACGCGTAGTTGAGCGCCCGGCCGCCGGTCGGTGTGACAGTCGTGAACGACTCGGTGGGCGCGGTCGCCACGATCTCCGCGAACGCCCGGAAGTTCGCCGCCCCACGGGGGATGTCCAGCGTGCGGGCCTGCGAGATGGACTTGCCGGTGTCGGCGACCTCGGCGGTGACCAGGTCGTCGAAGCGGCGCTCCAGCTCGTCGGCGACCCGGCGCAGCACCTCGGCCCGTTCCCGCTCGCCCATCCGGCCCCACGGGCCGCGCAGCGCCGCCCGGGCGGCGGCCACCGCGTCGTCCACGGTGGACTTCGACGCCTCGACCACCTCGAAGACCTGTTCGCCGGTCACCGGGCTGGCCTTCGCGAACGTCGGCCCGCCGTCGACGAACTCACCGGCGACGAAGTTGCGCAGCCGCTGCGGGCCCGCCGGCGCGTGGCCGGCCATCAGTCGCGGATCCCACCGGCCGGTCATTCTTGCCTCCCTCGGCTCAGTGCCGCGCCGATCGCGCCGACCAGCAGCAGCGCGGCCCCGCCGACGACCGCCCCCAGCACCCGGTGCTGCCGGCGCACCCGGCGGCGCACCTCGGCGTACGGGGTGGTGGAGAACGACACCAGCTCGTACTGCGACACGTACCGGCCGGGCAGGGCGCGTTCCAGGGCGTGCTCCACCCGCCGCCGGGCCTGGAAGACCGGCGAGGCGACCTTGTCCCGCATCTCCACGAAGTTGGTCAGCGCCATCGTGGCGATGGCCTCGGCGTTCTCCTGCCGGCGTCGCTGGAACAGCGGCAGCGCCGCCGCCCAGTCGTCGGCGCACTCGTCCAGGCAACGGTCCAGCTCGACCACGTCCTCGAACGCGCAGTTGGCGCCCTGACCGTAGAAGGGCACGATCGCGTGCGCCGCGTCCCCGAGCAGGCCGACGTTCCCGTTGACCTGCCAGGGCGTGCAGCGGACCGTGCCGAGCACGCCCACCGGGTTGTGCTGGTAGTCGTCGACCAGGTTCGGGGCCAGCGGGACGACGTCCGGGTAGTGCTCGGCGAAGTGCCGTTCGATCTCCGCCGGGCCGGTCAGCGAGGCGAAGCTGCCGGCGCCGTCGTTGGGCCAGAACAGGGTGCAGGTGAACGAGCGGTCCGGGTTCGGCAGGGCGATCATCATCGAGGTGCCACGCGGCCAGATGTGCAGCGCGTCCGGCTCCAGGGCGAAGTCCCCGCCCAGCGGCGGGATCGTCAACTCCTTGTAGCCGTAGTCGAGGAAGTCCACGCTCTCGTCCAGCAGCCCGTACGCGAGCAACTGCCCACGCACCGCGGAGCCGGCGCCGTCGGCGCCCAGCACGACCGACGCCTTGGCCGCGACCGTGCCCTGCGGGGTGTCGAAGCTCAGCGAACCGTCGGTCGGGTCGAGCCCTACCAGCCGGTGGTCGAAGACGACCCGTACCCCGGGCAGCGCGGCGGCCTCGTCCAACAGGGCGTTGTTCAGCGCGCCCCGGCTGATCGAATTGATCGCCCGGTCGCCGGCCGCGCTGTACGACTGGAACTGCTGCTCCCCCTCGACCGGGTGGATCATCCGACCCCGCATCGGCAGCGCGTCGGTCATGACCTGCTCGGCGAGCCCGATCCGCCGCAGCGCGTCCAGGCCGCGCTCGGAGAGCGCCAGGTTGATCGAGCGGCCCCGCTCGGCCGTGCCGGCGCGCGGGTCGGCGCGGCGCTCGTAGAGAGCCACCGGATAGCCCCGCCGGGCCAGGAAACAGGCGGCCAGACAGCCGGCCAGCCCGGCACCGATGATCGCGATCTCGTCGCGTCGCACGGTCATGATGGCTCCTGCCCGACAGCGGCCGCCAGCGCGGCAGCGGCACGCCAGCAGTCGAGGTACGTGGAGTAGAGCGGCACCGGAGCGAACCGGATGATGTCCGGTTCACGGGCGTCGGCGATGACGCCGTACTCGTACCGCAGGCGTTTGGTCAGCTCGGCGGCGCTGCCGGCCCCGATGCGCACCGAGAGTTGGCAGCCACGCCGTTCTGGGTCGCGCGGCGTGACCACGCGCAGTGGCCGGCCGACGACGACCTCGTCGAGCAGCGACTCCAACCAGCCGGTGAGTCGCCGGCTGCGGGCCCGCAACACTGGCATGCCGACCGTGTCGAACAGCTCCAGCGACGTGCGGACCGGGCCCATCGCGAAGATCGGCGGGTTGGAGATCTGCCATGCCTCCACAGTGGCCGGTGGTCGGGAAACCGGGGTCATCTCGAACCGGGTGGCCGCCGCGGTGCTCCACCATCCCTCGAAGCGGGGCAGGTCCGGATCACCGAGGTGCCGCTCGTGCACGAAGACGCCCGCCAGGGCACCCGGCCCTGCGTTCAGGTACTTGTAGGAGCACCAGGCCGCGAAGTCGACGTCCCAGTCGTGCAGGGCCAGCGGCACGTTGCCGACCGCGTGGGCCAGATCCCAACCGACCACCGCGCCGGCCGCCCGCCCGGCAGCCGTGATCGCCGGGATGTCCAGCAGCTCACCGGTGAGGTAGTTGACCCCGCCGAGCAGCACCAGAGCCACCCGGTCGCCCTCGGCGGCCAGGTAGTCGGTCACGTCCTCGGTGCGCAGCGAGGTCTCGCCGTCGCGCGGGCGCAGCCGGACCACTGTGTCGTCCGGGTCCAGACCGTGGAACCGGGCCTGGCTGCGCACGGCGTAGCTGTCCGAGGGGAACGCGGAGTCCTCGATGACGATGCGGGTGCGGACGCCGGCCGGGCGGTAGAAACTCACCATCAGCAGGTGCAGGTTGACGGTGAGTGAGTTCATCACCACGGTCTCCGCGGGCCGGCCGCCGACAAGTCGCGCGGCCGGCCCGGTCAACAGCTCGTGGTACGGCAGCCAGGCGCGCTCCGCCTCGACGTGCCCCTCGACGCCGAGCCGCGCCCAGGCGTCCAGGTCGGCGAGGAGTTCGTCGCGGGTGGCCCGGGGTTGCAGGCCGAGCGAGTTACCGGCGAGGTACGCCGACTCGGGATGGTCACCGCCGTCGGCCGGCGGCACGTGGAACAGGTGCCGGTGGCCGGGGTCGGCCTCGTCCCGGCGGTGGGCTTCGGCCTCGCCTCCGGCGAGGCGGTGGGCTTCGGCCTCGCCTCCGGCGAGGCGGTGGGCGTCTTGGGCAGGGGTGTGCATCTCTCGCTCTCCGGTCACATCGCGGTGCGGGCCGACCACAGCTCCGGGAAGACCACCCGGGCCATGCTGCGTTGCAGCCACGCCAGGCCGGCGGAGCCTCCGCTGCCGACCTTGGCACCCATCGTCCGCTGCACCGCCTTGACGTGGTTCCAGCGCCAGTCGCCGAACTCCTCGGCCACCGCGCTCAACGCCTCGCCGAGCATTCGCAGGTGGTTGTCCGGGGCGGTGTCGTCGTAGATCCGCACCCAGGCCGCCTCGACCGACGGCTGCGGATCGTGCTCGACGGCCACGTCCCGGCCGAGCAGGTCGGCCGGGAGGTCGAAGCCGCGCCGGGCGAGCAGCCCGACCACGTCGTCCCAGAGGCTCGGGGCGGCCAATGCGGTGGTCAACGCGGCGTACACCTCGGTCTGCCGACGGAACGGTCGGATCAGCGTCGGGTCGCGCAGCCCGAGCAGGAACTCCAACTGCCGGTACATGGCCGACTGGAAGCCGGAGGCCTCGCCGAGCAGGTTGCGGAACCGGTTGAAGTCGGCCGGGCTCATCCAACGTAGGCCCAGCCAGGCGGCGTTGAGCCCCTCCAGGTGCAGCTTGGCCCGGCGCAACGGGGCCAGCGCCTCCCAGACCTCGTCGGCGCGGATCAACCGCTGGGTCTCCCGCAGCTCGTGGCAGGTCAACCCGAAGTACAGCTCCATGATCTGACTGACCATGAGGAAGGACATCTCGCCCGGGTCGCTGCTGAGCGGGTGCTGCATCTTGTGCAGCGCGCTGGCCTGCACGTACGCGTCGTACGGCACCATGTCGGCGAACTCCAGCGTCGGCTCGCCGCCGGTGCGTTCCGCCTGCTGCGCACGCTGCACGGGGGTCACCGGTCGCACCGTGGCGCGGCGGTTCGGCGCCCGCCGCTCCGTCTGATCCACCATCTCGTTTCCCTCCCCCGGACTGGCCGACGTCATGATCCCGCGGCCGGATCGGCCTGTGGAATGCCGAATCAACGGCTCTCGTCGCCATCTTCTGGCGAACCAAAGGCAACTAGGCGAAGTCGGTTCACGAAAGTAAGGTCTGAGCGTGGACGACATGGACTGGGCGCTGCTGCGCGAGTTGCAGGCCGATGCGCGGCTCTCCTTCAGCGAGTTGTCCCGACGGGTGCACCTGTCACCACCGGCGGTCGCCGAGCGGGTTCGCCGGCTGGAGGAGTCCGGCGTCATCACCGGCTACCACGCCCACGTCGACCTGAACCGGGCCGGTCGCACCGTGGTCGCCCTGATCAGGATGTCCTGCTACGGCGCGCGGTGCATCCTGCACGACTCGTCGGTCGCCGGCTGGCCGGAGATCCTGGAGATCCACCGGATCACCGGGGACGCGTGCAGCATGCTGAAGGTGGCCGCCGGGTCGATCGGCGCGTTCGAGGGGGTCATCGACCGGCTCGCCCCGTACGGCCAGCCGTCGAGCACGATGGTCCTCTCCTCCCCGCTGGGCTGGCAGCCGATCACCCCGCTCCCGTCGACCCAGGCCACCCCGCGTCAACGCTGACCCACCCCTGCCCGCCTGCGGGTTTGCCCCCACGCCAGCGGGAAAGCAGCCCGCGTGCCCAGGGGAGGGTTCCGGCGGTCGTCGCCGGTTGGGGGGTAATCATGCAGGGAATCCGCACTGTCAATCGCGCGCTCTCGTCCGTACTGACACTGGTGGGGCTGATCGGGGCGTTCGTGCTGATGTCGGCCGCCCCGGCGCGTGCCGGCGAGAACACCTTCGTCGAGGTGACACCGAACAGCGCCCAAGCCGGTAGTCGGGTCACCATCCGGGCGAACTGCGACAACGACAACAACAGCCGGCAGGCGAGCGTGCACTCCGACGCGTTCGGGTCTGTGACGCTCAGGCCGGACCGGGGGTTCCTGACCGCGCAGGCCTCCATCCCGCGGGACAAGCCGGCCGGCGACTACCAGGTCGACCTGCGCTGTGAGAACGGGCAGGCAGCCTCGACCACGCTGACCGTGCTGAACATGGCCTCACCCAGCAAGGGACCGGCGACCGGGGGCGGCGGTACGGCCGGCGGTCGCGGTACCGGCTCGCTGCTGGTGCTCGGCGGCGTGGCGCTGGTGGGCACCGCCATCGCGCTCGGCATGGCGGGCGGACGGCGCCGGACCGGAGCCGGTTCCTGAGCCGGACGACCCATGACCCGCAGATCCGCGCGTGCGCGGCCGGACCGCCGCGCCCGCCTCCGGGCCGGGCCGGCGCTGCGCGCGTCCGGCCGGCTGGTGGCCCGCGCGTCCCGCCGGCTGCGTCGGGTCGCCGGGCAGGCCGGGTCGGCCAGCGTCGCCACCACCGATCCGGCCGCCCAGCCGCTGCCACCTCGGCGCCCGGCCGGAGCGCCGTCGCCGTTGGCCCGACGCCGTTTCGGTACCGGCCCGGGGTTGCCGGTGCTGGCCGTCGCCGCGCTGATGGTGCTGATCGTGGCGATGCTCGGCGTCGAGCAGGTGACCGGCGTGAGCCTGTTGCCGGACCGGATCAGCGCCGGCCTGCGGCCGCCGCCGAAGAAGTTTCCGGTGCTGTCGTCGAGCCGCCCGACCAGCCTCGCCATCGAGAAGATCGACCTACAGGCCCCGGTGCACGACGTGGGCATCGCCCCGGACGGCACCATCGCCGTGCCGGACGCGGCCCGCGCCCAGGAGGCCGGCTGGTACGACCAGGGGCCGACCCCCGGCCAGTACGGCCCGGCGGTGATCGTCGGGCACGTCGACACCACCAGCGGGCCGGCGGTCTTCCACCAGCTCCGCGAACTGCGCTCCGGCGACCAGATCGAGGTCACCCGCACCGACCAGAGTGTGGCGATCTTCGAGGTGGACTCGGTGGAGCGGTTCGACAAGGGGCGACTGCCGGTTGACGAGGTGTACGGCGACTTCAGCCGCCCGAGCCTGCGGCTGATCACCTGCGGCGGCCGGTGGGTCGGCGGTGAGACCGGCTACTCGGACAACGTGGTGGTCTTCGCGTCGCTGGTCAAGGCGCGTCCAGGGTGAGGGCAGGCGACAGACCAGCACGGGTGAGCCGGGTGGCCGGACCGCGCCGTTCGGGGTCAGGCGGCGGCCTCGGGCTCGCGCAGATCCAACCAGTCGGCCCAACGAGGGTCGGGGGCGCGGTGCCCGAGGACCCGCCAGGCGGTGCCCTTCGGCGCGGTCGGCAGCGCGTGCAACCGCCACCCCATCTCGGCCGGGGTCTTGTCACCCTTGGTGTGGTTGCAGCGGGCGCACGCGGCGACCACGTTCTCCCAGGCGTGCCGACCGCCCCGGCTGCGCGGGAAGACGTGGTCGATGGTCTCGGCCGGGCCCCGGCAGTAGGCGCACCGCCACCCGTCCCGGGCGAAGATCGCCCGCCGGGACAGCCCGACGTGCGTCCTGTACGGCACCCGGACGAAGCGCGTCAACCGGACCACTGACGGCACCGGGAGCGCGTCGCGCGCACTGTGCAGGATGCCGTCGCCGTCGGCGACGCAGACGGCCTTGGCGGAGAGGACGAGGATCGCGGCGCGACGCACCGACACGACACACAGCGGCTCGTAGGTGGCGTTGAGGACCAACGCGCCGGAGCCCACCGTGGGTCGTATGTCAGGCATCGCGCTCACCCTCCCGGTTCAGCGGCTGCTGCGAACCGCCGCCGACCGGGGCAGGGCACGACGGCCCGCCCGGGCGACGCCGGGCCGATCACCGACGTCCGTTGCGCCAATAGTCCCTGATCGGACCCCGGATTGCACGTACTAATCCGGGGTCCCTCATGAAGCTCTTTACCGCACCTGTCACGATGGCCGGTTCGCCCCGTTCCGGCCATCCCCTCGGCGGTAGGTCACCCGGCCGGTGGGTCGGCGACGGACCCTCGGCCCTCTTGCGGTACGAAGACAGGGTGAGTGCCGCCAGCGTGACGCCCCTCGCCCTGTCCGACACCGTCTCGGTGAACTGCCAGGGCAGCACCTCCTGCGAATTCCTGTACGAGCTGACCAGGTCGGCCTGGTTCGCCGAGGGCAGTTACTGGATCCTGCTCAAGCCGCTGCGGGTGCTGCTGATCCTGGCACTGGCGATGGTGGCCCGCTGGGCGGTGCACCGGACGATCAACCGGCTGGTCCGGACGACCACCGACGGTGCGGTGCCGACGATGTTGCGTCCCCTGCGCGAACGGGTGCCGAGCGCTGCGGTCGACCCGGCCGAGTTCGTGCCCGAGCGGCGACGGCAGCGGGCCGAGGCGATCGGTTCCGTGCTGCGCAGCCTGACCACCGCGTTCGTCTTCGGCATCGCGCTGCTGATGATCCTGCGCGAGTTCAGCTTCGACCTGGCTCCCCTGCTGGCCAGCGCGGGGATCGCCGGCGTGGCGCTGGGCTTCGGCGCGCAGAGCCTGGTCAAGGACCTGATCGCCGGCCTCTTCATGCTCATCGAGGACCAGTACGGCGTGGGTGACAACGTCGACCTGGGTGAGGCGATGGGTGTGGTCGAGGCGGTCGGTCTGCGCGTCACCACCGTGCGCGACGGTCGCGGGGTGCTCTGGTACATCCGCAACGGCGAGATCATCCGGGTGGGCAACAAGAGCCAGGGTTGGGCCCTCGTGGTGGTGGACCTGCCGATCGGTTTCAACAGCACCGAGGAGGCCACCGCCGTCCTGCGGACCGCCGCGGCCTCATTGGCGGTGGACCCGGAGCTGTCGCCGGAGATCGTCGAGGCGCCGGAGGTGCTGGGTGTCGAGCAGGTGACTGTGGACGGGGCGGTCATCCGGACGGTGGTGAAGACGACCGCGGACGGGCAGTTCGCGGTGGGCCGGGAGCTGCGTCGGCGGCTCGCGGAGGCGCTGGAGAACTCGGGGATCACCGCGCAGATCGCCGCCGCCCGCATCTTTCCCGGGTTGCCGACCCGGCCGTTGTCGGACAACGAGACTGGTCAGGGCGGCGCCACCTGACCCAGCGACACTGGCCACCGATGCAGGGGTCGCGAGCCAGCCGGCCCCTCAGGTATCGTCCGTTCGTTCAGTCGGGGAAGCGACGATCGATCCGTTCGCCCTAGCTAGTTGTCAGACGATCGGGCAGAATCCGGGGCATGCGTTCCCGCCGGAACGTGATCACATCCTCGCCGATCCGGCAGATCTGACGAGTGCTTCCGGCAGGGCTGCCACGAGCGGCCAATCCGGGGCCGATGGAGGCGACGGTGCCCGACGAGCGACCTTCCGTGGAAGGCCCAGCCACATTCCGCGAGGTGTTCGCCCAGCGCGAGTTTCGGGCCGTCTTCGTTGCTGGCGCTCTCTCCTGGGTCGGCGACTACGTCGCGAAGGCCGCCGTCACCCTGCTGGTCTACCAGCAGACCCGGTCCGTCGCGCTCTCCGCGGCGGCCTTCGCGGTCAGCTTCCTGCCCTGGCTGCTCGGCGGTCCCGTGCTCGCCGCCCTTGCCGAGCGGTACCCGTACCGACGGGTGATGGTGGCGTGTGACCTCATCCGGATGGCGTTGATGCTGCTCATCGCCATCCCGACCCTGCCGTACCAGGCGGTGTTGGTGCTGATCTTCGCCGCCACGCTGGCCAACCCGCCGAGCCAGGCGGCGAAGTCCGCGCTGATGCCGCAGATGCTCGCCGGGGACCGGCTGGTGCTCGGGCTGTCACTGAACAGCAGCGTCGGGCAGGCCGCCCAGATCATCGGGTACGTGTTCGGCGCCGCCGTCGCCTCGATCAACCCAGAGGTCGCGTTGCTGTTCAACGCGGCGACGTTCGGCCTCTCGGCGCTGCTCGTCCGCCTCGGCGTACGGCACCGGCCGGCGTCCATGGCCCCCGCGCACCGCAGCCACCTGCTGCGGGAGACCCGCCAGGGGTTCACCATCGTCTTCGGCACTCCGGTGTTGCGGGCGATCGCCGTGCTGGTGTTCAGCGCCATGCTCTTCTCGATCGTCCCCGAAGGCCTCGCTGCGGCCTGGGCCAACGAAGGCGCCAGGGACGACGTGAACCGGGGTGCGGCCCAAGCGGTGATCATGGTGGCCAACCCGATCGGTTTCATCCTCGGCGGGTTGCTGGTGAGTCGGCTCTTCGCGCCGGCCCGCCGGATGAAGCTGATGCGGCCGCTCGCGGTGCTGGCCCCGCTCGTGCTGGTGCCGTCGCTGCTCGACCCGCCACCGCTGGTGGTGGCACTGCTGGCCGCCCTCTGCGGGTTCGCGGTCGCCGGCATGCTGCCGATGGCCAACGGGCTGTTCGTCCAGGCCCTGCCCAACGGCTTCCGCGCCCGCGCTTTCGGTGTGATGGCCACCGGTGTCCAGGTCATCCAAGGGCTCGCGGTGCTGGTCACCGGGCTACTCGCCGAGCGGATCCCCATCCCGGTGGTGGTCGGGCTCTGGAGCGCGGCCGGCGTGGTGCTCATGGCGGTGGCCGCGCTCAGCTGGCCGGACCGGCAGACGGTGGACGACGCGATCGCCGCAGCCGCGGCGGCCAACGCCGAGACGCCACGCGCCATGGGTCGCCCCGACGACGGGGGCACGGCCAGCGCTCCTGAGCCGCGTTCCGGCGAGGGCCACCGCCGCCACGCGGTCACCTGATCCGTGGCGTCGCGGCCGATCCGGACGGGTCGGGTCAGCGCCCTGCCATTCGGGCCCGTCGACCCGGCGTGATCCGACGCACGCCGAAGGGGTCGAGCCGGCCCGTAGAGCACCTGGCAGGATGGAACGGTGAACCCCGCAGGTGAATCCGACCGTCCTGGTGCGTCGATGACCCTCTTCGAAGCGGTCGGCGGCGAGCCCACCTTCCGCAGGCTGGTCGACGAGTTCTACGCCGGTATCGCCACCGATCCCCTGCTGCGGCCGATGTATCCGGAGGAGGACCTGGGGCCGGCCGCGGATCGGATGACCCTGTTCCTGATGCAGTACTGGGGCGGCCCCAACACGTACTCCGCCCAGCGCGGCCACCCTCGGTTGCGGATGCGGCACGCGCCCTTCCGGATCGGCGCGGCCGAGCGGGACGCCTGGCTGCGGAACATGCGCCGCGCGGTGGATCGGCTCGACCTGGAGCCGGAGATCGCCGCGACGCTCTGGGACTACCTGGAGCGGGCCGCGTACTTCATGGTCAACGTCGAGGACGACCCGGCCACCGGCGTCTGACCCGCCCGAGGCGCGCGCAGCGTCAGAGCAGTGCGCCCTCGTCGTGCAGCCAGTCCACGAAGCTGGTGGCCACCGCCGCGCCGCAGTCGAGCATCTCGACCAACAGCGCGTCGTGGGTGCCGGCGCCGA
Organism: Micromonospora sp. WMMD961; assembly: GCF_029626145.1. NCBI lineage: Bacteria > Bacillati > Actinomycetota > Actinomycetes > Micromonosporales > Micromonosporaceae > Micromonospora > Micromonospora sp. WMMD961. The sequence continues at coordinate 6,006,360 of NZ_JARUBJ010000002.1, forward strand.
GTGGCACCTGGAGCTCCGCGTAGATCGGCAACTGCCCACGTTCGGTCGGGTCGCCGATGTACGCCTTGCAGAACCGGCGGGTGTGGTTCCACTCGTTGACCACCCGGTACGCCCGGTCGGCCCAGTCCGGCGGGACCGTGGCGTGTGGGCGTGCCCGCATGACCAGGATCTCGTCCTCCGGCCCTTCGAGGGTGACCAGCACGGCGTGCCGCTCCCACATGGCCAGCAGGTTGCCGTCGCCGTCGGCCAGATAGCGCACGTCGAGCAGGTCGAGTGCGTCGCAGACCCGGCGCAGACTCACCGGCTCGACGGTGGCGGGCATCTCCGCCAGCGCGGGCCGCTCGCTGGCCGGGCAGTCGTCCCCCGGCTGGCGAGGGCTGGGCGGCCCGATTCGGACCGCGCTCTCCATCGTGATCCCGCTTCGGGTTTCCGGATCGCCGCCGTCGGCGGGACCGGGGCGCCATGACCACCACGGCATCGCTCGCGCACCTCACTCCCCAGCGGATCCAGCCGCCTACGGTGCGTTGGATCCGAGGATGGACGGTACCCGGACAGCCGAGTTGAAGCACCCCCCCAACGACCGCCCCAGCCCAGAAGAATGAGCCGGGGTCATCCGTTCGGACGAGTACCCAGGGGTGTCACGGCAAGATCCGTGGCCTTCTGCGACCACGCGGCTCCGTATGGTCCCACCAGGCCGACCCACCGACCCGCCACCCGCACCTGAACAGTGGGCTCGCCGGGGCCTGCAGCCGGGCCGTCAGCAGCGCCGAGGAAGCCCATCCGGACCACCGCCTGCACCAACCGCTGCGGCACCTCGACCGGCGCGGCGGGCGTCGCGTCGGGAGTGACCACCACCGCCACGTGGTCGAGCAACGCGTCGCGCAAGGCACGCTGACCCACCGCGCGGCCGGCCACTCCCTGCTGGCTAGCCGTCCGCAGGGTGCCCGCCGCCGCTTGCGCGATCCGGCGCAGCTCGACGACGGGCAGCGCCTCCACCTGCCTGCTCCGCGCCGGCGGCAGCGGCCACCGCCACTGCGCGTCGCGGCGGGTGGGCAGGGCCACACCACCACGCTCCAGCTCGGCCAGCAGGTCGGCGGCGGCAACGGTGACATCGTCGGCGGGCCCACCGGCCACCGTGCGGACCACCAGGACCTGCCAGGGCAGCCGTGCCCACAGGGCGACCCGGCCGGGGCCGCCGGCCGGCCGCAGCCGGACCGGCGCGAGCGGATCCAGCCGGACCAGCCGGGCCAGGAAGGCACCGGCGTCCGCCACCCCGGCGACCCCGTGTGTCGGGGTCGACGCCGCCGCCCGCCCCGACCCGGCCGCACCCGGCTGGGTCATCGCACACCCCCGCCCTGCGGCGCGTACGTCAGCAGGAACTCCCGCTCCTCCGCGGTGATCCGCCGGGGCACCTGGCGGGTCAGGTCGAACGGCACCAGCACCGAGCGGGCGCGGCTGGCCAGCACCTCACCGTCGTACAGCTCGTAGGCGACGGTGAACCGGGAGGCCCGGATCTCCTCCACCCACAACTCGATCCGGACGGTGGGCGCCGCCTCCGCGGTGGCCCGACCCAACGCGTAGTCGACCGGGCGCAGGTAGTCGACCTCGTGCCGGCGGATCACCACCCCGTCGGCGAACGAGCCGACCCCCCAGGCCCGGCCGCCGGCGAACATCAACGCCACCCGCGCCTCCTCGTACAGCGTGAGGAAGCGCGAGTTGTTGACGTGGCCGTACGCGTCCAGGTCGGACCAGCGCAGCGTGCAGTGGTAGACGAACCGGTCAGACACCGTCTCCGCCGGTCAGTCGCGGGTCAGCTTGCGGTACGTCACCCGGTGCGGTCGGGCGGCCTCCGCGCCGAGGCGGTCGATCTTGTTCTTCTCGTACGCCTCGAAGTTGCCCTCGAACCAGAACCACCTGGACGGGTCCTGGTCGTCGCCCTCCCAGGCCAGGATGTGGGTGGCGACACGGTCCAGGAACATCCGGTCGTGCGAGATGACCACGGCGCAGCCGGGGAACTCCAGCAGGGCGTTCTCCAGGCTGGACAGCGTCTCCACGTCCAGGTCGTTCGTCGGCTCGTCGAGCAGGATCACGTTGCCGCCGATCTTCAGGGTCAGCGCCAGGTTGAGCCGGTTGCGCTCACCACCGGAGAGCACCTTCGTCGGCTTCTGCTGGTCCGGCCCCTTGAAGCCGAACGCGGCGATGTACGCCCGCGACGGCATCTCGACCTTGCCCACCATCAGGTAGTCCAGCCCGTCGGAGACGACCTCCCAGACGGTCTTGTCGCCGTTGAGGCCCTCGCGGTTCTGGTCGACGTACGACAGGGAGACCGTCTCGCCGACGCGCACCGACCCGGCGGTCGGCTCCTCCAGCCCGACGATGGTCTTGAACAGGGTGGTCTTGCCGACGCCGTTGGGGCCGATGATGCCGACGATGCCGTTGCGCGGCAGCGAGAACGACAGGTTGTCGATCAGCAGCCGGTCACCGAAGCCCTTGCTGAGGTTCTTCGCCTCGATCACCGTGTTGCCCAGGCGCGGGCCCGGCGGGATCTGGATCTCCTCGAAATCGAGCTTGCGGGTCTTCTCCGCCTCGGTGGCCATCTCGTCGTACCGGTCGAGGCGGGCCTTCGACTTGGTCTGCCGGGCCTTGGCGTTGGAGCGGACCCACTCCAGCTCCTCGGTGAGGCGCTTCTTCATCTTGGCGTCGCGGCGGCCCTCGACGGCCAGCCGGGCGGCCTTCTTCTCCAGGTAGGTGGAGTAGTTGCCCTCGTACGGGTAGGTGCGGCCACGGTCCAGTTCGAGGATCCAGTTGGCCACGTTGTCGAGGAAGTACCGGTCGTGGGTGATCGCCATGACGGTGCCGGCGTACTTCGCCAGGTGCTGCTCCAGCCAGGAGACGCTCTCCGCGTCCAGGTGGTTGGTGGGCTCGTCGAGCAGCAGCAGGTCGGGCGCCTCCAGCAGCAGCTTGCAGAGCGCGACCCGGCGGCGCTCACCACCGGAGAGCTGGGTCACGTCGGCGTCCGGCGGCGGGCAGCGCAGCGCGTCCATCGCCAGTTCGAGCTTGGAGTCGACGTCCCAGGCGTCGAGGTGGTCCAGCTCCTCCTGGAGCTTGCCCATCTCCTCCATCAGCTCGTCGGAGTAGTCGGTCGCCATCTGCTCGGCGATCTTGTTGAACCGCTCCAGCTTGGCCTTGGTCTCGGCGACCGCCTCCTCGACGTTGCCGAGCACGGTCTTGGCCTCGTTGAGCGGGGGTTCCTGGGCGAGCATGCCGACGGTGTAGCCGGGCATGAGCCGGGCCTCGCCGTTGCTCGGCTTGTCCAGCCCTGCCATGATCTTGAGGAGGCTGGACTTGCCGGCGCCGTTCGGACCGAGCACACCGATCTTGGCTCCCGGCAGGAAGCTCAACGTGACGTTGTCGAGCACGACCTTGTCGCCGTGCGCCTTGCGCGCCTTTTCCAGGACGTAGATGTACTGGGCCACGGTGCGGGCTACCTCCGTCGGTTGCTGTCGCTGATCGGCGGCGCGGCGCGGGCTGTGAGATCCGCCCGCCGCCGCCGGCCGGGAGCCGGCCACGCGCACGCCATCGTCAATCCTGACAGGTACGGCGCGCTTCGCCCACATCACCCCGCCCCAGGAGTACGCGGGTGCGCCTCCTTGCCCGAGCCGGTAAGGCAAATTACGGTTTAGGTATGACCAAGAAGATCACCATCAGCCTGCCCGACGATCTTGCGGAGAGACTCGCACTGGAACCCAACGTGTCCGCCTTTGTGGCCGACTCCCTACGGAGGCGGGTCGCCGGGGAGAAGACCCGGGAGATCCTCCGGAGCGTCGGCTTCAAGCTGACCGATGAAGGCCTGGCGCGGGCGCATGCCGAGATGGAGCAGGCCAAGGCGAGCATCACCCCCGAACTGCGCGCCCAGGCCGCCCAGTTGCAGGCAGAGGTCGAAGCGGCCCGTGCACGGGTCCGCCGGTGACCACCTTCGGCCTTGCGCTCGACACAACCGCACTACTCGCCTATTCAGCGACGACTCAGGAGGTGGGGCACCGGATCGCCGAAGTCGCCGACCACGCTCTTGATGTACTCGTGCCGGCACTCTGCCTAGCGCGGGCACACCAACAGGCGACTCCCGAGCAGTGGGAACTGTTGGAACTGCTCTCGGCACTGCCGAACATCCGGGTCACACCAGTCGAAGCCGACATGTGCGCCATTCTCGGTGGCTGGTCTCGCCGAATGGACGGTCGCATGGATCTCGCTCAGCTCGCCATGGAGGCCGCGTCGCGTCCGCTCGTGCCGATCCTGACGGATCGGCGGGAACTGCTGGGCGAGGTGCTGCCCAAGGAGTGGCCGATCATCGACCTCTGACCCGCCGGCTGTCGACAAGATCACCCTCAGGATTTCGGCAGGTGCGAGGCGGGTAGGAGACTCCGGCACGGGGCACCAGACGCCGCAGCTACGCTCAGTACGCTCATCGCGGTGGACCCGTCAGTACCTGGAGGTGGCCGATCGTGACCGTCCGTAGCTCCTTTGTCGTAGTGGCGAACCGTTTGCCGGTCGACGAGGTGAGCACACCCGAGGGACGGCAGTGGCGGCGTAGCCCTGGTGGGCTGGTCACCGCCCTGCATCCCGTACTCGCCGAGCACCAGGGCACTTGGGTCGGCTGGGCCGGCGGCACCGGCCCCGCTCCCGAGCCGTTCGACCTAGAGGGGATCCGGCTGCACCCGGTCCCGCTCAGCGCGGAGGAGTTGGAGCGCTACTACGAGGGCCAGTCCAATGCGACGATCTGGCCGCTCTACCACGACGCGGTGGAGACGCCGGCCTACAAGCGCCGGTGGCGGGAGGCGTACCGCCTGGTCAACGCCCGGTTCGCGGAGGCCGCGGCGGACGTCGCGGCCGAGGGCGCCACGGTCTGGGTGCAGGACTACCAGCTGCAACTGGTCCCGGCGATGCTCCGTGAGCTGCGTCCGGACCTGCGGATCGGGTTCTTCCTGCACATCCCGTTCCCGCCGATCGAACTGTTCATGCAGATGCCGTTCCGCACCGAGATCCTGCGCGGCCTGCTCGGTGCCGACCTGGTCGGTTTCCAGCAGCGGCTGGCCGCGCAGAACTTCGTCCGCCTGGCCCGCCACCTGCTCGGGCTGCGCTACGAGGGCCAGATGATCCAGGTCGACGGTCGGCAGGTGAAGGCGGGCGCCTTCCCCATCTCGATCGACACCCAGGAGATGGAGCGGATGGCCGCCGACCCGGCCATCCAGGCCCGGGCCAAGCAGATCCGTGCCGAGCTCGGTGACCCGAAGACGATCATCCTGGGCGTGGATCGCCTGGATTACACCAAGGGCATCGAGTTGCGACTCAAGGCCTTCCGCGAGCTGCTGGCTGACGGAAAGTTGACAGTTCCCGACGCGGTCATGGTGCAGGTGGCCACACCAAGCCGCGAACGCGTCGAGCACTACCAGGCACTTCGCGTCAAGGTGGAGCGCGAGGTGGGTCGGATTAATGGCGAATTCGGCAGGGTCGGCGTGCCGGCAGTGCATTACCTGCATCAGTCGTACAGTCGCAGTGAACTGGCCGCGATGTACGTTGCCGCCGACGTCATGATGGTGACCCCGCTGCGAGACGGAATGAACCTGGTGGCGAAGGAATACGTAGCATCACGTGCCGACCAGGGTGGCGCGCTCGTGCTCAGTGAGTTCGCCGGTGCCGCCACCGAGCTTCGCCAGGCATTTTTGTGCAACCCGCACGACCCGGACGCGGTCAAAGACGCCCTGCTCCGGGCAGTGCACGTGGAGAAAACCGAGGCGCGCCGCCGGATGCGGACAATGCAACGTCACCTGCGTACCCATGACGTGGGCCACTGGGCCAAGTCCTTCCTCTCCGAGCTTGGGGTTCCGGAGGCGGAGGCCGAGTGAACACGTCCGTCAACGATGGGGCGGCGATCGCCACCGGGGTGATGGACCCCGAGCTGCGCGCCGCCATCGGCCGGATCGCCCGGGTCCCCCAACTCCTGGTCGCCTGCGACTACGACGGCACACTCGCGCCGATCGTGGAGGACCCGAGCACGGCCGTCCCGCTGCCCGAGGCGGTCGCCGCCGTCCGCGCGCTCGCCGCGCTGCCGCAGACCACCGTGGCCGTGGTCTCCGGCCGGGCACTGCGCGACCTTGCCGCGCTCTCCCGGCTGCCCAGCGAGGTGCACCTCGTCGGCAGCCACGGCTCCGAGTTCGACATCGGCTTCGTCGAGCGGCTCTCCCCCGAGCTGGTCGCGGTGCGCACGCAGGTCCGCAACGCGCTACGCGACATCGCCGCCGAGCATCCGGGCGTCCGGCTGGAACGCAAACCGGCGAGCGTCGCGATGCACACCCGGGGAATCGACCCGGAGGTGGCCGCCGCCGCCATCGAGGCGGTCCGCAACGGCCCGGCCACCTTCGACGGTGTCACGGTGACCCAGGGCAAGGAGGTCATCGAACTCTCCGTCGTGGCCACCCACAAGGGCACCGCCGTCGACCAGCTACGGACCCAGCTCGCCGCCAGCGCGGTGCTCTTCATCGGTGACGACATCACCGACGAGAACGCGTTCGGCCACCTGCACGGCCCCGACCTCGGCATCAAGATCGGCCCGGGGGACACCCAGGCCGGCTACCGGGTCGCCGACCCGCTGGAGGCCGCGCGCGCGTTGGCGCTGCTGCTGGAGACCCGACGGCACTGGCTGTTCGGCGAGCGGGCGGTGCCGATCGAACGGCACTCCATGCTGTCCAACGGTCGTACCGTCGCCCTGCTCACCCCCGAAGCCAAGGTGAGCTGGCTCTGCCACCCCAAGCCGGACTCGGCGGCGATCTTCGCCGACCTGGTCGGCGGCAGCCCGGCCGGTCACTTCAGCGTCGCCCCGGAGCGCGGCGGTATCCCGCTGGGCCAGCGCTACCGCTCCGGCACGATGACGGTGGAGACCCGGTGGTCCGGGCTCACCGTCACCGACTGGCTGGACAAGCCGGCCCGGGAGACCACCCCGGACGACAGCCCGGCGGTCATCACCGGCGACTCCACCCTGGTCCGGGTGCTCACCGGCAGCGGCAAGGCGCGTGTCGAGTTCGCGCCCCGGCCCGAGTTCGGTCAGGTCGCCGTGCAGTTGCAGCCGATCGGCGACGGTCTGCTGGTGCTCGGCTCCAACGAGCCGGTCGCGCTCTACGCGCCCGGCCTGGAGTGGGAGGTCCGCAACGACGGTGGGTACGAGACCGCCAAGGCGGTCGTCGACCTCTCCGCCGCCGGTGGGCAGGTCGTGCTGGAGCTGCGCTTCGGCACGCACAGCCTGGAGCACCACCGGGTGCCGATCCACGAGCGGCAGGCCGCCGCCGAACAGCCGTGGAAGGACTGGGTGGCCTCGCTCCGGCTGCCGTCCACCTCCCGCGACCTGGTCGCGCGCAGCGCCCTCACCCTGCGCGGGCTCTGCCACGAAGCCACCGGTTCGATCCTGGCCGCGGCGACCACCTCGCTCCCCGAGGAGCTCGGTGGCGTCCGCAACTGGGACTACCGCTACTGCTGGCTACGCGACGCCGCACTGACCGCCCGCTCGCTCGTCGACCTGGGCTCCATCGAGGAGGCCGAGGCGTTCCTGCGCTGGGTGGACGGCTGCATCGAGCGCACCGGTGGCCACCCCGAGCGGCTGCACCCGCTCTACACCATCGACGGGTACGAGCTGGGTGCCGAGGCGGTCATCGACACGCTGCCCGGGTACGCCGGCTCCCGGCCGGTCCGGGTCGGCAACCTCGCCAACCACCAGCTCCAACTGGACGTCTTCGGCCCGATCGCCGACCTGATCGCGGCCGTCGCCGACGCTCGCGGCTCGGTGCGCGACGACGAGTGGCGGGTCCTGGAGAACATGGTCGAGGCGGTCCGCCGGCGCTGGCACGAGCCCGACCACGGCATCTGGGAGGCCCGGCTGCCACCACGGCACCACGTCTTCTCCAAGGTGATGTGCTGGATGACCGTCGACCGCGCGCTGCACGTGATGCGCGAGCACGGCGGTGAGGACCGGCCCGAGTGGAAGGACCTGCGCGACCGGATCGGCGCCAACGTGCTGGAGCACGGTTGGCACTCCGACGTCGAGGCGTACAGCGTCGCGTACGGGGACGAGGACATGGACGCCTCGTCGCTCTGGATCGGCCTCTCCGGCCTGCTCCCGGGTGACGACCCGCGCTTCCTGTCCACAGTCCTGCGGATCGAGGCGGACCTGCGCAGCGGCCCGGTCGTCTACCGCTACCACTGGGACGACGGCCTGCCCGGCCGCGAGGGCGGCTTCCACATCTGCACGGCGTGGCTGATCGAGGCGTACCTGCGCACCGGCCGCCGCACCGACGCCGAGGAACTGTTCGCGCAGATGGTGCTCACCGCCGGCCCGACCGGGCTGCTCCCCGAGCAGTACGACCCGCTCGCCGAGCGCGGCCTGGGCAACCACCCGCAGGCGTACAGCCACCTCGGTCTGATCCGCTGCGCCCTGCTGCTGGACAACATGGTCAAGCAGTAGTTCGCCGTACGTGTGACGGAAGGGGCCGGAGCGCAAGCGCTCCGGCCCCTTGTCGCTTCGGCTCCGCCAGTCCGTGGCTTCACCGGCTGGAACCTGCGACCCGAGCGGGCTGCCGCTACGTCGCAAGCCTCCAGACAAGCCAGCGTTTGGCGTCAAGCTGGGTCGGCCGATCCTCGTCCCCGAGCCCGTCATCCAAGACGCATCGGCCGGCTGAGGTCCAACGGGCACACCCTGCGCGCCATCGGTGACCAGTTCAACGTCGATTGGGTGCCGACCGTCCACAGGTTGCGACCGCTGGCACAGCTCAACGGTCCGAGGCGTTCTCAGCCGGCTCGGAGGCGACCCACACGCCCAGGGACAACATGCGGGGCGGCCCGTCTATACGGCTTAGGCTGGGAACCCTCGTCCGCCCCGATTGCCCGCCCGTCACGGGTGCCGGGGCCGACCGCAGTCCGGCCTTCATGACGAAGATTGATCGGCGGGCCACCGCGTCGCCCTTCTTATTGATCTCGTATCCGTCGAGCCAGACCCACCCGTCGTAGGTAATCCAGTCGAGCACGCGGATCACGCGGAATCTGATCGGGTGGATGAACTGCACGCTGGCCTCTCGGGTGACGTAGAGCAAGTCACCCGCTTTCACGGCAGCCACCCCACGAACCTCCGATGCAGCAGCCCTGCGGGGGCCCAGCCCATGTCCTGCGAAGCAGAGACCAGACACGAACTCATGTAGAGAACCAAGGACACGGGGGCTCGGTCGTACTCGGCTTGCAGCTCAGCGCGACGGGTACGACATGGCCAAGGCGCACCACGCCCGCCACAGGTCCAGATCGGCAGAATCGGCCCATGGGTGGTCACGAATTCTCTCCCGGCCAATGGCCCCGGTTGATCGGGATCTTGTGTCTCGCCCGGCACGGCAGTTCGTTCCCGCATCGGCAGACGTTCCGCCATCTCTGCCACGACCACACCCGGCGATGTCGTCTTGCCAGGGTCAGAGCTGGTGCCATGACGTACTCGTCGTAGGTAACGCGCCTGCGCATCCGCCCCTCCTCGCGTGAGGAGCATGGCAGCCGGCCCACGCACGGTCATCCGGCCACCACACCCAACGTCATCGTTTACTCACAGCGAGAGAGATGCAATATTACATTCTGGATGAAACGCAAGAGCAGGTTTCATCTTGATAGATTCCGTTGCTAAGCGTGGCCGACAGGTGTTACATATCGAGCGCAGGTTCCGCCCGGTATGTAGTCACGGAGAGGAAGTAGTCAGTGACGACTGACACCGGCTCGACAGTTCCGAGGCGGCAACTCGGGCGGTATCTGCGGCAGCTCCGCGAGGAAGCGCGCATGACCGTCAAGGCAGCAGCCGACTCGCTGGAGTGGTCGACCCCGAAGATTTGGCGCATCGAGACCGGCGCTACTTCGATGCGGTCGCTCGACGTGGAGGCGATGTGCAAGGTCTACAGAGCGTCACCAGAACTGACCGAGGCTCTGATGGGTCTTGCCAAGGAGACCAAGGGGCGGGGCTGGTGGCACTCCTACGGCGACGCCATCCCCGAGTGGTTCGAGCTGTACGTCGGACTCGAAGCCGCCGCGACTCGTCTGCGGAAGTACGAAGCGCAGTTGATTCCGGGCTTGCTTCAGACGAAGGCTTACGCCACCCGCGTCTACCAGGTCGCACGGCCCGACATGACCGCCGAAAGGGTTGACCGAGGCGTCGCGGTGCGACTTGGCCGGCAAGCGCTGTTGACCCGCACCACACCCCGCGCGCCCCAAGTCGACATCATGCTTGACGAGGCTGTCCTACGCCGAGGAGTGGACGCTGAACAGTTCGGCCACCTGGTGACGGTCAGCCGTCAGCCCAACGTGTCGCTGCGGGTGGTGCCGTTCAGCGTCGACCTGCACCGTGCCAGCATGACCAACGGGGCGTTCACGATCCTCGACTTCGACGGGGGCAGTGAGCCATCGATCATCTACTCCGACGGACTGACCGGTGCCCTCTACCTCGACAAGCCTGCGGAGGTCGAGGCGTACGGAGACGTATGGTCCGCCACCGAAGAGAAAGCCCTCAGCGAGGCGCAGTCTCGCAAGCTCATCGCATCAATCGCAGAGGAACAGACATGACCACGCTCGACTGGAAGAAGAGCACGCGGAGCAACGGGGGCGGAGATTGCGTCGAGGTCGCCGCCCCGCCCCAGGTCGTCATGGTCCGCGACAGCAAAGACCGGCAGGGACCGGTGCTGTCCTTCAACGCCGACCAGTGGGCCGGCTTCGTTCGCGGCGTCAAGGCCGGCAAGTTCGACGCCTGAACATCGGTGCCGGGTGTGGTGACCGTCAGTGACCACACCCGGCTCTCGTGGACGTCCGTTGGCTGTCAGGGCGCACGGCGGAACCATGACCCGACGCGGAACAGTTCCCCGAGCGCCTTCAGTACCGCCGGAAGTCGCTCCGGCGGGATCTTGAACAGTGCAACCACGGCCACGATTAGCCTCGGCACGGCGTACACCAAGGCAAGGATTACCAGCGCCCAAGGCCCCGCGGCTAGAACAGGCTCAAGGATTGAGAGCCCCACGATTCTCTGCCCCTCACTCCGGTCGAGTGAGGCACGCAGGGCTCAGCTCGACCAGTACGCAATGACTGGTGAAGCTGAGTTCCTGCACCGACTGCACAAGATCTCAGGTGTTACTGAGTGCCTTCAGGGCACCCGATGTATCGCTTTGACCACCTTGAGAACGGCGAACAGGCTTAGTTAGGTGAGCGTCCGTCGGCGACTCCCACCCCAGGGCTTCCAGCTTCCAAAATTGCATTTACACATTTAGGGAAGGCCCTGTGCCCTACTGCCGGTTGCAACCGGCGGCAAGACCTGCACAGAGTAACCGATCCACGCAGCGTGAGGCCAACGCGAACACGTCTCAGATCGCTCGCTCCACAGGCGCGGACGCGGCCCGGCGGTAGTGGGGTACCAATCGAACCCCATCACATCTGCCTTGGAAGATGTGGTCGTCTTCCTGGCGTCGTGCAGGGGTTAGAGCAACATCCCTTCCGAACCTGAGAATGGCTGCGCCAGAGGCGCGACCTCATCCTCGCTGGAGTAGCGCCGAAGCCCGCCCGCCCCTCAGCCGTCGAGCGTGTTCACCACATTGCCAAGCACGACTACGGCGGGTGGGCGTAGGTCGGCCGTGAGCGCGTCGGCGGCCACCTCGCCCAAAGTGGACCGGAGGACCCGCTGCGCGCCGGTGGTGGCTTCCTGGACGACTGCGGCCGGCGTCTCCAGTGGGCGGCCGTGGGCGATCAGGGTGGCCGTGATCGCGGCGAGGTTCTTCAGCCCCATCAGGATCACCAAGGTGCCGCGCAGGCCCGCGAGGGCGTCCCAGCGCACCAGCGAGGCCGGCGCGTCGGGTGCCAGGTGCCCGGAGACCACTGTGAACTCGTGCGCCACCCCCCGGTGGGTGACCGGGATCCCGGCCGCGGCCGGGGCGGCGATCGAGCTGGTCACACCGGGGACCACGGTCACCGGCACACCGGCTTCCGCGCAGGCCAGTAGCTCCTCACCGCCGCGACCGAAGACGTACGGGTCGCCACCCTTGAGCCGCACCACGAAGGCACCCGCCAGGGCCCGGTCGACCAGGATCTGGTTGATCTCCTCCTGGGCCCGGGACGGTCCATAAGGGATCTTCGAGGCGTCCACCAGCTCGACGTCGGGGCGCAACTCGTCCAGCAGCAGGCCGGGCACCAGCCGATCGGCGACCACCACGTCGGCCTCGGTGAGCAGCCGCCAGCCGCGCACGGTGATCAGCTCCGGGTCCCCCGGCCCCGACCCGACCAGCGCCACCCGCCCGACCCGCCGCCCTCCGGTCCCAGCGGCATCGGTCGCAGCCTTCGCAGCGTCGGGCCGGCTCTGCGTCGGAGCGCCCTCCAGGGGTGCCAGACGTACCGCCAGCAGGTCGCGGATCGCGTCGCGGACGGTCATCGCCCGACGGGGGTCACCGCCGCCGAGCACCGCCACGGTGACCGGGCCGTGCCGGGTCACCGCCGGAGTCCAGGCGGTGGCGGCCGACCGGTCGTCGGCCCGGACACAGAAGATCCGCCGCTCGGCGGCGAGGGCGCTCACCGATGCCGCCGCGATCGGGTCGTCGATCGCGACCTGGACCAGCCAGGCGCCGTCCAGGTCCTCGGGCGCGAACCGGCGCGGCACCCAGTGCAGCCGACCCGCGTCGGCCCGGGCGCGCAGCGCCGGGGTCAGCTCCGGCGCCACCAGCAGGACGTCCGCGCCGGCGTCCAGCAGCGCGGGCACGCGCCGGGTGGCGACCGCGCCACCGCCCACCACGACCACCCGCCGCCCGTCGAGCCGCAGACCGAGGGGGTACGGACTGGCGGTCACGCCGCAGCCCCGAGGCGCACGGCTCGCTCGCTGCGCGTGCTCACTTCTCGGCCACCCCGGCGGAGTCGAACGTGGCGACCTCGTGCAGCACCCGGACAGCGCCGGTGACCACGGGCAACGCCAACAGCGCGCCGGTGCCCTCGCCGAGGCGCAGCCCCAGATCGACCAGCGGGTCGAGGCCCAGGTGCCGCAGCGCCACCGTCGCGCCCGGTTCGGCCGAGCGGTGACCGGCGACCATGGCACCGACGGCGTCCGGGGCGAACGCGGCGGCGGCCAGCGCGGCGGACACCGCGATCACGCCGTCCAGCAGCACCGGCGTACGGCGCGCCGCCGCGCCCAGGATCAGCCCGGCCAGGGCGGCGTGCTCCAGGCCACCGACGGCAGCCAGCACACCGAGCGGGTCGGTCGGGTCGGGTGCGTGTCGAGCCAGCGCCGCGCGCACCACCGCCACCTTGTGCGCGTACGTCGGGTCGTCGACCCCGGTGCCCCGACCGGTGGCGTCGAGTGCGTCGACACCGGTGAACGCGGCGATGAGGGCGGCGGCCGGGGTGGTGTTGCCGATGCCCATGTCGCCGGTGAGCAGGATGCGAGCACCGGCGTCGATCAGCTCGTCGGCGATCCGGATGCCGGTCTGCACCGCCGCCAGCGCCTCGTCCCGGGTCAGCGCGGCGGTCACCGCGAGATCCCGGGTGCCCCGGCGGACGGACGCGACGACGAGCCGGGGCACGGCCGGGTTCAGCCCAGCCGGGTCCAGCACGGCCGGGTCAAGTGCCGCCGGGTCAAGTGCCGCCGGGTCAAGTGCGGCCGAGTCGAGAGCAGCCGGGTCGAGAGCGGCCGCCTCGGCGGCCAGCGGGGTGGCCACCCCGACGTCGACCACGGTGACCGACGCGCCGGCCTGCCGGGCGAACGCGTTGACCACCGCTCCGCCGGCCAGGAAGTTGCCGATCATCTGCGCGGTGACCTCCTGCGGCCACGGGCTGACCCCCTGGGCGTGCACCCCGTGGTCGCCCGCGAAGATCGCCACCGCGGCCGGCTCGGGCAGCGGCGGTGGGCAGGCTCCGGCCAGACCGGCGAGGCGTACCGAAAGGTCCTCCAGCGCGCCCAGCGAGCCCGCCGGCTTGGTCAGCCGGCTGTGCAGCTCACGGGCTGCGGCCATGGCCGTCTCGTCAGCCGGGCGGATCGCCGCGATCGTGGTCTCCAGCATCATGCCTCCATGGTCTCGTGCAGCACCTCGATGAAAGCGTCTGTGGTGTTTCGGTCGCGCACCGCCACCCGCAGCCAGTCCGGCCCGAGGCCGGGGAACGTGTCGCCTCGGCGCACCGCCCAGCCGCGCTCACGCAGGGCGGCTCGGATCGCGCTCGCGCCCGGCAGGTGCAGCAGCACGAACGCGCTGGCGGGACGGCCGACGACACGTACACCGGGCAGGTCTTCCAGGCGGGCGACCAGGTGGTCGCGGTCGGCGGCGAGCTCGGCGGCGATCGCGCGTTCGGCCTGGACCGCGGCGGTGGTGGCGCAGGCCGCCGCGGCGGCCAACGCCGGCGTGGAGACGGCCCAGAGCGGCTGGACGGCGGCCAGCCGGGACAGCAACTCCGGGGCACCGAGCAGGTAGCCGATCCGGAGGCCGGCCAGGCCCCACGTCTTGGTGAGGCTGCGCAGGACGAGCAGCCCGGGCAGGTCGCGGCGTTGGGCCAGGGACTCCGGTTCGCCGGAGCGCCCGGGGGCGATGGTGGTGTCCGCGAACGCCTCGTCGACCACCAGCACCCGGCCGGGGCGGGCCAGCGCGGCGAGCGTCGGTGCCGGGTGCAGCACCGATGTGGGGTTCGTCGGGTTGCCGATCATCACCAGATCGGCGTCGGCGGGCACCCGCGACGGGTCGAGCCGGAAGTCGTCGGCGGGGTCCAGCAGCACCCGCTCGACCGGGTGTCCGGCGGCCCGCAGCGCCGCCTCCGGCTCGGTGAACTGGGGGTGCACCACCACCGGCCGGCGCACGCCACGAAGGGCCTGCGCGATCAGCACGAAGCCCTCGGCGGCACCGGCGGTGAGCAGCACCTCGTTCGGGTGACGGCCGTGTCGGGCGGCGACCGCCGCCCGGGCCGGCGCCGGGTCCGGGTAGTGGGCCAGGTCGGACAGGGTGGCGGCGATCGGGTCGGCCAGCCACGCGGGAGGCCGCGCCTGGCGGACGTTGACGGCGAGGTCGATCAGGCCGTCGCCGACCTCGACGTCACCGTGGTGCGCCAGGTCGGGCTCGGGAGCGTCGATCGACTCGGGCATGTCCGCGATCCTGCCGGGAAGGCGGCCGGTGGGACAGACGATCTCGGCGTAAGCCACGTCACCACTAGCCGGTTTATGAGTTCTTCTCAGGTACGAATCGGAAATGTCATAACTTGGCCATGTGAGTAACCGACCCCTTACTGCCGCAGGTCGACTCGTCCCTCTCCTCCGCGCCGGGCTGATCGCCGGGATCGTGATCGCCGCCGCCGCGTACCCACTGGTAGCCCTCACCGGGCTCGGCGCGAAGGCCACCGCGCACGCCGTGGAACAGAAGACCCGGATCCTGACCACCGCGATGCCCGCCGAGACGTCGTACGTCTACGCGCCGGACGGCAAGACCGTGCTGACCATGTTCTACGAGGAGTACCGGCAGTACACCAAGCTGTCGGACATGTCGCCGAACATTCTCCAGGCGATCGTCGCCGCCGAGGACAACCGCTTCTACCAGCACCACGGCGTCGACCCGAAGGGCGTGGCCCGGGCCTTCGTGGCGAACGCCCGGTCCAGCGGGGTCTCCCAGGGTGCCTCGACCCTGACCATGCAGTACGTCCGGATGGCGCTGCGCGACAGCGCGACCACCCCCAAGGAGGTCCAGGAGGCCACCCAGCAGACCAGCCTGCGCAAGGTCAAGGAAATGCGGATGGCGCTGGACCTGGAGAAGGAGATGAGCAAGGACCAGATCCTGGAGCGCTACCTGAACTCGGCGTACTTCGGGCACCGGGCGTACGGCATCTACGCGGCCAGCGAGATCTTCTTCTCCAAGACACCGAAGAACCTCACCCCGGTCGAGGCCGCCACCCTCGCCGGCCTGGTCAAGTCGCCGTCCGAGTACGACCCGGCCGACTCCGACCAGAAGGAGGCCACCGGGCGACGCAACTACGTGCTGGATCGGATGAGCCAACTCGGGTACCTCTCCCCCGACTCGGCCGCCGCCGCCAAGTCCGAACCGATCCGGCTGAAGCTGACGACCCCGCCGCACGACTGCGCCGCCGTGTCGGAGAAGTACAACAGCTGGGGCTTCGCCTGCGACTACCTGAAGAACTGGTGGAGCGCGCAGCCCGCGTTCGGGGCGAACCGGCTGGAACGGATGGACAAGCTGCGCCGGGGCGGCTACCGGATCGTGCTCAGTCTCGACCCGAAGATCCAGGCGGCGGCGGAGAAGAACGTCGGCGCCAAGGAGGCCACCGGCAGCCCGTTCGCCAACGGGATCGTCGTCTCCGAGCCGGGCACCGGGCGGGTCAAGGCGATGGCGGTGAACCGGACGTACTCGCTGGACCTGGCCGACAACCCACCCAGCTCCAACCCGGAGGCCGGGCCGAAGGTGAAGGCCAACTACCCGAACACGGTGGCCCCGCTGCTCGGCGGCGGCGACCTGGCTGGCTACCAGGCGGGATCGACGTTCAAGATGTTCCCGATGCTCGCCGCGCTCGACGCGGGAATGCCGCTCTCCACCTCGTTCAACGCCCCGCACCGCTACCGGTCCGAGGTCTACGACGGCTGGGCACCCTCCAACGCCAGCGGCGCGATGACCGGCCAACAGACCATGTGGTCCGGCTTCGGCAAGTCGGTCAACACGTACTTCGTCTGGCTGGAGGAGAAGGTCGGCGCGGACCGGGCGGTCCGGTTGGCCGAGCAGCTCGGGCTGCGGTGGCGCACCGACGTCGACCGGGACCACGCGTCCCCGGAAAAGGCGAAGAAGTGGGGCGCGTTCACCCTGGGCGTCTCCGACGCCACGCCGCTGGAGATGGCGAACGCCTACGCCGCCATCGCGGCCGACGGCCGCTACTGCGAGGCGATCCCCGTGCAGGCGATCATGAACCGGGACGGCACCCCGGCCACCTACGCCACCCCGGGCGGCATCCACCGTGAGGTGGCCAAACCCCGCTGCCGGCAGGTGGTCAGCGCCGACGCCGCACGCGCAGCCACCGACGCGGCCCGCTGCCCGACCGGAGACACCCCGGCGCGCGGAAGCTGCGGCGGCTGGTCCACCGCCGACAGCGTGCGGGGCACTGTCGGCCGCCCGGTGGCCGGTAAGACCGGTACCACCGACAGCACCCGGTCCGCCTGGTTCGTCGGCTACACCCCGGAGTTGGCCGCGGCGAGTTTCATCTCCGACCCGGACAACCCGTTCAACGCAGTAGGTGACGGGCAGTCCCAGATCCCCATCGCGGCGGTCGCCGAGACCCTGCGCGACGGCCTGAAGGGCACACCGACCCGCCAGTTCACCCCACCATCCGACGCGATCGTCGGCTGACCCGGCGCGAGCCAGGTCAGCGCAGGTCGGCGGCGACGAACGACCAGATTTCGAGGTCGACCCGGCTGCCGCCGACCTGCCCGGCGTTACGCAGCAGGCCCTCGTAGCTGAACCCGGCCTTCTCGGCCACCCGACGCGAGGCCAGGTTGCCGGGCGCCACCCGCAGCTCGACCCGCTGGAATCCGTGCTCCAGGATCAGCGCGATGGCCACCGCGTCGACGGCCTCGGCGGCGAAGCCGAACCCTCGCGCGTGCGGGGCCATCGCGTAGGAGACCTCGGTGAGACGGGCTCCCCAGTCGGTACGCCGAGTCCAGAGCGAGCCCACCATCTGATCGTCCTCGCGGCGGAGCACCGCGTAGTGGTCACCCTCGCCGCTGTCCCGCCGCTGCCGGGCCAGCTCGGTGCACCAGGCGTGCCCGTCGATCGGGCCGGAGTCGTCCGGCAGAGGCAGCCAGCGCCGGGTCAACTTGTCGGCGAAGATCTCCCCGGCCGCCTCCGCGTCCGCGGCGGTGAGCCTTCGCACCTCCGTACGTGGGGTGGAGACGGTCAACGCCGGGAAGCGGCGTACCGCCACCTGACCGATCACACCGGCACCCCGCCGGGTTGCGCCGGCACCGCCTCGGTCGTCGGGTCGGCCGCCGCGGCGGCGACGAACCGGGCCGCCGTCACCGGGTGACCCGCCCAGTGCAGGGTGAGCTGTGAGGCGTGCACGTTTCGCCAGACGAACCCCTCCGGCGTGCCGCCGTCCCAACTCCACGCCGGGCGCTGACCAGCACGAGGGGTCAGGACCGCCCGATGCGCCTTGTGGCCGACCAGCACCGTGCCCTGGGCGGCGACCACGCTGTCGGTCTGGGCGGTGGCCTCCCGGTAGCCGGCCACCAGACCGTCCCGGCTGACGCCGACCGCGTCCAGGACACCGCACATCGGCAACCCGTCCAACTCCCGGGCCAGCCAGAGCAGCCCGGCGCCCTCGGCGATCACCGGACGCCCGGTCCGCGCCAACTCGGCCACCGCGATGCAGAGCCGCCGGTTGGCCGACAACTGCTCGGCGTACGCCTCGGGAAGCGCGCCACCGACGACCAACGCGCGGGTGCCGACCGGCAGCGCCTCGTCGCGCAGCGGATCGACGGTGACGATCTCGGCGCCGGCGGCCCGCAGCAACTCGGCGGTCTCCGGGTGGCCGAAGGTGCCGCCCGGTCCGCCGGCCAGTGCCACCAGCGGGCGGTCCGCCGGGCTGGTGAACGCACCGAGGGCCTCCTCGGGAGACCAGGCCGGGGCGGGCAGCGGCGGCGCGGAGCGGGCCAGCCCCAGCAGACGTTCCAGGTCGACCGTGGCGGCGACGGCCTCACCCAGCCGTCGGACCGCACGGGCGGCGTCGGCGGACCCGTCGACCACCGGTGCCACACCGTGCCGACGCGATGGCAACACCGCCGGCAGGTCCTGGCGGCGCAACGCCCCGTAGACGGGCACTCCCACGTCGTCCAACGCCTCGCGCAACATCGCCTCGTGCCGCGACGACGCCACCCGGTTGAGGATCACCCCGCCAAGCCACAACTGCTCGTCGTACGAGCGGAAACCGTGCACCAGGGCCGCCACCGACTGACCCATCGCGGCCACGTCGACGACGAGCACCACCGGGCTGCGCAGCGCAGCGGCGGCAGCGGCGGTGGACTCCTGCTCGGGGCGACCGCCGACCGCGTCGTACAGCCCCATGCTGCCCTGCACGACGGCGAGGCCGGCACCGGCGGCACCGTGCGCCACCAGCGGGGCGAGCCGGTCCACGCCGACCAGGCGGGGATCGATCACCCGACCCGGGCGACCGGCGGCGAGACCGAGGTAGGCGGCGTCGACAGGGTCCGGCCCCAACTTGAACCCGGCGACGTCGACCCCCCGCTCGGCCAGGGCGGCGAGCAGCCCGATCGCCAGCGCGTTCTTACCGTGCCCGGAGGACGGCGCGCTGAGCACCAGGCGCGGCACGACGGTCATCATCGACTCCTCGCGAGCGGCGGCGGGTACGCGACGGGACGACCGGGGCCGATCCGTCGGCGTGACGATACCCGCCCGGCTGGAGACGCGAGCACCGCCAACCGGGGCCACCGCCAAGACCCTGCCGTCGTGCCGGCCCGGTCCAGGTCAGTGGCGCCGGTCATACGGGTAGCCTCGGTGCCGTGTACCGGTTCCTGCTGAGCCCACGCTGGCTGGGCGCTCTCGCGCTGACCCTGGTCGCGGCCGCCGTCATGGTGTTCCTCGGCAACTGGCAGCTGGACCGCTACCGGGGGCGTACCGAGGTCAACGAGCGGATCGACGCGGGCCAACGAATGGCTCCCGCGCCGCTGGCCGACGCGCTGTCCGCCCCCACCGGCGGCGCGGGCTCGGTCGGCCCGGCCCCCGCCAAGGAGAAGGTCTGGACCCGGGTCACCGCCACCGGCAGGTACGACCCGACGAACACCGTGCTGGTCCGCGGCCGGACGGTGGACAGCCGGGTCGGTTTCGAGGTGCTCACCCCGTTGGTCCTCGCGGACGGCACGGCGCTGTTGGTGGACCAGGGCTGGATCCCGCCGGCGCCGGGTGGGGCGGCGACCGCCCAACCGCAGGTTCCGGCCGTGCCGACCGGCGACGTGACGGTGGTCGGTCGGGTGCACGAGACGGAGAGCGGCGCCCGGGCCGCCGAGCGACGTGACGGGCGCCTGGAGATCCGCCGGATCGGGGTGTCGCGGCTGGCCGACGAGCTGCCCTACCCGGTCTACGGCGCGTACCTGCTGCTGGACGAGCAGACCCCGGCGGCCGACCCGGTGTTCAAGGCGGTGCCGGTCGGGCACGCCAACAACTGGCAGAACTTCGGCTACGTCGTGCAGTGGTGGCTCTTCGCGGTGATGGCCCTGTTCGGCTACGGCTGGGTGGCCCGCCGCGAGGCGCGTCGAGCCGCCGGCCTCGGCGCTCCCGAAGCCCCACTGGACCGGGCGGCCGAGCCGGCGCCGAGCGCGTCCGTCTGAGCGGGCCGGGGTTGCCGGTCAACCGGTGACTCGGCCGGCGTGGATGGCCCGGACGGCGTCGATGGTGTCCGCCTCGGCGGCGGACTTGTCGTCGCGATATCGCACCACCCGGGCGAACCGCAACGCCATCCCGCCGGGATAGCGGGAGCTGGTCTGCACCCCGTCGAAGGCGATCTCCACGACCTGCTCTGGTCGGACCCGGACCACCCAGTCGCCGCGCTCCACCGTGAGGCCGAGGAAGCGCTCGGTCTGCCAGCGCAGCAACTCGTCGGTGAGCCCCTTGAACGTCTTGCCGAGCATGACGAAGCCGCCGGTGTGCGGGTCGCGGGCACCCAGGTGCAGGTTGGACAGCCAGCCTTTGCGCCGACCACTGCCCCACTCGACGGCGAGCACCACCAGGTCGAGGGTGTGCCGGGGCTTCACCTTGACCCAGGCGGCACCGCGCCGGCCGGCGTCGTAGGGAGCGTCCGGCGCTTTGACCACCACGCCCTCCTGCCCGGCGTCGAGGGCTGCGGCGAACGCGGCGGCGGCCTGCTCGGGGCCGTCGACCTCCATCCGGCCGACCAGCAGCGACGAATCCACCGAACCGGCGAGCGCGGCCCACCGCTCCCGGCCGGGCAGGTCGATCAGATCCTCGCCGTCGAGGTGCAGCAGGTCGAAGAAGTACGGAGTGAGCACCGTCGCGCCGGTGCTGGCGGCTGCCGCGAGCACCGCCGGGGCGACAGGTGTGCCCCCTGTGGTGCTGGGGGTGGTGCGTCGGGCGGCCCGACTGGAGGTCTGTTGGAACGGCAACGGGCGGCCCGTCTCGTCCAGACCGATCGCCTCGCCGTCGAGCACCAACTCGCGGCCCGGCAGGGCACGGACCGCGGCGACCACCTCGGGCACTCGCGCGGTGATCTCGTCGAGGCTGCGGGTGAAGACGGCGATGTCGGCGCCGGAGCGGTGCACCTGGATGCGGATGCCGTCGAGCTTCACGTCGACCACCGCCGGCGTGCCGGTCGCGGCGAGTGCCTCGTCGACCGAGGGGGCGCTCTGCGCGAGCATCGGTGCCAGCGGCCGGCCGACCTGGAGGCCGAACCCGGCCAGCTCCGCGGCTCCTCCGGCCAGCGCGGCCACCGCCACGGCGCGCAGGTCACCGGCGAGCAGCAGGGCCCGCCGGACGGTCGCCACCGGCACCTCGGCGGCCCGGGCCACCGCGTCGGCGAGCAACCCCGCCTGCGCGCCCTGGCGCAGCTCCCCGCTGAACAGACCGGTGAGCAGGCGCTGCTCGTCGACGGTCGCCGCCGCGTAGAGGGCCTCGAGCAGTGCCCGCCGGCGGGCCTGCGAACCGGTGCCCCGCACGACGGAGATCTGCTCAATGGCCGCGTCCACGGCCGCCACGGTCAGCGTCGGCTCGGCGGCCGGTGCCGGCAGGTCACGCAGGCTCGCGTAGCCCACCCCGGTCTGCCGTTGGCGCAGCTCACCGGCGAGATAGCCGGCGCCGGGCTCGACCTCGCCCGGGTCGAGCCGGCGCAGCGCATCGGCGAGCAGCTCCACCTTGGCCCGCCGGCCGCTGGTGGCGCTGACGGCGGCGGAGGTGGCCGCCAGGTCGAGAAACCGCACGCAGCTCATCCTGCCAGTCACCACCGACACCGCCCGGGCATTGCCGTGCCCGGGCGGTGTCGGCAGGGTGCCGCCCGCCCATGCGGACGACGATCAGGGCCTGTTTCATGAGGGCGGTCGAGCCGAGGCGGGAGTCCGGGCGGCGATCCGGCGGCGTCGCGGTCCCGCCGCAGGCCGGCCAGTCCTCATGAAACAGGCCCTACGCCGAGACGGGCTCCTCGATGCGCAACCCCCGGGCGCGGACCTCGCCGGCGACGCGGGAGAGCACCGAGTCGAGGGCGACCAGTGCGGCGGAGAGCTCACCGAGCTGCTCGTTGAGCGTGTCCTCGGACCACGCGGAGACGTCGACGTCCCCCAACGCGCTGACAGCGGCCCCCAACCGGGCCATCACCTCGTTCGTACTCATGTTCGAAAGGCTATAACAGCTGACCATGCGACACGCCGTAAAGCGCCAGATCAAGCGCAAAGTTGCCGTGTCGGTACCCAACTGCCGGGGCAGGACGACCCGCCCCACCCACCCCGCCGCCAAGATCCGCGCAACTTCCCGGTTGTTGCAGCCTCCGAGAAGCGGGAGGCACCAACAACAGTGATGTTGCGCGAATCTTGGGTGTGGTGAGGGTGCTGGCCTAACGGCCCGCGCCTCCCGCAGCGGCGACGTTGCCCAGCAGCAGCGCCTCGGCGAGGCAGACCCGGGCGAACTCCCCCAGGTGCAGACTCTCGTTCGGGCCGTGTGCGCGGGCGTGCGGGTCCTCCACACCGGTCACCAGGATCGCCGCCTTCGGGAACATCTCCTGGAAGGTCGCGATGAACGGGATCGACCCACCGATGCCGATGTCCACCGGGTCGGTGCCGTCCCAGGCGGCCCGGAAGGCCGAACGGGCGGCGTCGAACATCGGCCCGGACGCGTCGATCACACACGGGTTGCCGTCGTGTTCGAAGCTGACCGCCACCTGGGCGCCCCACGGCGCGTGCTTCTCCAGGTGCGCGCGCACGGCCGCGTACGCCCGCTTGGGGTCGTCACCCGGGGCCAGGCGGATGCTGAGCTTCGCCTTCGCGGCCGGCACCAGGGCGTTCGGCGCCTCGCCGGTGGCCGGCGCGTCGATGCCGAGCACCGCCAGCGCGGGCTTGGTCCAGATCCGGTCGGTGATCCGGCCGGTGCCGATGAACTGCACGCCGTCGGCCAGCCCGGCCTCGGCCCGCACCCGGTCCTCGGGGTAGTCGACGGTGGCGCCCACCCGGGCGACCAGCCCTTCCACGGCCACGTCACCGGCGTCGTCGTGCAGGGTCGCCAGGAGCCGGACCAGCGCGGTGAGCGCGTCCGGCACGGCACCGCCGAACATGCCGCTGTGCACGGCGTGGTCGAGCGTGCGCACCTCGACGAAGCAGTTGACGATGCCGCGCAGCGAGGTGGTCAACGCCGGTACGCCGATGTCCCAGTTGCCGGAATCGGCGATCACGATGACGTCCGAGGCGATCTGGTCGCGGTGCTCGATCAACAGTTGCTCCAGCGAGTCGGAGCCGTACTCCTCCTCGCCCTCGATGAAGAGCACCACACCGACCGGCAGCGCGTCCCCGTACGCGCGCAGTGCCGCGACGTGCGCCATGATGCCGGCCTTGTCGTCGGCCGCGCCCCGGGCGTAGAGCCGACCGTCGCGCTCCACCGGCTCGAACGGGTCGGACTCCCACAGCGACCGGTCGCCGACCGGCTGCACGTCGTGGTGGGCGTACAGCAGCACGGTGGGCGCACCGGGTGGGGCGGCCCGACGGCCGATCACGGCGGGCTGACCGCCGGAACGCACGATCTCGACGTCCAGACCGCAGCCGCGCAGCAACTCGGCGACCGCCTCGGCGGAACGTTCCACGTGCGAATGGTCGAAGCCCTCGAAGGCGATGCCGGGAATGCGGACGAGGCGTTCCAGGTCGGCGCGGACGCCGGGCATCTCCCGCTCGACGGCGGCCCGCACCTCGGACTCGGACATGATCGGTGAGGTCATGACCGGCATCGTATGCCGGCCTTACCGGGGTGTGCCGCCGGAGCCCGTACCGTCACCTCCGCCCGCCTTACCGCTGCCCGCCTGCGCGCCGGGGGCGGCCCGGCCGGCGCGGTGTGCGCGACCGGCAGCCTCGGTGGCGGCGTCCACCCACGAGCGGGCCCGTCCGGCGGTGCCGCCCACCCACTCGCCGACGTCACTGGCACCGTCGCCGAGCCGGCGCAGCAACCCGACCAGCGGATCGCTGGACCGGCTGAACTCCTCCCGGTACGACTCCGCAGCCGCCTTGATCTCCTCGGTCAGGCTGGTCGAGTTGTCGTCGTCGCGGCGCGGATAGTCCCCGGCCAGCACCTGCCCGTACGCCCCGGAGTCGATCCACTGCCGCAGCTGCGCCGCCCGGGCCACCGGCACCGGGTGGGTGCTCCACGCCGTCATCCGGATCTTGTGCAGGCTGTCGCGCAGGTCGCCGCCGCCGGCGTACTCGGCGGCCTGCTCCAGGAACGCGGTCGTGTCGACCTGGGACAGGTCCCCGCCGCCGGCGAGCTTCATCAGCAACCGCAGCGCGGCGGCCGGATCCTGGCCGGCGAGCAGACCGGCCCGGTCGGCGGAGAGTTCCGCCTTGCGCCACCACTCCAGCATCGCCGCGATGATCGCCCGCAGCGCGATCGCGCCCACCGGCAACCAGCTCAGGTTGGCCGCCCACCGGGTGAGGATCATGAGCATCGTCTTGTAGACCGCGTGTCCGCTGCCCACGTGCCCCAGCTCGTGGCCGAGCAGGCAGCGCAGCTCGTCCTCGTCGAGCTGCTGCACGCACGCGGAGTTCAGCACGACGAACGGCCGTTCCAGGCCGACCGCCTCGGCACCCAACCAGGGCGACTGGGTCACGTACAGCTCGGGCAGTTCGACCACGTCCAGGGCCGCCGCGGCCTCGGTGTAGCGCTGCCACACCGCCGGGTACTGCCGGTGGTCGACCCGGATTCCCGAGGCCAGCACGGACAGGCGGAAGCCACGCTCGTTCCACATGCCGAAGAACGCCCGCAGCACGTCGTCGAAGCCGCGCAGCTCCCGCAGCGCGACCAGGGCGCCCCGGTCGGCCGGATGTTCCCAGGCCCGCGAACTGATGCCGGTGAGAGTGATCCGGCGCCGCGCGGGCGTGTCCGTTGCCGACATGATGAGTCCCCCGATCGCCGTGCCCTTGGTCTTCGCACACCGGGCCTTCCGCATCGCACCGTGCCGATGGCGGCCATCTCGCATCGTGCCGTAGCCGATGGCGGACGTCCATGCCCCCTCAGCGCAGGCGCACGTAGTACCGGTCCGCATCGTGCGGGAGCACCGGCGCGCCGTCCACCAGCAGGTCCGCCCGGTTCGCCGTGTCGTCGGCGGCGAAGTGCGCCCGCTCCCCGGCATGCCATCGACGCAGCTCGGGCAGGATCTCCGGCCCGTCCCGGGCGACCGCGCGAGCCAGCCGCAACGGCGCGGGCGCGGTGACGAACACCGCCAGGGTCAGCTCCGGCCCGATCACCGCCCGCGCCGCGCTGACCCCCTCCAGCACCAACACCGACGCCACCGGAACCGGAACCGGTCGGGCCAGAAAGCGTCGCCGCACCCAGCTGTACCGCTGGTAGGCCCCCGGCCTCCCCGCACGCAGCGGGCCAAGCACCCCCTCGTCGAGCCGGGGCCAGAAGGTGACCTGGTCGTCCCACCCGTCGAGCAGGTCGTCGGTGTGCACCACCGGTGGTCGGCCGCCGGACAGCGACGCCAGGGCGTCCGCGAGGCGCGCGGCGAACCGGCTCTTGCCCGCGCCGCTCGGCCCGTCGACCGCGACCAGCCGGGTCCGCCCCAACCGTGCCGGGCCCGCGAGCACCCGACAAGCCAATTCGGCGTACGCCTCGACAACCGCCACGGTCGGCCGACCAGTTTCCGGATTCAGTGCAGCCTCGCGTCGTGCAGCCTCGCGTCGTGCAGCCTCGCGTCGTGCAGCCTCGCGTCGTGCAGCCTCGCGTCGTGCATCACCGCAGTATGCCGCCAGGGCCGTTGGACAGGGCTATCGACTCCGGATCATCGAAATCGCGGTATCCAGGTCGCTGGGACACCGCGATTCCGTGAAGCCGAGTGGATCATCGGTCTCTGCGCGCCCGCCGGGCGGACTGACACGTCCGGCTGACCGCCCCTGGCCGGCCGCCGTCACGTCCGGGGGAATTGGGGCGGCGACGGGTGACGGGCGGCCCGTTCGCCGCCGTGGCTGCCACCGAATCGGCATCATCGGGTGGTGCTCCGAGACGTAATGAGCCCCGGTATCGACGCCCTGCTCGAACAGGCCCGAGCCGGGCTGCACCGACTGACTCCGCAACAGACCGTCGAGGCGGTCCGCGGCGGTGCGCTGCTGGTCGACACCCGCACCGAGCTGCAACGCCGTGAACAGGGCGACCTGCCGGGCGCTGTCGTCATCGACCGGACCGTACTGGAATGGCGACTCGATCCGGCCAGCGCCTGGCGGATCCCGGAGGCCACCGGTTACGACCGGGAGATCGTGCTGGTGTGCCGGCAGGGCTACAGCTCCAGCCTGGCCGCCGCCAGTCTGCAGACCCTCGGGCTGCGCCGGGCAACCGACATGATCGGCGGTGTTGACGCCTGGCTGGCCGCCGGCCTGCCGACGACCGACCGCCCCGCCGACATCCGCCCCTGATTGCCCCACCCGCCCACCCGGCTGAACCTCACCACTCACCTAGTCACGCCCATCCGCTCAGGCGGCCGGTTCAAGATCGTGCTCGATCCAGGGAAGAGGCCCCTCCCGTCGCCCATGAGGCCACTACAACAAGGATCGAGCACGATCACTCGTCGCTGCCCGCACCCCACGCTCCGCATGGAATGGACGGCCGTCAGGCCGGTGGCGCTCCGCATGAAATGGACGGCCGTCAGGAGTGACCGGCCGGGTGGGATAGGGCGACGGGCCGCCAGGACGGTGGCCCGCCGGGCGGGATAGGGCGACGGGCCGTCAGGACGGTGGCGGGCCTGGTGGGATGAACGGGAGGCCGGCGGGTGGGCCGGCTTCGATGAGTTGCCAGAGCCCGTCGGTGTCCAGGTGTTCCTCGACCAGGTCGCCGAGCAGGTCGAGCGAGCGTTCCCGGGCGACGGCGAAGCTGGTGGCCGGTGCCACCCGGAACCCGGTACGGCCGGCGAGGCGAGCCGCCTCGGTGAGGAACCATCGGCGGAACTCGTCGGACTCGAACGCCCCGTGCCAGTGCGTGCCGTGCACCACCCCGAGCACGGCTCCTTCGCCGACACCGTCGTCGCCGGTCAGCAGTGGAGTCAGGGTGGGTTCGGTCTGCGAGACGTACCCGTGGTGAATCTCGTAGCCACGCACCGGGAGGCCGCCCTGCGCGGTGCCCGCCGACTGCCGGACGGTCTTGCGCGGATCGAAGGTGATCTCGATGGGCAGCAGGCCGAGCCCCGGCACACTGCCCCGTCGGCTCTCCACCGGGTCGTGGATGGCCCGGCCGAGCATCTGGAAACCGCCGCAGAGGCCGAGCACCGGTTTGCCCGCCGCCACGTGAGCGGTCACCGCGTCGGCGAGGCCGGTCTCGCGCAACCAGGCGAGGTCGGTGACAGTGGACTTGGAGCCGGGCAGGACGACGAGGTCGGCGGCGGCCAGTTCGGCTGGTTCGATGGTGAGGCGTACGCGGACGCCCGGCTCGGCGGCCAGCGCCTCCACGTCGGTGGCGTTGCTGATCCGGGGCAGCCGCACGACCGCCACGTCGAGCCATTCGGTGCCGTGCGGGGCGGCCGGGCGGCCCAGCACCCGGCCGTAGGCGAGGGAGTCCTCCGCGTCGAGCCACAGGTCCAGCGCCCAGGGCACCACCCCGTACGTGCGGCGGCCGGTGACGTGACGCAGCATGTCCAACCCGGGCTGGAGCAGCCCGAGGTCACCCCGGAACTTGTTGATCACGAAGCCGGCGATCAGCGCCTGGTCGGCGGGGTCGAGCAGCGCCACGGTGCCGAACATCGAGGCGAATACGCCGCCCCGGTCGATGTCGCCGACCACGATGGTGGGCAGGTTGGCGTGTCGGGCCAACCCCATGTTGACGTAGTCACCGGCCCGCAGGTTGATCTCGGCAGGGCTGCCGGCACCCTCGCAGATCACCACGTCGTACGTGTCCCTCAGCTCGGCCAGCGCCGCGTACGCGGTCTCGGCGAGGCGGGGACGCAGGTGCCGGAACGTGCCGGCGGTGATGGTGTCGACGGCCTCGCCGAGGAGCACCACCTGACTGGCCAGGTCACTGCCCGGCTTGAGCAGCACCGGGTTGAACCGCAGGTCGGGTGCGAGCCCGCAGGCGGCGGCCTGCATGGCCTGGGCGCGCCCGATCTCACCGCCGCGCCCGTCCGGCCCGACGACCACCGCCGAGTTGTTGGACATGTTCTGCGCCTTGTACGGGGCGACCTTCACGCCCTGGCGGTGCAGCCAGCGGCAGATCCCGGCCGTGAGCACGCTCTTGCCGGCGTCGGAGGTCGTGCCCGCGACCAGCAGGCCGCCGTTCACCGGCTGCTCCCCCGCGCCGCCCGGCCAGCCCGCCGCTCGTGCTCGCCGACCGCAGCCAGCCCGCGCCCTCCGGCCACGACACCGAGCCCGCTGCGACGCACCACGGCGCCCAGCCCACGCGGGCCCACGGCGATGAGCCCACGCGGGCCCACGGCACCCAGCCCACGTCGACCCACGGCGCCCAGCCCACGCCGACCCACGGCGCCCAGCCCACGCCGGCCCAGCGCGCCGGCCAGGCGGCCGAGGGTCACCGGGTACGCGGCGGCCAGCCCGACCGCTGCCAGCCCGACCGCGCCGGAGATCCGGGCGGCGCGCTTCAGGTGTCGCGCCTCCGGGCGGGGGCCGTCGCCGAGGAAGGGCCGCACTTCGGAGCGCCCGAAGTAGACGTTGCGGCCACCGAGACGGACGCCGAGCGCCCCGGCCATCGCCGCCTCGCACTGACCGGCGTTGGGGCTCGGGTGGTCGTTGCGGTCACGCCGCCACACCCGCCACGCCTGCTGCCGATCCCCGTGTGCGACAGGCGCGACGGCGATGGTGAGCAGCCCGGTCAGCCGGGACGGCACCAGGTTGAGCACGTCGTCCAGCCGCGCGGCCGGGGTGCCGAACCGCGCGTACCGCGCCGACCGGTGCCCGACCATCGCGTCGAGGGTGTTCGCCGCGCGGTAGCCCAGCAGCCCGGGCAGGCCGGCGACCGCACCCCAGACCAACGGGGCCACGACCGCGTCGGAGGTGTTCTCGGCGACCGACTCGACCGTGGCGCGGGCCAGCTCCGACTCGTCCAGCGTCGACGGGTCACGCCCGCAGAGGTGACCGAGGCGTCGACGGGCAGCGGGCAGGTCACCGGCGCGCAGCGTCCGACCCATGACGGTGGCTTCCTGCCGCAGCGTGCGCCCACCCAACACGCTCCACGTGCCGGCGGCCACGAGCACCGCGCGGGCCACCGGCCGGTTCCGGGTAGCCGCCGCGGCGGCCACCCCGAGCAGCACCGGAGCACCCACGGCCAGTGCGGTGAACGCCGTACCCGCCGACCGGTCCGGCCGGTAGAGGCGGCGTTCCAATGCCCCGGCGGCCTGACCGAAGCCGGCCACCGGATGCCACCGGCGCGGGTCACCGAGCAGCCTGTCCAGCGCGTACCCGGCCAGCAACCCCACCGCGTTCGCCACCGGCGCTGTTCGTCGCACCCGCACCACCTCCGGCCGGCCAGCCTAGACGAGCACCCGGTGAACCAGCCCGGCCCACGGTGCCTCACCACCCACGTGCGGCTCGCGCATCGCCCGGACGGACCAGCCCTGGGCAGGCTGCCGCCACGCGGGGTGGCGACGCCGCTCGCGCCGCCACCCCGCCCCCGTCGTGCCGTCCGGCCTCCACCACGCCGCAGACCGCCGACCGCTGACCGCCCGGCTGTGGCCCGACCCGCGGTGGCCGGACCGACCGGTCAGGCCGGCTGCGGCAGCCGGCCTCGGCCGCGCCGCCCCCGACCGGTCGGCGCGGGCTCCGGCTGACGGTCGTCGGGTGCCGAGGCCAACTCGTCGTCCGAGTCGTCGTCGGTGTGATCGTCGTCCTCCCCGGGTGGAGGGGCGAACTCGTCGTCGAGGTCCGGCAGGACGCTGGCCGGGCCGATCTGGCTTCCGGTCGCGGCGCCATCGGCGTCGAGGAACGGGCTGGTACGCACCGCGACGTAGTCGGGTAACTCGAACTCGTCGTCCAGCGCGCGGTCGTCGGACAGCACGGGCGCCTGCTCGGCCGGCACCGGCTCGGTCGGTTCGCCGTGCACACGGCCCTCGGCCTCCGCGTCCTCCACGGTGCTGGTCGCGACGCTGGGCCGGTTGCGCAGGAACCGGGCTCGGCCCCGGGACAGGTCGTGACCGACGGCGACCGCCTCCAACTCGTAGAGGGTGCGGTGGTTGCCGGCGTCGTCGGTCCAGTCTCGGGTGTAGAGCCGGCCGCAGACCACCACCGGGTCACCGACCATGACCGAGGCAGCCACCCCTTCGGCGAGCTTGCGCCAGCAGTTGACGCGGACGCGCAGCGAATTGCCGTCGACCCACCGGCCGGTGTCGCGGTCGAGCCGTCGGGCGGTCGAGGCGACCTTGAAGTTGGCCACCAGGGTGTTGCTCTGGGTGGTGCGCCGCCACTCGGGTGCGGTCAGAACATTACCGACAATAGTGACATAAGTGTCGAACATCGTCCCTCCAGGGAAGATCGGGGCCTGCCAGCGCGAGTCGACTCGACACCGAGCCTCTGCGCTGCGGGCGACCGCCACCAGCGCCCATCCGCGACCTGTGGACGACGAACCCACCTGTGGACAAAGCCCTGATCATGCCCCGATGTGGTACGCCCGACCCGCCCGGATGACCGTCGGCGGTTTCCGGGGCTGCCCGAACTGGGTATGGATTTGATCAACGCACCACCGACAGCTGCACGTCGACGAGAGGTCAGCGCCATGATGATCACCAACATCGGCTCCGCGAACGCTTCCGAGGCGCGGCGATGAGCGCCGTGGCCAACCCCGCCACCGTGGCCGAGTGCCTGCGGGTTGGTGCCGGGTTCTCGCAGGGTGACCGCAACTGGATCGCCGAGCAGTTCGCCACCCTCGACGCCCGGCTGGCCAGCTTCCACGCGGACGCCACCGAGCTTGAGGTGTCGGTGAAGGACCGGGAGGCCCGTGGCCAGAAGGTCACCCTGGAGTGCTGGATCGCCGGCCGACAGAAGATCGTCACCACCTCCGCGGAAGAGGACCTGCACGCCGCGCTCAACGACGTCCGCGACGACCTGCGCCGCCGACTCAACGACGCGAAGACCCGCCAGGAGCCCCGGCACAACAAGCACCTGCGCGACCTCCCGCAACCGCAGGCCGAGCTGAACCCGGAAAACGACCAGGAGCAGATCCCGGCCGCCGACCCGAGCCGCGAAGCGCCGACGCCGACGCCGAACTGAGCTGACTTTCACCCCTCCGAGTCGATCATGGAATTGTGGTGGGCACTCGATCCACAATCACCCCTTTTGCGGGCCACCACAACTCCATGATCGACCGGGGCGGGCGGGAGGGCTGCGGGGGCGCGGGGGCGTGGGCTACCGCTGGGTAGGTTGGCGGCGTAGCGTCGCGGTCGTGGAACCGGACGTGTTGGGGCCGCCGTACGAGCGGCAGACGATCGACCTGGGCACCGACGACGAGGGCCCGGTCGTCGCGACACTGGTCCGGCGGCGCGCCGAGCGCCCGACCGGGCGGGCCGTGCTCTACGTGCACGGCTTCGTCGACTACTTCTTCCAGACCCACCTGGCTGACTTCTTCGCCGAGCGCGGATGGGACTTCTACGCGCTCGACCTGCGCAAATACGGTCGCAGTCTGCTTCCCGGCCAGACCCCGAACTTCTGCCGCGACATCAGCGACTACTTCCCCGAGCTGGACGCCGCCGCCGAGATCATCCGCAAGGACGACGGCCACGACACCCTGTTGGCGATGGGCCACTCCACCGGCGGCCTGATCCTCTCGCTCTGGGCGGACGCCCGCCGCGACTCCGGCACCGTCGACGGCCTGGTGCTCAACAGCCCCTTCTTCGACCTGAACGCTCCCTGGGCGGTCCGTCGACCCCTCGCGGCCGCCGTCGCCCGGCTGGGCCGCAGGGCGCCGCACCGCATCCTGCCGTTCGGGCTCGGCACTGTGTACGGCGAGAGCCTCCACTCCGACCACCGCGGCGAGTGGACCTATGACCTGGCGTGGAAGCCCCTGGCCGGGTTCCCGGTGCGGGCGGGCTGGCTGAACGCGATCCGCACCGGTCAACGCCGGCTGCGCGCCGGCCTGGACATCCAGGCGCCGGTGCTGCTGGCCTGCTCGACCCGCTCCTTCCGGGGCACCCGCTGGAACGACAACGCGACCCTGGCCGACGCCGTGCTGGACGTCGAACACATGGTCAGGTACGCGCCCCGCCTCGGCCGCCACGTCACCCTCGCCCGCTTCGACGGCGGGCTGCACGACCTCACCCTCTCCGGCCCCGCGGTACGGAAGAAGGTCTTCGACGAGGTGGGCCGCTGGGCCGAGGCGTTCCTCGCCGCCGGCCCCACCGCCCCCGCCGACCAGAGGCGTGTGCCCAACCAGCGCGGCTGAGCAGAGTGGGCGGCGGTCCGGGACGTCGCTCAGACGTCGCCGGGCGTCACCGGGAGGACCGCGCGGATCCGGTCGAAGGTCGCCACCGGGTGACCGTCGACGCCGGGTAGCACCAGCCCGAGGCAGTACAACGAGACCTCCCCCGTCGCGTCGGGCTGCACGATGAAGACCGGCGCGCCGACGTACCCAGGTGGCAGTTCGGTGGTGATCCGCACGGCGTCCCCGGCGCGGACCACGCGCTCGATCGCGACCTCGAGCGGCCGGGAGCCGTCTTCGCGTACCCCCAGGGCCAGCACGAAAGCGGAACCGGCGTCGGCGCCGAGGCGGGCGACCACCTCGGGCCCGGCGGCGATCCCCGCCGGCACCGGCTGGACGCGCCAGCGCCAGCCGCTGTCGCCGGCGTAGCGGTGCAGGCCGCCGGTCGGCAACACCGCGACCCCGTCACCCGGGAAACGGGCCCAGCCGGGCACGATCTCGGCCTCGGACACGACCGCCGGGGCGACCCCGGCCGGCTCGGTGACGCTCGCCCGCAACCCCAGCTCACCACCCGACGCGCCCACCAGGTCGGCCGCCGTCAGCAGCGACTCCCCCACCGGGTCGTCACCGTCCTGGAAGAAGAAGGCGGTGCCGAAGGCGTCGCCCGACCGGTACGGCAGGATGGCGCGACCGACGACCTGGCACAGCTCGTAGGCGACGTCGCTCTCGGAGTCGGAATCCAGCAACACCAGGCAACGGTACGGTCCACGGTCACACCGGTTCCGGGTAACCCGGATGCCCGCCGCAGGGCCGACGTGAGACCCTGCTCGGCAACGTGGACGCGGGCACCCTTTACGCCGCCGGGCACCAGGACGGCGGTACCCTCTGGGCGCGACACCCACGCCACACGCGCCCGTAGCTCAGCGGATAGAGCAGGGGACTTCTAATCCCAAGGCCGCAGGTTCGAATCCTGCCGGGCGCACCGCTCTCCTCCTGCTCGCTACCAGCGTCGTTGCGGCAAACCCTGCGCTGATAGCGTCGGGCCGTGTCGATGTTCCGCGCTCCTCAGGTGATCCTCTTCAGCGAGAACGTGTCCCGCACCGCCGAGTTCTACGCGGGCCTGGGCTTCACCGAGACCTTCCGGGTGCCCACCGAGGGCGAGCCCGTTCACGTCGATCTCGTGCTCGACGGCTACAAGATCGGCATCGCCTCGGTGACCTCCACCCGTGATGATCACGGGCTCGACCCGGTACCCCAGGGCCAGCGGGCCGCCGTGATCCTCTGGACCGAAGACACCCCCGCCGCGTACGCCGAACTCACGGCGAAGGGCGCCCCCGCCCTGGTCGCACCGCACCGGTGGCTCGATCGCCTGCTGATCGCCTGGGTGGCTGACCCGGACGGCAACCCGATCCAGATCGTCCAGCAGCTCTGACGGCATCGTCTGCACGCATCGCTCGGCAGTTGCCGCGACACCGAAAGCTAGCCCGTTCTTCGGGCAAGCCCGCCCCGTTCTCGAATCACACGGGTCTGAGACGAGACTGGCAGGCCGCTCCGACCTGCGGGTAGCGAAGCCGGCGGTTTCTGCTCGACGATGATCCCTGCTCGTTGCACGTAGACCTCCCTTCGATCCGTAGCTGCGCCCTTCGCGTCAAGCACGTAGCCCGTCAGCCACACCCAGCCGTGGTACGAGTCGACGTCGCCGATCGACACGAGCCGAATGCGGAGCGCCCGATCACGGCTGAACTGCACCGAACACGCCGACCCGATCAGCACGACATCGCCGGATTTGAGGGTGGTCACGGGATCCACCCGAGGAAGCGGTGCCGGAGGGCGTCCGGCGGGGCCCAGCTCATGTCCTGCCGAGCGGACGCCAGACACGTGCCCATGTAGAGAGTCAGCGAGCGTGAAGCGTTGGCGTACTCGCCTATCAGCTCATCGCGTCGTGGAGAACAGGGCCATGGCCGGTCGCACACCTCACACAGCCAGATCGGCAGGACCGGCCCGTGCCGCGTCATTGGTCTTCACCGGGCCAGTGCCCCCGGTTGATCGGGATGCGATGACGGGATCGACAGGGGAGCTGCGCGCCACAGCGGCACATGTAACGCCATTGCGACCAGCTCCACCGTGGACGATGACGCCGCGCGAGGGTCAGCGCCACTGACAGCAGGTACTCGTCATAGCGCACCCTTCGCATCCAGCCTCCTACGGTCCGTCACGCTTCTCGCGTTGACCGTAGCGCTGTACGTACCTGTACGTCTATAGACGTACCGACGACCTGGACGTTCATGTACGTGCCCTAGGTTGCGTCCATGATCGATCCACTGTCTCCGACGCCGATGTACGTTCAGCTCGCAGACGTGATCGCCAAGCGGATCGAGGCCGGAGAGCTGCAACCTCGCCGACCGATTCCGAGCGAATCGACGCTTCAGCAGGAGTACGGCGTCGCTCGCGGCACGGTACGCGCGGCAGTGCGCCTCCTGCGGGAGCGCGGCCTGGTGATGACCGTGCCGCAGCGGGGCACCTACGTCAGCGACAAGTAGGCGGGGTCGCAACTGTTCGACGTCCGCACGGCGGAATGGTGATGTCCACGCGAGGTGCTCCCGCTCCTGCCGCCGCCCCATAGATGGGGCAGCTCTACAGGTGCCACGTGGACCGATGCCAACCGGCCTGCCGCAGAACCTGCTGCCCCTGAGTGCGGAGGCCGGGGCAAGAACCGCCCGGCCGGTGTCTACGGGCCGGTTGCCCTACGGCGTTAATAGGGCGTGACGTTCGAGGAGTACGCGTTCGCTCGCACTTCGGCGCTGGTGCGGCTCGCCCGACTGCTGACCGATGACGAGCATCGAGCCGAGGACCTGGTTCAGGAGGTCCTCGCCAAGGCGTACGCCCGCTGGGGGCGTATTTCCCGGACGGACCGGCCCGACGCGTACGTCCGTCGGATGCTCGTCAACGCCCACCACTCGTGGTGGCGGCGGCGGAGCAGTCGGGAGGTCTCGGTCGCGGCGGTGACCGACCGGGCGGGCGCCGCGGACGAGGCGGCCGTAGTGGCCGAGCGTGACGCGTTGTGGCGGCTCGTCCGTGAGCTGCCGAGGAGTCAGCGCACCGTGATCGTGCTGCGCTACTACGAGGATCTCGACGACTCGTCGATCGCCGAGATCCTGGCCTGTTCGGCCGGCACCGTTCGCA
Organism: Micromonospora sp. WMMD961; assembly: GCF_029626145.1. Lineage (NCBI taxonomy): Bacteria > Bacillati > Actinomycetota > Actinomycetes > Micromonosporales > Micromonosporaceae > Micromonospora > Micromonospora sp. WMMD961. The sequence continues at coordinate 6,042,158 of NZ_JARUBJ010000002.1, forward strand.
CGCACGCGAAGCGCGCCCTGGCAACGCTGCGCAAGCGGCAGGAAGCGCCAACCCCCGCACGGACAGGAGAGTTCTGATGTTCAGTGACCTCGATCAGCAGCTCACCGCGACTCTCCAGCACCGCGCGGGTGGCGACGTCGACCCGACGCCAATCGTGGAGCAGGCCCGTCATCGCGGTCGCCGGCTCAAGTTGCGTCGGCGTGGGCTGATCGCCGGGGGCGTGGCAGCGGCGTTTGTCGCCGTCACCTCGGTCGTCCTGGCGTTCCCCACCGGTCGGGGCAGCGACGACCCGATCATGCCGGCTGCGGCGCTCATGCTGCCGGAAGCCTCTGGCCAGAGCGGTGCCGCCACACGACCCGAGGAGGTCGGTGCCGATCCCAGCACTGTGCACTTCTCGACCAACGCCCTGGTCGACGGCGCCGAGCACGCGACGTGGACCGCCGGTCGCGGCATCGAGAGCGTCGAGTTCCGGGGCCCGAAGGGGCAGGCACGTTTCGCGTTGGCGCGCAGCGCGACGGCGCTGGACGGGTTGCAGCAGACGCTGTCCTCGGCCGGGCGACCGCAGCCACGCACCGAGGCGCGGGTCGGTGACCGCCCGGGGGTCGCCTGGTTCGATCCGTCCGGTGATCGCAAACTGTGGTTCGTGCGGTGGCAGCCCGCCGACGGGCTGTGGGCCCAGTTGGATACGTACGCGACCACCCAGGACGAGGCGACTGGCACCGCCGCCCGGGTCCGGTTCGACAGTGCCCACCGCTGCGTCGTGCCGTTCCGCCTGGAGTCGCTGCCATCCGGCGGACGGCTGCTCGGATGCTCGGTCACGCTCGGCCGCTCGCAGGACAGTCGCTTCGTGGACGGCTCACTCGTGGTCGGTGACGATGCCGGTCGCTGGTTGACAGTGCGGGCGCAGCGCGCGCCGGACGGCTACGAAGCCAGATCCGGTGACCTCGTCGCGGGCCCCTACCGGGCCCGACGGCAGGGCAGCGACGTGCTGGAGATGACCGTCAGACCCTGCGTCGTGGAGGCGTTCCGCAAGGGCTGGGGCAGCGGCTACACCGAGGCGGAGGGCCTGACGATCCTCGGCGGTTACCAGCAGGCCGGAGACCTCGACCGCCCGGACACCTGGTGACACCCCTCGGACCCAGCAGGGTGTTGGCACGCCTGCCGGGGTCCGATCGTGCCAGCGGCGCTCGTCGGGGCGCGGAAGAGAGCTGGCGGGGTAGATCTTGGACAGTTTCCGTTCTGACGGAACGGAAACTGTCCAAGATTGCCAGCTCTGGCGCGTGAGAGGGCCTGGCGCGCGCGTAAGAGCCTCAGGCTGAGGTTGCCGCCACGCAGAACTCGTTGCCCTCCGGGTCGGCCATCACCACGTGCTGCCAGTGGACCTCCTCCAGGACCTTCCCGCCGGCCTGCACCAGACGAGCGGCCTCGGCCCTGATCCGCGCCCACCGCTCGTCGGGACTGCCGTGGCCCGGCACCCGGATGTCGATGTGCAGCCGGTTCTTCGCGGTCTTGGGCTCGGGGACGTTGAGGATGGAGAGGAAGGGGCCGACCCCGTCCGGGTCGCACAGCCATACGCCGTGCTCAGGAGGCTCGTCCTCCGGTAGGTCGAACTCCTCCCGAGTGGCGGAGTGCGGTGCTGGTGGCTCGTCGATGTAGCCCAGGGCGGTCTTCCAGAACGCGGCGAGCACCTGGGCGTCGGTGGAGTCGAGGGTCAGGGAGATCCGAGCTGCCATGAACGGGACGGTAGCGCGACCCCACGACCGTCAGACCGGTCCCAGCAGTTTGGCCAGTGCGTCGTCGCCCTGACCGAGCTGCGCGCCACCGGCGGGGGCCGCGACCAGGAACCGAAGGCACCCGTCGAGTTCCACGTACCGGTCGGGTCCGGCGGTCCCGTCCAGCGGACGCAGCACCGCGAAACGGGACGCCGGGGTGGAGCAGTCGACCACCGCTCGACGGTTGGACAGCCCGCGGAGCACGCCCGCCTGGCGCTCGGCGGGCAGCGGCCCGCCGTACACGAAATCTCCCGCCGGTTTGTCGCCGCCCTGTTGCGACGCGGGCACCTCGTAGACGCAGAGGCGCAGCGGCCCGGCGGCCGGCGACACGGCCGCGGCGGGGGGCCCCGGGCGGCCGTGGCGGGTCTCGACCCACACCATGTCCGACCACCGCTGCGCGCATCCGGCGGCCTCGGCCGCCGGGGATTCGACCTGCCCGACGGTACGGGTGTCCACCGTCTTCCAGGACAGCCCGGCCAGTGCGGCGGTCACCTCGGTACGCGGCTTGCGGCAGGAGTCGGTCGGGAGGTACGGCCGCAGCCAGCGCCCCCGCTCGTCGACGAGGGCCAACCAGGGCGGGATGACCAGGTCGAGGGTGCAGGCGATCTCCCCGTCGGCCCGTTGGTCGGGCAGCCGCAGCGCGGCGAGCAGCCCATCGATGTCCTCGGCGCGCCGCTCGGTGGCGGCCTGCTCCTGCCCCCCGCCGGCACCCGGCCGGATCTGCCGCCCGCAGAGCACCACGGCGACCGGGGTGAACGCCGGGTCGATACGTCCGATCGTCGGCTCGGGCACTGCCGGCGCCGACGTCTGCGTGCCCCGCCCGGTGATCACCTCGCCAGCCCGCGGTGCCGCCTCGGCACAGGAGGTCCACCCGTCGACGATCTCGGCCGGGCCGGGCTCCTCGCCCCCGCCCGGTGCCGTTGTCGTGCCACCGCAACCACCCAGGGCCACGCCGAGCAGCGCGATCGCCAGTGCCGTCCGGGACGAGCGCATCCGGTTCACCACCTCTCCACCCGAGGATGGGACGGACGACGGGCACGCTCGGTTCCGCGCTGAGGAACGGAACCGACAACAACCTTCGGGCGTCACAGCGGAATGGACCGACTGCGTGCCGCGACCCTCACCGTGACGGTGCTCCTCGCCACGACGGGGTGCACCGAGGAAGACGGCCCCCCACCGCCGCGCCAAGCCGTGTCGCAGAGCCCGGACGCCGCGGCCGTGCGTCTCGTGGAGAGGGACCAGGCGGATCTGCATCTCTGGGTGAGCAACCAGTCGTTCGCGGACGACCCGGTCGCCCTCACGGTCGGCATCGACGGCACGAAGATCGTCGATCGGCACTTCGCGGTCGGGAGCCAGCACAACTGGGTCCTGTTCCCGGTGCGGGTCGCCCCGGGCCACCATGTGGTGCGCATCGTCGCCGGCACGGGAGTCGAGAAGCAGGAGAGCTTCACGATGCCCGAGACCGGGCGCCGGTACGCGGCCATCGACTACGGCAACGCCGTGGACGAGCGTCAGCGGCACGTCAACTGGTTCATCCGGTCCACCCCTATCGGGTTCGCCTGACGAATCGGGGGCGTGAGGCAAGGCGAGCGCGGCCGGCCGGGTGACGTGGGCGACCGGTGGGCATGCCGCCGGTTCGGCCCGCGACGCCCGCCGGGATGATGGCCGAATGGCACATCTGGGACTTGTCGCACTGCTGGTCAGGGAGTACGACGAAGCGATCGACTTCTACGTCGGTGGCCTCGGTTTCGAGTTGGTGGAGGACAGCGCCCGACCGGATGGTTCGCGGTGGGTGGTGGTCCGCCCGAGCGGTGCCCGGGAGACGGCGTTGCTGCTGGCCCGGGCGAGCACCGCCGAGCAGCGTGCACGGGTCGGCGACCAGACCGGCGGCCGGGTCGGGCTGTTCCTGTACACCGAGGACTTCGCCCGGGACCACGCCCGGATGGTGGCCGCCGGCGTACGTTTCCTGGAGGAGCCGCGCCACGAGGCGTACGGGTCGGTGGCGGTCTTCGCCGATCTCTACGGCAACCGGTGGGACCTGCTCCAACCCCGCAGCACAGAGTGACACATTAGCGACACTATGCACTCAACTAGTCAGCGCTCGCAGTAAAGCATGCTATTGTCCGATGTCGATCTCCGCCCGCGCGGACCCGGATGGGTCGTTGTCGGAAGGACACCTCCCGATGCCGGCCACTGCCGCTCCTTCCGTGCCGCCGCCCACGCTGGACAACCCGGCCGGCGGGGCGCTCGGCCTCATCTTCACCACGTTGCCGGCCATCCTGCGGCTGACCTGCGGCGTGGTCGGCGCGGCAGTGGCCCTGTCGGTGCGAACCCCGCCGGTCGAGCCAGCCGTGTTGCTGCCCGCTGTGGCCGCGCTGACCGGCTGGTCGATCTGGTACGCGCACCGCGCGCTACGCCACGGGATCGGCCCGCACCTGGTCGCCGGTGACGTCGCCGTCACCGCACTGGCCTGCCTCCTCATCCCCGTCCTGGTGGCGCCCGGCGTCCTGCCCGGCGAGGGCAGTTGGATCGCCGTGCTGGCCAGCACCACTGTGATCAACACGCAGGCCACCGCCCCGGCGCGCTGGTCCATACCGGCCGGGCTGCTGGTCGTCGCGACGTACGCGACGGGTGCGCAGGCGGCCGGCAATCCCGCCGAGGCTCGGGCGCACGCGGCCACCCTGCTGATGCAGACCGCCTGCACGGCCATGATGGCGGGGGTGATGCGCCGACGGATCGGCCGGGCGGACCGCGCCTTCGTCGAGCATCAACTGTTGACCCGGGAATCGTTGGTGGCGCGGGCCGCCCGCGACGCCGAACGCCAGCAGAACCGCGACCTGCACGACACCGTGCTCGGCACGTTGACCATGGTGGGGCTCGGTGCGGTGCACGGGCCTTCGGCCGCCTTCCGCGAACGATGTGCCGCCGACCTGCGTACCCTCGTGGCGCTCACCGACGTCGGCCCGGTGGCCGGCGACGGCCCGGTGCCGCTGGACGAGAGGCTGCGGTTGGCGGCGGACCGCCTGCCCGAGCTTCCGGTGCGCCTGGACCTGGACGCGTACGCGGTCCCGGCGGGTGTGGCCGACGCGATCGGCGAGAGCGCCTACGCCGCGCTGTCCAACGTGGTCCGGCACGCGCCGGGCGCGCAGGTCACGCTGCGGATGAGCCGGGACGCGATCGGCGTCGTGGTCGAGGTCGCCGACGACGGTCCCGGCTTCGACCCGGCCACCGTCCCACCTCACCGGTACGGGTTACGCGAGTCGATCCGCGGCCGGATGGCGGCGGTCGGCGGACGGGCCGACGTGCACTCGACACTCGGCGCGGGCACCCGGATCCGACTGGAGTGGCCCGGTGTCGGCTGACCTCGGCACGCCGACGCAGGCCGGCGAACTGGAGGCACTGGACCGGACCAGCGTGCCGGCGCCCCGGGAGCCGGTGGTCGCCGAAGGGCTCGCCGCGCCGGCGGCCGTCGCGCACGCGTCCGACCGGGGTGCCCGGATCGCCGCCGTCGCCATCGCGCTGGCCTGGCATGTCGCGATCGGGCTGCCGGCGGTGTTGGCCGCCCGCACGGAGTTCGCCGCGCCGGCCGTGGTGCTCGGTGCCTGGGTGCTGGTCGCGGTGGTCGGTGGGGTGGCCGGGGTACGACTGCTACGCGGCTCGCCGCTGCCGCCATGGCCGTTGGCCGGGCTTCTCCTCGTCGTCGACGCGGTCGTCTTCGCCGCCGCCGGCGAGGGGCAGTTGTTCACCGCCGCCAACTGGGTGTGGGGCACGCTCGGCTGGTTCTTCGTGCTGACCGTGTGGGGTCGCCGGGTCGTCGGGCTGATCGCGTTGCTGAGCACGCATGCGGTGATCGCGCTGGTCGCCGTGCTCAGGCACGGAGCCGACCCGGCCGACGTGGCCCGCTACGTCATGTACGTCTACGGCACGTTCTCCCTACCGGTGGCGGTGTTCGTGGGCAGCACCGCGATCGTCGCCCTGGCCCGGGAACGGGCCGCCGTCTCGGCTGCCGGCCATGCGCTGGCGGCGGAGCGCGACGCCGCGGAACGTGGCCGAAGAGACCGCCGGGACCGGCTCGCACTGGTCAGCTCAGCAGCCGGGCGGGTGCTCGGGGAGTTGGCCTCCGGTCAGGCCGATCCGGACGACCCGGAGGTGCAACGCCGCAGCGTGCTGGCTGCCGCCCGGCTACGCCGTCTGATCGCCGAGTCCGACGACGTGCCCGACCCGCTGTTGCACGAGTTGCGGGCCGCCGCCGACCTGGCCGAACGCAACGGCCTACCGATCGACCTGGTCACCATCGGCAACCCGCCGCCACTGCCGGTGGAGATCCGGCGTCGGCTGGCCGACCCGCTCACCGCCACCCTCGCCGACGCCCACGGCTGGGCCCGACTGACAGTGGTCTCCGGCCCGAACGAGGTGGTGGTCAGCCTGGTCACCCCGGAACGGGAGGGGCAGGAGGCGACCGGGCCACCACTCGCGGAACACGACGACGGGCAGGTGGAGCACCTCTACGAACGGGACGGGGACATCAGATGGGCGCAGACCCGGTGGCGGCGATGACCGGCGAACGGCCGATCGGGGTGGCGATCGTCGACGACCACCCGGTGGTGGTCGAGGGTGTACGGGCCTGGCTCGCCACCGAACCGCGTCTGACCGTGCTGGCCACCGGCGACGACCCGGACGAGGTGCTGCGGGCCGCGCCGGACGCCGATGTCATCCTGCTCGACCTGCGACTGCACGGGCGGATGGCGCTGGACAAGTTGGCCGAGCTGAGCGCCGCCGGGCGTCGGGTGGTGGTCTACTCGGAGCACACCGACCCGCAGACGATGCTCGCCGCGCTGGACGCCGGGGCGGCGGCGTTCCTGGCCAAGCACGAGGGGCGGGAGCACTGCGTGGCGACCGTGCTGGCCGCCGCGAGTGACCGCCCGTACGTGCCGCCGGCGTTGGCCGGGGCGATGGTCGGCGACCCCCGGCCGGACCGGCCGATGCTGTCCGACAAGGAACGTGAGGCGCTGCTGCTCTGGTTCCAGTCGATGTCCAAGGCTTCGGTGGCCCGCCGGATGCAGATCAGCGAGCACACGGTGAAGCAGTACGTGGACCGTGCGCGGATCAAGTACACCCGGGCGGGGCGGCCAGCCGCCACAAAGGCGGCACTCCTCGCCCGCGCGATCGAGGACGGCCTCGTCCGCCCGGAGGAGATCGGCATCTACCGGTCACAGGCGACGCACGACCGGCCGACCCCCTAACAGGCGTCATGACAGCGGCCCTCCGATCCGACAGGCTTCTCATCACAGCCAGCTGACCGGGAGGTCGTGACGATGCACGCCGACGCGTCCCCCTTTTTCATCGGTCCCCACCGGTTCGACGCGCCCGACGACGATGTGGGACCGACCCTGGACCGCCGCTACAGCCTGCGTCCGGTCCCCGGCGAGCGGGTCCTCGGCCGCCACCGCCTGCTGGTCGCGGGTTACCTGCTCGGTCCGAGCGAGGCGCAGCGCCGTTGGCAGCTACCCGAGCCGGTCGCGGTGACCATCACCGACCAGCGGATCTGCTGGGTGGGCAGCGGATCGCACCTGTCGCTGGTCGTCGACGACACGACCCGGGCACGGCCCTCCGCTCGACTCAACGGCCTGATGAGCGGGCAGATCCGCTGGCAGTGGCCCTCCCGGTTGGAACTGCCGGCGACCAAGCAGGACGGGCCGTCGCAACTGCTGATCGTCTGCGACGCGTTACGCACCATCCAACAGCCGGCGCTGGCCCTCGGCGGGCCGGCCGGCGCGGTCGTGGCGCTGGCCCAGCAGGTCCGCCGGGCGGTGGCCATGTTCCGGCTCACCCACCCTCAACTGGTCGACCTCTCGGCGCAGGAGCGCGACACGCTGTTGCTGCGGGCCGGCCCCGCCCTCCTCGCCGGGGAAACCCGGGTCACGCTGCCCGGCTCGCTGCCGGTGGAATTCCACTCGCGGGACGACTACTACCGCTCGGGGCCGGAGCCGACCTCGTGGGGCGGGCTCGCCGGCGGCGCGGCATCCGGGCATCGCTGAAGCCGGCGGTCCGACGCGGCGGCAGGTGCACCTGCGGGACCGTCAGGCGCGGGGAGTGCTGTGCTCACTGGCGGCGTCCAGGGCGGCGGCCTCCTCCGGCGTGGGCGCGGTGCCGCCCAGGTGCGCCGGCTGCCACCAGGCGTCGTCCGGGCCGGCCGGCTGTTCCGGATAGTCCCGCTGGGCCCGGTCGACGAGAGCGCTGAGCCGGGTGGTCAGCTCGGCGGCCAGCACGTTCGGGTCCGGGAAGTCCGCCGGGTCGATCGGCTCGCCGATCAGGATGGTGATCGGCGTGTGCCGGCGGGTGAGCGTGCGGGGCCGGCCCTTGGTCCAGAGCCGCTGGGTGCCCCACAGCGCGACCGGCAACACCGGCACCTTCGCCGAGCGGGCCATCCGGACCGTGCCGCTCTTGAGTTCCTTGACGGTGAACGACCGGCTGATCGTCGCCTCGGGGAAGACGCCGACGACCTCCCCCTGCTTGAGCGCGTTCACGGCGGCGCGGAACGAGGCCGCACCGGCCTGCCGGTCCACCGGGATGTGCCGCATGCCACGCATCAGCGGACCGGAGATCCGGTGCGTGAAGACCGAGTCCTTGGCCATGAAGCGGACCAGCCGACCCGACGCGTTGGCGCCCAGACCGGCGAAGATGAAGTCGAGGTAGCTGACGTGGTTGCTGGCCAACACCGCCCCGCCGGTGCGCGGTACGTGGTGGGCGCCCTCGATGGTGATCTTCAGGTCGAGGAGACGGAACATCGTCTTGGCGGTGGCGATAACGGGCGGGTACACGAGCTCCGGCATCCGCAGAATCTACCCTGCCGGGCTGGGTTCGGCCGGGTGGCGATCCGGCGGCGACACGATCCGCGTGCCGCCACCGGCTCGTCCGTCGATTTCTCAGTCGGCGAGGTTGTTCAGGTCGATTCGGCCCCGGGCGAACGCGTCCACCCGACCCCAGCGGCCCGGAATGTCCAACACCTCGATCCGACCCATCCCCACCGGCAGCCGCGGCTCGACCGCCAGGTGCCCCTCGTGCGGCTCCAGACCGAGCATGGTGCGCAACAGCAGCAGCGGCGTGCCCGTGGACCAGGCCTGCGGGCTACACGCCGTCGGATACTCCACCGGGAACTTCGTCAGCTCCCTCGGGTAGCCACCGAACGCCTCCGGCAACCGCCCGTCGAAGTACGTCGCCGCGTCCAGGATGCCGTTGGCGATGGTGGCGGCCTCCTCGGCGAAGCCGTACCGGCGCAGACCCCAGGCGATGAAGGAGTTGTCGAACGGCCAGATCGTGCCGTTGTGGTAGCCGATCGGGTTGTACCGGGTCTCCCCCTCGGCGAGGGTGCGCACCCCCCAGCCGGAGAACAGTCGTGGGCCGACCAGGTGCTCGGCGAGCTTCTCCGCCCGGTCGGGCTCGACGATCCCGCTCCACAACAGGTGGCCGATGTTGGAGCTGAGGATGTCGCACTGGCGGCCGTCCGGGTCCAGGGCCAGGGCGAAGTACTCGCCATCGGCCACCCACCAGTCCCGGTTGAACCGCGCCTTCAACTCTGCCGCCTCCCGCTCCAACTGGTCGGCGAACTCCGGGTCACCCCAGAACTCGCGGGCCAGCCGGGCCGCGCGGACCTTCGCGTCGTACGCGTACCCCTGCACCTCACAGGTGGCGCGCGGGAACGGCGGCAGGGTGCCGTCGGAGTAGGAGATCGAGTCCCAGGAGTCCTTCCAGCACTGGTTCTCCAGACCGGTGTCGGTGTTGCGGCGCTCGTACCAGATGTAGCCGTTGCCGACCAGGTCGGCGTAGTTGTCGATCCACCTCAGCGCCGCCCGGGACTCCTGCTCCAACTCCTTGACCAGCGCGACGTCCCCGCTCCACCGCTCGTACTCGTCGAGCAGGATGACGAACAGCGGCGTCGCGTCCACCGAGCCGTAGTACGGCGAGTGCGGCTGCTCCTCGAAGGCCGCGGTCTCGCCGTAGCGCATCTCGTGCAGGATGCGCCCCGGGTCCTCGTCCCGGAAGTCGTCGAACCGGCTGCCCTGCAGCGACGCAAGGATGCGCAGCGTCGTCTTCGACAACTGCGGGGTGAACGGTAGCGTCTGTAGGCAGGTCAGGATGCTGTCCCGGCCGAACATGGTCATGAACCAGGGCAGACCGGCGGCCGGCAGAGTGGCACCGCCCAGCGACAGCGGTGAGAAGCGCAACGCCGCCAGGTCGATCAGGCTGCGCCGGTAGGTGCTGGCCACCCGGCCGTGCTCACTGTTGACCTTCGGGGCGTCGGCGATCCACTGTTCCAGGTCGTGCTGGAGGGCGAGCCGCTCGGTGCCGTGCGTACGCAGCCCGAGACGCAGGTCGCGGCCGCCGGGCCCGACGGCGTTGGTCTGGACGTCGATCGAGGCTTCCCACTGCTCGTTGGGCTCCAGGTGGACGGTGTACGTGAAACCCGTGTTGTCGTACCGGGCCGACATCGACGAGGAGATGACCGTCTCGCGTCGGAAGTTGCCCCGCCGGTACCCCAACCGCAGTCGGTCCGTCTCGACCTCGGTGTAGATCTCGCCCTTCTTGTTCAGGATCTCGTCCTTGACCTGGAACAGGTCGGCGAAGTCCGAGGCCGCGTCCATCCGGACTTCCAGGTCGACCGGCTTCTCGTCGTGGTTGAGGATGGTGATTTGCTCCCGGAAGCTGCCGCCCACCGCCCGTTCCCGGACGATCGACAGCTTCGCGTCCACATAGTGCGTGGCCATGCCCGGCACCAGGAAGAACCTCGACTCGAAGTACTGCAGGTCGTCGAAGGAGAGCGAGTTGAGCCGCTCGCCGTTGACGGTCAGCACCCACGTCGACAGGAAACGGGTGTCGATGGAGAAGAGCCCGGTGGGCTCGCTCGGCGTCGCCTCGATGTCGCCGGTGTCCTCGCAGACGACGAATGTGTTGCCGTCCAGGATCCGGATCGTGTTGCTCTGCCCCATCAGTGCACCTCCCCGGCGAAGCGGCGACGGGGCCCCCGGGAGTCCGGGGAACCCGGGAAGATCCGCTCGACCTGCACGACCAGACGAGCGTCACCCGACACCGTCATGTCCCCCCGCAGCAGCGCGGCCAGGCCGTGCTCACGCCCGGCGGCGATGTCGTCGAAGAGGACCGGGTTCGCCCCGATGACGGTGTCGGCCTCCTGATCCTCCTGGCTCACGTTCAGCCGGCCGTGGTCGATCCTCAGCAGCCAGTGCCGGGTCTGCGCCCCCTCGTTCAGGTCGATGCGCAGTGTCCCGGAGGTCTTCGCCAGCAGGGGTTCGTACCCCCGCCGGTCCAAGTCCTCGAAGAACCTCGTGGTCGCGTCCACCATCGGGTCCACTCCTCCCAGTTGCCGGGCCCGGGATCCCACCCACCGCGCTCGCGTGGCGCGGACGGCCGGCGTTGCACGTCCTCGCACGGGTCCCCACACGGCCTCAGCCCAACCTCGCCCAGATCGGGTGACCCCACTCCCCCATGAGTCCTGGGAACGCGAAGCGCCGGCCCTCCCCCGGGGTGAGGGGAAGGGCCGACGCTCCCGCGGCGGACGGTCAGTTGTTCGGGTCGTCGGCGCTGATGTCCGCGAGCACCGACTGCGGTTCACGTTCGACCGCGAGGTCACCCATCGAGACCAGGCCGACCAGACGCCCGTCGTCGATCACCGGAAGCCGGCGTACGGCGTACGTACGCATCAGGTCAGCGGCGGCGACCGCGTCGTCGTACTGGCTCACCGTGATCACGTCACGGGTGGTGATCTGGTTCAGCCGCGTCGAGCCCGCGTCCATGTTCTCCGCGACACCCCGGACCGTGATGTCCCGGTCCGTCACGATGCCGACCACACTGTCTCCGTCGGTCACCACCACATCACCGATCGCGCTGTCACGCATCTCCTGCGCGGCCGCGATGAGTGTGTCGTTGCCGTCCATCGTCACCAACCGGGTCGTCATGAACTCTCCGACCGTTGTCATGGTGCTCCCCTCTCGGTGTCGGCACGGCCCGTCTACCCGCCGCTCGCCACCGGCTAACGCGCACGACCCGACGCCTGTCGGCGCCCATCCCGCCACTCCTCCCCCGTGCCCTGGGCGGCGCCGCCAGCGCGGGAGGCGGGTACACCCGGTGACCCTCCGGGCACCCGGCGGCGGGGCAACGCATTGCGCCACCGTTGCCTACCGTGGGCGGATGATGGCGGTCGAGGAAGAGCTGCGGGAGCTGGTCGTCGCCAGCGGTTGGCTGACCCGGGCGCTGACCGTGGTGCGGGAATCCGGGCTGCCGGACGCCTGGATCGGCGCGGGGGCCCTGCGCGACCTGGTCTGGGGCGAGCGGTACGGCGACGGGTTCGACCCGGCGCGGGTCCGGGATCTGGACGTGGTCTTCTTCGACCCGACGAGGCTGACCCGAGCCGACGACGACCGGGCCACCGCCCGACTGGCGGGGATGTGGCCGCAGCCGCCGTGGCAGGCACGCAACCAGGCGGCGGTGCACACCTGGTACGCGGCGAAGTTCGGCGGCGACCCGATCGAGCCGTACCGCAGCGTGGCCGAGGCGGTCGCCACCTGGCCGGAGTACGCGACCGCGGTGGCCGTCCGGTTGGATCCGGCCGAGCGCCTGGAGGTGTGCGCCCCGTACGGCCTGACGGATCTTCTCGGCGGCATCTGGCGACACAACCCCGCCCGGGTGGACGTGGCCCGGTCCCGGCAGCGGTTGGCCCGGCACCGGCCGGCGCAGCGCTGGCCCGGGGTGACCGTGATCGCTCCGAACTGACGGGCGAGCGACGGGCGGGTCAGCCCCGAGGCGGCATCCCGTAGAGCCGCTCCACGTGCAGGCGCAGCACGAGGCGCCCCTCGTCGACCATCGCCTGGCGGTACTCCTCCCAGTCCGGGTGCTCGCCGCGCAGCGCACGGTAGAGACCCACCAACTCCTCGACGGTCGCGTCGCCGTGCTCGGCGGCCGGCGGGGTGAGTTCGACGCGACCCTCGACCACCGCGTACGCCCAGCCGTCCTCGCTGCCGACGTGGAAGCTGGCACGCGGGTCGCGGCGCAGATTGGCGGTCTTGGCGCGCCCATCGGTGACCGACACCCGGATCAGGCCCGCGTCCCGGTCGAAGGAGTAGACCACTGTCGACAACTGCGGGCGGCCGTCCCGCTTGATGGTGGCGAGCACGCCCATCGAGCGGCCGGCTACCAGATCGGTCAACGCCTGCTGGGTGCCGTCATCCGGCATGGTGTCCTCCAGGTTGGACGATCGTCTCCGACCCATCCAAGCACGACCAGCGGGACCGTCGCCTGCGACCGCCCGGAACGGCCGAGCCCCCGCCGGCGTACGGCGAGGGCTCGGCGGTGGCGACTGCGCCGGGTGCCGGTCAGCGGCGTTCGGCGGCGACCAGCTCGGCGAGTTGCACCGCGTTCAGTGCGGCGCCCTTGCGCAGGTTGTCGTTGGAGCAGAACAGGGCCAGCCCGTACTCCACGGTCTCGTCGGCGCGGATCCGTCCGACGTAGGTCGGGTCCTGCCCGGCGGCCTGCAGCGGCGTCGGAACGTCGGTCAGTGCCACGCCGGGCGCGTCGGCCAGCAGCTCGTGCGCGCGTTGCGGGGTGAGCGGCCGGGCGAACCGGGCGTTGATCTGAAGCGAGTGGCCGGTGAAGACGGGCACCCGGACGCAGGTGCCGGACACCTTCAGGTCAGGGATTTCCAGGATCTTGCGGCTCTCGTTGCGGAGCTTCTGCTCCTCGTCGGTCTCGAACGAGCCGTCGTCGACGATCGAACCGGCCAGCGGGAGGACGTTGAAGGCGATCGGCTCGGCGAACGACCGCGGCGCGGGGAACTCCACGGCCGAGCCGTCGAAGGCCAGACCGGCGGCGTGCTCGGCGACCTTGCGGACCTGCTCGTCCAGCTCGGCGACACCGGCCAGCCCGGCACCAGACACCGCCTGGTACGTGGAGACGACCAGGCCGACCAGCTCCGCCTCGGCGTGCAGCGGGCGCAGCACCGGCATCGCCGCCATCGTGGTGCAGTTCGGGTTGGCGATGATGCCCTTCGGGCGGTCGAGGGCCGCGTGCGGGTTGACCTCGGCGACCACGAGTGGCACCTGCGGGTCCATCCGGAACGCCGACGAGTTGTCGATCACCACGGCGCCGGCCTCGGCGACCCGGGGAGCCAACTCCCGTGCCGTGCCCTTGCCGGCGGAGAAGAGCACGATGTCCAGCCCGGAGTAGTCCGCTGTCGCGGCGTCCTCCACGGTCACCTCACCGTCGCGCCACGGCAGCGTACGCCCGGCGGACCGCGCCGAGGCGAACAACCGCACCTGCTCCGCCGGGAACTCCCGCTCCGCCAGCACCTGCCGCATCACGCCACCGACCTGGCCGGTGGACCCCACAATGCCGATCCTCATGCCCGGAGGCTACCCAGCCCACCCCCGAAACCGGGAGCCCTTTCCCACCCCCCGGGTCCCGCATCACACGCCACCCCGTCCCCGCCCCACCCCGCCCCCGACCGTCCCCTCCCCCGACTCACCCCGTTGATCATGAAGTTATTGCCGCGACACGCCGTGGCAGGTGGCAACAACTTCATGATCGACGCGGGAAGGGGGAAGGGGGAAGGCGGGGGCGGGGGCGGGGGCGGAGGGGAGAGAGGGAGAGAGGGAGAGAGGGAGGGGTCAGGCGATCAGGTCGCCCAGGTTCGCGGCGGTCAGCTCGTCGCGGATCACGGCGGCGTCGCCCTCGACGACCAGGGTCAACGCGTCCGGGTGCAGGTGGGTGGCGGCCGCTGCGGAGACCTGGTCCACGTCCGCCGCCAGCAGCGACTCCCGCAGACGGGCGTGGTAGTCGTCCGGCAGGTCGTGCACCACGAGCGTGGTCAGCGCGGAGGCGATCGCCCGGGGGCTCTGCAGCTCGACCGAGAGCTGCCCGGCCCGCCAGGACCGGGCCACCTCCAACTCCTCCTCGGTGACCCCGGTGGCCTGGGTACGGGTGATCTCACCCACCGCCTCCACCAGGGCCGGCGCGGTGACCGCCGTCTGGACGCCGGAGCTGACGGCGAACCGCCCGAACCGCCGGGACGACGCGAAGTCACCCCGGATGCCGTACGTGTAGCCGTGCACCTCGCGGAGCAGGTGGTTGAGTCGGGAGGTGAACGCCCCGCCGAGCACCGTGCCGGCGAGCGTCATCGGCACGTGGTCGGGGTGCGCCCGGTGCGGCGACGGGTGGCCCAGCCGCAGCGTGGACTGCACCGAACCGGGGCGGTCCACCAGGATGATCCGGCGCTCGGTGTGCAGCGGCACCTCGATCGGGCCGCCCCGCTCGGCCGGGCCGCCGCCGGAGCCGGCGAACGCCGCCGCGGCCAGCGCGTCCAGGTCGATCCGGTCCAGGTCCCCGGCGACGATCAGGGTGCCGGGGCGCAGGAACCACTCGGAGTGGAAGACCGTCACGTCCTCCACGTCCAACCCGGCGACCGACTCCGGATCGCCGTGCATGGGACGCCCCCAGCGGTTCTCCGCGCCGAACAGGTCGGCGCGCAACGCGGCGTCGGCGCGCGGACCCGGGTTGGCCCAGTCCATCCGCAGCGCGGTCGCCTCGTCGTCGCGGACCCGGCGCACGTCGGCGGGATCCAGTCGGGGCGTCCGGACCGCCTCGGCGAGCAGTTCCACGGCCGCGCTGAGGCGGTCCACCGGGATCACCACGCTCGCCTGGAACGAGTCCCAGTCCAGCCCGGTCGTCAACGCGGTGCCGAGCCCTTCGACGGCGAGCGCGTACGCGGCGGCGTCGCGCTGCGCGGTCCCCTCTTCGAGGGCCTTCGCCAGCACGCCGGACAGGCCCTCCTTGCCGACCGGCTCCTGGCCTGCGCCCACGTCGAGCAGCAGCAGGGCCACGGCGAGGTTCTGCCCGGGCAGGTGCGCGGCGACGACCTGACCACCGGCCACGGCGCGGCGGACCACCGGCGGGAACCGGTACGGGCGTGCGGCGCCCGGGCCGGGACGGTCGGCGATCAGCGTCATGAGGTCTCCTCGGGCAGGTAGGTCAGGGTCACCCGGTCGGTGGCGAGCACGTCGGCGGCGGCCTCGGCGATCTGCTCGGCGGTCACCGCGAGCAGGCCCGGCAACTGGTCGGCGATGCGGGCCGGGTCACCGAACTGGGTGGCGTACCGGCCGAGTAGGTCCGCACGACCGTCCACGGTGGACAGCTGACGCCACCAGCCGGTGCTCAGCAGCGCCTTGGCCCGGTCGAGTTCGGCAGCGGTGACCGGCACGGTGGCCAGCTCGTCGACGACCTGGGCCAGCCCTTCGGCCAGCCGCTCGGCGCTCACTCCGGGGCGGGCGGTGGCGGTGGCGATCAGCGGTGCCGGGGCGTGCGCGAGGTCCACCCCGTACGCCCCGATCAGGTCCGGCTGGGCGATCCGCTCGCCGTCGGCGAGCCGCTGGTAGAGCCGGCTGCCCCGGCCGCTGCCGAGGACGGTGGCGAGCACGGTGATCACGTTGTATTCCGGGCTGCCGAACGGGTAGCTGCGGTGGGCGATGTAGACCCGGGGCGCCGGCACGTCGGCGCTCACCGACTCGACGGCCGCCTGCCCGGTGGTCGGGACGGTGCGGCCGTCCGGGGCCGGCGGGATGTCGTCGCGCGGGGGCAGCGCGCCGAAGTACTTGTCGGCCAGCGCGAACACGTCGGAGGCGGTGGCGTCGCCGACCACGGTGAGCACCGCGTTGTTGGGCGCGTAGTAGGTCTGGTGGAACGCCTGGAAGGTGGCGAGGTCAGCGGCGTTCAGGTCGGCCATCGAGCCGATCGTCGCGTGGTGGTAGGGGTGCCCCGGCGGGTAGAGCAGCGGCAGCAACCGCAGCCAGGCGTCCCCGTACGGAACGTTCTCGTAGCGCTGCCGGCGCTCGTTCTTGACGACGTCGCGTTGGTTGTCGAGCGTCTCCTGGGTGAGGGCCGGAACCAGGCCACCCATCCGGTCGGCCTCCAACCAGAGCGCCAGCTCCAGGTGCTCGGCCGGGACCGTCTCGAAGTAGTTGGTCCGGTCCGGGTTGGTGGTGGCGTTGAGCGAGCCTCCGGAACCCTGGATCAACTTCATGTGCTCGGTCTTCGCCACGTTGACCGAGCCCTCGAACATCAGGTGCTCGAAGAGGTGGGCGAAGCCGGTCTGCCCGGCCGGCTCGTGTCGGGAGCCTACGTCGTACCACAGGTTGACGGCCACGGCCGGCGCGGTGCGGTCCTCACTCACCACCACGCGCAGGCCGTTGTCCAGTCGGGACGTCTCGATGGGCCAGGGGTAACCGCTGTCGGGCATGCCCCGACGCTATCCGATCTACCGGGCCGAAAGGTGACGTGCGCTCCGTCGGCGAGCCGACCCACCGCATCAGGAGGGCCGATCGGGGTATCGGGGGGCGGTGACCGTCAACCCGCCCCCGTCCCGGCTCGCCACCGCCGTCGAACGCGCCAGCGCCGCACTCAGCCGGCGCCGCGGCCGGTTGCTGCATCCGGCCGGTCGCTCCTTCACCGCCGAGCTGATGATCTGGGGTACGCCCGGACCGCCCACCGGGGCCGGTCTGCTGGACGACCCCGGCCGGTACCGGGCCACCGTCCGGATCTCCAAGGGCACCCCCACGCCCGGCAGCTGGCCGGACGTGCTGGGCCTGGCGCTGCGTCTGCACCGCGACGGCGGCCATCCCTTCGACCTGCTGGTCAGTTCCAGCGGTGCCGCCCCGCTGCTGCGCAACCTGCCGCTGCCCCGGCGCGGCTTCACCGGGACGTACACCTCGATCATGTGTTACCGGGTCGGTCCCCGCCGGATCTGGCTGGCCGCGCTGGCCGACCCCGACTCGGTCGGTCTCGGACGCAGCCTGAGCGCGGTGGCCGCCGCGACCCGGACGGACACGCCGCGAATGGTGCTCGCGGTCGCGTCCGCCGTGGGGCCGTGGCGGCCGGTGGGGCAGATCAGCATCGGCGCCCAACTCGACGCCGAGGAGGACGCCGCGCTCGCGTTCGAGCCGGTGCGCAACCTGCCCCCCGACCTTCGGGTGGCCGGCCCGTTGGCCTGGCTGCGGGAGCAGACCTACCGGGGGTCACGCCGGGCTCGCGGGGCGAGCGCTCAGTCCGGAGGCTCGACCGCGACCACCGTCTGATCCGAGGTACGACGTTCCAGCACCGTGTCCGGTGCCGCGTTCTGGTCCTCCTCGCGGATGTCCGACTCGGCGAGGATGGCCTGCGCCTGCGCCTCCGGGTCGTCGCTGCCCACGGCCTCCTCCTCGGGCAGGAGGTGGTGGGCGCGGGACTCCACCCGGTCCTGATCGCTCTGTTCGTCAGTCATGGCACCCCTGTTACCCCGCCGTCGACGCTGACACGCGATGTTCACTCCGCATCTTGGGACGACGCGGTGGCTCCGCATCGGGTCGGGTACGCTGTGCGACGTGACGCGTTCGTATCGATGGTTTAGGCAGCCGGCTCGCACGCCGGTGACTTCACCATGATCTGACGTCACCACGGACCGAGCCGGCTGGGCAGGAGCTTCGTTCCTGCCCTTTTGCGTACGAGCAGCCGGCTCGTCCCGGGCACCGGCCCCGGGCGCGGTCGGCGGAAGGATTCCCACCGTGACGACCCCGGAGACCGATCGGGTCAGCGATCAGCGGATCGACCGCGTCGTGCCGCTGACCACGCCCGCTCTGCTGCACCACGAGTTACCCCTGGACGCACCGCTCGCCTCGGCCGTGCTGGACGGCCGCCGTGCGGTAAGTCGGGTGCTGGACCGCGAGGACGACCGCCTGCTGGTGGTGGTCGGCCCCTGCTCGGTGCACGATCCGGCCGCCGCCCTCGACTACGCGCAGCGCCTACGCGGGACCGCCGACCGGCTGGCCGACGACCTGCTGATCGTCATGCGGGTCTACTTCGAGAAGCCACGTTCCACGGTCGGCTGGAAGGGCCTGATCAACGACCCCGGCCTGGACGGCAGCGGGGACGTCAACACCGGCCTGCGGCTGGCCCGGGCGCTGCTGCTCGACGTGCTGCGTCTCGGCCTGCCGGTGGGGTGCGAGTTCCTCGACCCGATCACGCCGCAGTACATCGCGGACACGGTGGGCTGGGGCGCGATCGGTGCCCGCACCGTGGAGAGCCAGGTCCACCGGCAGCTCGCCTCCGGCCTGTCCATGCCGATCGGCATGAAGAACCGCCCGGACGGCAGCATCGGCACGGCCGTGGACGCGATCCGCGCCGCCGGTGTGCCGCATGTCTTCCCCGGCATCGACTTCTCCGGCACCCCGGCGATCATGCACACCCGCGGGAACACGGACGGTCACCTGGTGCTGCGCGGCGGGGGCGGCCGGCCCAACTACGACGCCGAGTCGGTGGCCGGGGCGCTCGACCTGCTCCGCGCGGCCGGGCTGCCGGAGCGGCTGGTGATCGACGCCAGTCACGCCAACAGCGGCAAGGACCACCGCAACCAGCCGCTGGTCGCCGCGGACGTGGCCGCCCAACTGGCCGCCGGGCAGCGTGGGATCACCGGCGTGATGCTGGAGTCGTTCCTGCTGCCCGGCCGACAGGAACTCGACCCGACCCGGGAGTTGGAGTACGGCCGTTCGGTCACCGACGCCTGCCTCGGCTGGGACGACACCGCCGAGGTGCTCGACCATCTGGCCTCGGCAGTGCGGGCCCGCCGGGCCACAGTGCCCACGACGGTGTGACCGCCGACACTGCTACGTCCGGAACACGAGCGGGGGTCGCCTCGTTGACTGGGGTGTCGGTGTGTCCAGTGTCCCCGGGCCTCACCTAAATAGCCTTCGCGGAATACCGTCCGGCTGGAGCCGCGTAGCGCCACTCGCCGAGAGGCGACCTGCACACCGACACCAGCGCCGCCCCCGTCCCACAAGGCCGGGGGCGGCGCTGTCGGCATCCGGCGAGGCCCGACCGAACCGAGGGCGGCGGCCCGCCGCGACAACCCAGCGGACCCCTAACGGTCGCGACGAGCGCGACCAGCGCCGCAGTATCAGCCACCGCCTTGCTCTGCATCCACCGATGCGACGCACACGATCCGTAACTGGTGCATGGATGGGTGCAGAGCAAAGGCGGTGCATGGGGTCATCGACCGGCGGCGCAGGCGGCCCACTGGCGCGACGTTTGACCGATTCCGGCCCGGGTAGCTGATCGAGGTGACCGACGACGCATCAGTGGCCGGCGAGCCGGACACCCGGGCCCTCGACGACCTGCTCAACGACGTCTTCAGAGCACAGGAGCGGGTCGACCAGGGCGAGATCTACCGCAGGGCGGTGGCTGCCGGGCTCCCGGCCGACCTGCTCGCCCGAATCGACGCGCTACCCGAGGGTGAGTACTCGGTGGACGAGGCCAGCGACCTGCTGGGCGGCTCCGTCGCGTGAGCAACCGCAGAAAGGGACACCGACATGACCGACCACGAGGACCACGGCGAGAAGGTGCCGGCGCTGGGTCAGCCGCCGAAGGGCAGGGACACCACCCCTGAGCCGGACTTCGCCAACGAACACGACCGCACCGCTGTGGACCGCGACATCATCACCGGCGCGGACGAGGACGAGCGGGAGCCGGAGTCGCCGCGCGGCTGGTCCGGTATGCAACGGTGAGGGCAGACAACAACGGGGGGCCGGCGCAAGCCGGCCCCCCGTTTGGCTTTCAGTCGTCGTGCCCGCCCTCGGCGGCCTGCTGCGCCGTCGCGTACGCCATCTGCAGGAAGTCGGACGCGGCGACCGCGGTCAGCGCGGTGGCCACCAGCCGGGTCAGTCGGGGCGCGAGCACCAGGCCGCCGGTCAGTCCGGTGGCCACCCACACCGCCAGGCAGAACGGGCAGCTCAGCAGCTCGCCGATGGCGTGCCGGGTAGGGCTGCCCGAGTCGCGGACCTGCTCCATGACCTCGCCGCTGCCGATCGGGCGGTCATACCGGGTGAACGGCGCCCGCAGCGGGCTCGTCACCGCATCCTTGGACAGCAGTCGGCTCAGCTTGTGGGTGGCGATGGAGAGCAGCACCACGTCGGACGGGGCGGGGCGCTCCGGCACCGGCCGGCCGGTCACCTTGACCAGACCCGCGAGTGCGCCGGTCACCCCGGCGTAGGCGCCCATCGCCACCAGGTAGCCGCCGAGCGGCCGGTGTTCGTGCGGCGCGTACGCCCGCCGCAGCCGCGCCGCCTTGTGTCGCAGGCCAGTGTCGCTCACCCGTACTCCTCCCCTGTCGTGGTCGTGCGGAACCGGCGTCCCGGGTGGCCCGCTCAGCCGGCCTGGAGGTTGTCGGCGACCTCGCGTGCCAGGTTGCCGAGTGCCTCGTCGGCCAACTGGTCCGGGCCGGGCCCACCCGACCCGTCGGCCAGGTCGAGCTGGATCCGGGCACCGCCGGAATCGGCCGGCTCCACCCGGATCTCGGCGGACCAGTCGTCGCCCCCGCCGTCGCCCCAGCGGGCCCGCAACTCCTCCCCGCTGATCTCGGCGGCGGGACTGCCGTCGCCGCGCAGCGGCTCCGGCAGCCAGGCCGAGGCGCGGTCCGGGTCGGTGGCCGTGTTGAAGACCACCTCGGGTGGCGCGGACATGCCGCGGACGGCGCGCGCCGGCATCAGGCGTCCCGCAGGCGGCTGGGGTCGACCTCCCGGCCCGGGTGGCGGGCCAGGTATTCGGTCTCGAGTTCCGCCGTCCGTCGCAGGTGGTTGGCGAGCGCCGAGTCTGCCGCGTGCCGCAGGGTGTCCAGGCGGGTGCGGTGCAGGCTGTGCATCTCGCGGATCAGGTCCTCGTCGGTCAACTCCGTCGGGTCGATGCCGGGCAGATCACCATCGAGGCCCGATGTGCCGGCCGGGTCGGCGAGGTCGTCGCCGCCCCACTCGGGCACCCGCTGCTCCGGGCTCATCTCGGCGTTGCCGCTGGACGCGAAGCCGTCCTCACGTACCGATCCGGTCATGATCGCCCCCCTTGATCTCGTTTGGGCTGGCGTCTAGACGATTGCCCAGGCGCGGGAACGCCAAACCCGAGTCAGCTACGACACGGTGTCGGAGACCGACGCCGCCCCCGGTACCCTCGATGCCATGAGGCGGCTCTGGACCCCGGCGTGGATCGCGCGCCACGTGGCCATGGTCGTGCTGACCGTGGGCTTCCTCGGGCTGGGCTGGTGGCAGGTCAGCCGGGCCGCCGCCGGCAACAGCCTGAGCTGGGGGTACGCGGTCGAGTGGCCGATCTTCGCCGGCTTCGTGGTCTACGTCTGGTGGCGCGAGGTGAAGCTGGCCCGCCGTCGGACCGCGGAGGCCGACGCGCCGTCGGTGAACACGGACGCGGACACCGACCCCGCGCCCGAGGCGACCGGTTCCCGACCGGCGGTACGCCGACCGGTGCGGGTGACCCGGGTGCCCGCCGGCGGAGGCGCCGTCGAGGACAGCGACCTGGCCGCCTACAACCGCTACCTGTCATGGTTGAACGCCAATCCGGGCGCCAAGCCCGGTGACTATCCCGGCTGAGCCGGGCTCGGAAGGACGGACGAAGGTGGGCGCTGCCCTTACCCGGTACCGCGTGATCGCCTGGATCGTGGGCGTGGTGCTGATCCTGCTGGTCGTGATCGGCATGCCCCTGAAGTACGTGTTCGACAACCCGGTCGTGGTGGAGACGGTAGGGCCGGCCCACGGCTTCCTCTACATGATCTACCTGGTCGCCGCGTTCGACCTGAGCCGTCGAGCCGACTGGCCGCTGAAGCGGATGCTGCTGGTGATGTTGGCGGGCACCGTGCCGTTCGTCTCGTTCTACGCCGAGCGCCGGGTCAGCGCCTGGGTGGCGGCGCCGCAGCAGCAGCGGGCGCCGGAGCCGGTCGCCCGCTGAGCGGTCGGTGGGCTGACGCCAATTCGGCGCCGGCCCACCGCCGTCGGGTCAACGGCTCGGCCGCCACGGTTCGGCCGAGGCGAGCGGGTCGACCCAGCCGCCGTACCGGTTGACCTCCCGCGCCCTCAGCAGCGCCCGCGTGACCTGGCCGAACTGCCGCTCGTCGTCGGCGCTGAACAGCAGCACCTCGGCTCCCCGGTACCACCCCCACAGTTCGTAGGGCGGTGGGCGCCAGCGGTCGCCGATCATCGCCAGCGCGGCCGGAAGCAGGAACACCGCGCCGAGGATGAAGTACGCCCCAGCGGTCAGGCGGTGCAGACCACCGGTGAAGCCGAGCAGCAGCCCGACACCGCCGAGCATGCTGGCGGTGACGACGACGGCCCGGACGGCGATCCGGTCGTGCGGACCTCGGGTGGTACGCAGGTGGGTCAGGTCGGCCACCTGGTAACTGGTTCGACCGGCGGTGAACCGGTCGACGGTCACGATGATGCCGGGCCGCGCGTACAACAGGGTCGACCGGGTGCCCGGCACCGTTCGCGGCGGCCGCGTTCCTGCGCCTTCACGTTCCACGGTTCCTCCCGCGGGGGACGGTTGGCCGAGGTGACCCGGGGAGGCATCGCTACCTGTCGACGGGATTCCCGGCTCCGTTCATTGTGTTGCGGCGACGCCAGCTGACCTGTGTATTTGTCGACTCTCGACCGCACCCCCAACCGGTGACATCGCCGAGAAACAGCATCCATTTCAGGTTTTATCGGTTATGGCGGCCAGATATCCGGCGGCATGCGCCCGGAACGACGAAAGTCGTGTATCCGTCAATTCCTCACCGAAGGGACGGTTCGCCCTCCGTGCCAGGCGTCATCAGTCACGATGACGCCACCCAGCGCAGAGGTACGACCCGCCACTTCGCCAACATTCGCCCCTGCTTCAACTGCGAGCGACAGCCGTCCCGGGTTAGGTTGGGCGAGCCGGTCCGGCCCAGCGCCGTCCGCCCGGGTGGCCCCGGCCGGTGTCGCCGAGGGCGTCAGCAGCCCCGGCGGCCGTGGGAGAGGGGCCTTTCGCTCTTGTCATCCCTGAGAAACCTGCTGCGCACCATGGCACTGGCCGGCATGTCGGCCGCGCTGATCGCCCCGACGGCGGTGGCCCGCGCCGAGCCGTCTCCCGCCGACCTGACCCGCCGGATCGAGACGTCCTCGACCGAGTTGGAGCGGGTCGTCGAGTCGTACAACAAACTGCGCGAGGAGATCAAGACCAACGAGGCCGCGGTGGCCCGATTACAGGCCCGTATCGGCCCACTGGAAGAACAGGCCAAGCAGAGCCAGGCCGACGTGGCCGAGTTGGCCAGCACCGCGTACAAGAGCGGAGGCCTGCGAACCGCCGACGCCCTGCTGGGCTCCGACGGCGCCACGGCACTGCTGGACCGCCTCGGCACGCTTGACCAACTGACCCGCCAGCGGCAGGAGCGCATCTCCGGCTACACCGCCGACCAGCGACGGCTGCTGGGCGAGAAGGCCCGACTGGATGCCACGCTGACCCGGCAGGCCGCGCAGGCCCGTCAGCTCGCGACGGCCAAGAAGCAGATCGAGCAGGATCTGGCCGGGCTGTACGAGCTGCGCCGGCAGGCGTACGGGGCGGCGACCGAACGACCCGAGCCCAAGGCCGCGGTGGCCGAGGCCAAGAACGTGCCCGCGGTGGCCGGCGACGCCGGCGCGGCGGTGCGCTACGCGTTCGGCGCGATCGGCAAGCCGTACGTCTGGGCCGGCGACGGGCCGAACGGCTACGACTGTTCCGGGCTCACCTCGGCGGCCTGGCGGGCGGCCGGAAGGTCGCTACCGCACAACACGCGGATGCAGTGGAGCGCGGTGGCCCACATCGGTCGCGGCGATCTGCGCCCGGGTGACCTGGTGTTCTACAGCGGGCTCGGGCACGTCGCGCTGTACGTGGGCGACGGCCAGGTGATCGACGCGCCGAGTGCCGGCCGCAATGTGCTCAAGCGGGGCATGAACATGATGCCCATCCAGGGCTACGGCCGGGTCCGCTAGCCGGCCGACGACGCTGAACGGCCGGCGTCCCCCTATCGGACGCCGGCCGTTCGCCGTCATTACTACCAGGTCAGGCTGCCTGCAGCCCCTCCGCCCGGGCCAGCTCACGCAGCCGGCCGAGCGCCTGGATCTCCAGCTGTCGGATCCGCTCACGGGACAGCGAGAACCGGGAGGCGACCTCGGTGAGCGAGTGCTCCCGGCCGTCCTCCAGCCCGTAGCGGGCCCGCATGATGCCGGCGGACCGGTCGTCGAGGTGGTTGAGCAGCCCTTCGATGCGCTGCCGCTCCAGACCGCTGAGGACGATGTCCTCCGGCGACGGCGCGTCACTGTCGGCGACCAGGTCACCGAGGTTGGTGTCGCCGTCGTCGCCCACCGGGGTGTCCAGCGAGACGGTGTCCTGCGACCAGCGACGCAACTCGTTCACCCGCTCGACGGTGACGCCGAGCGCCGCCGCGATCTGCTCCGGCTCAGGGTCGCTGCCCAACTCACGGGTCAGCTGCCGGGCGACGTTGCGCATCCGGTTGACGTCCTCCACCAGGTGCACCGGCAGACGGACGGTGCGTTCCTGCTGGGCGATCGCCCGGCTGATCGCCTGGCGGATCCACCACGTCGCATAGGTGGAGAACTTGTAGCCGCGCTCGTAGTCGAACTTCTCGACCGCCCGGACCAGGCCGGTGTTGCCCTCCTGGATCAGGTCCAGCATGGGCATGCCCGACCGCACGTATCGGCGGGCGATCGACACGACCAGTCGGAGGTTGGCGCGGATGAAGAGGTCCTTCGCCCGCTCCCCCTCGACGACCAGCCACTCCAGGTCGGCCCGGTCGACACCGGCGGGGACAGCGTCCTCACCGAGCAGGTGCTCGGCGTAGAGGCCGGCCTCGATCGCCTTGGAGAGATCAACCTCCTTGGCGGCGTCCAGCAGTGGCGTCCGGGAGATCTCGTGCAGGTAGACGCCGACCAGGTCGCGCTCCTCGGCAACCTCGTCGGTTCGCATGCCGATGTTCTTGTCCACGTTGCCCACGGTCCCCTCGCTCGCGCCGGTTGCCCGGTTCCTTGCCATTCCCCACGTCCGTCAACCCCTGGTAACTTCTGCTGTGCCCAGCGGTGCTGACACCTACACAACAGATGAGACGTGTCGGGGATTCCGTCTCGTGAGTCGAAAGTGTCACGAATGCCTGAGTAGTAGCTGAGAGCACGGTCCATGTTTGCTGTCAGCACCCCGTCGGGCGGCTCACCTTTGGGCACCACGCACGGGTCACCGCACCATGGCAACACCACCAGCCGCGAAGGCACAGCGACCCGGGTCACCACCGCGCTGCGATCCTGGTCACTGGCAGATACGCAGCGGCGGACCGGTCGGTTCATCCATCGGGAGTGTTATTACCCCCGGGCCAGATGAACAATCCGAGGGCCGGTTCGCTTCCCGATGGCGGGCGGCGTCAGCGGGCGAGCAGGGCGAGAGCTCCGCGTACCTGGTCGGCGGAGCGGGCCAGCGCGGCCCGGGCGGCGTCGACCTCGGCCCCGGAGACCAGGGAGACGAGCGCAGTCTTCAGGTCGCCGTCGGCCTCGGCGAGGGCTTGCTGGGAGACCTGCTCGGAGCAGCCGGTGGCCTCGACCAGAATCGAGATCATTCGGCCCCGGAGCTTCGCGTTGGTGGCGACCATATCGATCATGAGGTTCGAGTAGACCCGCCCCAGGCGCACCATGACGGCTGTCGAGAACGCGTTGAGCACCAACTTCTGCGCCGTGCCCGCCTTCATCCGGGTCGACCCGGTGACCACCTCGGGTCCGGTGTCCACCCCGATGAACACGTCGACCGACCGGGCGGCCTCCGCCTCCGGATTGGCGCAGAGCAGCACCGTCGAAGCACCCTTGGCGCGCGCCGCGGCGAGCGCCCCGAGGACGTACGGGGTGCGTCCACTGGCCGCCAGACCGACCACCAGGTCACCGGCGCGTACGCAACTGGCCGCCTCGACCGCGCCGACCCGGTCGTCGTCCTCGGCGTCCTCCACGGCCCGCCACATGGCGTCCGGGCCACCGGCGAGGTGGGCGCAGAACCAGTGCCGGGGCGAGTTGAAGGTGGGGGCGAGTTCGGCCGCGTCCAGCACACCGAGGCGGCCGGAGGTGCCGGCACCGAAGTAGTGCACCCGGTGACCGCCGCGCAGTGCCGCGACCGCGAGGTCGACGGTGGCGGCGATCTCGTCGAGCACCGCGGCGACCGCCGCCGGCACCCGCCGGTCCGCTTCGTTGATCACGGTGAGGACGTCCCGGGTCGACATCAGGTCGAGGTCGACGCTGAGCGGGTTGCGCCGCTCGGTGGGCGCGCCCACCCGGACCGTGGGGCGGGCGGGCGGTGCGGGCATGTCCTCGTCCGGCTCCACCGCGCCGGCCGTCATGCCCGCCTCCGGTTCGCACCCACCCGGTGCGACTGGACCGCCTCGGCGGTCGCCTCGAGCGCCTTACGGGCCCGTGCCCGGTTGCGGGCGGCCACCCCGACGAAGAGGCAGTCGACCACGGTGAGCTGGGCCAGCCGGCTGGCCGTCGCGCCGGAGCGGTAGGTGGTCTCCCGGGCCGCTGTGGTCAGCACGAAGTCCGCCACCTCGGTGATCGGTGAACGGGGGAAGTTGGTCAGCGCCACGGTGACGGCGCCCCGGGTGCGGGCCTGCTCCAACACCTCGATCACGTCGGAGGTGGTGCCGGTGTGCGAGATGCCGATCGCGACGTCGCCCCGGCCGAGCAGGGCCGCCGAGGTCAGTGCGGTGTGCACGTCCGGGAAGTAGAAGGCGATCCGGCCGATGCGGTGCAGCTTCTGCTGGAAGTCCGAGGCGACGAACCCACTGGCGCCGGCACCGTAGATGTCGATCCGACCGGCGCCACCGATCGCCTCGACCACCTGCTCGCACACGGCCGGGTCGAGTTGCTCGGCGGTCTCCTCGACCGCTCGGGCGTCGTTGAACGCGATGGTGGCGATGATCTGGGCGAGGTCGGCACCGGGCGGGATGTCACCGCCGACCACCCGGGCGTCCGGCGGCTCGATCCGGCGGGCGGCCTCGGCAGCGAGGCGGATGCGCAGTTGGGGGTAACCGTCCATGCCCACCGAACGGCAGAATCGGATGACGGTCGCCTCGGATGTCTCCGCTGCGGTGGCGAGGTCGGTGATGGTCCGCCGGGCGGCGGCTGCCGGGTCGGACACGACCAGCCGGGCCACCCGCTGCTCGGCGGGCGACAGCGACGGCAACAGCCCGCTGATGTGGACGATCAGCCCACCGGGCTCCTGGCTCGCAGAAATCTTCGGACTCTTCGCCACGGATGAAACTTACTTTCACCAGGCGTGAGCGTCAACTATGACTGTCCGGGTGGGGAAAAGTGTCGACAGCCGAGATCACCGGTCCCGCACAGCCTGCCACTCCCGCAGGACCGCCGCCTCCTCCGCCGGGTCGAGACCACCCTGCCGTACGGCGGCCGGCTGTGCTGCCATCCAGGACGCGGTCGCCCGAACGGTGTCGGACAACGGCCGGACCGCCAACCCGGCCTCCAGAGCCGGTCGAGCGTCGCGGTCCATCAGGCCGCCGGACTCCGGCAGCCGCACCCAGAGCGGCAGCGCCCGCTCCCCCGACCACTCGCGCACATCATGGGCGGCCAGGAAATCCTGATCGACCCAGGTCAGGACCGGGTCGGGCAGGTCCAGCCCGGCAGCTACCCCGGCCAGGAAATCGGCCCGGGTCATCGCCGGCCCGGTGCCGTCGTACGTGCCGCCGAGGCGGGTGCCGGCGGCGTGCAGCAACCAGCCCGCCAGGTCGGCGACGTCCACGAACTGCACCCGGTCGGTCGGACGTCCGGGCGCGAGAACCTCGCCGCCGGCCGCCAGTCGCCGCACCCAGTACGGGAAGCGGTCGCTCGGGTCCTCGGCACCGACGATCAGCCCCGCCCGGCAGACGAACGACCGGTCCACGCCCACCCGCTCCCGAACCGCCTGCTCGATGCTCACCTTGCATTCGCCGTACCAGCGGTGGTCCGGGCCGAGCGGTCCGTCCACGCCCGGCGGGGCCGCTGCCAGCACCGGCGCGTCGACAGCGGTCTGCCCCGGGGTGGTGTTGTCGGCGTACACCGAGATCGTGGACACGAACGACCAGTGGCCGACGTGGTCGGCGAGTGCGGCGAGCGCGTGCCGGGCGTGACTGACCTGGCGGGTCACGTCGACCACGGCGTCGAAGCCGGCGTCGGCGAGCGGAACGAGCGCGTCCGGATCATCCCGGTCGACCGGCACGAACGTGGCCCCGGCCGGAACGACGCCGGACACACCCCGGGCGGCACAGGTCACGTCGTGGCCCTGCTCGACGGCGAGCCGGGCCAGGGTCCGGCCGAGGAACCGGGTGCCACCAAGAATCACAATCCGCATCCGCCGATCCTGCGCCCCCAACCACCGAACGAACCAACCACTCTGCCCACGGCAGATCGCGATCATGACGTTGATGCCACGCAGGTCGGCGTGTCGCGGCACCAACGTCCTGGTTGACGGGGAGGGCGCGGGGTGGGGGCGGGGGTGGGGCGCTAGCGTGGGCGCATGGTGGGGCGCAGCGTGTTGGTGACCGGGGGGACCGGCGGGCTCGGCGGGGCGGTCGTTGCCGCGTTCTTCGAGGCGGGCTGGCGGGTGGTCGTACCGGAGCGGCAGGCCCGGCCCGGGTCGGAGCCGGCGGCGGGAGTGGTCCGACTGGTCGCGGACCTGAGCGATCCGGCGGACGTGACACGGGCGGTCGAGGTCGCCGACGGCGAACCGACAGCGCCACTGCGGGCCGTGGTCAACCTGGTCGGCGGGTATGCCAGCGGTGGCCTGGTGCACGAGACGCCGGTCGAGGTCTTCGAGCGGATGCTCACCGTCAACCTGCGGCCGACCTACCTGGTCACCCAGGCCGCGCTGCCGCACCTGGAATCGGCCGGCGGCGGCGCGGTGGTCTGCGTCTCGGCCCGCGCGGCGGTCGCCCCGTTCCCCGGCGCGGCCGGCTACGTGACGGCCAAGGCGGCGGTGCTGGCTTTCGCCAACGCGGTCGCGGTGGAGTACCGGCACCGCGGTGTGCGCTGCAACACCGTGCTCCCCAGCGTCATCGACACCCCGGCCAACCGGGCCGCCCAGCCCGACGCCGACCACTCGCGCTGGGTGCCCCCGGCCGAGATCGCGTCGGTGATCCGCTTCCTCGCGTCGGCGGAGTCCGCGCCGACCAGCGGCGCCACCGTCCCGGTCTACGGGCGGGCCTGAGTCGCCAACGGGCCGGCGTCTCGCGGCCGGACCGACGACGAGGGCGGCAGCCAGGTCTTCAGGTGCGCCTGGATCTGCTCGGTGACCTCCTCGGCCGGGCGACCCGCGTCCACCAGCACGAAGCTCGGGTATTCGGGAAGGGCGCGGTAGGCGGTGTCGGCGGCGGTCAGCCAGCCCATTGTCTCGTGGTCGGTGCCGCGCTCCTCGATCCGCCGGTACGCCTCCGCCGGGTCGACGGCGAGCAGGAACGTCACCTGCGGCGTCGGAAAGAGCCGGTAGCCGGCCCGCGCCAACCGCTCCCAGCGTTGCCCGCCGTGGGCGCGGATGCTCGCGTACTGGCAGGCCGAGTAGCGGTCCATCACCGCTGTCCGTCCGGTGAGCAGGCAACTGACCAGAGCTATGGCGATGGCGAGCCAACGCAGCACCGACTCCACCGCCAGCACGCCGTCGCGCCCGACGAGCCGTTGCGCGTCCGGCCGGCCGAGCCGGTGGGCGAGCCGGCCGAGCCAGCGCCGGCCGCTGGCGTTACGGCGGTAGGTGGCGGGGCGCCCGGCGGCGGTCAGCGCGTCAGCCAGCCGGTGCGCCTGAGTGGTCTTGCCCGAACCGTCGATGCCGATCAGGGCGACGGTGCGCAATCGGGCCTTGCGTCGTCGCATCCCCGATGATCTGGCCACTCTCCACAGGTTATCCGACCCACGCACCTACTCCGCGAGCTTTGCACTGGTTCATCCCTGTTGACGCCCGACCGCGACACCAGCAGGTGTGACCGACCGGAATGCCGGGTACCGGAGTTCGAAATCCAACCGCCGGTCCACCAACACGACGACGGAGGAACCAGATGGCTGAGCGCGGGGACGAGAGTCTGGTGCACACCCTCAAGAAGGTCGCCGCCGTGCTCAAGCAGTCCGAGATTCCGTTCGCCCTGGGCGGCAGCTTCGCGGTCTACGCCCACGGGGGCCACTCCAGCGATCACGACGTCGACTTCCTGATCCGGGAGACCGACGTCGAACAGGCGCTGGAGGCTCTGGAGGCCGCCGGGTTCGTCGCCGAGCGCCCGCCGGAGGACTGGCTGGTGAAGGTCTTCGACGACGGTCGGATGGTGGACCTGATCCACCGGCCGATCGAGACGCCGGTGACCGAGGAGACGTTCGCCGACACGGTCATCCGACCGGTGGACGCGATCCACATGCCGGTCCTGTCCGCCACCCAACTGATGGTGCACAAGCTGCTCAGCTTCTCCCAGCACTACTGCGACTTCGCCCGTGGCCTGCCGCTGGCCCGCTCACTGCGGGAACAGATCGACTGGGAACGGGTACGCAAGGAGACGCAGCACTCGCCGTACGCCGAGGCGTTCCTGGTGCTGCTGGACCGGCTGGAGGTGGTGCCGGCCACCGGCACCCCGACCGGAGAGGGGACATCGTGACCCACCATCGCGACATCGACGCCGGGCCACCGGACGAGTACGTCGAAGCGGAGATCCAGCGGCTCCTCGCCGAGGATCCCGCCGTCGCCGAACAAGGGATCACCGTGGTCCGGCGGGAGCGCGCCATCGTGCTCTACGGCGAGGTGGAGAGCCCGCACCGGCGGGAGGAGATCCTGCGCCGGGTGTCCGAGCGCTTCCCGGACGTGCCGATCACCAGTGACATCGGGGTGATCCGCGCCCAGGCGCCCACGGAGATCGAGCAACTGCCCTGAAGGAGGTTCCATGGTGATCCGGATCGCCGCCGTGGGCGACGTACATCTGGACGAGGACGTGGTCGGCCGGTTCCGCCCCGCGCTGGAGGAACTGCCGGACTGCGCCGACGTGCTGCTGCTGGCCGGTGACCTGACCCGGCACGGCACCGAGGCCGAGGCACGTTGCGTGGCAGAGGAGTTCGGCGGCCTGGCCGTGCCGGTGGTGACCGTGCTCGGCAACCACGACCACCAGTGCGATCAGGTGCCGCAGGTGGTCAAGGTGCTGGAGGACGCCGGCATCACCGTACTGGAGGGCAACGGCGTCGTGCTCGACTGCGCGGGCGGCCGGCTCGGCATCGCCGGCGTCAAGGGCTTCGGCGGCGGGTTCGCCGGGCGGTGCGCGAGCGACTTCGGCGAGCCGGAGATGAAGGCGTTCGTCCGGACCACCAACGAGAGCGCCGACCGCCTCGGCTCGGCGCTTCGTTCGCTGGACTGCGACATGCTCGTCGCACTCACCCACTACTCGCCGGTGCCGGACACGCTGGCCGGCGAACCGCTGGAGATCTACCCGTTCCTGGGGTCGTACCAGTTGGGGCAGGCGATCGACTCGGCCCCCACCGCGCTGGCCCTGCACGGGCACGCGCACGCCGGCACCGAGCGCGGCACGACCCCCGGCGGGGTACGCGTGCGCAACGTCGCGCACCCGGTGATCAAGCAGGCGTACAGCGTCTTCCACGTCGGCGATCAACTCGACACCGACCAGGTTTCCCCGATCGGCCAGTCGGGTAGTCAGAGGTCATGGAGCTGATTCTCTGGATTCTCGCAGTCGTACTCGTGGTCGCCGGCATCCTCGCGCTGTTCCGCCGGCAGATCCTGTGGGGCATCGTCCTCATCGTCGTCGGGCTGTTGGTCGGCCCGGGTGGTGTCAGCATCTTCAATTGACGTCCGCACCGCGTACCACCGGGACCCGCCGGGGTCGCCGCGACCGGAGCTCCGTCCTCCCGACAGGAGCACCGGCTGCGGCGATCCCGGCGCCTTCTTGTCTGGGCGGTTTGACCCGCCGTTGTGCGGAAACATCTTGACTATGGAGAGATCTCGGGACACTCCGACGACGTCCGGCCGCCGACAGTGGTGGGCCCTCGTCGGCTTCGCGGCTGCCGTCTTCGTCGCGGCCGCCGTCGGCGGACTGGGCGTGCAGGGCACCACCGACGAGTACGCGAGCCTGCGGCAGCCCGCCTGGGCGCCGCCCTCGTGGCTGTTCGGTCCGGTCTGGTCGCTGCTGTACGCCCTGATCGCGGTGGCCGGCTGGCTGGTGTGGCGGCGGGTCGGCTTCTCCCCCGCCCTCTGGGCGTGGAGCGCCCAACTGGTGCTCAACGCCATCTGGACGCCGCTGTTCTTCGGCGCCGGGCAGTACGGGTTGGCGTTCGCCGAGATCGTGGTGATGTGGTTGGCCATCGGCCTCACCGTGGTGCTGTTCGCCCGGGTGTCCCGGGTCGCGAGCGCGCTGTTACTGCCCTACTGGGCCTGGGTCACCTTCGCCGCCGCGTTGAACCTGTCGATCTGGCGGCTGAACTCCTGACCCGGGGGCCTCCGACGGGCGGCTCAGCCCGCCGGAGACCGTCATCCGGTCACCCTCAACAGCGTGGGACGCCCGGGATGTAGCCGTCGTGCCCGGTGTACACGTACGCGTCGGCGATGAACCTGCCGGAGCCGATCCGGTCCCAGATCGAACTGGTCCCGTACGTGCCGGTGACCGTGGTGCCGCTGGTCTGACAGGCGATGGTCACCCGGGTGCCGTCGGCGACGGTGCCCACCGAGGCGTACCCGGTGCCGGGGCCGGAGCGGACGGTCAGCGGGGTGCCGCTGGTGTCGACCGTGCCGTTGCCGCTGCCCGAGGAGCACCCGTTGTCGCTGGTGTAGGTCTTGGTGCCCCAGTAGAGGGCGAGGGTGCCGTTGAAGCGCACCTTGATGTCGCCGCCGTTGAGGCGCTGCTCGTAGTGCAGGTGCGGGCCGGTCGAGCCACCGGTGCTGCCAACCCAGCCGAGCACCTTGCCGTACCCGACGGTCTGGCCGACCGAGACGTTGAAACCGTTGAGATGGGCGTAGTAGGTGCTGTAACCGCCCCCGTGGTTGATTCGGACGTATTTGCCATAGCTGGTGCCACCCAGGTCGGTCACCCGGTCGACCGTGCCGGGAGCGCTGGCCACGACCGGGTCGCCGAGGTCGTCGGTGCGGTTGAAGTCGACGGCGTTCGCCGGGCTGTGACCCGACCGGGTCTGCCCGGACCAGGACTGGCCGCACGGGAAGGGCACCTTGAAGGTCGGTGCGGCCAGCGCCGGGCTCGCCGGCGCCAGTACGCCTCCGACGAGCAGACCCGTCACCAGCAGGCTGATCCACCGCTTTCGCATACAGCTCCTCCTATGTCGAAAACCTTCGATGGGGTGGCCTCAGCCTGACAGATATCGTCAATCTTCGAAAGAGCCCGGGATTCCTGCCGGGAGCGCGCCCACCAGGCAGCCCGCAGGTTTCCGGATTGTTACTCGCTCGTGTCTGACAGGGGGTGGACCGGACCGGATGCAAGCGCTTACATGTGTGGCACGCCCAATCGGACCGGCGACGGGTCATCAGCACGACCGCGCCGGCTAGGAAGGAGGACGGCATGGCGGTCTTTACCAGACCACGCCAGGCCTTCGTGATCGCCGGTGTACTCGGGCTGGCGCTCAGCGCCACCGCCTGCGGTACCGGCGACGACAAGAAGAGCGACAAGGCGGGCTCCGCGGAGTGCGCCGCATACGAGAAGTACCAGGGCAACGACGGCAAGAAGGTCTCCATCTACGCGTCCATCCGTGACGCCGAGGCCGACCTGCTGGAGCGGTCGTGGTCGCAGTTCACGGACTGCACCGGCATCGAGATCGACTACGAGGGCAGCGGCGAGTTCGAGGCGCAGCTCCCCGTCCGGGTCGACGGCGGCAACGCGCCCGACATCGCCTTCGTGCCCCAGCCGGGCCTCGTGAAGCGTTTCGCGGACGCCGGCAAGCTGAAGGGCCTGAGCGCCGACACCAAGGCCCTCGCCGAGCAGAACATGCCGGCCGACTGGCTGAAGTACGGCACCGTCAACGGGACGCTCTACGGCGTGCCGCTCGGCGCCAACGTGAAGTCGTTCGTCTGGTACTCGCCGAAGACGTTCAAGGAGAAGGGCTGGGAGGTTCCGACCAGCTGGGACCAGCTCATCGCCCTGAGCGACAAGATCGCCGCCAGCGGCATGAAGCCGTGGTGCGCCGGCATCGAGTCCGGTGACGCCACCGGCTGGCCGGCCACCGACTGGATCGAGGACGTCCTGCTGCGTACGCAGGGCCCCGAGGTCTACGACCAGTGGACCACCCACGGGATCCCGTTCAACGACCCGAAGGTCGCCGACGCCCTGGAGCGGGCCGGCACGATCCTCCGCAACGAGAAGTACGTCAACGGCGGCTTCGGTGGGGTGAAGAGCATCGCCACCACCTCCTTCCAGGAGGCGGGCGTGCCGATCACCAACGGCAAGTGCGCGATGCACCGGCAGGCGTCGTTCTACGCCAACCAGTTCCCCGAGGGCACCAAGGTGGCCGAGGACGGCGACGCGTTCGCGTTCTACTTCCCGGCCATCGACGCGGCCAAGGGCAAGCCGGTCCTGGGCGCTGGCGAGTTCGTCGTCGCCTACGCCGACCGCCCCGAGGTGCAGGCGGTGCAGACGTACCTCGCCTCGGCCGAGTACGTGAACAGCCGCGCGAAGCTCGGCAACTGGGTGACGGCGAACAACAAGCTGGACATCGCCAACGTCGCCAGCCCGATCGACAAGCTCTCCGTGCAGATCCTGCAGGACAAGACCGGCGTCTTCCGCTTCGACGGATCCGACCTGATGCCGGCCGCTGTCGGCGCGGGGACCTTCTGGAAGGGCATGGTCGACTGGATCAACGGCAAGGACACTGCGACCGTGCTCCAGGGCATCGAGAGCAGCTGGCCTAAGTGATCCCGGCGGTGGCCCGGCCCGCGATCGCGGGCCGGGCCACCGGCCCAGGTGGACCGAAAGGGAGGGTTGATGGAGTTCGACTTCGCCGCTGAGCAGCCGAAGCTCCTCATGCTGCTGTACGGGCTGGTCGCCTTCGTGGCGGTGGTGGGCGGCCTGCTGCTGCTGCTCGACGTCGTGCCGGCGTGGTTTGCCCGACGACGGGAGGCGCAGCTCGTCGCCGCCTCGACGAGTGGGAATCCACTTCCGCGCCGGCCCAAACAGCGAGAGGGCATCTTCGCGCTGTTCTTCCTGCTGCCGACGCTGCTGCTACTCATGATCGGCCTGGTCGTACCCGCCATCCGCACCACGATCCTCTCCCTGATGGACCGGGGTGGCGACAACTGGGTGGGGCTGCGCAACTACGGCTGGATGTTCTCCGACGACTCGATCGTCCGAGTCCTGACCAACACCCTGGTATGGGTGCTCCTGGTCCCACTGGTGGCGACCGTGTTCGGCCTCATCTACGCCGTACTGGTGGACAAGGTCCGGTTCGAGGCGGTGGCAAAGTCGCTGATCTTCCTGCCGATGGCCATCTCCTTCGTCGGCGCCAGCATCATCTGGAAGTTCGTCTACGCCTTCCGCGGCGTCGGCGACCAGATCGGCCTGCTCAACCAGATCGTCGTCAGCCTCGGTGGCGAGCCCAAGCAGTGGCTCCTGAACTCACCGCTGAACACGCTGCTGCTGATCGTCATCATGGTCTGGATTCAGGCCGGTTTCGCCATGGTGATCCTCTCCGCCGCGATCAAGGCGATTCCCGGAGACATCGTGGAAGCCGCCCGGCTCGACGGGGTCACCCCGTGGCAGATGTTCTGGCGGATCACCATGCCGAGCATTCAGCCGGCGCTGATCGTGGTGGTGGTGACGATCTCGATCGCCACACTCAAGGTCTTCGACATCGTCCGGACCACGACCAACGGCAACTACGACACCAGTGTGATCGCCAACGAGATGTACAACCAGGCCTTCCGGTACGGCGAGAGCGGCCAGGGCTCCGCGCTTGCGGTCTTCCTCTTCATCCTGGTCATCCCCATCGTGATCTACCAGATCCGCAACCTCCGTCAACAGCGGGAGGGCTGAGATGACGACCGCAACGCCCACCGTCGCCGCCGGCACACAGAAGACCGACGGCACCCCGTCGACCACCGCCGGCCGGGTCCGCAGACGATTGACCAGCCGAACCGCGACGCTCGTCTCGATCGTCATCGCTGTGGTCTGGACCATCCCGACCTTCGGTCTGTTCATCTCCTCTCTCCGTCCCGAAGACGAGATCAAGACGACCGGCTGGTGGACCGCGTTCACCAATCCGCAGTTCACGCTGGAGAACTACCAGCAGGTCCTGTTCGGGCGGTCGTCGTCCTCCGGGCAGCTCGCCAGCTACTTCATCAACTCGCTGGCGATCACCATCCCGTCGGTGCTCTTCCCGCTCGCCTTCGCCTCGCTCGCCGCGTACGCACTGGCGTGGATCAACTTCCGGGGTCGGGACTGGCTCTACATCGCGATCTTCGCGTTGCAGATCGTGCCCCTGCAGATGGCCCTGGTTCCGCTGTTGAGGTTCTTCTCCACCGGCGTATCCCTCGGCGGCGTCACCCTGATGCCGGCCTGGGACCTCGTCGACGAGCAGAAGTTCGCCCAGGTGTGGTTCGCGCACACGTGCTTCGCACTGCCGTTCGCGGTCTTCCTGTTGCACAACTTCATCTCGCAGCTGCCGGGAGACCTGATGGAGGCGGCACGGGTCGACGGGGCCACCCACCCGAAGATCTTCCGCACCATCGTGCTGCCGCTGATCACCCCGGCGCTGGCCGCGTTCGGCATCTTCCAGTTCCTCTGGGTCTGGAACGACCTGCTCGTCGCGTTGATCTTCGCCGGTGGCGGCGACGAGACCGCCCCGCTCACGGTGCGGCTGGCCGAGCTGGCCGGAACCCGGGGCAACGAGTGGCAGCGGTTGACCGCCGGAGCGTTCGTCTCGATCGTCGTACCTCTCGTTGTTTTCCTGTCCCTGCAGCGCTTCTTCGTGCGAGGTCTGCTCGCCGGCAGCGTCAAGGGCTGACCCGCGCCCGCCGCCGCCTGGCCCCTCGGGCGGCGGCGGGTGCCGGGCACCGAGCGGGGGAAACCGTGACGAGGATTGATGATGTCGCCCGGCTGGCCGGGGTCTCCACGGCCACCGTCTCCCGGGCACTACGCGGGCTGCCGACCGTCTCGGCCGCCACCCGGCGCAGAGTGCTCGCCGCGGCCGAGCAACTCGACTACGAGGTGTCGCCGAGCGCGTCCCGGCTCGCCGGTGGCCGGACCGGCACGGTGGCGGTGGTGGTCCCCCGGATCACCCGGTGGTTCTTCAGCACCGTCGTCGAGGCGGTCGAGGAGCACCTCCACGATTCCGGCTACGACCTGTTGCTCTACAACCTGGGCGGGCGGGAGCAGGTACGCCAGCGGGTGCTGCGCACGGCCAACCTGCACAAGCGGGTCGACGCCATCATGCTGGTCGCCACCCCGCTGCGTCCGGCCGACCTGACCGCGCTGGCCAGCCTGGACCTACCCGGGGTGACCATCAGTTCAGGCAGCCGGGTGCCCCGGTGGCCGTGCGTACGGATCGACGACGTGGCCGCCGCGCGAACCGCCACCCGGCACCTCATCGACCTCGGCCACCACCGGATCGCGCACATCTCCGGCGACCCGGACGACGAGTTGGCCTTCACCACCCACCTCGACCGGCGCCGGGGCTACCAGGCGGAGCTACGGGCGGCGGGTGTGCGGCTCGACCCGAGCCTGGACGTCGAGTCGACGTTCACCATCGACGGCGGCAACCGGGCCACCGCCGAACTGCTGGCCCGGGGCGCGCCGCCGACCGCGATCGTCGCGGCCTGCGACGAGATGGCGATGGGCGCGCTGACCGCGTTGCGCGACGCCGGTTTGCGGGTACCGCAGGACGTCAGCGTGATCGGTATCGACGACCACGACCTGGCGGGCGTACTCGGGCTCAGCACCGTCGCCCAGCCCGCGGCCGAGCAGGGCAGATTGGCCGCGCGGATCCTGCTCGACCCGCTCGGCGCCCGCACCCTGGGACCGGTCGTCGGCCAGCGCGGCGCCGGTTGCGACACGCCGGTGATCCTGCCCACTCGGCTGGTGGTCCGGGAGTCCACCGCACCACCCCGGGCACACTGAAACCTCAACCACGGCAAGACACGGGAGAAGACCCTGAACACCGATCCGACGCAGCAGACCCCCGCCGGTCCACCGGTCACCGGCTGGTGGACCGAGGCGACCATCTACCAGATCTACCCCCGCTCGTTCGCCGACTCGGACGGCGACGGCATCGGTGACCTGCCCGGCATCACCGCCCGCCTCGACCACCTGGTCGAGCTGGGCGTGGACGCGGTGTGGCTCTCCCCGTTCTACCCGTCACCGCAGGCCGACGCCGGCTACGACGTGGCCGACTACCGCGACGTCGACCCACTGTTCGGAAGCCTCGCCGACGCGGACAAGCTGATCGCCGAGGCCCGGTCCCGCGGCCTGCGGGTGATCGTGGACCTGGTCCCGAACCACACCTCCTCGGCACACCGCTGGTTCCAGGATGCCCTGCCCACCCCGCCCGGAAGCCCGGAGCGCTCCCGGTACATCTTCCGCGACGGGCTCGGCCCAGCCGGCGACCAGCCGCCGAACGACTGGCAGAGCGTCTTCGGTGGACCCGCCTGGACCCGCACGGTGGACCCGGACGGGCAGCCCGGCCAGTGGTACCTCCACCTGTTCGACACCGGCCAGCCGGACCTCAACTGGGACAACCCTGAGGTGCACGCCGAGTTCCTGGACGTGCTGCGGTTCTGGTTGGACCGTGGGGTGGACGGCTTCCGGGTCGACGTGGCGCACGGCCTGGTCAAGCAGGCCGACCTGGCCGACTGGCAGGAACCGCAGGAGATCCTCTCCGGCAACGAGATCGACAAGCCGCGCCCGCCGATGTGGGACCAGGAGGGTGTGCACGAGATCTACCGGCAGTGGCGGCAGGTCCTGGACAGCTACCCGGGCGAGCGCGTGCTGGTCGCCGAGGCGTGGGTCGAACCGGCGGAGCGGCTGGCCCGCTACGTCCGGCCGGACGAGATGCACCAGGCGTTCAACTTCGAGTACCTGCTCGCCGCGTGGACCGCGCCGGCCCAGTACGCGGTGATCACCCGCTCGTTGGAGGCGACCGACTCGGTCGGCGCACCGACCACCTGGGTGCTGTCCAACCACGACGTCGTACGGCACGCGTCCCGGCTCGGCCTGCCGATCGGCGGTGGCCGCCCCAACGGCATCGGCATCGGCGACCCGCAGCCGGACGCCGCACTCGGCCTGCGCCGGGCCCGGGCAGCAACCATGCTGATGCTCGCCCTGCCCGGCTCGGCGTACCTCTACCAGGGCGAGGAGCTGGGGCTCCCCGAGCACACCACGCTGCCGGACGAGGCTCGGCAGGACCCGACCTGGGCACGCACCGGGCACACCCAGCGCGGCCGGGACGGCTGCCGGGTGCCGATCCCGTGGGAGGCCGACGCCCCGTCGTACGGCTTCGGGCCCACCGACGCGAGCTGGCTGCCGCAGCCGTCGCTGTGGGCGGAGTACGCGCTGGACCGCCAGCGCGACGTGCCCGGCTCGACGTACGAGCTGTACCGCACGGCATTGCGCCTGCGCCGCGACCACAAGCTGGGCCGCGGCACCCTCGAGTGGCTGTCCTCCGGCGACGACGTGCTGCGCTTCCGCAACGGTGGGCTCACCGTGCTGACCAACTTCGGTGCCGCCCCGGTACCGTTGCCCGCCGGTGCCGAGGTGCTCGCCACCAGCGCACCCCTGGACGACGACGGCGCGGTCCCGACCGACGTGACCGTCTGGCTGCGCGGCTGATCCCCACCGACCGACCCGCCACCCGACCGACCCGCCGTGTGAGCGACGCTCGCAGGGCTGGTCGGTCGGGTGCTTTGGAGCTGATGCCGCAAACGAGTCACGAGACACCCCGCCGCCACGCCCGACGCCCGACGCCCGACGCCCGGAGCCTGACGCCTGACGCCCGACGCCAAGATCGTGCTACTTCCGGGATGTAGGGGCATCCTGCCGCGTGGAAACCACTACATCCCGGAAGTAGTGCGATCTTGGGCATTGGGAGGGGCGCCGGGCGCGGACGCGGTCCACGCACGGACCTGGCCACGCACGGACGCGGTCCAGCGCGGTCACGGGAGGGCGGGGGCCAGCGCGGGCGGGCGCAGGCCAGCGCGGGCGGGCGCGGGCGGGCGCGGGCGGGCGCGGGCGGGCGGTTAGAGGCGGTCGGCTCGGGTGTGCAGCAAGTCGTGCACGTTCTCGATGTCGGCCGGTGAGGTCCGCGAGGCGAGCCAGTACATGATTCCTGTGGGGATGAAGAAGAGCTGGAACGCGGCCAGCCCGACAGCGAAGTTCAACGGCGGCGGGAATGCCGCGCGCAGTCCCTGGAACGCCACCCCGACCAGCCCGTTGCCGGCCGCCCGACCGACCCCGTTGACCAGGTTGCCCAGGCTGTAGACAGTGCCCCGGTGCTCCGGCGGGTTGACGTCGGCGATCAGCGCGAACCAGTTCGGCGAGTTGGCCGAGGTCAACGCGAGCGCCACGACAGCGGTGAGCAGGCTCAGCCCGACCGACGGCTCGGTGAAGACGCTGGCCAGCACGGCGCCGACCACCGCGCCGCCGCTCGCGCCGTCGGGCACGTCGATGGTCACCGGGACGAAGAACAACACCAGGTAGAACGGCAACGCGGCGAGGATGCCGACCGCGGCGACCAGAGCGCGCCCTCTCGGCGTACGCCGCTGCACCGCGTCGCCGACCAGCCCGCCCACGATGGAGAGCACCCCGCCGAGCTGGAACAGTGTGGCGAAGACGCTCCCCACCACCACCGCCGTCGACGTCGAGTAGCCCTGCGCCTCGGCCCGTTCGGCGAAGAGCACCGGCAACCACACCAGTGAACCGAAGGCGGCCTGCGCGGTGAGCCCCTGCAGGATCAGCCACCGGTTGGTGCGTCGGGCCAGGATGCGCGGTAGGTCGGCACGGCTGATCCGATAGTCGTACTCGGCGCCGGCGTCCAGCCGGGAGGCCAACTCCGGTTCGCTCTGGCCGCGCCGGATGTCGTACGTGAACAGGTAGGCCACTGTGGCGGCCAGGCCGACGCCGGTCAGGATCAGGAACGGCCGCCGCCAGTCGGTCGCACCGAGGAGCCCTCCGACGAGGGTGCCCGCCAGGGTGCCGACTCCCTGGGAGAGCCCCCAGAAGCTCATCACCAGCCCGCGCCTCGTCGGTGAGATCAGGTCGGTGACCACCGAGAAGCCGACCGAGCCGACCGCCCCGAGGCCGACCGCCGCGACCAGTTGCGCGGCGAGGAACGTCAGGTAACCGCCGGCGAGCGCGCTGCCGCCGGTACCCGCCGCCCACAGCAGTGTGCCCACCATGAGCAGGGGCTTGCGGTTGGTCCGGTCGCCCACGTACGCCCAGCCGACCGCGGCCACGGCGCTGACCAGGAAGCTGACGGCGGTGACCAGACCGAGCAGTCGCCCCGACACGTCGAACGCGTCGGAGATCGGGCCGTACAGCGGCGGGACCAACCCGATCGCCACGTTGTCCAGTGAGGCGAGCAGCACGAACACCACGACGCTGTACAACCGGTGCGCCGGGCCGCCGCCCCGGCCGTGCGGGCGTTGGCCGGGCTGCGCCCCGCCACGGCCGGGCCCGCCACTGGTCACCGTCATGACCGGCAGCAAACCAGACGCGACTCAGGACCTCGTCACGCGGGTGGGTGCCGGTCGGCTTCCCGGGCACCCACCCGCGTCGATCCGATGGTCAGCGCCGGTCGAGAACCAGTCCGCGCGCCGCGGCGTACTGCTCACGCACGGCGGGGACGGGCTCGTCCGCGTACTCCTCGGTGCCCTTGAGCTGCCACACCGGCGGTGTCGCACCGCCCAGGGCGACCCAGGCGGCCTGCCGGGCAGCACCGTCGGCAACGTACTCCCCCGCTGGTGGGACGACCACCGGGCAGCCGAACACCTGCGGTGCGATCCGGCGGACGGCGGCGGACCGGGCTCCGCCGCCGACCAGGATGACCCGGCGGGCGGTGGCACCCTGGGCGGTCAACGCGTCCAGCCCGTCGGCGAGCGCGCAGAGCATGCCCTCCACGGCGGCCCGCGCGAGGTGCGCGGGGGTCGACGTGCGCAGGGTCAGGCCGTGCACCGCGCCGGTGGCGAGTGGACGGTTCGGCGTCCGCTCCCCCTCCAGGTACGGCACCATGACCAACCCGTCGGCCCCGGCCGGCGCGGAGAGTGCCAACTCGGCCAGCTCGTCCAGCCCGACGCCGAGCAGCGCGGCGGCGGCGTCCAGCACCCGGGCGGCGTTGAGCGTGGCGACCAACGGCAGGAAGCGACCGGACGCGTCGGCGAAGCCCGCCACCGCACCGCTCTCGTCGGCGGCCGGCACGTCGGCGACGCTGAACACGGTGCCGGAGGTGCCGATCGAGACGATCACGTCACCCGGCCCGGCGCCGACGCCGAGCGCGGCGGCGGCGTTGTCCCCGGTGCCGGCGCCGAGCAGTGCGCCGCCCCGCCCACCGAACTCGTCGGCCAGCTTGCCCGCCGACTCTCCCGGACCGAGCACCTGGGGCACCACCAGCCGCCGGCCGAAACCCCGCTCCAGCAGGTCCATCCGGTAGTCGCCGGTGGCCGGCGACCAGTAGCTGGTGCCGCTGGCATCACCCCGGTCGGTACGCAACGCGTCCAGCCCCGGTGCGCCGGCCAGCCGCCAGGTCAGCCAGTCGTGCGGCAGGCACACCGCCGCCACCCGGGCGGCCCGCTCCGGCTCGTGCGTGGCCAGCCACCGCAGCTTGGTGAGGGT
Organism: Micromonospora sp. WMMD961; assembly: GCF_029626145.1. NCBI lineage: Bacteria > Bacillati > Actinomycetota > Actinomycetes > Micromonosporales > Micromonosporaceae > Micromonospora > Micromonospora sp. WMMD961. The sequence goes on from NZ_JARUBJ010000002.1 coordinate 6,085,619, forward strand.
GAAGCTGGCCACCGGCACGCTGCCCGTGGCCTCGGCCCAGAACCGACGCCCGACCGGGCCGCCGCCGGCCTCCTCCACGAGGTCGGCGGCGGCGTCGGCGGATCGGGTGTCGTTCCACAGCAGCGCCGGGCGGACCACCCGGCCGTCCTCGTCGAGGCAGACCATGCCGTGCTGCTGGCCGGCGACGGAGATCGCGGCCACGTCGGCCAACCCGCCGGCCTGGTCGGCAGCGCTACGCAGCGCCTGCCACCAGGCTTCCGGGTCGACCTCGGTGCCATCCGGATGTGCGGCGCGACCCTGCCGGAGCAGGGCACCGGTCTCCGCGTCCCGGATGACCACCTTGCAGGACTGGGTGGACGAGTCGACGCCTGCGACCAACGGCATGGCGGGGCCTCAGCGGGCGCCGAGCAGGTGCTCGACGGCGAGCTGGTTGAGCCGGACGAAGGCGAAGCCCCGGGCGGCCACCGCGTCGACGTCGACGTCCTCGAACGCGGACCGGTCGGCCAGGAACTCCTGGTAGCCCTCGCCGTCGTTGAGCGTCGGCGTGCTCAGCTCGCCGACCTTGCTGGCGGCCAGCGCCTCGACCACCTCGGGGTCGGCGCGGAACGCCGCCGCCCGCTCCTTGAGCAGCAGGTAGGTGCTCATGTTGGCGGCCGCGGAGGCCCACACCCCGTCCATGTCCTCGGTGCGGGACGGCTTGTAGTCGAAGTGCCGCGGCCCGTCGTAGGTCGGCCCGCCGTTGGGGCCGCCGTTCTCCAGGAGGTCCACCAGGGCGAACGCGTTCATCAGGTCACCGTGGCCGAAGACCAGGTCCTGGTCGTACTTGATGCCGCGCTGGCCGTTGAGGTCCAGGTGGAACAGCTTGCCCTGCCAGAGCGCCTGGGCGATGCCGTGCGCGTAGTTGAGCCCGGCCATCTGCTCGTGGCCGACCTCCGGGTTGAGGCCGACCATCTCCGGATGGGCCAGCTGGGAGATGAAGCCGAGCGCGTGCCCGATGGTGGGCAGCAGGATGTCGCCGCGCGGCTCGTTGGGCTTGGGCTCCAGGGCGAACCGCAGGTTGTAGCCCTTGTCGATGGTGTACTGGGTGAGCAGGTCCACCGCCTCGCGGTAGCGGTCCAGCGCGGCGTGGACGTCCTTGGCGAGGTCGTACTCGGAGCCCTCGCGGCCACCCCACATGACGAAGGTGCTGGCGCCCAGCTCGGCGGCCAGGTCGACCTGGCGCAGCACCTTGCGCAGCGCGTAGCGGCGAACGTCGCGGTCGTTGCTGGTGAAGCCGCCGTCCTTGAAGATCGGGTGGGTGAAGAGGTTGGTGGTCACCATCGGCACCACCAGACCGGTCTCGTCGAGGGCCTTGCGGAACCGCGCGATGTGCTGGTCACGGGTGGCGGCGTCGGCGCCGAACGGGATCAGGTCGTCGTCGTGGAAGGTGATGCCGTACGCGCCCAGCTCGGCGAGCCGGTGCACTGCCTCGACCGCGTCGAGCTCGGGGCGCGTGGCGTCACCGAACGGGTCACGGGCCTGCCATCCGACGGTCCAGAGCCCGAAGGAAAACTTGTCGGCGGGAGTGGGACGGGGTGCCATGAGCAACCTCCGGGGTGGTGTTGTCCGCTATTTGTTCAGCCATTGAATTATTTGCCCGCCCTATGGCACTGTCAAGGGGTGAGCCTCACCCACGCCCCGGTCGGCGCAGTCCGTCAGGGCAGTCTGCGCGAGCTCAACCTCGCCCTGGTCCTCGGCCGCATCGCCGCGGCCGAGCGCCCTCCGTCCCGGGCCGACCTGGCGACCGCGACCGGCCTCACCAGAGCCACCGTGTCCGCGGTGGTCGAGGACCTGCTCGCCGGGCGCCTGGTCAGCGAATCCGACCCGGCTCCCCGCTCCGGCGCCGGCCGCCCGGCACGGGGGCTGGTCCTGGCCGACCAGGGGCCGGCCGGGCTCGGTCTGGAGGTCAACGTCGACTACCTGGCGGTCTGCGTGGTGGACCTCGCGGGTGAGGTGCGGCACCGCACGGTGCACCGGGCCGACCTGCGTCCGGTGGCCCCCGCCGACGCCCTGGCCCAGCTGGTCGAGATGGCCGGGGTCGCCCGTGCCGACGCCGCGGACCAGGGCCTCACCCTGATCGGAGCCGCGCTCGCGGTGCCCGGCCTGGTGGACGACGCCGGCCTGGTCCGGCTCGCGCCGAACCTCGGCTGGCAGGACGTGCCGGTGCCCGCTCTGCTCGCCGAGCATCCTCCACTGGTCGAGCAGGTGCCCGGCGTCCCCGTCCTGGTGGTGGACAACGAGGCCAACCTCGCCGCGCTCGGTGAGCTGCACGCCCGGCCGCCCGGCCCGTCCAGCTTCCTGCACATCTCCGGGGAGGTGGGCATCGGCGCGGGCATCGTGCTGGACGGGGCGCTGTTCCGTGGCGTCCGCGGTTGGAGCGGCGAGATCGGGCACCTCCCGGTCCACCCCGAGGGTCGTCCGTGCCGTTGCGGCGGTCAGGGCTGCCTGGAGCAGTACGCCGGCCAGGAGGCGATCGTGACCGCCGCCGGGCTGGCCCGGGCGGAGCTTCCGGCGGACACCGCGACGGCGCGGCTGGCCGAACTGGCCGAGGCCGGCGACGCCGACGCGCTTCGGGCGCTGCACGACGCCGGAACCGCGCTCGGTGTGGCGGTGGCCGGCGTCGTCAACCTGCTCGACCTGGACACCGTGGTGCTCGGCGGCGGTTATGCGGCCCTGGCGCCCTGGCTGTGCCCTCCGGTGCTCGCCGAGATCGCCAGCCGGGTGCTGACCGCCGCCTGGTCACCGGTGACGGTCCGGCCGTCCACGCTCGGCGCGGAGGCCGCAGCGGTGGGAGCCGCCGGCTCGGTCGTCCGTCGGATCGTCGCCCAGCCCGCCGGTTGGCTGGCCCGCTGCGGCTGACCGCGGCCGCGCCCTGGGAGCCTGTCGGAGGGAATCGCTATCCTTGCCCCACAGCAACGATGCCGGGTGAGGAGTCGAGAAGCAGCATGCGCAGGAGTCGTCAGTCGCGAGCCGGCGTCCGGCGGTGACCACGACCCGGCAACCCAGCGACACTCCGCTGCCCGCCGACGCGCCGCTGGCCCGCGAGCTGCTCGACGGGCTCGGCGAGGCGGTCCTGACAACGGACGAGACCGGCCGGGTCACCTTGCTCAACACCATGGCGGCGGAGCTGCTCCCGGAGGTCACCATCGGCACCGAGCTGGCCCGATGCACGGTGGCGGCCTTAGCCCGGGCGGTCGCCGCCGACGCCGACCGCTTCGACGCCGACCACCACGGCCGACGGCTGCGCGGTCTCCGGCGGCAGCTCGCCGGTCCCCGCTTCGCGTGGTACGTCCGGGACGTCACCGAAGAGCACGACCGCACCGACGCCCTACGTGCCGAACGATCCCGCACCGCGTTCCTCGCCGAGGCGGGCAGCCGGCTCGGGACGTCCCTGCACCGGGACCAGGTGCTCCTGGCCGCCACCGCGCTCGCCGTGCCGTACCTGGCCGACGTCGCCGTGGCACTGCCCCGACCGGCCACGTCGGCGGAGCCGTACGCCCGTTGGATCCGGCAATCCGACGGCGAGCCCGCCCCGGTCAGCGGGCTGGCCCCGGCGACGCTGACCCGCACCGTGCCAGTGCTGGCCGAGGCGCTGGCCGGTGATCTCGCCGGGCCGGTCCCTTGGCGGAACGCCGAGCTGACCGACCTGGCCACCACGCTGCCGCCCGATCTCGACTGCCCGGGCACGGTGCTGGTCTGTCCGATGCCCGGCGCCGACGGGTCGGTCGGTGCTCTGCTGCTCGTCCGGCGCGCCGGGCGGCCCGACTTCGGCGAGCGCGAAATCGAGCTGGCCCGGGAGTTCGCCGCCCGGGCGGGTGCCGCGCTGGCAACCGCAGACCTCCACGGCGAGCAGGCCCACCTGGCACGGGTGCTACAGACCAGCCTGCTCCCGCCCGACCTACCCACCGTTCCCGGCGTGACGCTGGCCGGCGGCTACCGGGCCGCCGGGGACACCCTGCGCATCGGCGGCGACTTCTACGAGGTGTTCCCGCACCCGCGCGGTGCCCTGTTCGCGCTCGGCGACGTGTGCGGCCGGGGCGTGAGCGCGGCCGTGCTGACCGGCCGGGTCCGCCAGTCCCTGCAGACGCTGCGGCTCGTCGAGCAACGCCCGCTGGAGCTGATCCACCTGCTCAACCGGGCGTTGTTCGACGCCCCGGACGCGGCGCGACGCAGCCAGTTCACCACCCTGCTTCTCGGATCGCTGGACCGAAGCCCCGCCGGAGTGGACGTCCGGATCGCCGGCGGGGGTCACCCGGCACCCCTGCTGGTCACCCGCGACGGCACGGCCACCCCGGTCCCGGTGGGCGGCACCGCGGTCGGGGCGCTGACGGCCGCACGATTCGCCGAAACCCGGGTGCACCTCGACCCCGGCGACCTGCTGCTCGCGTACACCGATGGGGTCACCGAGGCGCGCGGCCCGCGCGACGCGGAAATGTTCGGCGAGGCCCGGCTGCGTGCGGTGGCCGCGTCGGCGGCCGGGCAGTCACCGGCGGCCCTGATCGACGGGGTGCTCCAGGCGGTCGACGACTGGCTGGACGGGCAGGCCCACGACGACATCGCGATGCTCGCCATCCGCGCGTCGGTGCCGGCGTGATCGACGGTTCCGGCCTGGCGACGGCATCGCTGATCGCGGCGAGGGGCCGGCGGACCTCACCCCCGACCTGCTCGATCAGGCGGTCCGTGCCACCGGCCCGCCGGTCGGCCACTCCCGGGTGCTGCCGACCGACCGTTCCGAGGCAGCCGACGGGTCGGCCCACCGCACACTGGTCTGCCGGCTCCGGTCGGCCGGCCCACCCGGCCCACCCGGGCCGTCCGGGTCGCCCGGCCAGTCCTCCCGCTCCGCCGACTCGCCCGCCGGCGTGGTGTCCGCCTGCTGCCGGCGCGCTACCTCGTCGAACTCCCGCATCCCGCGCAGCAGCGCGTCACGGCCCTCCGGGCCCATCCCGGCCAGCACGGCGGCGAGCTGTGCCTGCCGGTCGGCGCGCAGCTCAGCGAGGAGCCGGCGGGCCTCCGGGGTGAGGTGCAGCGAGATCTCCCGCCGGTCGAAGCGGCCCGGCTCACGTTCCAGCATGCCGGCGGCGACCAGCCGGTCGCAGAGGCGGCTGGCAGAGCTGAGCAGCATGTCGAGCTGGGTGGCGAGCCGGCGCAGGTTGATCCCGTCGGTCTGCTCCACCACCATCACTGCCCGTAGCTGCGCACCGGAGACGCGGTTGGCGGTCCCCTCGCGGGCGGATTCCCAGATGCCCAGCAGGGAAGCGGCCACCGTGTCCAGCGCGGCAGCCATACTCGTCTCGGGGTCCGTCGGACCGTTCAGTTCGGCCATGGTGGCCCGAGACTACTCCGAACCCACAGGTGGTCGAGCTTTAGCGAGGGAGCCAGCATGAGTGAACCGGTCAGTCGGGCACGACAGGCCCTGAACGAGACACCGGCCGACCGGATCGTCGGTGGTATCGGGGACGTGCTGGCCCGGTCGTACGGCATCACCGACGTCGAGCTGTACCAGGTCGACTACCGTCTCGCCGAGCTGATCCCGCTTACCGACGGTGAAGCGATCACCACTCCGGGGCACCCCGCCTGGCGCGCGTTCGACCACCAGTCACCCGTGGTCTCCGACGGCAACGCCTGGCTCCCGGTCAGCATGCGCGGTGAACGTCGGGGCGTCCTCTTCCTGTCACCCGTTCCGGACGACCCGGAGGCCGTCGCCCCGATGGCCGACATCGCCACCGCGCTCGCCCACGAGTTGGCCGCGGTCTCCGCAGGCACCGACGTCTACCGGGCGGCCCGGCGCGCTCAACGCCTCACCCTGGCCGCCGAGATGCAGTGGGACCTGCTCCCCGGCCGCAGCCGGATCCGGCCGTCGTTCAGCCTGGCCGGGCAGTTGGAACCGGCGTACGCGGTCCGGGGCGACAGCTTCGACTGGTCCGACGACGGGCAGTCGCTCTGGTTGTCCACGATCAACGGCAGCGGTGAGGGCGTGGCCGCGTCCCTGCTCACCTCGTTGGCCACCCACGCGCTGCGCAACGCGCGCCGCGCCGGGCTCAGCCTGGCCGACCAGGCCGCCCTCGCCGACCAGGCACTCTACGACCTGTACCGGGGCGAGCAGCACCTCTCGGCGTTGCTGATGCAGTTGGATCTGCGCTCCGGGATGATGACCGTGGTCGACGCGGGTTCACCGCGGCTGGTCATCCTGCGCTCCGGGAACGTCATCGAGCAGCCTCTGGAGGCGCAGTTCCCGCTCGGCATGTTCGAGGCGACCGACTACCACGAGCAGAAGTTCCCCCTGGAACGCGGCGACCGGATCTTCGTCGTCGGCGACGGGGTGCTGGAGGCCACCGGGCAGCACAGCCGCTACGGCGAGACGGCACTTGACCGGTTCCTGCGCCGGACGGGGTCGATGGAGCCACTGGACGCCGTCCGGTCGCTGATCGGTGACCTCCGCGCCTTCGTGGCAGGTGACCTGGTCGACGACGCGGTGGTCGTCTGCTTGGACTGGACCGGCCCGTAACCGCGACCGGCGCGGTCAGTAGGCGCCGCGGCCGTTCAGGACCGCACCGAAGGTCTTCCAGAGGATGGTGAGGTCGGCGGCGAGCGACCAGTTCTCCACGTAGTAGAGATCGAGCCGGATGCCGTCCTCCCAGCTCAGGTCGGAGCGGCCACTGACCTGCCAGAGGCCGGTCATGCCGGGCTTGACCAACAGCCGCCGGGCCACGTCGCCGTCGTAGCGGGCCACCTCCGAGGGCAGCGGCGGGCGGGGCCCGACCAGACTCATCTGACCCAACAGGACGTTGACCAGCTGCGGTAGCTCGTCCAGCGACCACTTACGCAGCAAGCGGCCGACGCGGGTGACCCGAGGGTCCTGGCGCATCTTGAACATCAACCCGTCGGTCTCGTTGCGGGCGGTCAACTCGGCGAGCATGGCGTCGGCGTTCACCACCATGGTGCGGAACTTGAACACGCCGAACTCCTGCCCGCCCCGGCCGACGCGGACCTGTCGGAACAGCACCGGCCCCCGGCTGTCCAGTTTGATGGCCAGGGCGACGAACGCGATCAGCGGCAGCAGCAGCGCCAACGCGAACGACGAGGCGGAGCGGTCCACGAGGCCCTTCACCAGCTTGCGTGCGCCGCGGAACTCGGGGGCCTCGACGTGGATCAGCGGCAGCCCGGCAACCGGGCGGGTGTGGATTCGCGGGCCGGCGACGTCGGTCAGCGCGGGTGCCACGACCAGGTCGACGCCGGTCCCCTCCAACTGCCAGCCGAGGCGACGCAGTCGGGTTGCGGTCAGCTCGCCGGACGCGGTTACCGCGACCGTGTCCGCGCCGATCGCGGTGGCGGCCTCCGGGATGCCCCGGAACGACCCCACCACCGGCACGTCACCCAGCCGTTGCGCCACCGGTGCGAGCAACGCGTCCGGAATGCACGCGCCCACCACCTGATAGCCGGCGTACGGTTCGCGGCGCAGCGTGTGCACCAACTCCAACACGTGGGCGGTGTCGCCGACCACCAGCACCTTGCGGGACCAGCCGGCGCCCACCGAGCGGGCCCGGTGCAGACGCTTGCGGGCGGCGAACCGTGCCACCTCCAGCCCGACGGTGCCCACCGCGAAGGTGATTCCGAGGAAGCCCCGGGAGACGCCGACGTCAGCGATGTAGCCGATGATGGCGATCGCACCGGCCAGCCGCAGGCTGGCGGAGCTGACCCGCCGGTACTCGTCCGCCCCGTAGCCGATCACCCGGTCGTCGTAGCAGCCGAGCGCTTTGAGCGAGATCAGCCAGGCCAGCACTAGCCCGGGGGCGACCAGCACGTACGGGACCTCCGAGCCGGTCGGCTCGTCGTCACCGAAGCGGGTGACGTACCCGATGAGCAGCGCGGTGATGAGGATGGTGGTGTCCAGGACCACCAGAACCCGGACGTAGGACCGTTCGTCGGCCCGGGCCACGAGCCCGGCAGGACGGCCGTCCGACTCCGCCGACGTGGCGGGGGTCAACAGTGTCGCCGCGCTCACCGGCCCTCCCACTCTGTTCAGGATGGCCCCGGCTGACGGGTCGGACCGGAGGCGGACCGACCATGCCGGAACAGTCGACATCCTGCCTTGACAACTATGAAGACCGATTGCTTCCGACGTATTGCCGTCACTTTTCTTCAACCCGGCGGCCAAAAGGGCCCGCCACACCGATCGACGGTACGGCGGGCCCTTTGGCGTCTGAGCCTCGGATCAGCGCGGCGCTGGTGGACGCCGTGCGATGGCGCTGAGGAAGATGCTGCCGATCTCGCTCGGGTCCTTGGTGACGAAGACGTCGCCACCGGTCACCTTGGTGATCGACTCCAGCTCGGCCTTGCTGACGCCCTCGCCGATACCGATCATGATGACCTGGACCGGCCGCTCCGGGTCGGCGGCCTGCTTGAGCTTGGCGAGCAGCTGCTCCTGGTTGAGGCCGTCGTCGTCGTCGTTCTTACCGTCGGTGAACAGCACGATGGAGTTGACCCGACCGGGCTGCCAGTTCTCCTGCACGGCCTGGTACGCGGCCAGCATGGTGTCGTAGAGGCCGGTGTCGCCGCTGGACGGCTTGACGGTCGCGAGCGCCCCCTCCAACTGGGCCCGCTGGGCGGAGAGCGGCCCGATGGGCACCAACTGTCGATAGTCCCGGTTGCCGACGAGCTTGGTGGAGAAGGTCCACAGGCCGATCGACCAGGAGTCGTCGAAGAGGCCGAGGCCACGGCGCGCCGCGTCCACGGTGACCTCTTCCCGGCTGCGGTTGTTGGCGGAGGGCACCGGGTTCTTCATCGAGCCGGAGACGTCGATGACGGCCAGCATCCGACCGGACTGGGTGGCGATCGACCAACTGGAGACGACCCGCTGGATGGCGGCCGGGTCGAGGCCACCCGCCGCAGTGCCACCATTCGCCGGTGCGGTCGGCGCGTCGCCCGACGGGCTGGGGGCACCCTGCGGTGCCTTGAAGCCCTCGCCCCAGTTGCCGTCCGGCGCACGCAGCGACTGCGCGGCCAACCGGTTGCGGAAGGTCGGGCTGGTGAGCAGTTCGAACAGCACCTTGGCCGCCGACGCCTTGCTCGGCTCGATGCCGGGCAACACCGCGTACGGGTAGTCCAGCGGCATCGGCGCCGGCTCCATGTAGAGCGCGGCGAGCGAGACCGGCGGCTTCTTGCTGTTGTAGGCGATCACGTCTTCTTCGGACAGAGCCGCCGCGCCGAGACCGCTGGCGATGGACGTCGCGTCGTTGGCGGTCGGGAAACGAGCCAGCAGGTCGTTGCGCAGCGACGAGCGCCCGGTGGCCAGTGCCCGAAGCGCGCCGACGGTGTTGCGCTGGGCGTCCCCGCCGGCACCGTTGGCCGCTGCGGTCAGCGAGAGCAGGCCGGACAGACCCGCCGCGTCGCGGGTCGGCTCGACGATCCCGGTCCGCAGGGGCGCGCTGGGGTTGTTGACCTGCTTGAGCAGATCGGTCCAGTTGAACTTCTTGTCCGGCCACCCCAGCCGGGTGGCGATCGGCTCAGGCATCGCGACGACGATGGGGCTGCGCGCGATGGACGCGCCGTTGGTCGGAGCGAACGCCGTCGCGTCCTTCTTCAACCGCAGCAGCCAGGTCGAGGAGTCCGGCACCCACACGTCGGGGCTGACGGCGGTGCCGCTGGCCTGCCCCACACCAGCCAGCACAGCACCGTGCTTGGCCGCCACCACGGCCGCCACGTCGACCGGGTCGGACGCGGAGACGTCGACGCGGATGCAGGTCGGGCCTACCGCGGCGCCGTCCTTGACCCACTGGGACGCGGCGGCGTCCACCGCCGGCGCGAGTTCGGAGGCGACCGCCACGGCAAGTCGGATCTCCCCCGAGCAGCTGGGTTGGACCAACTCCCGATAGCCGAACCACGCGCCCGTCGTCACGACGAGCACCCCCGCCGTTGCGGCGGCGGCGGCTAGGTGGAGTTTCGAACGCATGCGATGGCGGCCTGCTGACACGGTGACCATCTTGCGTACAAGGTGCCCTCTCTGCCACATCCGTTCGGACTAAAGTTACGGAGGAGAAACAGTTGACCACCTTTTAACAACACAGAGTGATGCTGCAGCCCCGTGGCGTTGCCGAACCGGTGCTGTCCTCACGTCTCGGCTCGGTTGCTCAGGGCAACACACAGGTCGGGCTCGGCACCGGCACCGGCTCGCCGACCGCCTCCGGGACGCCGGTGTCGGCGTCGCGCCGGAAGACCCGCACCATGTCCGCCCGCTCGTCGGCGACGTAGAGGTGGTCCCCGATCAACGCGAAGTGTCGGGGCCACTCACCACCGGTGTCCACCTCGGCCACCAGCTCGGGCAGGTCCCCCGCGAGGGTGAAGACCGCCACCGTCCCCACCCCGCGGTTGCCGACATAGAGAAACCGCCCGTCCGGGGAGACCGCGACCTCCGACGGCTGGACATGACCGGACCGCCCGCTCGCCTCGACCCGACCGTGCTGGTGCAACGCACCGTCGTCGGTCAGCTCGTACGCGGTGACCGACGCATCCAGCTCACCGACCAGGTAACAGCGCCGTCCGTCCGGGTGCCGGGCCAGGTGCCGGGGCCCGGTGCCGGGCGTCGTGCGGATCCGCGGCGCGCGGGGCACCAGTCGTCCGCTCGCGCCGTCCAGGTCGTAGCGGTAGACCGAGTCGGTGCCGAGGTCGACCGCGAAGATCGGCCCTCGACCGGAACCCGGGGAGACCATGTGGGCGTGCGCGTGGTCCTGGCGGTCCGGGTCGGGGCCGTGCCCCTCGTGCACCACCAGGTCGCTGCGCTCGCCGGGCACGCCCCGCGCGTCCAACGGGAAGACCGCGATGCTGCCGCTGCCGTAGTTGGCCGCCAGCAGGTGGCCGCCGTCGGGCATCACCGCCAGGTGGCACGGCTCGGCGCCGCCGGTGGAGCGGTTGCCGAGCGGAGCCAGCTCACCCTCCGACCCGACCTGCCAGGCGCTGATCTCGCCGTCCGTCAACTCGTTGACCGCGTAGAGCACCGGCCGGCTGGGGTGCCGCGCCAGGAAGGAGGGGGACGCGGTGACGGCCACCGTGCCGAGCGGAGTCAGCGCCCCGGTCGCCGGATCGCGGCGCGCCGCGACGATGCCGCTGCCCCGCCCACCACTCTGGGCGGTGTAACCCCCGATGTGGACAACCTCGTCCTGACCACTCACGTCCGACTCCTCCGCTGGCGTCCTCCGTTGATCCAACCAGAGGCTGCCCGCGTTGCCCGGCCGTTAACCGCTTTCCGGCTCCCGGTTCTCAGGCCGTCGGCACCGGCTCCCCGCGCTGTCGGGCCACATGCTCGACCAGTGAGATCAACACCATCTTCCCGGACTGCCGGTCCCGGGCGTCGCAGAGCACCATCGGCACGTCCGGGTCCAGGTCGAGGGCTCGGCGTACGGTCTCCAGGTTGAAACGGCGGGAGTCGTCGAAGCAGTTCACGCCCACCACGAACGGGATGCCCCGCTGCTCGAAGTAGTCGATGGAGGGGAAGCAGTCCGCCAGCCGGCGGGTGTCGGCGAGGACCACCGCGCCCAGGGCACCGAAGGCCAACTCGTCCCAGAGGAACCAGAACCGGTCCTGACCCGGGGTGCCGAACAGGTAGACCTGCAGGTCTTCGTTGATGGTGATCCGGCCGAAGTCCATCGCCACGGTGGTGGTCGACTTGCCCTCCACCCCGGAGACGTCGTCGGTGCCGATCCCGGCACCGGTCAACACCTCCTCGGTCTGCAACGGACGGACCTCACTCAGGGCGCTCACCAACGTCGTCTTGCCAGCTCCGAAGCCTCCCGCGATGAGGATCTTCAGCGCCAGCGGGATGGTGGTGCTGGTGCCCACCTGGTCATAGCGCACGGAGTCCACTGACCACCGCCTTGAGAATGTCGTCGTCGGGAAGGATGCCGGCGGCCGGCGGCTCGTGCACCGCGACCAGGCCCTCGGCCAGGAGATCACCGAGCAGGACCCGGACCACACCGACCGCGAGGTCCAGCTCGGCTGCCAGTTCGGCCACCGACACGGGCCGGCGGGACAACGCGACCAGCCGTCGATGCTCCGGGAGCAGATGCGGATGACTCGCCGCGTCGACGTCCGAACCGGCCAGTACGAACGCGACCAGGTTGAAACCGTCGACGGCGGAGCGTACCCGTCCTCCGGTGAGGGTGTACGGGCGCACTACCGGGCCGGCTTCGCCGTCCAGCCACTCGTGCTGCGGCCCGGGCGGTTCAGTCCGCATCACCGGCTCCCGCCGACGAGCGGGCCGGCGCGGAGAGGCTCTCCCCCACTCGGATGACCAACATCGCCATCTCGTACGCGACCAGCCCGATGTCCGCGTCGGCGTCGCTCACCACCGCCAGGCAGGCACCCTGGCCGGCGGCGGTGACGAAGAGGTACGCCGACTCCATCTCCACCACGGTCTGTCGGACCGGACCGCCGTCCACGTGTCGGCTGGCGCCCCGGGCCAGGCTGGAGAAGCCGGCGGCGAGCGCACAGAGGTGCTCGGCGTCGGAACGCTCCAAGTCGGCCGAACAGCCGAGCAGCAGGCCGTCGGCGGAGAGCACCACGGCCTCGCGGGCGGCCGGAACCCGTTGCACCAGCTCGTCGAGCAGCCAGTCGAGGCCAGCGCTCTGCTTCGTCGATTGCCGCACTAGGCGTCCCTCTCAGTCGCGGTCGGGTGTTCGGGGGTTGTCTTCGGGCCAGCGGGAGCGGCCGGGATCGCCGGACCGGTTGGCGCTGCCGGTGCCGTTCCCGCCTGCGGTGCCGCTGGCGCTGCCGTCGCTGGCGTTCCTGTCGGCGGGGACGCTGGTGCCGTCCGCGCCGTTCCTGCCGCCGGTGCCGTCGGAGTGATCACGGTGGCGCGTCCGCGCGCGGTCCCGGCCTGGAGGGCGGCCATCACGCGGCGGACCTCCTCCGGGGATCGGGGTGACGGGGTGTCGTTGACGGCCGACCGGGGTTGCGCGGTAGGAGTGTGGCGTCGCACCCGGCGCGGCAGGCCGTCCAGCTCGTCGTCGAGCGCCTCCGGGGAGGCCGTCGACTCGGCGTCGCCGTTCCCGTTCGCCGGCGACGTGTCCGAGGTCGACACTCCGGCCCCCGACCCGGGCAGAGCCGCGACAGCGGCCGAGCCAGACGGAGCCGCGACAGCGGCCGAGCCAGACGGAGCCGCGACAGCGGCCGAGCCAGACGGAGCCGCGACAGCGGCCGAGCCGGACGGAGCCGCGACAGCGGACAGGGCGGTCAGCGGGCGGGTGCGGGCGCGGGGCACGGTGTCCCGCCGCGCCGGGCGGGCCAGCCGTCGGCGGGCGTCGGCCGAGGCGGCATCCAGCGTGGCAGGGTCGGGGCCGGCGGGGGGTTCGGTGGTGACGAGGTCGGTGGGGACCAGCACCACAGCGGTCACCCCGCCGTCGCCGGAGGGTCGCAGCCGCACCCGCACGTTGTGTCGGGCCGCGAGCCGGGCCACCACGAACAGGCCGAGTCGTGCGCTCTGCGCCGGGTCGAACTCGGGTGAGCTGGCCAGCCGGGTGTTGGCGGTCTCCAGCGCCGCGACGGACATGCCCAGCCCCTGGTCGGTGATCTCCAGTGCGTAACCGTTGGCCACCTGTTCCCCGACGACCGTGACACGGGTGTCCGGCGGGGAGAAGGCGGTGGCGTTCTCGACCAGCTCGGCGAGCAGGTGGATGATGTCGCCGACCGCCCGGCCCAGCACCCCGGCCGGCTGCACGGCGGCGATGTCCACCCGGTCGTACGCCTCGACCTCGGAGATCGCGCCGCGGATCAGGTCGACCATCGCGACGGGGTTCCGCCAACCGCGGCCGGGCGCGGAGCCGGCGAGGATGACCAGATCCTCGGCGTGCCGACGGAGCCGGGTCGCCAGGTGGTCGACCTGGAACAACTGGGCCAACTCGTCCGGGTCCTCCGCCCGGCGTTCCATCCGGTCCAGTAGGTGTAGTTGGCGATGTACCAGGCTCTGGCTGCGTCGGGCGATGTTGAGGAAGACCTCGTTGAGCCCGCGACGCAGGGTGACCTCGTCGACCGCGGCTTGGACGGCGGTGCGCTGCACCTCGGTGAAGGCGCGCCCGACCTCACCGATCTCGTCGTGGCCGTACTCCAGAGGCGGCGCCTCCCGGGCGACGTCGACCTGCTCACCCCGACGCAGCCGGGTCACCACGTCCGGCAGACGGTGCTCGGCCAGGTCGAGCGCGGCGGTGCGGACGCCGCTGAGCCGCCGGACCAGTGTGCGACCGACCCGCAACGCCACCAGCACCGAGACCACCACCGCGACGAGCCCGAGCACCCCGGCGGCGGCCAGCCGGGCCAGGATCCCGACCGCCATCGGCACCGACCGGTCGGTGAGGTTGTCGGCCTCGTCCAGCTCGAAGTCGCGGAGCTGCTGCTGGACGGCGTCGTGGCCGGCCTGCCAGGCCGCCGCGTCCACGGGTGGTCGACCCGACCTGTTGGCCCCGATCAACGCGTCCTGCATGGCACGCACGCTGACGAAGTCCGGGCTTTCGCTCAGCCGCTGGTACGCGGTGCGCCCCGCCTCGGGCAGGTCGGCCACCGCGTTGTCGGTGAGCCACCGCTGGTTGCCGATCGTCTGCACGAGCTGGGCGTGCTCACCCGTGGCGAACCGGCCGGCGGTCAGCACACCGGCCAGCATGGCGTCGGTCTGGCCGAGCAGCTCTCGGGATCGACCCAACGCGGTCAGCGCCAGAGCCTGCCGGTTGATGGCGGGGTCGTTCAGGTTCGCCATCGCGGAGAACGCCTGGAAGGCCGCGGTGACCATCCCGCTGTAGAGGCCGATCACCCCCGGGCGGTCCATCATGCGGTCGTCGATGAAGTCCCGCCCGGTCGGCAGCGCCGACAGGGCGGTGACCAGCCGGTCGACCCGGTCCTCCAGCAGGTCGTCGGCGGCGTCGCGCAACGCCTCCCCGTCGACCCGGCGGCGCAGCTCGGCGATCGCCCGATCGGTGCGCTGACGCTGCTCGATCAGCGCCGGCAGTTCGGTGGTCCCGGCGAGCTGCACCACCGAGAGCCGGCGTTCGCGTTGCAGCTCGGTGACCACGGCCTCGCCGGGACGACCCAGGTCGTACAGCAGCGTGCGCGCGGAGAGCAGGTTCAGCGCGGGACCGAAGGTCAGTGTCGTAGCGAAGATCCACAGGGCCAGCAGCGCGGTCACCGGTGCGACGACCAGTGCGGTCAGCTTCGAGCGGATCGGCCAGTCGCGGGTTCTCATCAGACCTCGCCCGTGCAGGGGTGGCAGGAGGGGCGCCGGCACCGCCGGGCAACGCGCCGGCCGGGAGCGTGCCCGGCGTCGACGCCGGGCACCGGCGCGGGCGCCTTGGGCAGGATACGTAATCAAGGGCCGTCGCACTACCGCCCGTCGCGCCAACATCGACGCTCCGAAAGCTGCGTCCGGTAGCCGGGTGGTCAGCCGGGTTGCTGCCCGCTGGTGCATCACCCCCGCCAAAACGCTTTCTGGATCGAGTCAAGTTCAGCGCCGCGGCGGGCTGCGCCCTCCGTTCAGGGCGGGCTGCGCCCCTCGTCAGGAAAGTGTCCCGGATCGGGATTGGCGATCAGTGTGCGGAGGGAATACCAGATGACGAAGGAGGAGCCCATGTCGCCCACTCAGGTAATCGTCATCGTGCTCGTCGTGCTGGTGGTCGTCGCGGCGCTGGCCGTGGCCGCCCGGTCACTCAGCCGCCGCCGCGCGCTGCGCTCCCGGTTCGGGCCGGAGTACGACCGGGTGGTGGCCGAGCAGGACAGCCGGTCCGCCGCGGAGCGCGAGCTGCGTGACCGGGAACGCCGGCACGCCGAACTCTCGCTCACCCCGCTCAGCCCGGAGTCCCGGGCCCACTACAGCGCCGCCTGGGAGGAACTCCAGGTCCGCTTCATCGACTCGCCTGGCGAGACGGTGGGCGACGCCGACGAACTGGTCACCCGCCTCATCGAGGAGCAGGGCTACCCGACCGGGGACTTCTCCGACCAGATCGCCCACCTGTCCGTCGAGCACGCCCGCACGCTGACCAACTACCGGGACGCGCACGACATCCACCTGCGCAACAACCGGGGCGAGGCGAGCACCGAGGAGCTGCGGCAGGCAGTCGTGCACTACCGGGCGCTCTTCGCCGACCTGCTCGGCGAGGAGCCGCTCGGTCACCGTACGCCCGAACAGCGCCACCACCCGGACCACGACGCCACGAGCCGCTGAGGAGGCCACCGATGCGCCAGGAAGAGCAGCAGGTGAGCAACGACCACCCGGAGGCGGTTCGCTCCGCCCCCGTGCCGGTACCCCCGGCCGGAGATCGGGCCGGCCGCTCCGACGTTCCGGAGGACGCCCTCGACGATCGGGGCACCTTCGACGACCAGAGCACCGACCGAGAGCTGAGCACCGACCGAGAGCTGAGCACCGACCGAGAGCTGAGCACCGAGGGCGAGCGGACGAACGGCACCGAACGAGATGCCGCGTACGCCCTGGCCGACGACGACGAGCGGGGCGACGACCCGGACCCGGGCCACCGGCGCGACGACCGGTCCACCGACGACGGCGGCTTCCACGAGCCGGGGCCGCTGCCGACGACGTTCGGCGCCACCACGGTGGCCGATGCGGTGGCAGCGTCCGCGCTGGCCAGCCCGAGCCCGCAGGACCAGCCGGATCCCCGGGCGGAGCGGACAGCCCAGCCGGGCGACGGCGCCGAGGACGGCGAGCGGGAGGGTCAGCGCGCCGATCCGACCGCCGAGCTGCACCGCCGCGACGCCGACTCCGACGACGCGAGGCGCGATGCCCCGGTCGACGCGGACGCGGCTGCCTACGGCAGTGCGACACCGGAGATGGTCGACCCGGACGCGGACGGCGAAGCGGTCCAGACCGAGGACAGCGACACCTCGCTGGAGTCCGCCGGAACCTCACCCCCCGCAGGATCGACCGTCGCGACCGCGGCGGCCACGCTCCTGGACACGGACACCGCGCAGGGCTTCCGGGACCGCTGGCGCGACGTGCAGTTGCGTTTCGTCGACGATCCGCACGCGGCGGCCGGCGAGGCGCAGTCGCTCGTGGAGGAGGCCATCCAGGCTCTCTCCTCGGCGCTCGCCGCGCAGAAGAACACGCTGGGTGGGTGGCAGGACGCCGGCTCCGCCGACACCGAACAACTGCGAATGGCGGTACGCAACTACCGGGACTTCCTGGACCGCGTACTGGGTCGCTGAGTCACACGATCAACAGGGGCGCCTCGGCCGTCTGGCCGAGGCGCCCCTGCGTCGTGTCAGAGCGCCCGAACGGGGCGGAACCCACCGGATTCGTCTAGCGGGAGTGAAACCGCTCCTCCGGGGTAATAGGGCGCGCGCCGTAAATCGGCGCGGAGTTCGGGACGAGGAGTGAAGGCATGGACGGCGGCGGTCTCCGGCTCAACATGAACGGGCTGGACTACCTGATTCTCGCGCTGTACTTCGTCACCGTCCTCGGC
The DNA here is from genome assembly GCF_029626145.1 of Micromonospora sp. WMMD961. Classification (NCBI taxonomy): domain Bacteria; kingdom Bacillati; phylum Actinomycetota; class Actinomycetes; order Micromonosporales; family Micromonosporaceae; genus Micromonospora; species Micromonospora sp. WMMD961. Next base: position 6,103,105 of record NZ_JARUBJ010000002.1, read on the forward strand.
GTCGGCTTCGCCGCGCGCCGGGCGATCCGGACCAGCGTCGACTTCTTCCTCTCCGGCCGATCCCTGCCCGCCTGGGTGACCGGTCTCGCCTTCGTCTCGGCGAACCTGGGCGCTCTGGAGATCATCGGAATGGCCGCGAACGGGGCCCAGTACGGCGTCATGACGCTGCACTACTACTGGATCGGCGCGGTCCCGGCGATGGTCTTCCTCGGCATCGTGATGATGCCCTTCTACTACGGTTCGAAGGTCCGCAGCGTGCCGGAGTACCTGCGGTTGCGGTTCAACCGGCCCACCCACCTGCTGAACGCGCTCAGCTTCGCCGTCGCCCAGGTGTTGATCGCCGGGGTGAACCTCTACGCGCTGGCCCTGGTCATGCAGGCACTACTCGGCTGGCCGCTCTGGACGGCGGTCGTGGTCGGCGCGGCGATCGTGCTGGCGTACATCACCATCGGCGGTCTGTCCGGCGCGATCTACAACGAGGTGCTCCAGTTCTTCGTCATCCTGGCCGGTCTCATCCCGGTCACCGTGATCGGTCTGGTCAAGGTCGGCGGGGTGAACGGTCTGATGGACGCGGTACGCGAGTCCAAGCTCGGCGAGGCCGGCCTGCACGCGTGGCAGGACACCGGCGGGACCGCAAACCCGCTCGGCGCGCAGTGGATCGGCATCGTCTTCGGCCTGGGCTTCGTGCTGTCGTTCGGCTACTGGACGACGAACTTCGCCGAGGTACAACGCGCCCTCTCGGCGAAGAACATGAGCGCCGCCCGGCGTACGCCGATCATCGCCGCGTACCCGAAGCTGTTCATTCCGCTGATCACGGTGATTCCCGGTCTGGTGGCCCTGGTCACGGTGAACGGGCTCGGCGCGGAGAGCGGCGACCTGCAGTACAACAACGCGATCCCGCTGCTGATGCGCGACCTGCTTCCCAACGGCGTGCTCGGGGTGGCGGTCACCGGCCTGCTCGCCTCGTTCATGGCCGGCATGGCGGCCAACGTGAGCGGCTTCAACACCGTCTTCACCTACGACATCTGGCAGGCGTACATCCGTCCCGGCCGTTCGGACGACTACTACCTGCGGATCGGCCGGTGGGCGACGGTCGCCGCGGTGGTCGTCGGGATCGGCACCGCGTTCATCGCGGCCGGGTTCAGCAACATCATGAACTACATCCAGGCGCTCTTCTCGCTGTTCAACGCGCCGCTGTTCGCCACGTTCATCATCGGCATGTTCTGGAAGCGGATGAGCGCGCTGGCCGGCTTCTGGTCGCTGTTGCTGGGCACCCTGGCGTCGCTGGCGACGTACCTGCTCTACAAGGGCGGCGTGATCGACTTCAACTCCGACCTGGAGGAGAGCTTCTGGGGCGCGGGCATCGCGTTCGTCACGGTGGCGATCGTCGCAGCGATCCTCACCCCGCTCACCGCGGCGAAGCGCGACGAGGAGCTGCGCGGGCTGGTGTACGGCTTGGGCGGCATCGACCTGAAGGGCGACGTGCTCGCCGGGGACGCCGTCTGGTACCGCTCACCGGTGCTGCTCGGTGTGATCGCGGTCGCGCTGGCCGCCCTCTTCTACATCCCGGTCTTCTAGGAAAGGGTTCGGCAGATGAGCAACGAAGGTCAGCCAGCGCAGGACCCGCTGATCGACGAGACGCAGGCGGAGCAGAGACGTTCCGCCGCCGCCCGGCTGTTCGACATCCGCCGGGTGATCGGTGGTCTCTTCGTGGCGTACGGGGTCATCGTGACGCTGATCGGCGTCTTCGACAGCCGGGCTGAGATCGACAAGGCCCAGGGTGTCCGGATCAACCTGTGGGCCGGGCTGGTGATGCTCGCATTCGGCCTGCTCATGCTGCTCTGGCAGTGGCTGCGCCCGGCGGAGCCGCCGGCCCCCAACGAGCAGCCGCCCGCCGGCTGACCACCGCCGGGCGGGGCGGCATGAGCACGGCACGAGGGGGTACGCGAGGGGATCAGGCACCGTGTCGGACACAGGAGGCAGCACCATGACCGATCGCGATCGCCAACCGCCGTTGGAGGACAGCCCGGAGGTGGCCTCGGCGGTGGACGATGACATCACCGTCACGCAGCTGCGCACCGGAGGCGGCCCGGACCAGGACAACCCGGCCTTCGCCGAGCCCCGCGACCGGCCGGCCGACCTCGCGCCGGGCACCGACGAGCTGATCGGCGACCCGTACGCTGCCGGCACCGGGGCGACCGGGACGGGCACCGGTGCCGGCGGGGACAACATCCGCACCGGGGCGGAGCAGCCCTGGGAGCCGGAGGACCTGGTGCTGGCGCGTGGGCAGGACCTCACCCCGGAGAACCTGGAGAAGGCGCGCCGCGACCTGGCCGAGCAGGGCCAGGCGGCGATCGAGCGCACCGTGCCCTGACGACGTGCACGTCGATCAGCGGCCCCGGCCCTGAGCACGAGGGGGGTCCCCGACCCGACCAGAGCGGTCGGGCCGGGGACCCGGGGGGAACCTGCCGCCGGCAGTGCCTCACCTACTGCCGGCGGCGGGTGGGTGTGGAAGCGTTCCGGTCAGAGCGCCGGGTACGCGTTGCGCATGAGCTCCTGGAACTGGGCGGAGAACCACGCACCGGAGATCGGCGCGTCGGCCAGGGCGCCCGACGGGTTGTTGCCGTTGCGGGCGTTGCCGCCGTACGTCGGGTCGCACATCCGGTCGAAGCCCTTGCCCTCGTTGTTCGGGATCTCCTTGCTGGAGCCGTCCGACTCGCCCGGAGGCTTCACCCAGACGTAGGCGTCGATGCCCGTCGCCGGGTTCGCCCGGGGCCGCTCACCGAGACCGGCGCCGGCCTGGTTGCACCAGTTGCCGAGGTGCAGCCGGCGGTCGACGCGGCCACCGTCGACGTACGTGTCCACGCTGGTCGTCGCACCCGGGCCGGTGGGCCGGGCGGAACCGCCCCAACCGTTGCGGGAGGTGTCGATCAGCATGCCGATGTTGGAGTTGAAGCCCAACGAGACCAGCTTGGTCCGGAACGCCTGGGCGAACGACAGCTCGTCGACGTAGTAGTTCCAGTCGATCCACTTGGACTGGCGCACCGTCTGGCCGTTCACGTTGTCGGTGACCTTGAAGTACGGCTCCTGCAGCGCCGAGTAGTTGGCGGTGTTGGTGATGAAGCCGTGCACGTTGTTGACAGTGCTGCCGGAGGCGACCGCGGCGGTCTTCAGGATCTCGGCGGACGGGTTGAAGTTGCTGTCCCACCCGAGCCAGCCGTGGTGCCCGGCGTCGACGTAGTTGTAGACGTTGCCGATCGCGCCCAGCTTGGCCAGGGCGTAGCCGACGCCGTTGACGTAGGCGCCGTTGGCCTTGACCGTGTCGCACATGGCCGTGCCGCCGGGCTGACCGGAGGTGTTGGTGACCAGGTTCGGCAGCGAGTCGATCTCGATGATGTTGATGATCCGCAGGCTGCTGTACTTCGAGTCGCCCTGGATCGCGGCGATCGGGTCGATGTACTGGGACTTGTACTTCGGCAGCTCGTCCGGGCCCAGCTCACCGTTGGAGGCGAGTGCCGAGCAGTCCCGGCCGGGCAGGTTGTAGATCACGAACTGGATGTAGCCGGCGCCCTGGCGCAGTGCCTCGTCCAGGTGGTCCTTCACCCCGAAGGCACCGTTGGAGCTGCTGTCCGGCGTGCCGTTGATCGCGGCGATCCGGTCCAGCCAGACGGCGGTGGGGTTGTTGGAGATCCGGCTTCCGCCAGCCTCCGCGTTCGCCTTGGCCTTCCACTCCGGGTTCACGTAACCGGGCACCCCGGCGTACGGGTTGTCGACCTTCGTGCCGGGCGGCGGGTTGGTGGTGGGCGGCGGGTCGGTGGGCGGCGGAGTGGTGGGCGGCGGGTCGGTGGGCGGGGGCGTGGTCGGCGGGGGCGTGGTCGGCGGGGTCGTGCCACCGTTGCAGACCACGCCGTTCAGGGTGAACGAGGTCGGCTTCGGGTTACTGCCGCTCCACGCGCCGTTGAAGCCGATGCTCGTCGACGCGCCGGTGGCCAGGGTGCCGTTGTAGGACAGGCTCCGGGCGGTCACCTGGCTGCCGGACTGGGTGTACGTGGCCGACCAGCCCTGCTGTACACGCTGGCTGGAGTTGGGGAAGGTCCAGCCCAGGGTCCAGCCGTTGACCGGGTCGCCGAGGTTCTTGATGGTGATGTTCGCGGTGAACCCACCCTGCCAGTCGTTGGTCGTGTAGGCGATGTCGCACTGCGTCGCGGCCTGCGCCGCGGTAACCGGAATCGTCACCAGCCCACCGGCGACCAGGGCACCTGCGCCAGCGAGCGCAAGGGCCCGGCGTGGGCCGGTTAGCCTTCTCCACACATTCATGCCACTGATCTCCTTGGGCGAGACCGGGCTCGCGTACGGCCCGGCGAGACGGCCCGGTGAGCGTCCTGTGACGGACGGCTGCCGGCGCCAACGGGATTTCGGGGGTGCCCGGCCCGGACGGGCGAGGGTGGTGGTGGTGCGTGACCGACCGGTGCAGCGGCCGATCAATCGGCGGATCGTCGCCCGGTGGACCGGTGCCCTCGACTCCCTGCCTGCGCGGTATGGCTCCCCGAACCGCGTTCGCCGATTCTTGCATGGGAGCGCTTCCATGGCAATGGCTCGATGCCTCTCTGCGGAGATCAGCGCTGCGCCCGTTTCGGACGATACCCCCGGATGAGCGCGGCGAGCCCTGGCGGGACCGTGCTGGCCGCTACCGGACGACCAGCCGGAGCTGACCATGCGTGTCCCAGACCGTCGCGCACCACCCGGACAGGCACCCGAAGCCTGAGGCGGCACTCAGAGCACTGAAAGCCGCTTAGCTCGTCTTCAGCACCTACTGGAGCAAAAGCCAAAACGCGAATCTTTCACTTCATAAGTCATGAAACGGTCTAACGTCGGTCTTAGCTCGGTTGTCGCCGGGCTCAGGACAACAGGGATGGAGTGACGCAGGTCATGGCTAAGAAGATGCTCGGGAAGGTCGTTGCGGGTGCCGCGCTCGGCGGCGCGTCGCTCCTGGTGTTCGCACCGGGGATCGCGTTCGCCGAAGGTCACCACGACGGCGGCAAGGACCGTGACGGCAAGGTCTACGCCAAGCCGCACGTCGTCAAGGCCGGCGACGAGGTCAAGCTCCTCGAGATCTGCCCGGATCGGCAGGAGCACGCGTACGTGTGGTCCAAGGTCACCGGCAAGGTCAAGCTCAAGCCGGCGCATGAAGACCGGGGCGAGGACCGCGAGTGGCGCGAGGAGGAGAACTCCTCCGACCACGAGAACGGCAAGGACGACAAGGGCAAGGACGACAAGGGCAAGGACCACGAGGGCAAGGACGAGAACGGCAAGGACGACAAGGGCAAGGACGAGCACGCCAAGGACGACAAGGCCGAGGACGACAAGGCCAAGGACGAGCACAAGGACGAGAACGGCAAGGGCGGCCAGGGTGGCGGCGCTGCCGCCGACGCCTACGGCGACGAGGGCAGCAAGGACTGGAAGGGCGAAGAGCACGGCCAGGACGCCGAAGAAGGCCGTGACAAGAAGGACTGGGACTCCAAGGACGAAGACAAGAAGGACTGGGAGTCCAAGGACGAGCACGGCTCGGACTACGGCTCGGACAAGGGCTGGGAGAACAAGGACGAGCACGGCTCCGACTACGGCTCGGACAACGGCTGGGAGAACAAGGACGAGCACGGCTCCGACTACAGCTCGGACAACGGCTGGGAGAACAAGGACGAGCACGGCTCCGACTACAGCTCGGACAACGGCTGGGAGAACAAGGACGAGCACGGCTCCGACTACGGCTCGGACAAGGGCTGGGAGAACAAGGACGAGCACGGCTCCGACTACGGCGGTTACGGCGAGGACGAGCGCGGCTCGGACGAGCGTGACTGGGACAAGGAGCGCGAGTTCGTCTACTACGGCGAAGCCAAGGTCGACAAGGACGCCAAGCCGGGTCGCTACGAGCTCAAGGGCTCGTGCGGCGAGGGCGAGCTCGTCGTGCTGCCGCACGGCGGGGTCGACGGTGGTGACGGTGGCGCCAGCACCGGCACCGACCGCGGCCTGGCCACCGGTGGGGCGGGCCTGCTCGGCGCCGCCGCGCTGGGCGGGATCGTGCTGATGCGTCGTCGGCGGACCGATGGTTCGCTCGTCTGACGTGTCGGCGACACGGGCCGGCGGCCGTCACGGGAAACCGTGGCGTGCCGCCGGCGCGGCCGTCGTCGTCACCATGGCCATGATCGGCGCCGGCATGATCGGCGCTTCCCTGAAGACCACGCCCGCTCCCCGACCGCCGCAGCCGCTGGCCCAGGCCGGCCCCGAGGCCACCGCGCCGGACAGCACCGCCGACGACGCCCCGCCGGTCGATGGGCAGCCGGTCGGCCAGGCCGCGGTCGGGCTGTCCCGTTCGGCACCGACCAGCATCGAGATCCCCCGGATCGGTGTCGACGCGACGATCATGTCGTTGGGCACCAACCCGGACGGCACCGTCCAGGTCCCCCCGCTGGACCAGGCCGACAAGGCTGGTTGGTACGAGCCGGGTGCCAGCCCCGGCGAGACGGGTAACGCGGTCATCGTCGGGCACGTGGACTCGGCAGTGCTCGGCCCGGCCGTCTTCTTCGACCTGGGCGCCCTCGTCCCGGGCGACACCATCACCGTGCGACGGACCGACGGGATGCCCGCCACCTTCACTGTCGACTCGGTGAAGTCGTACCCGAAGACGGCCTTCCCCACCGAGTTGGTGTACGGACCCAGCGACCGGCCCGGCCTGCGGGTGGTCACCTGCGGCGGTCAGTTCGACCAGGCCGCCAAGAGCTACCCGGACAACATCGTCGTCTTCGCCACTCTGGCGGCGTGAGCCACGACGAACGGGAGCGGTCCGGCCGATCGGGGTGACCCGATCGGCCGGACCGCGTCCGGCGTACCTGACTCAGGCGGCTGCGGAGGTCCGCACCAGGGTGCGGATCTGGCGCAGCAGCACCGACAGGGCGGCGAGGTCCGCCCGCGACTCGTCGAACTCCCCCATCGCCCGTCGAGCACGGTGGATCGAGGTCGCGTTCGACTGCTCCCACTGCTGCACCCGCTCGTGCGGCGGCAGGTCGTCCGGGGTGGAGTCGAGGACCTCGGCGGTGAGCGCGGCCAGCGCGGCGTACAGGTCGTATCGCAGCGCCATCCGGGCCAGCGTCTGCCAACGGTCCTCCCGCGGCAGCAGGGAGATCTTCGACAGCAGCGAGTCCACCCGGAACAGGTCGGACAGCACGAAGTAGACCGAGGCCACCTCGCTGACGTCCCGTCCGCTGGCGTTGGCGGTCTCCACCACGTCCATCAGACCGAAGCTGTACATCAGCCGGGTCGCCCGCTCGGCCAGCTCACGGGGCAGCCCACGCTCGGTCATCGAGTCCATGTGCGCGGCGATGCCCTGCCGCTCGTTGCCGTAGAACAGGTCCTCCAGCCCCGGCAACAGGCGCGTGACCCCGTCGCGCAGCCGGTCGATCTCGGCCGGCACGTCGATCGGCGAGCGCCGGTTGGAGACCAGCCACCGCACCGCCCGGTCGAGCAGCCGCCGGGTGTCCAGGTAGACGCTCGTCTGCAGCTCCGGTGCCACCTTGTTGTCCAGCGCCTCGACCGCGTCCCACAGGTCGCGCAGGCCGAACACCTCGCTGACCACCACGTACGCCCGGATCACGTCTGCCGCGCTCGCCGCGGTCTCCTCGACCACCCGGAAGATGAACGAGATGCCACCCCGGTTGATCGCCTCGTTGACCAGCACGGTGGTGACGATGTCCCGGCGCAGCCGGTGCCGGCCCATCCGGTCGGCGAACCGCTCGCGCATCGGCGTCGGGAAGTAGTTGACCAGGACCTCGGTCGTCCACTCCTCGTCGGCCAACCCCTCGGTGAGGATCTCCCGTTCCAGGACGATCTTCACGTACGCGAGCAGCACCGCGAACTCCGGCGCGGTCAGGCCGGATTCGCTGCGGACCGCCAACTCCTCGTCCGGCGGCAGCGCCTCCAGCGCCCGGTCCAAACCGCCCGACCGCTCCAGCTCGTTGATCATCCGGCGATGCACCGGGAGCAGCGAGGCCGCCTGGGCCTGGGAGTTGTTGATCGCCCGAGCCTGGTCGTAGTTGTCCCGCAGCACCAGCTCCGCGACCTCGTCGGTCATCCCGGCCAGCAGTTCGTCGCGGTCGGCCGTGGTCAGCTCCCCGTCGGCCACCGCCGTGTTCAGCAGGATCTTGATGTTCACCTCGTGGTCGGAGGTGTCCACCCCGGCCGCGTTGTCGATGAAGTCCGTGTAGATCCGACCACCGGTCAACGCGTACTCGATCCGGCCGAGCTGGGTCCAGCCCAGGTTGCCGCCCTCGCCCGCCACCCGGCAACGCAGGTCGCGGCCGTCCACCCGGATCGCGTCGTTGGACTTGTCGCCCACCTCCGCGTTGGTCTGGCTGGACGCCTTGACATAGGTGCCGATGCCGCCGTTCCAGAACAGGTCCACCGGAGCGGTGACGATCGCCTTCATCAGGTCCTGCGGCGACAGCTGCGTGACGTCGTCGCCCAGGCCGATCGCCGCCCGGACCTGCGGCGTGATCGGGATCGACTTCGCGGTACGCGGGAAGATGCCGCCACCGGCCGAGATCAGCTCCGGGTTGTAGTCCTCCCAGGAGGAACGGGGCAGGTCGAACAGCCGCCGCCGCTCCGCGTACGAGGTGGCCGCGTCCGGCTCCGGGTCGAGGAAGATGTGCCGGTGGTCGAAGGCGGCCACCAGCCGGATGTGCTCGGACAGCAGCATCCCGTTGCCGAACACGTCGCCGGACATGTCGCCGACGCCGACCACCGTGAAGTCCTGGGTCTGGGTGTCCAGGCCCAACTCCCGGAAGTGCCGCTTGACCGACTCCCAGGCGCCCCGGGCGGTGATGCCCATCTTCTTGTGGTCGTAGCCGGCCGAACCGCCGGAGGCGAACGCGTCGCCCATCCAGAAGTGGTGGGCCGTGGAGATCTCGTTGGCGATGTCGGAGAACGTCGCGGTGCCCTTGTCCGCAGCCACCACCAGGTACGGGTCGTCGCCGTCGTGCCGGACCACGTCCTCGGGCGGCACGATCTGCCCGCTGACGATGTTGTCGGTGACGTCCAGCATCGCGCCGACGAACTCCTGGTAGCAGGCGACCGCCTCGTCCCGGTCGCCCGGCTTCTGCTTCAGCACGAAGCCGCCCTTGGCGCCCACCGGCACGATCACGGTGTTCTTCACCATCTGCGCCTTGACCAGGCCGAGCACCTCGGTCCGGAAGTCCTCCCGGCGGTCGGACCAGCGCAACCCACCCCGGGCCACCGGCCCGAACCGCAGGTGCACACCCTCGAACCGGGGCGAGTAGACGAAGATCTCGAACTTCGGTCGCGGTGCCGGCAGGTCCGGAATGGCCTGCGGGTCGAGCTTGAACGCCACGTACGCCTTGGGCCGCCCGTCGCCGCGCTTCTGGTAGAAGCTGGTCCGCAGGGTCGCCTCGATCAGCGTCAGGTACGAGCGCAGGATCCGATCCTGGTCGAGGCTCGCCACGTCGTCCAACGCGCCCCGGATCGTCTCCACCAGCTCACCGCTACGCTGCTGCCGCTGCTCGGTGCTCGACTCACCCGGCGCGAACCGGGTCTCGAAGAGCTCCACCAGCAACGCGGCGAGCTTCGGGTACGCGATGAAGGTCTGCTCCATGTAGTCCTGCGAGAAGACCGTGCCGGCCTGCCGCAGGTACTTTGCGTACGCCCGCAGCACCACCACCTGCCGCCAGGTCAACCCGGCGCGCAGGACCAGTTCGTTGAACCGGTCCACCTCGGCCTCACCACGCCAGGCCGCCGCGAAGGCGTTCTCCACGTGCGGGCGCACCTCGGACAGCTCGTGGTGCCCCTCGGGCAGCATGAGGCCGAAGTCGTACAGGTAGACCCGACCGTCGATCCGGTCCACCTCGTACGGGTGCTCGTCGACCACCCGGACACCGAGCGAGTGCAGCACCGGCAGCACGGCGGAGAGCATCATCGGCTCGCCGTACCGGTAGACCTTGAACCGGACGTCCATCGCCTCGGCGAGGTCCGCACCGGGCACCCGGGTGCCGGGCCGGGGCGCGAGCTGCTTACGGAACAGGTGCATCTCCAGCTGGCCGGGCTCCTCCAGCAGCTCCAGCTTCGCCAGGTCCTTCATCGCCTCGTACGGCGTGTGCCCGTCCTTGTAGCCCTCCGGGAACGCGTCGGCGTAGCGGGTGAACAGGTGCTTGGCCTGCTCGTCGCCGAGCTTGCGCTCCAGCACCAGCCGGTAGTCGTCGTCCCAGAGCCGGGTCGCGTCGGCCAACTCCTCGGCCAGCAGGTCGGCGTCGATGTCACCGGGCGGCCGGGTCGGGTCGGTGCGGACGATGAAGTGCACCCGCGCCAGCATCGACTCGGTGACCCGGGTGGTGTAGTCCACCCCGACACCGTTCAGCTCGCGCAGCAGGATGTCCTGCATGCGTAGCCGGTTCTGGGTGGTGAACCGGTCCCGGGGCAGGTAGATCAGGCAGGAGATGAACCGCCCGTACGCGTCCCGACGCAGGAACACCCGCAACTGCCGACGCCCGGCCATGCGCAGCACACCGATCACCGCGTGGTACAGGTCGTCGGTCTTGATCTGGAACAGCTCGTCGCGAGGGTAGGTCTCCAGGATCTGGATCAGATCCTTGCCGGAGTGGCTGCGCTGGCTCAGGCCGGAACGGTCCAGCACCTCGGCCACCTTGCGGCGTACCACCGGTAGTTCACGGACGCTGGTCCGGTAAGCGGCCGTGGAGAACAGGCCCAGGAACCGCCGCTCGCCGATCACCTCGCCGGCGGAGTTGAAGATCTTGAAGCCGATGTAGTCGAGGTAGGCCGAGCGGTGCACGGTGGCCCGCGAGTTGGCCTTGGTGATGATGAGCAGGCGCTTCTCCAGCACCTTCTCGTGCGCCTCGGGCGTCATCGACGACAGCGACCGCGCGTCCGGCGAATCGGAGCGCAGGATGCCCAGGCCGGTGCCGAGCACCGCCTCCAGCGCCTTGCCGTCGACCGGGTCGGTCGCGTCGCCCCCGGGGGCGTCCACCAGCCGGTACTCGCGGTAGCCGAGGAAGGTGAAGTGGTCGTGGGCGAGCCACCGCAGCAGCTCCACCGAGTCGGTGATGTCCTTCTCCGGCACCGGTGGACGGTTGTCGGAGGTGCGGGCCGAGGCCAGCTCGTCGGCGAGCGCGAGGGCCCGCTGACGCATCTTCGGCCAGTCCTCGACCGCTTCCCGCACGTCGGTGAGCACCCGCTGCAACTCGCGGCGCAGCCGCTCCCGCTCGGACACGTCCCGGACCGGGTCGATCTCGATCCGCATCCAGCTCTCGATGATGTCGCCGGCGATCGCGTCGTCCGGCTCCACGTCCGCGGAGACCTCGGTGAGCCGGCCCAGCGGCTCCCGCCGGACCACCACGAGCGGGTGCACCAGCAGGTGCACGTCGAGGTGGTACGAGTTGAGCAGAGCGGTGACCGAGTCGACCAGGAACGGCATGTCGTCCGTGACGATCTCGACGACGGTGTGGTGCTGGTCGGCGTGCGGTTCGTGGATCCGCAGCTTCAACTCGCCCGGAACCCGCTGCTGGGCGAGGTCCCGGTGCGCCCGGGCCGCGTCGAGCATCTCCTCGGCCGTGAAGCCGACCAACTCCTCGTCCGGTGCGAACCGCCAGAAACGGCCGACAAGTGTCGCCGCGTCGTGGTCGTCCCCCGCGAGCGCGACAGCCTGGGCCACCAGGCGCTCCGCGTTGGGGACGGGCTCGTCGAGCTCGGCGTCCTCCACGTCGTCGGCCAACGCCTCGGTCGGCAGGCCCAGATCGTAGATGGTGTCGATGCTCGACCCGGTCAGCCCGGTGACTCCCGTGTCGAGCCGGCCGTAGCCGTCTCCGTCGGTCGCCGAATCGAAGTTGTCGTCGTCCCGGCCGGAGTCATCCTGCCGGAGGTCGGGTTCCGGTTTGATCGCCGGACGCCGGTCCATCGGTGCCACTCCCCTCGACCCACCGCGTTGTGGGTCACTCTGCCGCCCAGCCTAGGCCCTGCCGTTCTGCGCCTTCGTCGGCGGACCATCGACCAGACGTCCGGATCGGGACTTTGTCCTTTCACCCGTTGCGGGTCCGAGGTTGGCCGGCTGCGGGATACCCCGCCACGCGATGTTCATCACACGGGCTCGGCCCGTCTTTGACCGCCTTCGCGCTCGCGGGGGACGTTGGGGACGGCGCTCACGTATTACCGTGCGAGGGCACTCTGAGATCGGAAGGACCAGCTCCATGCCCTTGTCGTACCCCCGGCCCCACCGGCCGAACCACGCCCGCCGTCTGCTCGCCGCCCTCACCACCGCGGCGCTCACGGCCGGCGTTCTGGCCGGCTGCTCGGGTGACGACGGGCCGGAGCGCACCGTCGACGCGTTCCTCTCCGGTTGGCGCAGCGGTGACCTCCACGCGGTCGGCCTGATCGACCCGACCGGCAGCAAGCTGCCGTCGGCCGACGTGACACGCGAGATCAAGGAGCTCTCCGGTGAGTTGGCGGCCACCCCACCCAAACTGACGCGTCGCGGCGAGCCGAAGGTCACGGCGGACATCGCGACCGCGACCGTCCAGGTGGAGTGGACCCTGCCGGGTCAGACCCGCTGGGCGTACGACCGGGAGGTACGCCTCGCCCAGGGCGATGGCGACCAGTGGCAGGTGATCTGGGAGCCACGGGTGGTGCACGATCAGCTCACCAAGGGTGACCGGTTGGGGTTGCGCCGCGACGCCGCCGCCCGGGCCGGTGTGCTGGACAGCGCCGGGAACCCGATCGTGACGCCCCGCCCGGTGGTGCGGGTGGGTGTGCAACCCAACGGGGTCGCCGACATGAAGACCCTCGTCAAGGATCTCGACGCCGCGTTCAAGGCGATCCGTCCGGCGCTGGTCCCCGCCGTCGACCTGGGTGACCTGCCCGAGCGGGTGGCCGAGGCCGAGCCGGGGGCCTTCGTCGAGGTGGTGTCGCTGCGCGAGGAGGCGTACCTGCAGATCAAGCCCCGGATCTACGACCTGCCCGGCACCAAGTTCATCTCGGGCAAGGTCGACCTGGCGCCGACCCGCGAGTTCGCCCGGGCGGTGCTCGGCACTGTCGATCCGGCGCAGGCGGACGACCTCGCCGCGCACCCGGACCGGTACGTCGCCGGTGACCTGGTCGGGCACGGCGGGTTGCAGGGTCGCTACGACGAACGGTTGCGCGGCGGCCCCGGGCTGACCGTGCTGGTCGAGCGTCCCACCGAGGGCGGCAAGCTGGAGCCGACCGGCGCGGAGCTGTTCCGGCGGGAGCCGCAGCTCGGCCAGCCGTTGAAGACCACGCTGGACGTCGCCGTCCAGAACGCGGCCGACGGGGCCTTGCGCGCGGAGTCCCGCCGGTCCGCCCTGGTGGCGGTCCGGATCAGCGACGGCGCGGTGCTCGCCGCGGCGAACGGCCCCGGGCCGGCCGGTGAGAATCTCGCCTTCAACGCCCAGGTGCCGCCGGGCTCCACGTTCAAGATGGTCAGCACACTCGGCCTGCTGGACCGGGGCGCGGTCACGCTGGACGGGCCGGTGGGCTGCCCGAAGACCTTCACCGTTGACGGCCGGTCCTTCAAGAACTCCGACAACTTCGAGCTCGGCTCGGTGCCGTTCCGCACCGACTTCGCCAAGTCCTGCAACACGGCGTTCGCCTCGCTGGCACCGAAGCTCGGCGGCGACGGGTTGGCCGCCGCCGGCCGCTCGTTGGGCCTGGAGGGCCAGTGGGACCTCGGCACCGACGCCTTCACCGGCAAGGTGTCGACAGGCGGCAGCCTGGCCGAGCAGGCTGCGGCGTCGTTCGGGCAGGGCACCACGTTGGTCAGCCCGCTGGCGATGGCCGGGGCCACCGCAGCCGTCGCCCGAGGCCGTTTCGAACAGCCGAAGCTGGTGCTCGACCCGGCGCCGGCCAAGCCCGCGCCGGCCGGCGAGCAGCTCAAGCAAGAATCGGTCACCGCGCTGCGGTCGATGATGCGCGAGGTGGTCACCACCGGCACCGGCAGCGCGCTCAAGGACGTGCCGGGTGAGGTCCACGGCAAGACCGGCACCGCGGAGTACGACGACAACCCGGCCCACACTCACGCCTGGTTCGTCGGTTGGCGAGGCGACGTGGCGTTCGCGGTGTTCGTGGAGAAGGGCGGTGCCAGCACGGCGTCGGCCGTCCCGATCGCCGAGCGTTTCCTCCGCGCCCTCCCGGCTGCCTGACCTCGACCGCGGCCCCTTCGGCCTTGATCGACTCGCGGACCGCGAGCGAGTCAGGCAGTGTCAGCTTTGTGCAGATCTGCGCCGTTTTCGCTGGCGGAGTTCGGGCCTGAAGGGTCCTGGGCGGGCGGCGAGGTTCGCCGGAGGAGACCTGGGCCGGCCGAAGCGGGCGGGCCGACCGGTTCACGCTCGACCGCAACCGGGATCACGGCCGCCACCCCCGACGGCTCGGCGTAGGCAGGTCCGGGAATGCCCGACTGCTCCGCCTCGACCGCGCCGTCCCTGTCGGCATCAGCCATCCCGCTGCCGGATCCGTCTACGCCGGCAAGACCCACAGCGTCCAGCCCGTTCACCCCACCGGACCGCCCCGCGTCGAGCCGATCCACCCCGGCGGACCGCTCCGCACGGTCGGCGGGAGCGCCGCGCCGGGGGCCGGGGGCTGGCCGGGCCGACAGCAGTCGGGGCGGCACCGCCTCGGGGGCGGTGACCGGGGCCAGGCCGGCGACCACGGTGTTGACGATCTCGGCCGCGTACGAGCCGTCCGGATCGTAGTCGGGGTCGAAGACGGTCAACTCGACGCCGAGGCAGTGCGGGGTGTCGACCAGGCCGGCGAGCAGGATCTCCAGCTCGGCGAAGGCGATGCCGCCGGGGTCGGGGGCGTCCACGGCGGGCATCACCGCGGGGTCGAGAACGTCCACGTCGATGTGCACCCAGTAACCCGCGCAGTCGGCGAGTTGCTCGTGCGCCCACTGGGCCGTCCGGGCGGCGCCCTCGGCCCGCAGCGCGGGGACCGGGCGGGTGGTGATCCCGGCGGCCTGGAGGTCGAGACGGTACTCGTCCTGGGCGCGGATGCCGAGCACCACCACGTCGATGTCGCGGAAGTAGGGCCGGCGTCCTTCCAGTGCGGCCAGATCGGCCTGGCCTCGCCCGGTGACGAGGGCGAGGTCTTCACCGGCGGCCGCGCCGACGTAGGAGGCGTTGCCGGGATGCCGGAAGTCGGAGTGCCCGTCGACGAAGACCAGCCCGATCCGCCCGCCGACGGCCTCACCGAGGCGGTGCATGGCCAACGCCGAGCCGAGCAGCACCGAGCAGTCGCCGCCCAGCACCACCGGGAACTCTCCCCGGTCGATGATCGAGCCGATCCGTTCGGCGAGCGCCAGCGAGTAGTCGGCGATCTCCCGAGCGTGGCACACCCCGTCGCCGGGCCGCCAGTCGCCCGGGTCGTAGCGGGGTGGGGTGATACAGCCGGCGTCGCGGGCGCGCAGCCGGGCCAGCAGGTCGTGGTCGCGCAGCGCGCCGGGCGCCTTGGCACAACCGGGGACCGACGTGGCCGTCGGCGGCCGTAGTCCAAGGTTTGTCGGCGCGTCGAGGACGGCGATCCGGCGCATCATGAGCTCCCGTCCTCGGTGGTCGGGCGGGCCGGCCGGAACGCCGGCCCGCGCTGGCGTGCTACGAACTCAGAACAGGGCGCTGGCCAGGGCGCGGCGTGCCGAGGCGACCGCCGGATCGTCCGGGCCGGCGATGGAGAAGAGCGAGACCAGGTGCTGGCGCACCGTCTCACGGTCCTCGCCGGCGGTGCGCCGGACCAGGCCGACGAGCCGGGAGTAGGCCTGCTCGGCCAGGCCGCTGAGCACCTCGATGTCGGCGGCCAGCAGCTGGGCCGCCACGTCGTCGGGGGCGCTCTCGGCGGCGGCCAGCGCGGTGGAGGGGTCCGCGCCGGCCACCCGGCGGGCCACCCCGACCTGGGCCAGCCCCGCCGTTGCCGCCGCGTCCGCCGGCGCGTCGGCCAGGATCTTCCGGTACGCCTGCTCGGCGGCGTCCAGGTCACCGCTCATCAGCGCGTCGTCCGCCTCGTCGAGGCGGGGGTCCTCCGGTTCGGCGACGGTCACGCCGCCGGCCTTGAGCACGGCCTGGAGCCACTGCCGCAACTGCGCCTCGGGCACCACCCCGGAGAACGCGTCGACCGGCTGCCCACCGACGACCGCGTAGACCATGGGGATGCCCTGGACCCGGAACATCTGGGCGATTCGCGGATTTTCCTGCACGTCGACCCGTGCCAGCACCCAGCTGCCGTCGCCCTCGGCGTTCAGTCGCTCCAACACCGGTGCGAACTCGTCGCTCTCCGGGAAGCCGGCGGCGCCGAAGAACACGACGACGGGCATGGCCATCGACCGTTCGAGCACGTCGGACTGGATGGTCGCCTCGGTGACGTCGACGATGGCGGTGTTACCGCCGGCGGCGGGCGCGCCGCTGGACGGGCCGCCCTGCGGAGGCGTGCCGGGGCGGGAGCTGGCTGGTGCGGGGCCGCGCAGTGTGCTGAGGTCGACCGCGCCGCGGGTGAAGATCGACGAGGTGATCCGTGGGTCGCTCATGGTTACCTAGTCTCGCACGTGAGCCCGGATTCTCAGCTCACCCGCAACCCCGACGTTGCAACTCTCACGCCCCGCCGCACACCCCCGCGATCGTGCACTCCCGGAGGGCGAACACGCGCCGTTTGCCGCATTCATTCGGCCGGAAATGCACGATCGCGGAAGGGTGTCCGTCAGAAGCGGGCCGGCTCGCGGTAGGTGCCCCACTCGGCGCGGAGCGCGTCGCAGATCTCGCCCAGGGTCGCCTCGGCGCGGACGGCGTCCAGCATCGCGGGGATCATGTTCCCGTCAGTGCGGCTGACCTCGACCATCCGGGTCACCGCCGCACGGACCGCCGCCTCGTCCCGGGCGCTCTTGCGCTCGGCGAGCACCCGGCGCTGCTCCAGCTCCACCTCGTGCGAGATGCGCAGGATCTCCAGCTCCTTGGCGACCGTGCCGGTGTGGCAGTTGACCCCGACGATCTTCTTGTCGCCCTTTTCGAGGGCCTGCTGGTAGACGAAGGCCGACTCGGCGATGTGCCCGGTGAACCAGCCGTCCTCGATGCCGCGCAGGATGCCCGAGGTCATCGGGCCGATCTGGTGCGGCCCCTCCCCGCCGAGCTGCCGGATCCGGGCGAAGATCTCCTCCGCCTCGGCCTCGATCTTGTCGGTCAGCGCCTCGACGTACCAGGAGCCGCCGAGCGGGTCGGCCACGTTGACCACACCGGTCTCCTCCATCAGCACCTGCTGCGTACGCAGGGCGATCTCGGCGGACTCGTCGGTGGGCAGCGCCAGCGTCTCGTCCAGCGCGTTGGTGTGCAGCGAGTTGGTGCCACCGAGCACCGCCGCGAGCGCCTCGACGGCGGTGCGTACGACGTTGTTGACCGGCTGCTGCGCGGTCAACGACACGCCTGCGGTCTGCGTGTGGAACCGCAGCCAGAGCGCCTTCTCGCTGGTCGCGCCGTAGACGTCGCGCAGCCAGCGGGCCCAGATCCGGCGAGCGGCGCGGAACTTGGCGATCTCCTCGAAGAAGTCGACGTGCGAGTCGAAGAAGAAGCTCAGCCCCGGTGCGAACACGTTGACGTCCAGCCCGCGGGAGAGACCCAGCTCCACGTAGCCGAAACCGTCGGCCAGGGTGTACGCCAACTCCTGCGCGGCGGTCGAGCCGGCCTCGCGGATGTGGTAGCCGGAGACCGACAGCGGCTTGTAGCGCGGGATCTCGGCGGCGCAGTATTCCATCAGGTCGCCGATCAGGCGCAGGTGCGGCTCGGGGTCGAAGAGCCACTCCTTCTGCGCGATGTACTCCTTGAAGATGTCGGTCTGGAGCGTGCCGTCCAGCGTGGACAGGTCGGCGCCCTGCCTCTCGGCCGCGACCAGGTACATGCAGAACACCGGCACGGCCGGGCCGGAGATGGTCATCGAGGTGGTGACACCGGCCAGGTCGATGCCGTCGAAGAGCGCCTGCATGTCGGTGGCGGTGTCGATGGCGACGCCGCAGTGCCCGACCTCGCCGAGCGACTGCGGGTCGTCCGAGTCGCGACCCATCAGCGTGGGCATGTCGAACGCGACCGAGAGGCCGCCACCACCCGCGCCGAGGATCATCTTGTAGCGCTCGTTGGTCTGCTGGGCGTTGCCGAAGCCGGCGAACTGCCGGATCGTCCAGGTCCGTCCGCGGTAGCCGGTCGGATACAGACCTCGGGTGTACGGGTACTCGCCCGGCCAGCCGATCCGCTCGAAGCCCGGGTACGTGGCGCCCTCCGGCGGCCCGTAGACCGGGTCCACCGGCATTCCGGAGAGCGTGGTGAAGTCGGCGTCCCGCTTGCGCGCGGCGTCGTAACGGGCCTGCCAGCGCGCCCGTCCGGCGTCGATCTCGTCGGCGTCCATGAGCAGGGCTCCTCCTCGGGTCCTCGACTGCACGTCGAGTGTAGAGCCCTTACCTGAACGATCGCTAAGTCGCGTCGTACCGACGGGTAACCGTCACCGGAGCGACCGCCGGGCGCATGGGCCGTCGTGGTCGGCCCGCAGCAGGCAGCGCCGGCCGCCGCAGCGCCTCCTTGCTCCGGGCAGCCTCGCGGCGCACCACTGTCGAACTCGCCGCCGGCAGCTCGGTCATCGCCCGGATGCCGGGCGGCATCAAGCGGCGAGCGATGCAGCTCGACGAGGGCGCGCCGATCCTCGAGGTCCGGGACGCGACGGGCGAGGTGAAGCTGCTACCCGGCGACGAGGTCGAGTTGACCCGGCCGGGCCAGGGCTGACGGCCGGGTCTTCACTGTCTCGACGCGCCTTCAGGCGGCCGGGCCGCCCATCGCCACGTCGTCGACCCGGATGTTGACCTCGTCGACCCGCAGCCCGTACGCCTCGACGGCCTCGGTCACCCGCGCCCGCACCTCGTTGGTGACCTGCGGCACCGGCTGACCGGCGTCGATGACGAGCACCAGGTTGATCACTGCCGCGTCGCCGGTCACGTGGGCCGAGCAACCCCGCCGGGCGTCGCCCACCTGGTCCAGCCCGACCCGGTCGAGCACCGAGTTGAAGAAGCGGGCCACGTCCCCGCCCAGCTCCGCCACGCCGGGCACCGCGCGGGCCGCCGCGACAGCGATCTTCTCGATCACCTCGTCGGAGACGTGCGTCGTACCACCGGCCGGCACAGACACCCCGGCCAGATCCTGCGTCGCCTCGTGATCCATGCCCGCTCCCCTGCTCGCCGCATCACCGCCCAGCCCCGACCACGGTCGGGCGGGTGCGAGCGTACCGACCTGGCCGGAGCGACGCGGACCCGCGGTCGCAAGTAGAGCCGCCAACTCTCTGACGATCAATTTCAACGGCTCGCCGGGACCAGCTCGCCTGGCCTCGCGATCATGAAGTTATTACCATCGATGTCGGCGTGTCGGCGCTGCAACTTCATGATCACCCGAAGCGGGGCCCGGGCAGCGCGACGGCAGGAGAGATCTTGGAGTGAAACGGCCCCTCCAGGGGCGGATTCATTCCAAGATCTCTGTGTAACCGACTTCGACACCGGCCTGGGGCCCTCACCGAGGCGGTCCAGGTCAGGTCGAAGAGCTACGCGATCTCGCTGCATGAGGCCCGCTGCACCCCTCCCAGTGAAGGCGCCGCCTTCCTGTTCAGCGGGCGAGCTGGGCGAGCAGTTCGTCCGCCGCCGTGTACGGGTCGGTCGCGCCCTCGGCGACCTTGGTGGCAAACGTGGCCAACTCCGTACCGTCGCGCAGTGAACCGATCCGGGCGCGGAGGATGCCGAGCGCGATGGCCTCGATCTCGGCGGCGGCCCGCGCCTCCTGGCGGCGGCGCAGTTCGCCGTGCTCGACCAGCCAGCCGCGGTGCTTGTCGATCGCGGCGGCGATGTCGTCGATGCCCTCGCCACGGGCGGCGATCGAGCGGACCACCTGCGGCCGCCACTGGCCCGGCCCGCGCTCACCGAGGGCGATCATGCCCTGGATGTCGCGAACGGTGGCGTCGACGCCGTCCCGGTCGGCCTTGTTGACCACGAAGACGTCGGCGATCTCCAGGATGCCGGCCTTGACCGCCTGGATCGCGTCGCCCATCCCGGGCGCGAGCAGCACCAGCGTGGTGTCGGCCAGCGAGGCGACCTCGACCTCGGCCTGCCCGACGCCGACGGTCTCCACCAGCACCACGTCGCAGCCGGCGCCCTCCAGCACCCGGACCGCCTGCGGCGTCGCCGCGGCCAGCCCGCCGAGGTGACCCCGACTGGACATGGACCGGATGTAGACACCCGGATCGGTGGCGTGGTCCTGCATGCGCACCCGGTCGCCGAGGATCGCGCCGCCGGTGAACGGGCTGGACGGGTCGACCGCCAGCACGCCGACCCGGTGCCCGCGCGCACGCAGGGCCCGGACCAGTTCGTTCGTGGTGGTCGACTTGCCCACCCCGGGCGAGCCGGTCAACCCGACCACCTGGGCCTGCCCGGCGTACGGGGCCAGCGCCGCGGCGATCTCCGGCAGCAGCGTGTCGCCGTTCTCCACCAGCGTGATCAGGCGGGCCACCGCGCGGGGGTCACCCGCGCGGGCCCGTTCCACCAGCAGCGGTACGTCCCGACTGCGGCGCACCGACGTGGTGCCCGCAGCCGGCACGTGCTCGGCCGCTCCGCTCACTGGCCCGGCACGTGGATGATCAGCGCGTCGCCCTGGCCACCGCCGCCGCAGAGGGCCGCCGCGCCGGTGCCGCCGCCGCGCCGCTTCAGCTCCAGGGCGAGCGTGAGTACGAGACGAGCACCGGACATGCCGATCGGGTGCCCGAGCGCGATTGCGCCGCCGTTGACGTTGACCTTGTCCGGACTGATGCCGAGGTCACGGGTGGACTGGATGCCGACCTGGGCGAACGCCTCGTTGATCTCGATGAGGTCCAGGTCCGCGACGCTCAGGCCGCCCTTCTTCAGGGCGTGGTTGATCGCGTTGGAGGGCTGCGAGTGCAGGGAGTTGTCCGGCCCGGCGACGTTGCCGTGCGCACCGACCTCGGCCAACCAGGTCAGCCCCAGCTCGGTGGCCTTGGCCTTGCTCATCACCAGCACGGCGGCGGCGCCGTCGGAGATCGGCGACGAGCTGCCGGCGGTGATGGTGCCGTCCTTGGCGAAGGCCGGACGCAGCTTGGCCAGCGACTCGACGGTGGTGTCCGGGCGGATGCCCTCGTCCTCGCTGATCACCAGCGGGTCACCCTTGCGCTGCGGGATCACCACCGGGGTGATCTCGTCGGCGAAGTGGCCGTTCTTCTGCGCGGCGGCGGCCCGCTGGTGACTGGCGGCGGCGAACGCGTCCTGCTCCGCACGGGATATGCCGTGCTTGGCGCCGAGTCGCTCGGTGGACTCGCCCATCGAGCAGCAGTCCCAGGCGTCACTGAGCCCGTCGTGCGCCATGTGGTCCTTGACCACCACGTCGCCGTACTTGTACCCGGTGCGCTGGCCCATCAGCAGGTGCGGGGCGTTGGTCATCGACTCCATGCCGCCGGCCACCACGATGTCGAACTCGCCGGCGCGGATCAACTGGTCGGCCAGGGCGATGGCGTCCAGGCCGGAGAGGCAGACCTTGTTGATGGTCAGCGCCGGCACGGACATCGGCACACCGGCCTCGACCGCCGCCTGTCGCGCCGGAATCTGACCGGCTCCGGCCTGCAACACCTGCCCCATGATCACGTACTGGACCTGGTCCGGGCTGACGCCGGCACGCTCCAGCGCCGCCTTGATGGCGATTCCGCCGAGCTTCGTGGCCGGGAGGTCCTTGAGGTTGCCCAGCAGCCGCCCCATCGGGGTCCGCGCGCCGCTGACGATCACCGAAGCCATGCCTGCCTCCGAAGGGGGTGCCGAACTGTTCAAGGGGGGTGCCGAGCTGTACGCCTTAACGATTATTCGGTCAGACTAACGCCATGGCTGAGAACTCCCCCGCCGAGCCCGGTGCGGACTACGTCACAGACATCGGGCTTCGCAAGATTGACCACGTCGGGATCGCCGTGGCCGACCTGGACGCCGCGATCGACTTCTACCAGCGGACGTTCGGGATGCGCTGCGTACACGTCGAGACGAACGAGGAGCAGGGCGTTCGCGAGGCGATGCTGTCCGTCGGGCCGACCACCGAGGGCGGCTGCGTGCAGTTGCTCGCACCGCTGACCCCGGAGTCGACGATCGCCAAGTTCCTGGACCGCAGCGGGCCAGGCGTGCAGCAGGTCGCGTACACCGTGGTGGACGTCGACGCGGCCTGCGCGGCACTGCGGGAGCGGGGCATGCGACTTCTCTTCGAGACGCCGCGACGCGGCACCGCGGACAGCCGGATCAACTTTGTCCACCCGAAGGACGCCGGCGGCGTCCTCGTGGAACTCGTCGAACCCGCCCGCACACCGCACTGACCCCACAGATCCCACCGTCGCGCCCCGTTGATCAAGAGGTTTGCGTCATCCCGCAGCTCGCGGGTGACCGAAAGCCCTTGATCGACGGGGCGCGCGCTTGTGGGCACACCGGGGGCGGAGCCGGCCCGGCGCGCACGTCAGTGCGCGGTTGGCGGGGTGGTCGGACACCTTCACGCATCGGCGGATGCAGTTTTTCACAGAGGACTTCCCGGCCTAGCTACCGTTCAGTAACGTCCGGCCCCACCGGAGCGCGACCAGGGTCGGATGTGTCGAATGCCGACATGGTGGTCGTGCCCACCGGCACCGACGATGGCAGCACCCAGGCCCGTGCGGGTGCGGACGAACCGGAGGTCACCGTGCAGGACATCCTCGAAGCGATCATGGCGGCGGAGGAATCGAACGATCCGGACCGCGAGCTCGCCGGCGTCGCCGGGCTACCCGTGCCGGAGAGCTACCGGGGCGTGGTGGTGCGCGCCGAGGAATCCCGGATGTTCGACGGCATGGCCACCCGCGACAAGGACCCCCGCAAGGCGCTGCACGTGCAGGAGGTGCCCACGCCCGAGCTGGCGCCGGGCGAGGCGCTGATTGCCGTGATGGCCAGCGCGATCAACTACAACACGGTGTGGACCAGCATCTTCGAGCCGGTGTCCACCTTCAAGTTCCTCCAGCGTTACGGCCGGGTGTCCGAGCTGACCCGTCGGCACGACCTGCCGTACCACGTGGTCGGTTCGGACGCGGCGGGCGTGGTGCTGCGCGTCGGCCCCGGGGTGACCCGCTGGGCACCCGGTGACGAGGTGGTCGCACACTGCCTCTCCGTCGAGCTGGAGGACGCGGCCGGGCACGACGACACCATGCTCGACCCGCAGCAGCGGATCTGGGGCTTCGAGACCAACTTCGGCGGTCTGGCCGAGCTGGCGGTGGTCAAGGCCAACCAACTGATGCCGAAGCCACGGCACCTGAGCTGGGAGGAGGCAGCCAGCCCCGGGCTGGTCAACTCCACCGCGTACCGGCAGCTCGTCTCGCACCACGGGGCCAACATGAAGCAGGGTGACGTGGTGCTGATCTGGGGCGCCTCCGGTGGCCTCGGCGGGTACGCCACCCAGATGGCGCTCAACGGCGGCGCGATCCCGGTCTGCGTCGTCTCCTCGCCGGAGAAGGCCGAGCTGTGCCGCCGGATGGGCGCGGAGCTGGTCATCGACCGGGCCGCCGAGGGTTTCCGCTTCTGGAAGGACGAGGAGACCCAGGACCCGGGCGAGTGGCGGCGCTTCGGCGAGCGGATCCGCGAGCTGACCGGCGGCGAGGACCCGGACATCGTCTTCGAGCACCCGGGCCGGGAGACGTTCGGCGCCAGCGTCTTCGTGGCCCGGCGCGGCGGGACCATCGTCACCTGCGCGTCCACCAGTGGTTTCCAGCACCAGTACGACAACCGCTACCTGTGGATGCACCTCAAGCGGATCGTCGGCAGCCACTTCGCCAACTACCACGAGGCGTGGCAGGCCAACCGTCTGGTCGCGCTCGGCAAGGTGCACCCGACGGTCTCCCGTACCTATCCGCTGGAGCGGACCGGCCAGGCCGCGTACGAGGTGCACCGCAACGCCCACCAGGGCAAGGTCGGGGTGCGTTGCCTCGCACCCACCGACGGGCTGGGCGTACGCGACGGGGAGCTGCGCGCCCAGCACGAGGACGCGATCAACCGGTTCCGGGGCCACTGACCGGCACCGCCGGCTTGGACGGCACTGACCTGGGCACCGGCCGGACGGACGAGCACCGGGTGGCCATTGTGGTGCTCGGCATTGTTCTTCCATCCGAATAGCGCAAGGCCGCCCCGGGATCGAACAAAGGGCCTCGGGGTTACCCCGGGGCCCTTTTCCGGATCACACCGCGTGGCGTGCGTCCCGCCCGGGACCTGCCAAGATCGCCGATTGGTCCGGCTCTGCCGATCGCCCAAGTTGACCATGTAAAGAGGGCACGAAAGCTCCGCACCGCTCTTGCGAACCACCCTGGGGCGTCTGCCAGTATGTCCCAATGCCCCAGCAGCAGTCCTCCCCTCTCGCGTTCTTCGATAACGCGAACTCGCAGCCAGATTTCACCGTGGGCCTGCGCGGATACAACACTCACCAGGTCGACGACTTCCTCGGCCGGATGACCGCCGCGCTCACCCAGTCCGAGCAGGCCCGTGCCGAGGCCGAGCAGCGGATGAACGACGCCCAGCGTCGGCTCCGCCAAGCCGAGCAGCGCATGAGCGCGTTGGAGCAGAAGCTCACCGACACGAACAAGCAGCTCGAAGAGAACAACCGGCCCACCCTCTCCGGGCTCGGCACCCGCGTCGAGCAGATCCTCCGGCTCGCCGAGGAGCAGGCCAACGACCACCGCAACGAGGCCAAGCGCGAGTCCGAGGGCATCCTCTCCGCCGCCCGCCTCGAGGCTCGCGAGATCACCGACAAGGCACGGGCCGAGGCCGCCGCCATGAAGGCCAGCGCCGAACGCGAGGCCGGCAACCTGCGTACGGCCGCCGAGCGCGAGGCCGCCGAGGTTCGGGTGCAGGCCCGCCGCGAGGCGGACACGCTGCGTGCGGACGCCGACCGTGAGACCAAGCAGCTGCGCACCGTCACCGCGCACGAGGTGGCCGAGCTGAAGTCGACTGTCGAGCGGGAGGTGGCCACCCTCCGGGCCACCGCCGAGCGCGAGATCACCCAGCAGCGGGCGAAGGCCGCCCGCGAGGCTGAGGAGAAGCGTGCCGAGGCGACCAAGCTGCTGACCGACGCCCGGGACAAGCGCGACAAGGACCTGCAGGCTCTGGAGCTCCAGCTTGCCGAGCGGCGCGAGAAGGCCGAGCGCGAGGAGTCCGAGCGCCACGCCGCCCAGGTCGCGCAGACCCAGAAGCTGGTCAGCGAGGCCGAGCAGCGTGCCCGGGCCGCGCAGGAGCGCGCCAAGGAGATCGAGCAGCGCGCCGAGGCTCGCCGGGTCGAGTCGGAGCGCAACGCCGCCGAGACGGTGGACAAGGCCAAGGCGCACTCCGAGAAGACGCTCAACGAGGCCAAGGCCGAGTCGCAGCGCCTGCTCACCGAGGCCCGCACTGAGGCGGAGCTGACCACGCAGGCCGCCCGCCGCGAGGTCGAGGACCTCACCCGGCAGAAGGACGCGGTCACCTCGCAGCTGGGCCAGATGCTCTCCGGGCTCGCCGGCATCGTCCCGGGGGCGCCGGCTGCGGCGGCTCCGGCGGCCAAGCCGGAGGCCAAGAAGACCGACGGCGGTCAGGACCGGGTTCCCGCGGAGGCCGCTGGCTGACGCATGGCGTAGGCCGGGGCATCGACGGCGCGAGGTGACACCGTGTGAACGGTTCCACCTCGCGCCGTATGCGTTTCCCAGCTCGTGGAAGGCCCCGCCCAAAACCGAGTGAAGTAGCTCGCACATGGCCCGTCCGTATCGCCCCAGCAGGGCCCGATGCGTGTGAGGATGGGGGCATGTCGCACGGCGAGGAACTGTTCGCTCTCGGCGGGGACGTGACGACGGAGCCCAGCTTCGAGTCCGCTCTGCGGGGGTACGAACGGAAACAGGTCGACCGGTATGTCGCACGTGCCGAGCACGAGATCGCGACCCTCGCCGCCGAACGAGAACAGGCGTACACACAGATCCACAAGCTCGCCGGCCAGGTCGAGGTGCTCCAACGTGACCTGACCCAGGTGCGCAAGCAGATGAACGTGGTGGACAAGGCTTCGTTCAAGCACCTCGGGCCGCTCGTGGGCTCGATCCTCGGCCAGTCCGAGGAGTTGGCCGAGCAGATCGTCGCCGACGCCAACGTGGAGATCGAGGCCCGTCGCGCCGCGGCCGAGCACATCATCGAGGAGGCCCGCGAGCAGGCCGCGCGGGCACTGAAGGACTTCGAGATCGCTCTCGCCGCGCGGCGCGCGGAGGAGGAGCGGCACAGCGCCGCCCAGCGGGCCGAGGCGGAGAAGACCCTGCGGTCGGCCCGGGACGAGTCGGCGCAGCTGCGTAAGGCGGCGCAGGACGCGCTGGCGAAGGCCCAGCAGGAGGCCACCCAGCTACGGGACACCGCCAAGGAGATCCACGCCCGAGCCCAGCAGGAGTCGACCAAGCTGCGCGAGACGGCTCGCGAGACGTTGGCCAATGCCCGGCAGGAGGCCAGCGACCTGCGCGACGCGGCCAAGGAGGTGCACGCCAAGGCGCTACAGGAGGCCAAGCGGCTGACCGACACCGCGACCGAGGCGGGCCGGGCCACACACGCCAAGGCGCAGCACGAGGCCAAGCAGATCATCGACGACGCGTCGATGGCCGGCCGAGCCACCCGCGCCAAGGCGCAGCAGGAGGCGGAGCGGCTGGTCACGCAGGCGTCCGAGTCGGCCAAGCGCAACCGCGCCGAGACCGAGGCGTACGTGCAGCGGATGCGCACCGAGACCGAGGCGTACGTCAAGCACACCCGGGAGCAGACCCAGCAGGAGCTGGGCGCGTGGCGGGCCGGGGTGGAGCAGGAGGTCAACTCCCGGCGGGAGGCGGCCGACCGGGAGCTGGAGCAGCGGCGGACCGCGGCCGAGCAGGAGTACGCCAAGCGCCGCGAGGAGTTGGACCAGCAGCACAAGTCCCGCCAGCAGGAGCTGGAGACCGGGTTCGCCAGCCGTCAGCAGGAGCTGGAGACGGGCTTCACCAGCCGCCGCGACGAGTTGGAGACCGAATACACCGGCCGCAAGAACGAGTTGGAGTCCGCGTACACCGCTCGGAGAGACGAGCTGGAGACCGAGTACACGGCCCGCAAGAACGAGATCGAGCAGAGTGCGGCCGGGATCATCCAGGCGGCCGAGCAGGACGCGGCCGACTTGCGTCAGCGGGCCGAGACGGAGGCGGCCGAGCTGCTGAGCCGGGCGAAGACCGAGGCCGGTGACAAGCGCCGCGAGGCCGACGAGCATGTCGCGGCGTCCCGCCGGCAGTTCGAGGAGTACGCGGCCACCACCCAGCAGCACCTGGCCACCACGCAGCAGCACCTGGCGGCCACCCAGCAGGAGGCGGCGGCGGGCCGGCAGCAGCTCGCCCAGGTGATGCTGGAGATCGCTCAGGCCCAGCAGCAGCTCGCGGACCTACGGCAGGAGACCTGGAAGTCCCGGCAGGAGTCCGACGATCTCCAGCGGCAGATGGCCGAGCTGCGGTTGCAGAGCGTCGCAGGGCCGATCGACGGCCCGACTGCGCCGGCCACCGACGACGGCGTGCGCAGCAGCGTGGCCGGCGAGGGCGACGACGGTGCCACCGTCTCCGGGTCGGCGACCATCGACTCCGACACGCCGGCCGGGTCGGCGACCATCGACTCCGACACGCCGGCCGGGTCGGCGACCATCGACTCCGGCACGCCGGCCGGGTCGGCGACCGTGGACTCCGACACGCCGGCCGGGTCGGGTGCGGCCACCGGTCTCAAGGCCGAGCCCGCCGACACCAGGCAGCCGGTGGACGCCAACGCGGAGGACGCCGGCCAGCCGACGGCTCGACCCGTGGCCGAGCCGGTGACCACCGTCGACGGTGGTGCGGCGAGCGCCGGGGTGGACGGCGAACCGACGGTCGCCGCGGTCCCGGGGGTGGGTGGCCGGGACGCCAAGCCCACCAAGATCACCAGCACCGGTGAGAACGGCAAGCGGCCCAGCAAGCCGACCACCGACGAGCGCAGCGCCAAGCCCAGCAAGGTCACCATCGAAAAGGACTGAGCCTGGGCGCGAGCTTCGAGATCTTGGACAGTTTCCGTTACGCGATGACGGAAACTGTCCAAGATTCATATCTGGGTCGGCTTGCGCGGCCCCGGGGTCGGGGTCCAGCCGGCTGCGACGAGCGCGCGCCGCACGGTGTCGGCGACCTCGTCGGGACGGGCACGGACCAGCCAGGCCGGAAAGCGCAGGATCCGGTCGCCGCTGGTCCACACGTCGTTCTGCCGACGCATGTCCTCCGCCCACTGTCGGGCGTCCATGTGGTGCGCACCGTCGATCTCGACCTGCACCCGCCACTGTCGCCAGTACGCGTCCAGCCAGCGGTTACGACCGGCCGCATCGATCCGCTGCTCCTGCAGATCAGGTAGCGGCAGGTGATGCCGCCGGCAGAGGCGCAGGAAGTCGATCTCGGAGAGCGCCTGCGCGCCGCCGGCGATGTCACCGAGCGTCTGTTGGATGAGGCGCCGACGTGGTGCCCGGGGCAGCACGTCGAGCACCGCCTGCAACTCCTCGGGAAGCACCCGACGCTGCTGGCAACCGGCTGCCAGCACCCCCTGCGCCTCGTCCACGCTGACCGCCCACCCCGCCGCGTCGACCAGCGCCCTGGCCGTCGTGGTGCGCGGCGGGCGGGCGAGTTGCCGGTGCGAGTCCGGCAGCACCGACGTGCGATGCACCAGCACCGCGGGCATGTCGATCGGGAGGCGGCGCAGGAAGGTCCGCGCGGCACGGCGGTAGGCCGGCACCAGCACGTGCAGCGGCTCGCGGCGCAGCCCGCGTACCCCCGCTTCGGTGGCGGCGGTTGCCCCGGCCAGCATCGCCCCTGGTCCGGCTGCCAGCACCGCGACCCAGAGCTGTTGGTCGCGGTTCAGTCGACCGTTGCCAGTCGACACGATGCCGCGGCAGATCGACCGCCACCGACCGGAACGGATACGGCCTCGTATCGTCCCCTCGCCGAGCAGCCCGGAGACCTGTGCGGTCGTCAGGACGCCCGCCTGCTCGAAGGCGAGCCAGTCGAGTGCGTCGGCGTCGTCGGTGGGTAGCATCCGAACAGCTTTCACCGCCGCGAAGCCAGCACACCACCAGATCTTGGACAGTTTCCGTTCACATGGCGGGCCCGCATAACGGAAACTGTCCAAGATCTGCGCGTGGTTCGGAGCCAGGAAGCGTTCGAACAGCTCCCGGGGTGCCGGCCCCGCATAGGGATTGAGCTGGTGCAGGTCATACGCCGCCTCGTGGTAGAGCCCGGCGAGGTAGGGGGTCAGCGCGGCCGGGTCGCTGTCGAACTCCGCGCGGTCCTGGCTGGCGACGGGATCCTCAGCGCCGACGGCTTGGACCGATTGCCGGCACTTGGAAAACCAGCTTGGCGGCACCGTGGTGGACACCGAGGATGGTCTGGCTACGCTGCTCGCAGGATGGGAGAGCGTGCGGAACGACGCCCTGTCCCGCGGCGGTCCATCGAGCTGATGAAGAGGATCGTGACGACATGGAGCTGAAGAGCGCTGAATGGCGCAAATCAACCCGCAGTGGCATTAGCGGGGGCGAGTGCGTCGAGGTGGCGGACAATCTGCCCGAGGTGGTGGGCGTGCGGGACAGCAAGGACCCGAACGGCCCGGTGCTGATGTTCGCGCCGGCCGCGTGGCGGGCGTTCGTCGCTGTCGCCGGTCGTCCGACGACCTGAGCCGGGAGGTCCCTGGTGCCACAGCACGACCCGTCGGCCGGCGAACCGCCGAACGACGACCCGGACCCGACGCCCGGTCCACCGTCAGCGGACACACCGCCGCCGGTGCCGGTCCCCGCGCCGGGGATCGACCCGGACGAGCCGCCAGCCGTCCCGTCCGGGAAGTTCGGCACTCCGGGACGCCCGCTGCGCCGTAGTAGCTTCCTGATCGGCTTCACGGGAGCGCTGGGCGTGCTGCTGGCGTACACCCTCTATCTGGGGATCCGCAATGCCGGCGGCATCCTGGTGCTGGTGGTGATCGCGCTCTTCCTCGCGGTCGGCCTCAACCCGGCGGTGGTCCGACTACGCCGCTGGGGTGTGCCGCACGGCCTGGCCGTGGCGGTGGTCGCGTTGACGGTGGTGCTGCTGCTCTGCGGCGGAGTGGTCGCGCTGGTCCCGCCGATCGTCACCCAGTCGGGGCAGTTCATCGACCAGATCCCGAGCCTGCTGGACGAGTTGCGCCGCAATCCGACGGTCAACGACCTGGTGGAGCGGTACGACGTGGTGGAGCGCGTGCAGGGCGCGGCCAACGCCGAGACCGTCGGCCGGGCGCTGGGCGGGGTGCTCGGCGGGGCCCAACTGATCTTCGGCACGGTGTTCCGGACGCTGACCGTGCTGGTGCTGACGATCTACTTCCTGGCCTACTTCAACAAGCTGCGCTCGCTGGGCTACTCGCTGGTGCCCCGCTCGCGGCGGGAGCGGGTGCAGCTGATCGGCGACGAGATCCTGGCCAAGGTGGGCGCGTACATGGTCGGCGCGTTGAGCATCGCGGTGCTGGCCGGGGCGACCACGTTCGTGTTCGCGCTCATCGTCGGGCTGCCGTACCCGTTCGCGTTGGCGGTGGTGGTCGCCGTGACCGACCTGATCCCGCAGATCGGCGCGACCCTGGGCGCGGTGATCGTGAGCCTGGTCGGCTTCGCCGCCGACCTGCCCACCGGCATCGCCTGCGCGGTGTTCTTCCTCGTCTACCAGCAGGTGGAGAACTACCTGATCTACCCGAAGGTGATGCGACGCTCGGTCGAGGTCAACGAGGTGGCGGCCCTGCTCGCCGCGCTGCTCGGAGTGGCGCTGCTGGGTGTGGTGGGCGCGCTGATCGCCATCCCCACGGTGGCCGCGCTGCAACTGATCCTGCGCGAGGTGGTGCTGCCCCGCCAGGAGAGAGGGTGACCGGTCAGTCGCCCGGCTGTGGGACGGGCGTGTCCGCGAACGAGGCCACCGTCCGATCGGCGTACGCGCTGACGTCGCCGGCCTCCATCGGGCCGTCCCAGGTCGTCGGCAGCGGCACCTCGACGGCTGGGTTGACCCGCCGGACGATCTCGTCGAGCACCGTCTCCGCGTCACCCACCCAGAGGTGCTTGGCACCCGGCACGCCGACCACCTCGGCCTGCGGCACCGCCGCGAACCGCTCCCGCGCCTCGGCCGGGCGCAGGTAGTCGTCGAACTCCGGCACCAGCGCCGTCAACGGTCGACCGGAGGCGGCCCAGGTGGCCAGATCCTCCGGGGCCGAGAAGCGCAGCGGCGGGGAGAGCAGGATCGCGCCGGCGATCGCCGGGTCACAGCCGTACTTCAACGCCAGGTCGGTGCCGAACGACCAGCCGACGAGCCAGATGTCGGGCAGCTCGGCGAACTCCGCGTACTCGATGGCGGCGGCCACGTCGTACCGCTCGCCCACCGCACCGTCGAAGGCGCCCCCGCTGGTCCCCCGCAGGCTGCTGGTGCCCCGGGTGTTGAACCGCAGCACCGCCAGGTCGGCCATCGCGGGCAGCCGCCAGGCCGCCTTGCGGAAGACGTGGCTGTCCATCATCCCGCCGTGGGTGGGCAGCGGGTGCAGGCAGACCAGGGTGGCCACCGGCGGCCGGTCGGCCGGCAGGGCCAACTCGCCGACCAGTCGCAGACCGTCGGCGGTGTGCAGCTCGATGTCCTCCCGGCGGCCGGGCAGGATCGACGACGCGCGGATCGCTGTGCTCACCGCCCAAGTCTGTCGCGAAAGCGCTCCCGCCGCCCACCCAGGCACGAACAGGGTGACCCAGGTCGCTCAGCGGGGCGCGCTCAGTAGCGTGGGGCGCCCCGGCCCCGCTGCACCGCCGGGCCGCGCCGGTCCCGCGCGCGCCAGCAACCGCTGTGCCAGTGCCGCCGGTCGGTCAGGTCACCCAGGCCGTCCGCCGGCCAGGCCACCAGGTGCGCCACCCCGGGTCGGATCTCCTGGTCACAACCGGGGCAACGGTACGTCTTGACCGAGGCGCCCGCTCCGATGCCGCGTACCTGCCAGGCGCCGTCGGTCCACTGCTGCACCGAGGCGACGCCCTGCCGGACCCGGTCGGCGTCCAGGTTGGCGTTCTCGTCCCGGCGAGGGCGGTTGCGACGGGGGCTCACAGTCACCAAGCGTACGGTCCGTTCCGCAGAACGGACCGCGGCGGTCAGCGGTGCGAGTGGTCGCGGAAGCCCCGGCGGGTCTTGCGGCCCAGGTAGCCGGCGGTGACCAGGTGTTCCAGCAGTGGCGCGGGCGCGAAGCCGGGCTCGCGCAGCTCCAGGTACAGCTCGCGCTGGATGGCCAGCGAGACGTCCAACCCGACCACGTCGAGCAGCTCGAACGGGCCCATCGGGTAGCCGCAGCCCAGCTTCATCGCGTGGTCGATGTCGTCGGCCGTCGAGTAGCTGGCCTCCAACATCTTCACCGCGTCGTTCAGGTACGGGAAGAGCAGCGCGTTGACGATGAACCCGGACCGGTCGCCGCAGACCACACCGGTCTTGCCGAGCGCGGCGCAGACCGCGCGGGCGGTGGCGGTGGCCTCCGGGGACGTGCGGATGGTGCGGACCACCTCGACCAGCGGCATGACCGGCGCCGGGTTGAAGAAGTGCAGCCCCACCACGTCGGCCGGCCGTTGGGTGGCCATCGCCACGTCGATCACCGGCAGCGAGGAGGTGGTGGTGGCCAGCACCACGCCCGGCTTGCAGATCTCGTCGAGGCTCGCGAAGAGGGCCTTCTTGACGCTCAGTTCCTCGACCACCGCCTCGACCACCAGGTCGACGTCGGCGAGGTGGTCGAGCGTGCCGGACCAGCTGATCCGGCCGAGGGCGGCGTCCCGGTCCGCCTCGGCGAGCTTGCCCCGCACCACACCCTTGTTGAGCGAGGTCTTCACCGCCTCGCAGACCGTCGCGGACTTCTCCGCGCCACGAGTCACCGAGACGATCTCGTAACCGGCCTTCGCGAAGACCTCGATGATGCCGGTGGCCATCGTCCCGGAACCCACCACGCCGACCTTCGCGATAGCGCGGGCACCGTCGGCGAGCGCGGCCTCCGCGGCCACCGGCGTCGCCTCGTCGGGTACGACCTTCGGCGAACCGGGCCGCTCGTAGGTGTAGAAACCCCGACCCGACTTACGGCCGAGCAGCCCCGCCGTCACCATCTGCTTGAGCAGTGGCACCGGGGCGTGCCGGCGGTCCCGCCCACCGCGCCGGTACATGGTGTCCAGGATCTCGTACGCGGTGTCCAGGCCGATCAGGTCCATCAACGCCAGCGGGCCCATCGGCAGGCCGCAGCCGAGCTTCATGGCGGCGTCGATGTCCTCCCGCGTCGCGTAGTGCGACTCGAACATGCCGACGGCGTGGTTGAGGTAGCCGAAGAGCAGCGCGTTGGCGATGAAGCCGGCCCGGTCGTTGATGGTGACGTCGACCTTGCCGAGCCGGGCGCAGAGCGCCTCGACGTCGGCGACCACCTCGGGGGAGGTGACGACCGTGCGGACCACCTCGACCAGCTTCATCACCGGCGCCGGGTTGAAGAAGTGGATGCCGATCACCTGGTTGGGCCGGCTGGTGGCGACCGAGATCTCGGTGACGCTCAGCGACGAGGTGTTGGTGGCGAGGATCGTCTCCGGCCGGCAGACCCGGTCCAGCTCCGCGAAGATCCGCTGCTTGAGGTCCAGGTGCTCGGGTACCGCCTCGATGACCAGGTCGACGGAGTGCAACGCGTCCAGCCCGACCGCGAAGTGCACCCGCTCGTGCAGGGCGTCGCGGTCCGCCGCGGCGAGCTTGCCCTTGGCGACCGCCCGGTCGGTGGAGCCGGTGAGGGTGGCCCGGCCGCGCTCCAGCGCCGGCTCGGAGATCTCGACGGCCACCACGTCGATGCCGTTGCGGGCGAAGACCTCGACGATGCCGGCACCCATGGTGCCCAGCCCCACCACGCCCACGGTGCTGAAATCGCGCCCCACGACCGGCCTCCCCAGAGACTCCGCACGACCGCTGAGCGGCCGCTAAGGTTATGCGCGCGAGTCTGCCACGTGACGCTGGGTTGTCGAGACGCCGTGGCATATTTCACCCACGACGCCACCTGCGGCCAGGGCCCGTGTCGACGCCCCGGCCCTAGGCGGCGGGCACCGTGGTCAGGGCCAGCAACTCCGCGACGAACTCCGCCGGACGCTCCAGGTGCGGGCTGTGCCCGCAGCCGGGCAACACCACCTCGTGGTACGCGCCGCCGGCCGCCGCGTACCGCTCCAGCACCGCGCGGGTCTGGCCGATCATCGGCTGCGGTGGGCACGCCTCCTCGCCCGGCCAGCCGGGGACCACACCCAGCGCACCCAGGTACGCCAGGTCGAACAGCGAGGTGTCCGAGACGATGACGTCGGCGTCCCCGCGTACCCAGGTGACCGGGGGCTTCTCGGCGACGGCCACCAGTTCGTCGGCGAGCCGGAACCAGGTCGGCGCGAGCGCGTTGAGCACGCCGCGCTCCCCCGGCGCGGTGCCGGGCCAGTTCTCCGAGGGCACCGCCGTGCCCGGGTAGTTGTCGTCCCCGGTGGCGGTGGAGAGAACGGTGTCCAGCAGGAGGTCCTCGTCCGTGCCGAGCGAGGCGGGATCGGCCACGTAGGTGGTTCGCAGCACGGCACGAGGGCTGGCCGGGGCGTCCTCGCTCCGATCGCCGGCCGCGAGCCGGGCGACGAAGTCCGGGTTCGCCGTGCCGGCACCGGTGCCGGCGAAGTCCGGGGTGGTCGGCGTGCCGGTCAGGTCACGAGTACCGCCGAATCCGTACGGGGAGACCGGGGCCGCGAGGAGCAACGCGCTCACCAGGTGCGGATGGTCGACCAGCAGGCGCATCGCCACTCCGCCACCGAGGGAGTGCCCGACCACCACCGGGCGGGGGTCGGCGCCGAAGAGCGTCGGGTCGTCCAGCAGGGCGGCCACGTCGTCGGCGAAGTCCCGCAGGCCTCGGGTGGCGTCCACCGGGGCTGTCTCGGTGTGGCCGTACCCGCGCAGGTCGGGCGCGACCACCCGCAGCGTCGGTGGCAGACGCCGGACCAGCGGCTCCCAGAACAGCGCGGACGAGCAGTTGCCGTGGATCAGCAGCACCGGCGTGCCGTCGGCCGGGCCGGCCACGCGTACCGCCTGGGTGATGCCGTTCGCCGTCACGGTCCGCTGCTCGGTCTCCATCCGCGGCATGCTGCCACGCCCGACCCCGACGGTCCAGGTGTCCGGTCGCCATCCGGGGCGCGGCCCGAGTGTGGGCCGCGGTTACCGTCGCGTGCCCGGCGGCGTGGCCAACGGCAGCGGCAGGGTCGGCCGGACGTCCCGCCGGGACGGGCCGAAGCTGAGGCCCACCGGATCGGTGAGCGCCACCCCGGGATCGAACAGGCGCAGCTCGGTACGGCCGAGCCGGATCACGTCGCCGTCGGAGAGCAACTCCACCTCGGTGATCCGGCGGTCGTTGAGCCAGGTGCCGTTGGTGGAGCCCAGATCCCGCAGGGACAGGCCCTCCGGGGCCAGCCACACCTCGGCGTGGCGACGACTCAGGTGCGGGTCGGCGATGACCACGTGACCGGTCGGGGCCCGGCCGATCACCTGCGGTTCGGCACGCACACGGAAGCTCGCCCCGCGCATCGGCCCACCCGCCACCGTCAACAGCGGCATCAGTTCCGGATGTTCCTCCATGGACAGTCAGCCCTCCACCCACACCGTCACTCCGCGCGTCAGCCTGCCATCAGACGGTAATCGTCAATACCGACCGGCCGGTCAGCCTCTCTTCACCTCCCGGCCACCTCCCGTTCGACGATTCGGGCGAAGGGTTTCTGCCACCACTGGCCTGACCTGCACTGATCAACGATCGGTCGGGGTGGCGCGACCCCGGTTACGGCACCTCGGATCGGCGAGCTACCGGCGAGTAATTTTCGGGTCTAGACTTCCGCCATGACGGCTGTGCATGTCCCGGGCATCCCGATCATCGAGGCGGGCCAGTTGGTGTCGACCAACCCGGCCACCGGTGTCGAGGCCGGTCGCCTCCCCGTTGCCAGCGACGCCGACGTGCGACAGGCCGTCGAAAGCGCCCGCGTCGCCGGCGGGTGGTGGGCCGGGCTCGGCTTCACCGGCCGCCGCGACCGGCTGCTGCGGTGGCGCGCGCTGCTCGCCAAACGGATCGAGCAGTTGGCCGACCTGATGCACGCCGAGGGCGGCAAGCCCGTCCCCGACGCGATCGTCGAGATCGTCACCGCGATCGAGCACATCGACTGGGCCGCCCGCAACGCCGGCCGCGTGCTTGGCCCACGCCGGGTGCGGTCCCGGCTCATCCTCGCCGAGTTCTCCGGACACCTCGAATACCAGCCGCACGGCGTGGTCGGGGTGATCGGGCCCTGGAACTATCCGGTCTTAACCCCGATCGGCTCCGCCGCGTACGCCCTCGCGGCCGGCAACGCCGTCGTGCTCAAGCCGAGCGAGTACACGCCCGCCGCCGGCCAGTGGCTGGTGGACAGCTTCGCCGAGGTGGTACCCGAACAACAGGTGTTCACCGCCGTACACGGCCTCGGCGACGTCGGTGCCGCCCTGTGCCGCTCCGGAGTCGACAAGGTGGCCTTCACCGGCTCCACCGCCACCGCCCGGAAGGTCATGGCCGCCTGCGCCGAGACGCTGACCCCGGTGCTGATCGAGGGCGGCGGCAAGGACGCCATGATCGTCGACAGCGATGCCGACCTGGACGCCGCCGCCGAGGCGTGCGTCTGGGGCGGCATGACCAACGCGGGGCAGACCTGCATCGGCATCGAGCGGGTGTACGCGGTCGACTCCGTCTTCGACAGCTTCGTGGACAAGGTGGTGGCCCGTGCCGGTCGACTGACCGTCGGGGCGGAAGGCACCGACATCGGCCCGATCACCATGCCCAAGCAGATCGAGGTGATCCGCCAGCACATCGACGCCGCGATAGCCTCCGGCGGGCGCGCCGTGATCGGTGGCCCGACCGCCGTGCAGCCGCCGTACGTCCACCCGACCGTGCTCGTGGACGTCCCGGAGGATTCGGCCGCCGTCCGGGAGGAGACCTTCGGCCCCACGCTGACCATCAACCGGGTCCGCGACGCCGACGAGGCCATCACCCGCGCCAACGCCCTGCCGTACGGCCTGGGTGGTTCGGTCTTCGGCCGACGGCGCGCGGTGGCCATCGCGCGGCGGCTGCGCTCCGGGATGGCCTCGATCAACTCCACCCTGACCTTCGCCGGCATGTCCACCCTGCCGTTCGGAGGGGTGGGTGACTCCGGCTTCGGGCGGATCCACGGCGAGGACGGGCTGCGCGAGTTCGGCCGCGCCAAGGCGATCACCCGGCGTCGCGCCCGGTCGCTGCTGCCGTCGATGACCTTCGAGCGGACGCCGACCGACACGGCCCGGCTCGTCAAGGCGATCAAGATGATGTACGGCAGGTGAGTGTCAGATAGCCGATCTTCACCAAAGATCGGCGTATCCACATGTTTATGAGCTGTGGCTACGGCGGTACATTGCGTTAAATGGGCCCTAATCGATTGCGCTACCGCCTCGTCGACAGTGACCAGTCGTGGAGCGCCCGTCGGCGTCGGCACCGCTCGGACTGGCTGGCCCGCACCTTCCCCGACCTCGGGGACATGCACGTGGT
Source organism: Micromonospora sp. WMMD961 (assembly GCF_029626145.1). Taxonomy (NCBI): domain Bacteria; kingdom Bacillati; phylum Actinomycetota; class Actinomycetes; order Micromonosporales; family Micromonosporaceae; genus Micromonospora; species Micromonospora sp. WMMD961. The sequence continues at coordinate 6,140,840 of NZ_JARUBJ010000002.1, forward strand.
CGATCTCGGCGGACGACTCGGCACCTGGCACCGCGCCACCGTCCGGCCGGCCCGGGTGACAGTCGTCAACCTGGAAAAACCCCCGGCCGCCGTCCCGGAATGGGCCCACGTCGAACAGGCCGACGCCTGCGACCTGCCGGAGCGCCTCGCCAGGGGCAGCTACGACATGGTCTTCTCGAACTCGGTGCTGGAGCACGTGGGCGGGCACGAGCGCCGGTTGCGCTTCGCCGCCTCCGTCCGCTCGCTGGCCGACCGGCACTGGGTGCAGACGCCGTACCGCTACTTCCCCATCGAGCCACACTGGATCGCGCCGGGAATGCAGTTCCTACCGGTGCGGCTGCGCACCGCGCTCGCCCGACGCTGGCCGTTGGGGCACAAGCCGACCCGCAGCCACGACGCGGCGATCCACCAGGTGCTCTGGACCGAGTTGCTGGACCGCTCGCAGATGCGCCACTACTTCCCCGACTCGACGATGCTCGTCGAACGGGTCTTCGGCCTGCCCAAGTCACTGATCGCGGTGCGCACCGGAAGCTGAGCGGCCGATCAGAACAGCGTCAGCTCGTCCTTCTCGATGCCGCGCAGCTTGTCGTAGTCCACGACCACGCACCGGATGCCCCGGTCGGTGGCGAGCACCCGGGCCTGCGGCTTGATCTCCTGCGCGGCGAAGACCCCGGCAACCGGGCTGAGCAGCGGGTCACGGTTCATCAACTCGAGATAGCGGGTCAGCTGCTCCACCCCGTCGATGTCGCCACGCCGCTTGACCTCTACCGCGACCGCACCGGCGTTGGCGTCCCGGCACAGCAGGTCGACCGGGCCGATGGCCGTCATGTACTCGCGGCGAACCAGCGTGAACCCCTCGCCCAGGGCTCCCGGGTTGGCGGCCAACAACTCCTGCAGGTGCGCCTCCACCCCGTCCTTGCGCAGGCCCGGGTCCACACCCAGCTCGTACGAGGTGTCCTGGAAGATCTCCTCCAGGGTGATCCGCAACTCCTCGCCGGCCTTGTTGACGACCCGCCACACACCGGGGGCCTCCTCCAACCGGCACGGCGGGCTCATCCAGTTCAACGGCTTGTACGCCCGGTCGTCGGCGTGGATCGACACCGACCCGTCCGCCTTCACCATCAGCAACCGGGTGGCCGGCGGCAGATGAGCCGAGAGCCGTCCGACGTAGTCCACCGAGCACTTCGCAATGACCAACCGCACCCGACGAGGGTAGCCGAGCACCCGCCGGTCGCCAGCGAGCGGCACTGGCGCGTCGATGCGATGCTGAGACCGTGTTCGAAGTTCTCACCGGCACCGGTCTCGCCGCCTCGGCAGGGCTGAACGCCTACATACCCCTGCTCATCCTCGGTCTACTCGGCCGCTACACCGACCTGATCGACCTGCCCAGCGGCTGGACCTGGCTCGGCAACGGCTGGGTCATCGTCATCATGGCCGCGCTGCTCGCCGTCGAGATGGTGGCGGACAAGGTGCCCGTCGTCGACCACATCAACGACGTGGTGCAGACGGTGGTCCGACCCACAGCAGGTGGCCTGGCCTTCGGTGCCGGCTCCTCGTCCGAGACGGTGACGGTCAGCGACCCGGGAAGCTTCTTCTCGACCCACCAGTGGGTGCCGGTCGTCACCGGCGTGCTGCTGGCACTGGGCGTGCACCTGCTCAAGTCCGCGGCACGCCCCGTCATCAACGCGACCACCGCCGGCTTCGGCGCCCCGGTCGCGAGCACCGCCGAAGACGCCACAAGCGTGGTGGTCTCGCTGGTGGCGGTCATCCTGCCGGTGCTGGTGCTCGTCTTCCTGGTCGGTCTGGTCATCTTCGTCTTCTGGTTCTTCCGGCGACGCTCCGTTCGTCGCCGGGAACGCGACGCGGCCCGCGCCGCCGGCTTCCGGGTCTGACGCCGGGTCACGTCTCGTCAGGCCAGGTCGTTGGCGCGGCGGATGACCGTCACCAGGTCGTCGATGATGTCGGTGAGGGCGAAGTCCTTCGGGGTGAACACGCGGGCCACCCCGGCAGCCCGGAGGGTGTCCGCGTCGCCGGCCGGGATGATGCCGCCCACGACCACCGGCAGATCCGCCCGGCCGGCGCCGCGCAGTCCGTCGAGCACTGCGGGCACGGCGGCCAGGTGCGACCCGGAGAGCACGGACAGCCCGACCAGGTCGACGTCCTCCTCGACGGCGGCGGCGACGATCTGCGCGGCGGTCAGCCGGATGCCCTGGTAGACGACCTCGAAGCCGGCGTCACGGGCGCGTACCGCGATCTGCTCGGCGCCGTTCGAGTGCCCGTCCAGGCCGGGTTTGCCGACCAGCAGCCGCAGCCGGCCGCTACCCAACTCGCGTGCGGTGGCGGTGACCCGCTCGCGGACCGCCGCGAGCCCTGGATCTCCGCCGGTCCCGGTGGCGCCGGCCAGACCGGTGGGCGCGCGGTACTCGCCGAAGACCTGGCGCAACGCGCCAGCCCACTCGCCGGTGGTCACCCCGGCCCGCACGCAGTCCAGGGTGGCTGGCATCAGGTTCGTGGTGGTCGCGGCGTCCGCACGGAGCCGGGCCAGGGCCGCGTCCACAGCGCCCGTGTCCCGGTCGGCCCGCCATCGGCGTACGGCGTCCGCGGCGGCGGCCTCGACCGCCGGGTCGACCTGCTCGACCGCCTCCGCACCGGCGGCGGTCAACGGGGACGCCTCGGTCTCGGCGAACCGGTTGACCCCGACCACCACGTCGGCGCCGGACTCCATCCGGCGGCGGCGCTCGGCCAGCGAGGCGACCAGCGCGCTCTTGAGGTAGCCGGTCTCCACGGCGGCGACCACGCCGCCCAGTTCGAGCACCTTGTCCAGCTCGACACGGGCCCCGGTGACGATCTCGTCGACCAGTGCGGTCATCACGTGCGAGCCGGCGAAGAGGTCGGGATATTCGAGCAGGTCCGACTCGTACGCCAGGACCTGCTGCATCCGCAGCGACCACTGCTGGTCCCAGGGCCGGGGCAGCCCGAGCGCCTCGTTCCAGGCGGGCAGCTGCACCGCGCGGGCCCGCGCGTCGCGGGACATCGTCACGCCGAGCATCTCCAGCACGATGCGCTGGATGTTGTTCTCCGGCTGCGCCTCGGTCAGGCCGAGCGAGTTGACCTGCACCCCGTAGCGGAACCGACGTTGCCTGGCCTCGGTGACGCCGTACCGGTCCCGGGTGATCTCGTCCCAGAGCACGCCGAACGCGCGCATCTTGGCGATCTCCTCGACGAAACGCACTCCGGCGTTGACGAAGAACGAGACCCGCTGCACGACGTCGCCCATCCGCTCGGCGGGGACCTGACCGGAGTCGCGGACCGCGTCGAGCACGGCGACCGCGGTGGCCAGCGCGAAGCCGACCTCCTGCACGGGGGTGGCACCGGCCTCCTGGAGGTGGTACGAGCAGATGTTGACCGGGTTCCACCGCGGCATCTCCCGCAGCGTGTAGGCCACCACGTCGGCGGTCAGCCGCAGCGACGCCGCCGGCGGGAAGATGTACGTCCCCCGGGACAAATACTCCTTGATGATGTCGTTCTGCGTGGTGCCCGCGCAACGGGCCAACTCGGCACCCTGCTCCACCCCCACGCCGGCGTAGAGGGCGAGCAGCCACATCGCCGGGGCGTTGATGGTCATCGAGGTGTTCATCTCGGCGAGCGGGAGGCCGTCGAAGAGCGCCCGCATGTCGCCGAGGTGGGCCACCGGCACGCCGACCCGGCCGACCTCACCGGCGGCCAGCTCGTGGTCCGGGTCGTACCCGGTCTGGGTGGGCAGGTCGAAGGCGACCGAGAGGCCGGTCTGCCCCTTCGCCAGGTTGCGGCGGAAGAGGGCGTTGGTCGCGGTCGCCGACGAGTGGCCGGCGTAGGTGCGCATCACCCACGGGCGGTCCCGCTCCGGCAGCCGCCCCGGAAATGCCGTCTCGTCCATGGCCGGAGTTTAAGTTACCGTTCAGTAAAACGGGCTGTGGAAAACCACACAGGTCCATGTCGGGGACGTCCGGGTGGGAAGCACCCGCAGTGGCGGGCATCGCCACACCCCGGGCACGACGCGTGCCGGCTCAGGACGCACACTGGACGGCATGGATGACGAGCTGGCCATCTCCGTCCGCGGGCTGCGCAAGGCGTACGGCGACAACGTGGCGGTGGCAGGCGTGGACCTCGACGTCCACCGGGGCGAGGTGTTCGCGTTGCTCGGCCCGAACGGCGCCGGCAAGACCACCACGGTGGAGATCCTGGAGGGCTACCGGCGTCGCGACGCGGGCGAGGTGGCCGTGTTGGGCGTGGATCCCGCGAATCCCGACGGTGACTGGCGCTCCCGCGTCGGCATCGTTCTCCAGGGCACCGGCGAGTTCGACGAGCTGACCGTGGCCGAGGTGGTCCGGCACTTCTCCGGCTTCTACCCGGACGCGGACGACCCGGACAAGGTGATCGAGCGGGTCGGGCTGGCCGAGAAGGCCAAGGCCCGTACGCACACCCTCTCCGGCGGGCAGAGGCGCCGCCTGGACGTGGCGCTCGGCATCATCGGCCGCCCCGAGCTGCTCTTCCTCGACGAGCCGACCACCGGCTTCGACCCGGAGGCCCGGCGCGAGTTCTGGGAGCTGATCCGCGACCTCGCGGCGGCCGGCACCACAATCGTGCTGACCACCCACTACCTGGACGAGGCGGAGGCACTCGCCGACCGGGTCGGTGTGATCGCCGGCGGTCGGCTGGTCGAGGTGTCCGCCCCGAACCAGCTCGGCAACCGGCAGGAGGCCCTGGCGACGGTCTCCTGGCGTACCCCGGAAGGGGCGTTGGAAAGCGCGCAGAGCGCGACGCCGACGGCCCTGGTCGCCGACCTGGCCGCGCGCTACGGAGGCGAGGTCCCCGGGCTCACCGTGACCCGGCCGACCCTGGAGGACGTCTACCTCACCATGATCGGACACGGACGATGACGACCACGACGAAGCCGGCGACGCCGGTCGCCGCGACTCCCAGCCGACGGCCGGGGGCCGGCGCGCTCGCCCTGCGCCAGGGCCGGCTGGAGATCACCCAGTTCCTGCGCAGCCGGGAGTCCGTGGTCTTCACGATGGGCTTCCCCATCATCATGATCCTGATCTTCGCGTCGATCTTCGACGGGACGATCGGCGGCGGGGTCAAGTTCACCCAGTACTTCATCACCGGCATGATCGCGACCGGCCTGATGACGGTGAGCTTCCAGAACCTCGGCATCTGGATCCCGATCGAGCGGGACCGGGGCGTGCTCAAGCGCTACCGGGGCACGCCGATGCCGAAGTGGGTGTGGTTCGCCGGCAAGGTGATCATGGTGGTGGCGATCGGCATCGCCGAGACCGTGCTGCTGCTGGCCGTCGCGGTGGCGCTGTTCGACCTCGACCTGCCGGGGACCGCCGGCAAGTGGTTCACCTTCGGCTGGGTCGCCGTGCTCGGTGTGACCGCGTGCACGCTGTGCGGGATCGCGATCTCGTCGCTGGCCCGCACCGCCCGCAGCGGCTCCGCGGTGGTCACCCCGGTCGCCCTGGTGCTCCAGTTCATCTCCGGGGTGTTCTTCGTCTTCACCGACCTGCCCACCTGGATGCAGCAGGTGGCGGCGCTGTTCCCGTTGAAGTGGATGTGCCAGGGGCTGCGGTCGGTGTTCCTGCCGGAGAGCTTCGGGGCGCAGGAGCCGGGCGGCTCGTTCGAGCTGGGACGGGTCGCGCTGGTGCTGGTCCTCTGGTGCGTGATCGGCGTGGTGCTCTGCCTCACCACCTTCCGCTGGACCACCAAGCGCGACGGCTGACACGCGACGAGGGGGCGGGCGCTGTGCGCCCGCCCCCTCGTCGTGTCCCGCTCAGTACGTGTAGAAGCCCTTGCCGGTCTTGCGACCCAGGTCGCCGGCGGTGACCATCCGCTGGAGCAGCTCCGGCGGGAAGAACTTCTCGTCCGCCGTGTCGGTGTAGATGTTCTTCGAGGCGTGCAGCAGCACGTCCACGCCGGTCAGGTCGGTGGTGGCGAGCGGACCCATGGCGTGCCCGAAGCCCAGGCGGCAGGCCGTGTCCAGGTCCTCGGCGGACACCACACCGGACTCCACCAGCTTGACCGCCTCCACCACCAGGGCAGAGATCAACCGGGTGGTGACGAACCCGGCGATGTCCCGGTTGACCACCACCACGGTCTTGCCGATCTCCTCGGCGAAGGCCCGCGCGGTGTCCAGCGTGGCATCGCTGGTCTTGTAACCGCGGACCAGTTCGCAGAGCTGCATCATCGGCACCGGGGAGAAGAAGTGGGTGCCGACGACCGCCTCGGGCCGCTCGGTCACCGCGGCGATCTGGGTGACCGGAATGGCCGAGGTGTTGGTGGCGAGCACCGCGTCCGACTTGCAGATCTTGTCCAGGGCGCGGAACACCTCGTGCTTGATCTCCAACCGCTCGAAGACCGCCTCGACCACGATGTCCGCGTCGGCCGCCGCCTCCAGGTCGGTCGTCGCGGTGATCCGCGCGAGGGTCGCCTCGACCTCGGACGCCTCGATCTTGCCCTTCTCGGCGAACTTCTCCAGGGACTTCCGGATGCCGCCGATCCCCCGGTTGGTGGCCGCGTCGTCCAGGTCGCGCAGCGTCACCTGCCAGCCCGCCTGCGCCGCCACCTGGGCGATGCCGGAACCCATCAGCCCGGCCCCGACGACCGCGAGTCGACCCGCCATCTACTTCTCCCTCGCTGCGATTGAGTGCCTGCCTGCACCCTAGTCCGCGAGCCTGAACGATGGCTAAGCGGCGGCCTCTCGGCCACCCTCGGCGTCAGATCTCCAGCGACGGCTCCTCCGGTGTGGTGCCCCGCTCGACCGTTACCCCGAGCGCGCGCAGATCGGCCACGAAGTCCGGATAACCCCGGTCGACGTGGTGCACGTGGGAGACCTCGGTGACCCCGTCCGCGCAGAGCCCGGCGATGATCAGCCCGGCACCGGCGCGGATGTCGGTGGCCCGTACCGGGGCACCGGAGAGCCGGTCCCGCCCCCGCACCACCGCGTGGTGCCCGTCGGTCTTGATGTCCGCACCCAGGCGCATCATCTCGTTGGCGAACATGAACCGACCGTCGAAGATGTTCTCGGTGATCAGGGAGGCGCCGTCGCTGACCGCGGCCAGCCCGATCGCCATCGGCAGCAGGTCGGTGGCGAAGCCGGGGTACGGCAGCGTCACCACGTCCACCGCGCGGGGCCGCTCGTCCATCCGTACCCGGAAGCCGCCCTCCCGGGTCTCCACCAGCCCGCCGGCCGCGACCACCTTGTCCAGCGCGACCTCCAGGTACGCCGGGTCGAGCCCGGTCACCGTCACGTCCCCCCGGGTCATCGCCGCGCCGAACGCCCAGGTGCCGGCGACGATCCGGTCCCCCACCGTCGCGTGTCGCACCGGACGCAGACCGGGGACCCCGGTGATCCGCAACGTGGACGTGCCGGCGCCCACGATTCGCGCTCCCATCTGGCTGAGCATCGTGCAGATGTCGACGATCTCCGGCTCCCGGGCCGCGTTGTCGATCGTCGTGGTGCCCTGGGCCAGCACGGACGCCATCACCAGGTTCTCGGTCGCGCCGACGCTGGGGAAGTCCAACACGATGTCCGCGCCGCGCAGCCCGTGCGGAGCGGAGGCGATGACGAACCCGTGCTCACCGGAGATCTCCGCGCCCATCCGGGTCAACCCGGAGATGTGCATGTCCAGCCCCCGTGAACCGATGGCGTCCCCGCCGGGGTGCGCCACCCGCACGTATCCTCGGCGGGCCAGCAACGGGCCCAGCACACAGATCGACGCGCGCAACCGTCGGACCAGGTCGTAGTCGGCGTCGGCACCGGGCTGCTCGGGCACGTCGATGGTCACCGAACGGGATCGCGGCACGCCACCCCGGGCGACCATCGGGTCGACCGGGTCGTCGGCGTCGAACTGGACGTCACAGCCCAGCCGACGCAGCACCTCCCCCATGATCGCGATGTCGGTGATCCGTGGGACGTTCGTGATGACGCTACGGCCGGGCGCGAGCAGCGCGGCGGCCATCAGCTTCAGCGCCGAGTTCTTGGCACCGACCACGTGCACGGTGCCCGCCAGCCGGGCGTCACCGTGCACCCGGATGACGTCGACGTCGTTGACCGCCGGGTCGCCCGCGTCGCCGGGGCCTACCAACACCGGCCAACTGGGAGTGCTGTCCGGCCGCGCCGGGATCGTCAGGTCGGGAATCCGTAGGCTGTGCGTCATGGCCGTCCACCTCACGCGCATCTACACCAAGGCCGGCGACGCCGGCATGACCAGGCTGAGCAACAACGAGCAGGTACCGAAGACCGATCCGCGCATCGCCGCGTACGCGGATGTCGACGAGTGCAACGCGGCGATCGGCGTCGCGATCGCCACGGGTGGGCTCGACGAGGTGCTGCGTGGTGTGCTGGCGTCGGTGCAGAACGACCTGTTCGACGTCGGCGCCGACCTGTCCACCCCGGCCGAGCCGGAGCCGAAGTATCCACCGCTGCGGGTGACCGAGGAGTACGTCGAGCGCCTGGAGGGCTGGTGCGACGAGTACAACGCACGCCTGAGCAAGCTCGACTCCTTCATCCTTCCGGGCGGCACCGCTGGCGCGGCACTGCTGCACGTGGCACGGACCATCGCCCGGCGAGCCGAACGGGCGGCCTGGGCGCTGGTCAGCCACGATCCGGAACGAACCAGCACGCTCCCGGCAAAGTATCTCAACCGGCTCTCCGATCTGCTCTTTATCCTGTCAAGAACGGCAAATCCGGCGGGAGACGTGCTATGGGTGCCGGGCGGCAAGCGCTGACCGTAGGCGCTGGGCACCACGTCGAGGTGTGGGTTCCCACTCTGGCCGCCCCCACGCGTCGCCGGAGCTGACTCCTGGACATGCCATGCCAGCCAGCGCACACCGGCCGACGCCTTGATCGACTCCGGTTCCTTGATGTCGGGGTGTTCTACTGTGCCGGGGACACCCCGACATCAAGAAGGCCGAGTCGGCAGGTGACAAAAGGACCGCGCCGGACCGACGCACGGCGCGGCGGGCGGGTTTCCGGGGCAGCCCGCCCGGCGCAGGGATCAAGCCTGACCGCCCGGAGCCGGGCGGGCTGCCCCGGAAACCCCAAGCGCAGCAGCTTCAGGCGGCCGGCCAGTCCTGGGAGGCCATACGCGGCGAGACCGCCCCCGGAGGGGCGGCCTCGAGCCAGGAGAGAAACCCGGTAACCGTCGATCGCGCCATGGCGATCTCCACCGGTGCGTGGTGACTGGTACAGCGCAGGATCACCCAGTCGGCCGGCATGGAGAGCCGTTCCTGACCTTCGGGCAATCGTCGACGCTCCACCGCCAGCCCCTTGCGCGACAGCACCCTCTTGGGGCGGATCGCGAAGCTGAACATCCGGTACCACCGCAGCTCGTCACCGACGAAGCGGCCGAAACCGGGCGACCAGCCGCGGCCGTCCAGTACGGTGGTGACCCGGACGCTGAGCCGGATGATGCCACCGCTACGGGTGACCAGGGCTCGCCGGACGAAGAGGATCAGAAGCGCGACGAGGATGACGACAACGCCGATCCCGAAACCTTCGACGATCTCCATCCCCGGGGTGACTCAGCGGCTCGGCGCGGAAACCGGGGTGGCGCTCTCGGCCAGCACGGTGACGCCGTCGGCGCTCACCGAGAGGAAGCCACCGGCCACCTCGTAGGAGACCTGCTCACCGCCGGCGAGCTTGATGCGCACCTGGCCGGGCTCGGCGAGCTGGCCGAGCAGCGGAGCGTGACCCGGCAGGACACCGAGCTCGCCCTCGGTCGTACGGGCGACCACCATCTCGGCCTCACCCGACCAGACCTTCTCCTCGACGGCGACGAGCTCGACGTGAAGCTGCTGTGCCACGCTGTCTCCTTGCTGCGGCTACGGATTGCCGAAAGTCTAGCCTGACGCCGGGGCGCGTCTTACGCGGGTGGGGGACATCCGCGTCACGGCTACTTCGTCTTGTTCACGAATTCGGGGTGCTCCAGCAGGAACGGGTCGAGTTGCTCGTTGTGCAGGGCGGTGAAGAAGTCCGGCACCCCCTCCTGGAACTGCTCACCCAGGTACCTCTTGCCGTCGTACACCCCACCACCGGGCAGCTTGATCATCTCGATGGTGTTGGGGCGGATGTCCTTCAGGGCGAGCCCGAAGTCGACCACGCTGTTGCCCCGACCGTTGAAGATCAGCGACTGACCGGCGGCGCGGAGCACCTTGTCCAGCTTGACCGGGTTGGACACCACGTCGGCGCTGAACGCCTGGCCGACCATCGCCTTGACGAACTGCTGCTGGTGGCGCTGCCGGCCGTAGTCCGAATCCGGGACGCCGTTCTTCGGGTAACGCTGCCGCACGTAGTCCAGCGCCTGCCACCCACTCAGGTGCTGGTTGCCCTTCTTGTAGAGCGCCTGCGGGCCGACGTAGCCCTCACCGCGGGTGTTGCCCGGACGCGCCTTGCCGTCCGGCTGCTTGTGCTCGGACCGCACGTCCCGCTCGATGTACATGTTGACGCCACCCATGGCGTCGACGATCTTCTGGAAACCGCTGAAGTTGATGATCGCGCCAGCGTCGAAGCGCTTGATGCCTGTCACGTTCTGCACAGTTGTCGCCAGCAGCTCGAAGCCCCGGGCCGCGTCGGGGTTCGCCCCCGGGACCTTGCTGCCGTGAGACATGGCAGCGTTGATCTTCGTGGTCTCCCCGGGGAACTCGGCCTTCTTGAACGGCGGGATGCGCACGTAGAGGTCCCGTGGCAGCGAGAACAGGTAGGCGCGGTCCATCGAGGCCGGCACGTGCAGCACCATGATCGAGTCGGCCAGCGGCGCCGCCGTCGCCGTCCGCGGGTCGATGCCGACCAGCAGGATGTTGAGCGGACCCTTGATCTCGCTCTTCTTCGCCTGGGCACCCGCCGCCTGGTCACCGAACAGGTCCGCCTTGCCGACAGCACCCTCGTAGCGGGCCATGAGCACCTCGGAGCCGACCAGCACGGCCCCGCTGAGCACGGTCAGCACGGTGCCGAACACCGTGCAGATCCTGGCCCAACGCGGCACACCCCGCCAGACGGACGACTTGCGGCCACTCTTGCCGGCCTTACCCACGAGCATCTCCGTTCGTTACGCCCACGGGTTAAAGACGGGCGCACGTCGCCGAAAGGTTGCAAGGATCAACGCTCGTTCGGGTGAGCGCGGAACGACCGTATCTCGGGTGCCGTGGAACCGACGACCACCGCTAACGGACCGCGACGATGATAGGACGCGAACATGAACAAAAGACTGCCCCGGCGTTGCCGGGGCAGTCTTTTTGTTGCGGATCCGATGGGGCTGGTCAGCCCTTCATCAGCTCCTCAGCCTTCTTCTCCAGGTCGTCGAGACCGCCACACATGAAGAACGCCTGCTCGGGGAAGTGATCGTACTCACCCTCGCTGATCTTCCGGAACGCCTCGATGGTCTCCTTGATCGGGACCGTCGAGCCCGGCACGCCGGTGAACTGCTCCGCGGCGTACGTGTTCTGCGACAGGAAGCGCTCAATCCGCCGGGCCCGGGCCACGGTGATCTTGTCTTCCTCGGAGAGCTCCTCGATACCGAGGATGGCGATGATGTCCTGCAGGTCCTTGTAGCGCTGCAGGATCCGCTTCACCTCGGTGGCGACCTGGAAGTGCTCCGGGCCGACGAACTCCGGGGCGAGGATCCGGGACGAGGACGCCAGCGGGTCCACGGCCGGGTAGATGCCCTTGTCGGAGATCGACCGCTCCAGGTTGGTGGTCGCGTCCAGGTGAGCGAACGTGGTGGCCGGGGCGGGGTCGGTGTAGTCGTCCGCCGGCACGTAGATCGCCTGCATCGAGGTGATGGCCTGGCCCCGGACGGAGGTGATTCGCTCCTGGAGCTCGCCCATCTCGTCGGCCAGGGTCGGCTGGTAACCCACGGCGCTCGGCATCCGGCCGAGCAGGGTGGAGACCTCCGAACCGGCCTGGGTGAAGCGGAAGATGTTGTCGATGAAGAGCAGCACCTCCTGCTTCTTCACGTCCCGGAAGTACTCCGCCATGGTCAGCGCGGAGAGCGCCACCCGCAGACGGGTGCCCGGCGGCTCGTCCATCTGGCCGTAGACCAGCGCGGTCTTGTCGATGACGCCGGACTCGGTCATCTCGGCGATGAGGTCGTTGCCCTCACGGGTGCGCTCACCCACGCCGGCGAAGACCGAGGTACCACCGAAGTTACGGGCAACCCGGGTGATCATCTCCTGGATGAGCACCGTCTTGCCCACGCCCGCGCCGCCGAACAGGCCGATCTTGCCGCCCTTGACGTATGGGGCGAGCAGGTCGATGACCTTGATGCCGGTCTCCAGCATCTCGGTCTTCGGCTCCAGGTCCGCGAAGGCCGGGGCCTTGCGGTGGATACCCCAGTGGTCGTCCGGGGTGAGGGTCTCGCCCTCCTTGAGGTTGAGCACCTCGCCGATCGCGTTGAACACGTGGCCCTTGACCGCGTCGCCCACCGGCACGGTGATCGGCTCGCCGCGGTCACGCACCTCCGCGCCGCGGACCAGGCCGTCCGTCGGCTGCATCGAGATGGCACGGACCAGGTTGTCACCCAGGTGCTGGGCGACCTCCAGGGTCAGCGTCTTCTCGCCGCCGGACAGGCTCACGTCAACGTTGAGGGCGTTGAACAGGGCCGGCATGGCGTCGCGCGGGAACTCGGCGTCGACGACCGGGCCGATGACCCGGACCACGCGACCCGTGGCCGTCTTGGTCTCTACTGGTGCAGTCATCACACTTCACTTCCCGACGCGGCCAGCGCGTTCGCGCCGCCGACGATCTCGCTGATCTCCTGGGTGATCCCGGCCTGGCGGGCCGAATTCATCTCACGCGTGTACTTGTCGATCATGTCTTCGGCGTTGTCGGTGGCGCTCTTCATCGCCCGCCGCCGTGCCGCCGACTCGCTCGCCGCCGACTCGAGCAACGCCGCGTAGATCCGCGTGTTGATGTACCTCGGCAGGAGCGCGTCGAGCAGCGCCTCCGCCTCCGGCTCGAACTCGTACGCCGGCAGCAGCCCCTCGGAGCGCGGCCGGTCCTCGACCTGCATCGGCCCGAGGATCTTGGCAACTGGGGTCTGCGTCATCAGCGAGTGGAACTCGGTGTAGACGATGTGCAACTCGTCGACGCCGAGCACCCCGTCCGCGCCAGCACCGCCGTCGACGTCGTCCGCACCGGCCGTGAACGCCTTGATCAGCGTCTCACCAACCGCGCGGGCGTCCTCGAACGACGGCTGCTCGCTGAACCCGGTCCAGTTCGCCTCGATCGGCCGGTCGCGGAACCGGTAGAACCCGACGCCCTTACGCCCGATGACGTAGAGCACCGGCTCCTTGCCGTCCGCCTTGAGCCGCGCGATGAGCGACTCCGCCGTCTTGATCGCGTTGGAGCTGTAACCGCCGGCCAGGCCACGGTCGCTGGTGACCAACAGGACACCCGCCCGCCGCACTCGCTCACGCGGGGTGAGCAGCGGGTGGTCGATCCGCGCGTTGGACGCCAGCGCCGTGAGCACGCCGGTGATGGCCTGGGCGTACGGCAGGGACGCCTGCACCCGGGCCTGAGCCTTGGCGATCCGGCTCGTCGCCACGAGCTCCATCGCCTTGGTGATCTTCTTCATCGACTTCGCCGAGCGGATTCGTTGACGAAGAACGCGTACCTGGGCCGCCATGGGATCAGCTCTCGGCCGGGCGGTCGGCCGCGCCGTCGCGGAAGCGGGTCACCGTCTCGCGGTTCTCGTCGCCCTCGAGCGGGGCGGCCGGCGCGTCGTTGACAGTGCGCTCGTCCTCCTTGCCGAGGAAGACCTGCTTGAACTCGGCGATCGCCGAGTCGAGCGAGCCGGTGATGTCGTCGTTCCACTGGTTGTCGGCGATGCCGGCCAGCACACCCTCGTGCTTGTGCCGCAGGTACTGGAGGAACTCGGCCTCGAAGCGCCGGATGTCACCCACCGGGACGTCGTCCAGCTTGCCCTCGGTGCCGGCCCAGACGGAGACGACCTCCTCCTGCACCGGGAACGGCGAGTAGTTGGCCTGCTTGAGCAGCTCGACCAGCCGGACACCACGGTTGAGCTGGTTCTGCGAGGCCCGGTCCAGGTCGGAGGCGAAGGCGGCGAACGCCTCCAGCTCGCGGTACTGGGCCAGGTTGAGCCGCAGCGACCCGGAGACCTTCTTCATCGGCTTCACCTGGGCGGCGCCGCCGACCCGGGAGACCGAGGTGCCGACGTTGATCGCCGGACGGACGCCCTGGTTGAACAGGTCCGTCTCCAGGAAGATCTGGCCGTCGGTGATGGAGATGACGTTGGTCGGGATGAAGGCCGAGATGTCGTTGGCCTTCGTCTCGATGATCGGCAGACCGGTCATCGAGCCGCCACCCAGCTCGTCGGAGAGCTTCGCGCAACGCTCCAGCAGGCGGGAGTGCAGGTAGAAGACGTCACCCGGGTACGCCTCGCGGCCCGGCGGGCGGCGCAGCAACAGCGACACGGCCCGGTACGCCTCGGCCTGCTTGCTCAGGTCGTCGAAGACGATCAGGACGTGCTTGCCGCCGTACATCCAGTGCTGCCCGATGGACGAGCCGGTGTACGGGGCGATGTACTTGAAGCCGGCCGGGTCGGACGCCGGCGAGGCGACGATGGTGGTGTACTCCATCGCGCCCGCCTCCTCCAGCTGCCCCTTGATCGAGGCGATGGTGGAGGCCTTCTGGCCGATGGCGACGTAGATGCAGCGAACCTGCTTCTTCGGGTCGCCGGTGCGCCAGTTGTCCCGCTGGTTGAGGATGGCGTCCAGGGCGACAGTGGTCTTGCCGGTCTTCCGGTCACCGATGATCAGCTGCCGCTGGCCCCGACCGATCGGGGTCATCGCGTCGATGGCCTTGATGCCGGTCTGCAGCGGCTCGAACACCGACTGCCGGGCCATCACGTTCGGAGCCTGCAGCTCCAGCTCGCGGTAGCCCTCCTCGGCGATGTCGCCGAGACCGTCGATCGGCTGGCCGAGCGCGTTGACCACGCGGCCGAGGAAGGCGTCACCGACCGGAACCGAGAGCACCCGGTCGGTGCGCTTGACCCGCTGCCCCTCCTCCAGCTTGGCGGAGTCACCGAGGACGACGACGCCGATCTCCCGCACGTCGAGGTTCAACGCCACGCCGAGCGTGCCGTCCTCGAACTCCAGGAGTTCGTTGGTCTTGGTCGAGGGCAGGCCCTCGACGTGGGCGATGCCGTCACCGGTGTCGGCGACGGTGCCGACCTCCTCGCGGGAGACGTCGGACGTGTAGGAGGAGACGTAGCGCTCCAGGGCGCCGCGGATCTCCTCCGTCGAGATGGTCAGCTCGGCCATCCTCTGCTTCCTTAAAATTCAGGGGCCCGGGATACCTAGTACCAACCGGTCCGAATGGCGTCTGTCAATCCGGGCGCTGCGGCGGCGAAGCCGCCCCGACATCGAGGCGGCGGAGCCACCGCATTGCTGGGCGGCGAGGCCGCTCAGTTGCTGGGCGGCGGAGCCGCTCAGCGCTTCGCGAGCGCGTTGCGGGTCTCGTTGAGGCGGCGCAGGATGGTGCCGTCGTACAGGTCGGAGCCGACCCGGACGCTCACGCCACCGAGGACGGCGGGGTCGACCGTCTGCTTGACGGACACCTCTCGACCGTATATCGCGGTGAGGCTCGCACCCAGCCGACGCTCGTCCTCGTCACTCAACGGGGCCGCGACGGTCACGTACGCCACCTGCCGGTCACGCCGGTCGGCGGCCAGCTCGACCAGCCGGGTGAGCGCCCCGCTGAAGGAGCGTCCCCCGAACCCGCCGAGTGCTGCCTCGACGAGGCGGACGGTGACCGGGCGGGCCTTGTCGGCGAGCAGTTCGCGGGCCAGGGTGGCCCGCTGCTCGACCGGGGCGACCGGGTCGGCGAGCGCGTTGCTCAGCGCCGGCTGACCGGCCACGACCTGACCGAAGCGGAACAACTCGTCCTCGACCTCGCCCAGCTCGCCGGCTTTGTCGGCGCTGGCGAGCAGCGCCTCCACGCCGAGGCGCTCGGCGCCGTCGAGCAACTCCGACGGTGCCGACCAACGGCCGGAGACCAACGAGACGAGCAGGTCGAGCGCGTCCGCGCCGATCCGCCCACCCAGCATGTCGCCGAGCAGCGCGCCCCGGTCCGTACCGGAGCGGGCCGGCTCGGACAGCGCCCGGCGCAGCCGCGGCTCGCGCCGCAGCAGGGTCGCCACGGAGAGGATGGCGTCGGCGGTGGAGGCCACCGCCGACGGCTCCGCGCCGCGGACGTACGCGTCGAGGCGCTCGGCCGCGAGCTTGTACGACTCCCGGCTGGCGGCCTGCATCAGCGGGCCCCCGTGCTCTCGAGACCGCTCAGGAACCGGTCGACGGTGCCCTTGCGCCGCGCCTCGTCGGCCAGCGACTCGCCGACGATCTTGCTGGCCAGGTCCACCGCGATCGTGCCGACCTCCGCGCGCAGCTCGCGCACGATGGTGGCCCGCTCGGCGGCGAGCGCGTCCTTGCCGGCCTGGATGACCCGGTCGGACTCCTCCCGCGCCTTGGCGAGGATGTCCTGCCGGATGCCCTCGGCGTCGGCCCGAGCGTCGTCACGGATCTTGGCGGCGTCGGTCCGGGCCTCGGCGAGCTGGGCACGGTACTGCTCGAGCAGCTGGTTCGCCTCGGCCTGGGCGGCCTCGGCGCGCTTGATGCCGCCCTCGATCGCGTCGACCCGAGCCTGGAACGTCTGCTCCATGCGCGGGAAGACGAACTTCATCAGCACGAAGCAGAGCACGATGAAGGCGACTCCACCGACCACGATCTCCTGCCAGAGCGGGATGATCGGGTTGTGGGTGGACTCACCACCCTCAGCGGCGAGGAAGTACATGGTTACCTCCCGGTCTAAGGGCGGATTCAGTTACCGGCCCAGATGAAGCCGAAGGCGATGCCCAGCAGCGCCAGCGCCTCGATGACGGCGAAGCCGATCCAGACGTACGGCAGGGTCATCCGGGACGACTCCGGCTGACGGGCGGTCGACTGGATGTAGGCAGCGAAGACCAGGCCAACGCCGATGCCCGGGCCGATGGCGGCGAGACCGTAGCCGATGGCAGCGGTGCTACCGGTGACCTCGGCGAGAACGCTAGCGTCCATTGGTGTGGTTCCTCCTGGTTATCACGCGTGACTCTCACGCGGGACGACAACGGGTGGTACGGGTGGATCAGTGCTCGTCGGCGAGCGCGCCCTGTACGTAGCTGGCGGTGAGGACGGTGAAGACGTATGCCTGCAGGCAGATGACCAGGAACTCCAGGAAGGTGAGCGCGATGGTCATCACCCAGGAGAGCACCGAGATCGGGGCCAGCCAGGCGTTGCTGCTCAGAATCGCGAAGCCACCGAGCGTGAAGACCAGCAGGAGCATGTGACCGGCGAACATGTTCGCGAAGAGACGAACCGCGAGCGAGAACGGCCGGACGATGAAGGTCGAGAAGAGCTCGATCGGGATCAGCAGCGGCAGGATGTACCACGGTGCCGGCGGAACCAGCGAGTTCTTGAAGTACTTGACGAAGCCGTGCTTCTTGATGCCGACGTAGTTGAACAGCACGTAGCTGATGATCGCCAGGAACGCCGGGAAGGCGATGTGCGAGTTCGGTGAGATCTGGAAGAACGGCACGATCGCGAAGAAGTTCGTCAGCAGCACGAAGCAGAACAGCGTCGTGAAGTAGGGGGCGAAGCGCACACCCGCGTGGCCGATCATGTCGACGGCGATGTTGTTGCGCACGAAGCCGTAGATCGACTCGGCGTACCACTGCCTCTTCGTCGGCACCAGCTGCGGGTTCCGGTAGCTCGCCAGGAAGAAGATGATCAGAACGCCGACCGCGATCCAGACCATCGCCGTGATCTTGGTGAACCAGTAGGAGTTCTCCGCACCCCAGGGCACGATGGCGGGCAGGTAGAAATCGTCCACCGTGGGGGGGAATCCCGCCTGGCCCGCTGCCAGAACGTTCGCCTGTCCGAACACCGCGTCCCTTCCTAAGTAGGCGTGCCGAGTCGGCGGACGACCAGGATGATTCCCCCGGCCATACCGAGCACGACGCCGATCCCGGTGGCGACGCCGCCGGTGTCGAGCCACTGGTCAACCAGCCAGCCGATGAAACCCCACACGAGCATGCCTCCGAGGAGGTAGCTGAGCGCGGTCCAACCCTGACCGGCACCGGACGGATAATCGTCCGGATCACCGGCGGGACGGGGGGTTTGGTCACCAGCCATGACGGGGCGAACGATATCAGCCGGGAAGACGAGGCTGTGCCTCACCCCCCGCACAACCGTCGTTGTGTGGGCTTCTCGTGGGCGCCGTCGTCTGTGGGCACGCTACTCCCCTTCCGCCCGTCGGAAAATGACCGGAGGCCGACACATTGCCGCGCGTCCGAAAGGTGGGACGACCCGCCGGGTCAGCGGTGCGCCCGGCGAGCGTGCACCGTGGTCAGCCACCAGATGTGCACCGCCGTCCACACTGCCACCCCGGCGACGATGCCGAGGCAGAGCGGGATCAACCCCGCCCAGCCGGTGGACGCCACCACCACCAGCACCGCACCCAGAAGGCTGAACTTCAGCACGTACAGCCCCACGCCGAGCGGCAGCAGCAGCTGCGGGTTGACCTGGTCGGCCCGGGCCAGCACCACGGTGGTCAGCGTGTAGCTGAGCACCGTGACGCCCACCCCGGCCGCCGCGCCGATCGCCGCCGTCGCACCGCCGGTCACCGCGCCGGCGAGCGCCGCGACCACGGCGAGCGCCGCCGACACGGTCAGCAACACCGGCAGGTGCCGCAGCCGCCACCGCCGGTCGCTGTCCGGCTCGACCACCCCGGGCTCAGCCACGGGGGTACGCCGGAAACGCCGCGACCAGCTCGGCCACCTCGGCACCCAGCCGGGTCAACTGGTCGGAGCCGCCCGGCGCCCCGGGATCGGTGCGCACCGCTCGGGCGATCATCGTGGCCACCTGCCGCAGCTCCCCCTCGCGCATCCCCTGGGTGGTGACGCTCGGCGTGCCCACCCGGATGCCGGAGGCCACCATCGGTGGCTGCGGGTCGTACGGGATGGCGTTCTTGTTCAGGGTTATCGACGCGGCATCGCAGCGCCGCTCGGCCTCGGTGCCGGTCACCCCCAGCTCCCGCAGGTCGATCAGCGCGAGATGGGTGTCGGTGCCACCGGACACCGGGCGCATCCCCTCGTCGGCGAGCCCGGCGGCGAGCGCCTGGGCGTTGCGGACGACCTGGCTGGCGTACGTCTGGAACTCCGGCTGGGCGGCCTCGCGGAGCGCGACCGCCTTCGCCGCGACCGCGTGCATCAACGGGCCGCCCTGGGTGAACGGGAAGACCGCCTTGTCGATCCGCTGGGCCAGCGACTCACGGCACAGGATCATGCCGCCACGTGGGCCACGCAGCACCTTGTGGGTGGTGGCGCAGACGACGTCGGCATACGGCACCGGGGACGGGATCGCCCGGCCGGCGACCAGACCGATGAAGTGTGCGGCATCCACCATCAGGTACGCGCCGACCTCGTCGGCGATCTCCCGGAACCGGGCGAAGTCGATCAGCCGGGGGTACGCGGTGGCACCACAGATGATCAACTTGGGTCGGTGTGCCCGCGCCAGGTCCCGGACCTCGTCGTAGTCGATCAGCTCGGTGTCCGGCCGGACCGGGTAGCCGACCGGGTGGAACCACTTGCCGGAGAAGTTCACCCGACTGCCGTGGGTGAGGTGCCCGCCGTGCGGCAGGTCCATCGCCAGCACCGTGTCCCCCGGCTGCACCAGCGCGGCGTACGCGGCCAGGTTGGCGCTCGCCCCGGAGTGCGGCTGGAGGTTGGCGTGCTCGGCCCCGAAGAGCTCCTTGGCCCGGGCGATGCCGATCTCCTCGGCCCGGTCCACCTCGGCGCAGCCGCCGTAGTAGCGCCGGCCCGGGTAGCCCTCGGCGTACTTGTTGGTCAGGGTCGAGCCGAGCGCCGCCAGCACCGCCGGCGAGGTCAGGTTCTCGCTGGCGATGAGCTGCAGGCCGCCCCGCAACCGGTCCAGCTCGCCGAGGACCACCCCGGCGATCTCCGGGTCGGTGGCCCTGAGCTGCGCGAAATCCGGCCCCCAGAAGGTGCTCGTCTCGGTCTCCACAGCGAACGAGTCTAGGGGGCCGCACACTGGGACCCGTGAGATGCCTCGTCACCGGAGCGACCGGCTACATCGGCGGGCGGCTGACGCCGCTGTTGCTCGCCGACGGGCACACCGTGCGCTGCCTCGCCCGCAAGGCGGTGCGGCTGCGCGACGTGCCCTGGGCCTCGGCGGCCGAGATCGTCGAGGGAGACCTGAGCCGACCGGACACGCTCGCCGCCGCGTTCGCCGACGTGGATGTCGCGTACTTCCTGGTGCACTCGCTGGGCCGGTCCGACTTCGAGGCCGCGGACCGGACGGCCGCGACCAACTTCGCGGCGGCGGCCCGGGCGGCCGGCGTACGGCGAATCGTCTACCTGGGCGGCCCGGAGCCGGCGTCCGACGCCGAGGTCCCCTCACCGCACCTGCGGTCCCGGGCCGAGGTAGGCCGGATCCTGCTGGACAGCGGGGTCCCCACGGCGGTGCTCCGCGCCGCGGTGATCATCGGGTCCGGCTCGGCGTCGTTCGAGATGCTGCGCTACCTGACCGAGCGGCTGCCCGCCATGATCACCCCGCGCTGGGTGCGCAACCGGATCCAACCGATCGCGGTGCGCGACGTGCTGCGCTACCTGGCCGGCTGCGCGGCGCTGCCGCCAGAGGTCAACCGCGGCTTCGACATCGGCGGCCCGGACGTGCTCACCTTCCTCGACATGATGCAGCGCTACGCCCGGGTGGCCGGGCTACGGCGACGGATCATCGTGCCGGTCCGACCGCTCACCCCGTCGCTCTCCTCGCACTGGGTCGGCCTGATCACCCCGGTGCCGAACAAGATCGCCCGCCCGCTGGTGGAGAGCCTCATCCACGAGGCGGTCGCCCACGAACACGACATCGCCCGGTACGTGCCGGACCCGCCCGGCGGGTTGACCGGATTCGACGACGCGGTGGCCCTGGCGCTGGCCAAGGTACGCGACGCCCAGGTGGAGACCCGCTGGTCTACAGCGAGCGGCCCGGACGCACCCGCCGAGCCTCTGCCCAGCGACCCGGACTGGTCCGGCGGCACCGCCTACACGGACATGCGGGAGCGGGCGGTGGACGCCTCACCGGCGGCGCTCTGGCGGGTCGTCGAGGGCGTCGGCGGCGAACACGGCTGGTACTCGTTCCCCCTCGCCTGGTCCCTCCGCGGTTGGCTGGACCGGCTGGTCGGCGGGGTCGGGCTGCGTCGCGGCCGACGGGACCCGCACCGCCTCCAGGTCGGCGAGGCGTTGGACTTCTGGCGGGTCGAGGAGATCGTCCCGGGCGAGTTGCTGCGACTGCGCGCCGAGATGCGGCTGCCCGGCCGGGCCTGGCTGGAGATGCGGGTGCTGCCGACCGACGACGGCCGCAGCCGCTACCAGCAGCGCGCCGTCTTCCTGCCGCGCGGCCTCGCCGGACACGCCTACTGGGGGTCGGTGGCCCCGTTCCACGCGGTGGTCTTCGGCGGGATGGCCCGCAACATCGCCCGCAACGCCGAACAAACCCGCTGACCCGGCCGGCTCAGTTGCCGGTCCGTGCCCCGGTGACCTGGAAGGCGGTTCGCTCGCTGGGCGGGACGAAGTCGCGTACCGGCTGGTCGCGCAGACCGACGACGAGCACCTCGCCGACCGCGTCCACCATCCGGGCCTGCACCGCCTGACCGACCGCGTCCCGGGGGTCGTCCGGGTTCGCCGCCATGGAGGCGACCGCCAACTGCGGCGTGAACGCCACCACCGTCTCCGTCTCGTACCGTTCCGAACTTCCGGTCTTACCCGCCACCGGACGACCGACCTTCGCGCGCAGGGTGGGGGCGGTGGCGCCGTCGCAGCGCCCGTACATCGACTGGTCGCCGACCGGGCAGCGCGAGGCGTCGGTGGCCGCCCGCGCCACGTCGGCGTCGAGCACCTGTCGGCAGTCCGGCTTGGCGGCGTCGACCGGACGGCCGGCCGAGTCGGTGATCGAGACCACCGGCAGCGGGGCGCACCAGGTGCCCTCGGCCGCCACCGTGGCGTACGCGGTCGCCAGATCCAGCGGGGTGGTGGCGGCCACGCCCAGGGTGAACGGACCCCAGTCCTTCGCGCCGTACCGGGCCAGGTTGGCGTCGGAGTCGGCCCGCAGCACGATGCCGAGCCGCTCGGCCATCTCCACCACCCGGTCGGCGCCGACCTTCTCGGTGAGCCAGGCGAAGTACGTGTTCACCGAGCGGCCGAACGCGCTCCACATGGTGCGGGGGCCGTCCATCGACGACGGGCTCGCGTTCGCCGGGCACCAGCGACCGTCGCAACTCGCCTGCCCGGTGACCGGGAAGCGGGTGAGCAGTTGGGTGGGCGCCACGAACTCGGTCGACAGCGGCAGGCCGGACTCCAACGCGGCCAGCATGGTGAAGAGCTTGAACGTCGAGCCACCCTGGTACCCGTCGATCGCCCCACCGCCGGCGACCAACTGGTTGACGGTGTTCGGGCGGTTCTTCTGCCCGACCGGGTTGTCCTGCACGCTGTAGGCGCGGTTCACCGACATCGCCAGCACCCGCCCGGTGCCCGGCTGCACCACCGCGGTCGGCACCGCCTCCGCATCCGTCGGTCGATAGATCTTCAGCACCTGCTCGGTGGTGGCCCGCTGCACCCCCGGGTCCAGCGACGACACGATGGAGAACCCGCCCCGGCGCAGGGTGCGCTGCCGCTCGTCGGCGCTCGCCCCGAACGCCGACTGGCTGCTCCACCAGCGGGTGAACCAGTCGCAGAAGAAGCCCCAGTCGTTGTGCGCCTCGGGCACCCCGGTGCAGTCGTTCGGGGTCTCGCTGGGCTGTAGCTGCAACGGTTCGGCCCGAGCCGCCGCCGCCGCGTCCGCCGGCACCTGTCCCGTCTCCACCAGCCGTTCCAACACGTACGCCCGCCGCTCCAAGGCGCTGTCGGCGTCGCCGTTGATCGGGTCGTCGCTGTCCGGCGAGCGGACCAGGCCGGCCAGCAGCGCCGCCTGGGCCAGGGTCAGGTCGGCCGGAGACCGGGAGAAGTAGCGCTTGCTGGCCGCCGCGATGCCGTACGCGCCGGCGCCGAAGTACGCGATGTTGAGGTAGCGGGTGAGGATCTCCTCCTTGTCGAGTTCCCGTTCCAGCGCGAGCGCGTACCGCATCTCCTGGAGTTTGCGCACTGTGGTGACCTCGGTGGCGGCCACCCGCTGCGCCTCGGTCAGCCGCGGGTCACTGCTGAGCACGTTGCGGACGTACTGCATGGTGAGCGTGCTCGCGCCCTGCCGGGTCTGACCGTCGCGCTTGTTGACGGTGAACGCGCGCACCACGCCCCGCAGGTCGACGCCACTGTGCTGGTAGAACCGGACGTCCTCGGCGGCCACGATCGCCTGGCGCATCACCGGGGCCACCTCGTGCAGCGGCACGTCCACCCGGTCCTCCTGGTAGAAGGAGGTGATCAGCGTGGTGCCGTCGTTGGCGTAGAGGTTGGAGCGCTGGGCGGTCGGCGGCGTGCGGAGCGTGTTCGGCAGCTCCGAGTACGGCGTGGACAGGTTACTGAAGCCGATCCCGAAGACCAGCGCCGCCGGCAGGGCGGCTGCGGCCAGCACCACCCCGGCCAGCACTCCGGCGATCACCACGGTCAGCAGTTTGTCGAGATGGGCCCGGATCATCAGCTCTCCCCGCAGGAGCCGGTCACGCTAGGACCCGTTCAGAATGACCCGGAATGCCCGTTTAGCCCCTGGTTTTCCCCAAACCCGGAGGAAACTCGCACCGCACTCAGGGCAGCAGCGCGCCGGCCAGCGGGTGGACCGTCTCCTCGATCTCGTCGGCGACCCGGCTGAAGCACTGGTCGCCGCGACCCCACGGGTCGTCGAGATCATCGGTGGGCAACGCCGACGCCCCCAACCGGGCGTCGTGAGCCGCCGTTACCAACGCCACACCCCGGGCGTACACCGCCTCCGGGGTCGCCTCGCCCGACGGCAACGCGGTGGCGTCCACCGCGGCCAGCAGCCGGCCGAACTCACCCAGCACGAACGTGCGGGCCGCCGCGTCCGGCCGCAGCGCCACCACGTACTCCTGCTGGTCGGCCGTCGCGGTCAGCACCAGGTCGGCGGCGTCGATGTGGTCCGAGCGCAACTTGCGGGCCGCGAACCCTTCGACGTCACCACCACGGCCGGTCACCTGCCGCGCCGCCGGCGGGTTCATCTCCTCGCCCGCGTGCCAACCGCCCGTTCCCGCGCTGTGGCTGTGCACCAACTCCTCGGCCCGGGCCGGATCCTCCGCACGCCGCGTCAAACGCTCCCGCACCGCCAGAGCGAGCAACCGCTCCGCCATCGGCGAACGGCAGATATTGCCCATGCAGACGTGCAGAACCGTGAACGGGGGCACTCAGACCGCCCGACCGTCGACGAGATCCGGCACGACGTCCCGCAGCTTCTCCAACGGGATCGCCCCCGCCCGCAGCAACTGCGGCACCTCACCGGTCAGATCCACGATCGTGCTGGGGACCGGGTCCGGGCAGGGCCCGGCTTCCAGGTAGGCCCGCACCGAGTAGCTGAGCTGGTCACGCGCCTCCTCGGCGGTCACCGCGGCGGGCTGCCCGGTCTTGTTGGCCGATGACACCGCCATCGGACCGGTCTCCCGCAGCACCTCCAGCGCCACCGGGTGCAACGGCATCCGCACCGCCACCGTGCCCGTCTTGTCGCCCAGGTCCCACTGCAGGCTCGGCGAGTGCTCGATCACGATCGTCAGAGCACCCGGCCAGAACGCCTCCACGAGGTCACGAGCGGCCGTGGGCAGCGAGAAGACCAACCCGTCCAGGGTGTGCCGCGAGCCGATCAGCACCGGAGGCGGCATCTGCCGACCCCGGCCCTTGGCATCCAGCAGCGCCTTCACCGCGTACGGAGTGAACGCGTCCGCGCCGATCCCGTAGACGGTGTCCGTCGGGAGGACGACCAGCTCGCCGTTCTTGACCGCCTCGATCGCCGCAGCGATGCCGCGGTCCCGGTCGGCGGGCGACCGACAGTCGTAGAGCATCACGAGGAGTCAGTCTGCCACGCCGGCCCGACCGGGGCGCCCTGGCCGTCCGCCCGTCGGGACGCGGTGGCGAAGCGAGGGCGCCCGGCGAGGTCCCGGTGCTCAGCGACAGCGCTGAACCAACCGTCCTCGGCGAGCAGCCCGGGCACCGCCGAACCGTGCGTGTCGTCGTGCTCGA
Source organism: Micromonospora sp. WMMD961 (assembly GCF_029626145.1). Lineage (NCBI taxonomy): Bacteria > Bacillati > Actinomycetota > Actinomycetes > Micromonosporales > Micromonosporaceae > Micromonospora > Micromonospora sp. WMMD961. The sequence goes on from NZ_JARUBJ010000002.1 coordinate 6,166,123, forward strand.
CCCCGAACGCGCCACCGGGGCGCAGCAGCGCCGCCGCTCGCGTGACGACCGGCCGGATCACCGCCAGACCGTCGGTGCCCCCGAAGACCGCCTCCGCCGGATCGTGCCCGGCCACTTCCGGCGGGACCACCACGTCGTCCGGTACGTACGGCGGGTTGCAGAGCAGCACGTCCACCCGGCCCACCAGCTCCGCGAGCAGATCCGGCGCGGTCACGTCGGCCTCGACCACCTCGATCGGCCGGTCCCCCGCCCGGGCCCGCTCCGCCGCGTTGCGCCGCAACCAGGCCAACGCCGCCGGGGACCGTTCCACAGCGATCACCCGCGCCGCCGGCAACTCCTGAGCCACCGCCAGCGCGATGGCGCCCGAGCCACTGCACAGGTCGACCACCACCGGCTCGGGCCGCCCCCGAGCCTGCTCGACACCCCACCCGGCCAGCAGCTCGGTCTCCGGCCGGGGCACGAAGACACCCGGGCCGACCAACAGCTCAAGGTGCCGGAAACCGGCCCGACCGATCAGATGCTGCAACGGCTCCCGCCCGGCGCGACGACGCGTCAACTCGTCGAGCCGCGCCACCTGGTCGTCGCCGAGATCATCGGCGAGCGCCAGCCGACCCCGGGGCAGCCCGAGCACGTACGCGGCCAGCAACTCGGCCTCCACCCGGGCCGAGCCGACCCCGGCGGCGGCGAGCACCCGGGCCGCTCGGGCCACCGCGGCGGACGGCCGGACGGGACCTGTCCCTTCGGGGGGGTGTTGCGGCAAAGTACTCACGACATAATCATGAAGCGTCGCGGGCGACGTGACGAACGGGTGCGCCGAGGGCGCACGGCAGGAGGTTGGCGGGTGGGCTGGCTCGACCGGGTCGATGACCAGGTTGATGCGCTCACGCGCGCCCGGGCATTGCAGGAGGCCAGCCGTTCTGCCGAGGCGTACGTCCTGCTGGAGCGTGTGATCCGCACCACCAACGACCCGGCAGCGCGGGCGGACGCGATGGTGCAGCGCCTCTCCGCGCTGATCAATCTCGGTCGGACCGCGGAGTTCACCCGGGCCATCGAGGAGGCCTCCGCGGCGGTCCGCGACCTTGCCGAGCCATACCTGCACGGGCACCTCAACGCGCTGGCCGCTCTCGCCGCCCACCACCAGGGCGCACTGGACCGCTGCGTCATGCACCTCGTCAGAGCCGCCCGCGCCCTCGGCGCGGTGGAGGACCCGGACCGGGACACCGCGTGGGGCTGGCACGACCTGGCGATGGCCTACAGCTACCTCAGCTTCCACGGATACGCCCTGGGCGCCATCGAGCGGGCCCGACAGCTCGGGATGACCGCGGGGATCCCGGAGGAGACGTTCGCCGCGCCGGGCATCCGGTTACGCAACGCGGTGGCACTGGACCACAACGGCGACAGCGACGGTTGCCTGCGGGTGCTCCGGGACGTGGCCTCCGACCTGGCCCGCTTCCTCCGCACCGGGCGCGCCGGCCACCTCCGCCCGAGCAGCCTCGCCGCGTACGGCTACGCGGCGGCTCGACAGGCAGCCCTCGGCGACCATGTGGAGACCAGCGGGGACGCCGAGCCGGCCCGGTTGATCAGCCACGGTGGGGACAGCGCCCGCGCCCGCGACATGCGTCAGCTCGGCCAGGTGTGCCTCGCCGTGGCCGACGGGCGGCCGATCGAGGCCGTCACCCGGCTGGACACCGTCCAGGTGTCCAACGAGACGCTCGGGGCGGCCGAGCCGGCCCGGCTGCGCAGCATCGCGCTGACCCGCGCCGGTGACCACCCGGCGGCACACCGGGCCGACCGTCTGGCGTTCCGGCTCGCCGCCCAGCGCAACGACCGGCTGCGTGACGTCTACATCGACGGCATCGCGGCCCGTATCGACCACGAGGAGATGCGCCGCGAGGCGGCCCGTTTCGAGGGCGAGGCGTTGACCGACCCGCTGACCGGGCTGCCCAACCGGCGTCGGCTGGAGCGGTACATCACCGCCGTGGTCACCCGGGGCGAGCGGGTGGTCATCGGCGTCTGCGACCTGGACGGCTTCAAGGCGGTCAACACCCGGCACGGGCACCACTCGGGTGACCTGGTGCTCCAACGCATCGCCGGCGTCATCAACCGGGTGATGCGCCGCGGCGACTTCGTGGCCCGCTACGGCGGTGACGAGTTCGTGGTGGTGCTGCCGGACACCAACATGGCCGAGGCCGCCGAGGTGGCCCGCCGGATCGAGGCTGCGGTCCGACTGGAGGACTGGGAGTCGCTGGTGCCGGGGACGCCGGTCGGGGTGAGCATCGGCTTCGCGGAGGTCTCCGGCGGCAGCGGGTTGCGCGACGCGCTGAGCCTCGCCTTCGAGCTGGCCGACCGGGAGATGCTCCGGGCCAAGTCCCGCCCCCGCGCGAGCTGATCACCCGTCTCACCGCGTCGATCAAGGAGTTGTGGTGCCTCACGAAAGCCCTGCAGCGTGACAATTCGCCCACCACGGCTCCATGATCGACTTGGGCACGCCGCCTCAGCTCACCGGCGGGTCAGCTCGGTGTCGCCGGCGAGCCGGGCGGCGCGGTCGGCCTCGGTGAGGGCGTCCAGCACCCCGTCCAGTTCGCCGGCGAGCGCCAGATCGAGGTTGTACGCCGTGTAGCCGATCCGGTGGTCGGTGATCCGGTTCTGCGGGAAGTTGTAGGTGCGGATCCGCTCCGAGCGGTCCACCGTACGCACCTGCGCCTTCCGGGCGTCCGAGGCGGCGGCGTCGGCCTGCTCCTGCGCGTTGGCGAGAAGTCGGGCCCGCAGGATCCGCATCGCCTGCTCCCGGTTCTGCAACTGGGACTTCTCGTTCTGGCAGGAGACGACGATGCCGGTCGGCAGGTGGGTGATCCGCACCGCCGAGTCGGTGGTGTTCACCGACTGGCCGCCCGGGCCGGACGAGCGGAACACGTCGATGCGCAGGTCGTTCTGGTCGATCGTGACGTCGACGTCCTCGGCCTCGGGCAGCACCAGCACCCCGGCGGCACTGGTGTGGATCCGCCCCTGCGACTCGGTCACCGGGACGCGTTGCACCCGGTGCACGCCGCCTTCCCACTTGAGTCGCGACCAGACGCCGTTGCCGCCGTCCGGCACACCCTTGGTCTTGATCGCCAGCGAGACGTCCTTGACCCCGCCGAGGTCGGAATCCTGTGCGTCGATCACCTCGGTGACCCAGCCGTGCCGCTCGGCGTAGCGGGTGTACATCCGGAGCAGGTCACCGGCGAACAGCGCCGACTCCTCACCGCCCTCGCCGGCCTTGATCTCGACGATCACGTCCTTGGCGTCGTGCGGGTCACGCGGAATGAGCAGCTCGGCGAGGCGTTCCTCCAGCACCGGCAGGGACGCGGCGATGGACTCCGCCTCACCCGCGAAGGAGGCGTCCTCAGCGGCCAGCTCGCGAGCCGCGACGAGGTCGGCGCGGGCCTGTTCCAACTCGCCTGCCGCCTTGTGCAGCGGCACCAGCTCGGCGTACCGGCGGCCGACCCTGCGGGCCGTGGCCTGGTCGGCGTGGATGGCCGGATCGGCCAGCCGCTTCTCCAGCTCCGCGTACTCGTCGAGGAGGCCGGCCAGACGCTCGCTGCTCATGCTGCGGTGCTCCTTCGACGGTGCGCGGCGGGCCGGACTGGCCGGCGGCCGGGCGGAAACTGGGTGAAACACGGACGGCGCCCGTGTCCGGCGGAAAGCCGGACACGGGCGCCGAACGAGGAGCTACTTGGCCTTCTTGGCCTGAACCTTGGCGTACTTCTGCTGGAACTTCGCGACCCGGCCGGCGGTGTCGAGAACGCGCTGCTTACCGGTGTAGAACGGGTGGCAGGCGCTGCAGGTCTCGACGTGGATCGCCCCGCCCTTGGCGGTGCTGCGGGTCGTGAACGTGTTGCCACAGGAGCAGCTGACCTCGGTGGTCGCGTACTCCGGGTGGGTGTTTGCCTTCATCTCGCCTCGGTCCTCTCGTTGGTGGTCGCCGGGTCGCCGTCATCGCTCGTCGCGCCGTACGCGACGGGCTCGGGCGTGAACCGGAACCGGTGGCCGATTGACCAGTGTGCCATGGGCCTGAGCCGACCCGGTAGTCGGGCCGCACACCTCGTCCGGCATCGTCAACACGTGCCTCCCCATCCGCATTCCCGCCGCCCGACGGGGCATTCGCCCACCCGGCGGACCACCACCGGGTACCCCGAACGGGGTACGCCCGCTGAGCGGAAGGCGTGCCGATGACCCGCCTGATCGCCACCCGGGGACTGCCCGCCTCGGGTAAGACGACGTTCGCCCGCACGCTCCAGCCGTCCGTGCTCCGGGTCAACCGTGACGACCTGCGGCGGATGCTGCACGGGGAGCGGCTCTTCACCCAGTGGGCCGAGGCCCAGGTGACCGTCGTACAGCGGGCCCAGGTCGAGGCGCTGCTGCGGGCCCGGGCGGACGTCTGCGTGGACGACACCAACCTGCGCGCGCGGACACTGCGGGGCTGGGCCGATCTGGCCGCCCGCTGCGGCGCGGATTTCGAGGTGCACGACTTCACCGACGTGCCGCTGGCCGAGTGCCTACGCCGGGACGCCGCCCGGCCGGCAGTCGACCAGGTCGGCGCGGAGGCGATCCGCCGGCTGCACGAGCGCTACCTGGAGGGGCGGGCGCTGCCGTTGCCGGTGCCGCAGGCCCGCACCGGACGCCCCGCCGTCGCACACCCGCCGTCGACCGAACCACCGGAGATCGTCCTGGTGGACATCGACGGCACCGTCGCGCTGGCCGTGTCCCGCAGCCCGTACGACATGACCCGGGTCGGCGAGGACCAGCCGAACACGGCGGTGATCGCGGCGGTCCGGGCGATGCACGCCGCCGGGTACGGGGTGGTCTTCTGCTCGGGGAGGGACGACTCCGCCCGCTCGGCCACCGAGGCGTGGCTGGCCAGACACGTCCGGGTCCCGTACCTCGGCCTGCACATGCGGGCCGTTGGCGACACTCGCAAGGACTCGATCGTCAAGCGGGAGATCTACGACCGGGAGATCCGCGACCGTTACCGGGTGGCCGGCGTCTTCGACGACCGCGTCCAGGTGGTCCAGATGTGGCGGGCCCTCGGCCTCACCGTCTTCCAGGTTGCCGACGGCGACTTCTGAGACGGCCTCAGCACGGGCTCGTGCCGGACAACCAGGTCGCCCTCGCACCCGCCGCTGCTCCACCGCGGCCCCGCCGCCCCCGACCGAACCACCCTCCCACCCGAGCCGCGAGGCTTGGTGGGGCCAGGCCCGGGCCTGATCGACGAGTCCCATGACGAAGGGGCACGGCCGTGACGGCCGTGCCCCTTCGTCGTCGGTCAACCGGAGAGGTCTACTCCCCCGGCGTCGACTTCGCGATCTGCATCAGGAACTCGATATTGGTGCGGGACTGCTTGAGCCGGTCCAGCAGCAGGTCCATGGCCGCCTGCGAGTCCAGCGAGTGCAGCACCTTCCGGAGCTTGTGGATGATGGCCAGCTCTTCGGGCGCGAGCAGGACCTCTTCCTTACGCGTACCGGACGGGTTGATGTCGATGGCCGGGAAGGTGCGCTTGTCGGCGATCTTCCGGTCCAGCTTCAGCTCCGCGTTACCGGTGCCCTTGAACTCCTCGAAGATGACCGTGTCCGCCATGGAACCGGTCTCCACCAGCGCCGTGGCGATGATGGTCAACGACCCGCCGTTCTCGATGTTGCGGGCCGCGCCGAGGAAGCGCTTCGGCGGGTAGAGCGCGGTGGAGTCGATACCACCCGACATGATCCGGCCACTGGCCGGAGCAGCCAGGTTGTACGACCGACCGAGCCGGGTCACCGAGTCGAGCAGCACGACCACGTCGTGTCCAAGCTCGACCAGGCGCTTGGCCCGCTCGATGGCCAGCTCGGCCACCGTGGTGTGGTCCTGCGGCGGACGGTCGAACGTGGCCGCGATGACCTCGCCCTTGATCGACCGCTGCATGTCGGTGACCTCTTCGGGCCGCTCGTCCACCAGCACCACCATCAGGTGGCACTCCGGGTTGTTGCGGGTGATCGCGTTGGCGATCGCCTGCAGCACCATCGTCTTACCCGCCTTGGGCGGCGACTGGATGAGTGCCCGCTGGCCCTTGCCGATCGGCATGACCAGGTCGATGACCCGGGTGGTCAGGATGTGCGGCTCGGTCTCCAGGCGCAGGCGCTCCTGCGGGTAGAGCGGAGTGAGCTTGTAGAACTCCGGTCGACGCCGGGCCTCCTCCGGCTCCATCCCGTTGATCGTGTCCAGGCGCATCAGCGGGTTGTACTTGTCCCGCCGCTGGTCGCCGCTGTTTCCACCCTCGCGGGCCGCCCGCACCGCACCGGTGATCGCGTCACCGCGGCGCAGACCGTACTTCTTGATCTGGGACATCGAGACGTACACGTCGTTCGGGCCGGCCAGGTAGCCGGTCGTCCGCACGAAGGCGTAGTTGTCGAGCACGTCGATGATGCCGGCCACCGGGACGAGCACGTCGTCCTCGCTGACCTGCGGCTCGCGCCCACCGGTGTCGCCACCGGTCTCGGTGCGCTCGCCGCGCCCACGGCGACGGTCCCGGAAACGGCTGCGCCGGCCGCGCCGACCACCGCCCTCGCCGTCGTCGTCGTCGCTGTCCCGCTCGGCACGCTGACCCCGGTCGTTGCGGTCGTTGCGGTCGTTGCGGTCGTTGCGGTCGGGTCGGTCGTTGCGCTCGGCCCGCTCACCCCGGTCGGTGCGCTCGGACCGGTCGTTGCGCTCGGACCGGTCGTTGCGCTCGCCCCGATCGCCACGCTCGGACCGGTCGTTGCGCTCGCCCCGATCGCCACGCTCGGACCGCTCACCGCGGTCGGCACGCTCGCCCCGCTCGGCACGCTCGCCCCGCTCGGCACGCTCCGGACGCTCGGCCCGCTCGCGGCGGTTCTCGCCACGGTCGGCCCGCTCGCCGGCTTCCGCCTCATCGGTGCGCGTCTCGGCCGCACGCGTCTCACTCGCACGCGCCTCGGCGGGGCGCGCCTCGGTGGCACGGGCCTCCGCCGTTGCGGTCCGGCTCCGCCGGGTGCGACCACGGCCCTCGGTCTCGGTGGCCGGCTCGGCCGACGCCTGCTCGGCACCGCGCCCTTCGGCTGCCGGCCGGTCGGCGGTCTCCCGCACGTCGGCGCGCACACCCTCACGGGTGGGAGCGGCCGCGGCCGCGACCTCGGCCCGTGGTCGAGGGGTCCCGGCGGCGTTGCCGCCCTGCCGCTCGGAGATCGCGGCGATCAGCTCGCCCTTGCGCATGCGAGCCGTGCCGGAGATGCCGAGCGACGCAGCCAGGCTCTGCAGCTCTGGCAGCAGCATCGCCGACAGACCGGTGCCGCTACGCCGACGACGGGCGGGAGCGGCGGCGGTGGCATCGCCAGCGACGTTGGAAACATCCGACGTCACGTCGGTGGTGTCGCTCAATGGATTCCTTCCCTCGATAAGGCCGGGACTGCCCGGAGTCGGAACTCAGGTGGCCGGGCGGCCTCGGTGCACCCGCCTCGCAAGGACGCGTCGCGGGAGTCTGTGACACAGCAGCCGGTGGTTTCCCGACTCACCAACGTCGGTGAGCAGGTCTCGCCGTCTGCGGCGACCTGTGGAAACTGCGGCGCGGCGTGGGCCTTGGCAGGGGTTGACGGGCTGACCGCCGAGAGCTTCGGGGGTGCGCCGCCCCGCAGGAGATCGCGTGCTTCGCGGCTGTGCTAGGTCTAGAGCGTAATCAACTCTTCCGACCTGCGGCAACAGGGTCCCGCTCGGCGTGTCCCAGTCTACCCCGGGCAACCCGCGCGCCGCTGACGTCTATCGGTAACTGCCAGATCTGCCAGTCTGTTCCCACCGGAAAGCTCGCTGGAGGCTCGCTGAGCGCCAGCACAGTCGGACCGGCCCCACTGACCACAGCTGCCACACCGGCCGCTCGCAACGCGCTGACCAGGGAAGACGTAGCCGGCATCCCGGCCGCGCGGTAATCCTGGTGGAGCCGGTCGACGGTGGCCGGCACCAGCAGCGTCGGGTCGGCGGTGAGAGCGTGCACCAGCAACGCGGCCCGTCCGGCGGTCAACGCGGCGTCGCCGTGCGGAACGGAAACCGGCAGGGCGGCCCGTGCGCTGGCGGTAAATCCGCGCTCCGCCGGCACGAAGACGACCGGCCGAACCCCGTCGGCGACCGGCAGGGACACCGCCCGGGCACCTGTCGACTCGGACCAAGCCACGGTGAAGCCCCCGAGGAGGCAGGGCGCGACGTTGTCGGGATGGCCCTCGATCTCGGCGGCCAGCCGGAGCACACCGGCCTCGTCCAGCCGGCTCTCCCCGCCGGTGACCAGGGCGCGGGCCAGTAACACCCCGGCGACGATCGCGGCGGACGAGGAGCCGAGCCCTCGTGCCTGGGGGATCCGGTTGACACACTCCACGCTCAACCCCTCGGGCTGGGCGCCGAGGACGTCGAAGGCGGCACGCATGGCCCGCACCACCAGGTGCCGGTCGTCGTCGGGCAGCTCGCCGGCACCCTGCCCGGTCACCGTCACCCGGACCCCACCCGGCGCGACCTCGGCGGCGAGGTCGTCGTGGAGCCCGAGGGCGAGACCCAACGCGTCGAAGCCGGGGCCCAGGTTGGCGCTGGTCGCGGGGACCCGGACCCGAACCGGCCCGGCGGTGAAGTTCGTCGGCACGCGCTCATGCTAGGGCCCGGCACCGACGATCCGGTCCCGCGTCCGCAGCCTGGGACCGCCCGGTTCAGCCGGCGGCGCCCGCGACCGGGTCGGCGGCCGGGTCGGTGAGCGAGAGTCGACGGGTGGCGATCCGCCAGCCGACGGCGTAGACGAGGGTGATCAGCCCGCAGCCGGCGAGCACGACCCGTTCGTCGACCACGTCGACCACCAGGGCCACCACCAGTTGGCTCACCGAGATCGCCAGCGTCGCGAGCATCATGTCGGTGGCGAAGACGCGCCCACGCAGGTGGTCCGGGACCTCACCCTGGAGGGCGAAGTTGGATATCACCCAGTTGCTGCCGCCCGCGAAGTGCGCCACAAAGACCAGCAGCAGCACCAGCGGGAACCACCGGACGACCGATGTGCCCAGGTAGGACAGCCCGTAGAACGCCATGGACAGCGCGAGCCCGGGCAGGAGCCAGGCTCGGTTGGTCAGCACCCGACGCATCAGGATCGGGCCCACCAACGCCCCGGCTCCGCGTACGGCGAAGAGCAGACCGGCGCCGAGCGGGCCGACGCCGTACACGCCGGCCAGCAACGGAAACACGGTCAGCACGCCGTTGCCCAGGCCGACCGCCGACTTCACCGTGACCAGCGCGAGCACCCGAGGCCGGTGCCCGATGTAGCCGAGCGCCTCGCGGACTGCCGCCCAGGTCCGCTGGACCGGACGGTTCGCGTCCCGGGGTGCCTGGAGAGGCCGGCGGATCCGGGTGGCTAGGCCCGCGGCCAGCACCAGGCCCACCGCCGCCACCCAGAAGCAGGCGTACGGGCCGGCGACGGTGCTGAGCACGCCGCCGAGCGAGGCACCGACCACGGTCATGGTGCCCCAGGCGGAGCCGGCCACGGCGTTGCCGGCGGCCAACTCGTGCGGCTCCAGCACGTTGGGCAGCGCGGCCTGGGCGGCCGGCGAGTAGAACGCCTTGGCTACCGCGACAACGCCGATCGCGACCAGCGCCAACCAGGCGGTTCCCGCGCCCCGGACTCCGAGCAGCAGCAGTACGCCGGCGAGCGCGGCCACGTTCGCGGCGATCATGATCTTGCGTCGGTCGAAGCGGTCGGCGATCGTGCCGGTGTACGGCAGCAACAGCGCCACGATGCCGGTGTCCACCGCCAACACCAGTGCGCCCCAGACTCCGCTGCCGGTCAGGTGCGGCAGCAGAACCAGCAGCGGCACCATGACGAACCAGTCGGCACCGAAGACCACCAACTCGGCGAGGAAGAGATTGCGGAAGCTCCGATTGCCGGTCAGAACAGAGAGGGTGGACGCCACGGAGCGGCACCCTACCCGGCCGGGGTCGGGGCTACACCTGCTCCCAGCAGCGCGGAGACGGTGACGAAGGTGTAGCCGCGGGCCCGCAGTCCGTTGATCATGTCGGTCGGGCCGTGCAGCGCGACCAGACGCCGGAGCGCGCCGACATCGTGACCGAGCACAATCGTTCCCGGTCGGACATCGGCCACGATGCGTCGGGCGTGGCCGGTGGGATCGTGAGGGAACTCACGTTCCACCTTCTGCAGCGTCGAGAGCACCAGTCGATAGTCCAGCCGGGCAGCCACGTGCAGCACCGCCCCGGCCAGATGGCCGTACGGCGGGCGGAACAGGCGGGGTGGCACACCGGTCACCTCGGCGATGGCGTCGTGACTGCGGCGCAGATCGTCGTACGCCTCAGCGGCGTCCAGTTCGGCCAGGTCCCGGTGTTGCCAGCTGTGATTGCCCACCTCGTGCCCGGCGAGCCGATCACGGATGAGGTCGGCGTGTCGCCGGATCCGCTCGCCGACCAGGAAGAAGGTGGCCGGCACCTGGTGCTGGGCCAGGGTGTCGAGCACCGTCGGCGTCCACTGTGGCGCAGGGCCGTCGGATCGGAGTGTCGTGGCCGGAGGAACCCGAAACGCCCCCGACAGACCCTGTCGGGGGCGTTTCGAGATGCGGCCGGACCTACTCCGTGGGCTCCGACGGAGGCAGCGGCGAGGTACGACTACGAGGCAGCCGCAGCACCTCGAACTGGTCCGTGCCCTCCACCAACGCGGCCGACGGGGCGGGACGCGGAGCCGGCTTCGTACCCTCGGTCGTGGCCGGGGTCGACGCGCCACTCGGCACCGCGACCTGGTTCGGGGCAGCAGCCTCGTCGGTCTCCGCCGAGTCCACCGCCGACTTGCCGGGCCGCCGCCGGTCACGCCGGCTCCGCAGCGACTCCTTGGTGTGCTCCACCATGGTGTACAGCGTCGGTACCAGGATCAGCGTGAGCAACGTCGAGCTGAGCAGACCACCGATCACCACGACCGCCAGCGGCTGCGAGATGAAGCCGCCCTCACCGGTCAACCCGAGCGCCATCGGCAACAGCGCGAAGATGGTCGCCACGGCGGTCATCAGGATGGGACGCAGTCGGCGTCGGCCGCCCTCGACCACCGCCTCCCGGACACCCATGCCCTGCGCACGGTACTGGTTGATCAGGTCGAGCAGCACGATCGCGTTGGTCACCACGATGCCGACCAGCATCAGCACACCGATCAACGCCGGTACGCCGAGTGGCGTCCCGGTGATCAGCAGCAGGCCGATCGCGCCGGTCGACGCGAACGGAATGGAGATCAGCAGGATCAGCGACTGGGTGAGGCTGCGGAACGTCGCCACCATGATCAGGAAGACGATGGCGATGGCGGCCAGCACCGCCAGGCCCAGGTCACCGAACGCGTCGGCCTGGTCCGCGCTGACGCCACCGATGGTGAAGCTGGCACCCGGCACGTCGATGCCGTCCAGGCGCTTCTGCAACTCCTTGCTGGTCGCGCCCAGGTTCGATCCGGTGGCCGCGCCGGTGACCGACACGCTGCGCTCACCGTCGATCCGGGTGACCTGCTGCGGCCCCTCGCCCTGCGTCACGTCCGCGATGTCGTCCAGCTTGACCGGACCCACCGGCAGTGCCCGCAGTTCCTCCACCGTCATCGGCGGCTTCGTTCCCAGCCGCAGCACCACGTTCTGCTGCTGGCCGTCGAGCGCGACCTGCCCCAACGGCGCGCCCCGGAACGCCTGCGACACCAACTGCCCGACAGCGGCCTCGGTGAGCCCGGCCCGTCCGGCGGCGACCCGGTCGACAGTCACGTCGACCCTCGGCACCCGCTCGGCCAGGCTGGTCGAGACGTCCTCGACGTCCGGGACACCGGCCATCGCCGCCCGGGCCTCCTCGGCGGCCCGGGTGAGCACGTCCGGGTCGCTGGCCTGGACGATGACCTCGAGCTGGCTGGTCGACGCCTCCTGCCCACCGCCGAAGCTGATCTCACCCACGCCGGTGCCGAGCTTGTCGAACTCCTTGCGCAGCACCTCGCGCATCTGCTTGGCGTCGGTCTCACCGTCGAGCGCCAGCGACCAGTTCGCGACGTTGTTGCCGCCGCCACCCGCCCACGGGTTGTCCCCGGCGCCGGCGGTGACCTGGTACGTCTCGACGCCCTTGGTGCGGGACAGCACCGACTCGACCTGCTTGGCCGCCGCGTCGGTGGCCGCCAGCCCACTGCCGGCCGGCAGCTCCTGGCTCATGTTCAGGGTGTCCTGGCCGGAGTCGTCCAGGAAGTTGGTCTCCAGCTTCTGCGCCAGGCCGAAGGTGCCGAAGAGCACCAGCAGACCGACCCCGACGGTGATCCAGCGGGTCGACCGCTTGCGGGTGGCGAAGCCGATCACCGGTAGGTACGCCCGCTGCAACGGGCTGCGCAGCTCCTTCTCCTCCGCGACACGTCGCACCGCCTCGTCGTCCGCGGTGCCGCCGCGCGGCTTGAGGAACCAGTACGCGAGCACCGGGATCACGGTCAGCGACACCAGCAGTGACGCGAGCAGGGCCACCGTCACGGTGATCGCGAACGGCGCGAAGAGCTGACCCACGAACCCGCCGACCAGCGCGATCGGCGCGAACACCGCCACCGTGGTGAGGGTGGACGCGGTCACCGCTCCGGCTACCTCTCGGACGCCGGTGATGATGGCGTGCCGCTTCTCCTCGCCGTACTCGAGATGTCGTTTGATGTTCTCCAACACCACGATGGAGTCGTCCACCACCCGGCCCACCGCGATGGTCAGCGCGCCGAGGGTGAGCAGGTTGAGCGAGTAGTCACCGATCCAGAGGGCGATCAGTGCCACGAGTACGGAGAGCGGGATGGAGACCGCGGTGACCACCGTCGAGCGCACCGACAGCAGGAAGACCAGGATCACGATGACCGCCATCACCAGGCCGAGCAGGCCCTCGGTGGTCAACGACTCGATCGACTTCTCGACGAACGGCGCTTGGTCGAAGACGACCGTCAAGTCCGCGCCGGAGGCGTCCTTCAGGTCGGCGAGCCGGTCGCGGATCTCGTGTGAGATCTGCACGGCGTTGCCGTCCGGCGCGGCGGTGACGGCGACGCCGAGGCTGTCCTTGCCGTTGGTACGGGTGATCGCGGTGGCCGGGGCGAGCTGCTGCTCGACCGTCGCCACGTCGCCGAGGCGGACGGGTGCCGCGCCCGGGGCGACCACGATGCCCCGCAGGTCCTCGATGGTGCCGATCGGCGAGCCGACCTGGACCGGGAGGGCCAACGCCCCGCTGGTCACCGCGCCGGCGGGAACCGCCACACCGTTCGTCTTCAGCGCCGCGCCGATCGCCGTCGGCTGGAGCTGCGCCGCCGCCAGCTTCGCCGGGTCCGGGGTGACCACCACGACGTCGTCACGGGTGCCGGTCACCTCGACGGTGCGTACCCCCTCGATGCCCTCCAGTTCGGGCACCACCGTCGCGCGTAGCTTCTCGGCGAGCGCCCGCTCGTCGGCCGTGCCGGCCGCGGCCAGCACCACCGCCGGAAGGTCGTCAGTGCTACCCGCGATGACCTGCGGGTCGACGCTCTCCGGCAGCTGGGCGTCGATCCGGCTCAGCGCGGTCTGCATCTTGTTGACCACGTCGTCCAGGTCGGTGCCGAACTCGTACGTCACCTGGACGGTGGCCGACCCCTCACGGGACGTGGAGGTGACCTTGTCGAGCCCGGGGATGCCCTGGAGGGCGTTCTCGATCGGCTCGGTCACCTGGGACTCGACGATCTCGGGACCGGCACCGGGGTAGGCGGCCACGATGAACGCGGCCGGGAACTCGAGCGACGGCAGCAGTTGCTGCTTCAGCGACGGCACGGCGAACGCTCCGAACACCGTGGTCACCACCGCGATGAGGGCGATCAGCCCTCGGTTGGCGAGGCTGAATCTGGCGAGCAGCGACATCGGCCTGGTTCACTCCTGAACGAGAATGCGGGCGGGGATACGTGAAAGTGTGCCGGACACGATCACCAGAACCCCCGCCGCCCCCAGCCCGTCCCGAGGACCGGCCGGCCGCGCCGGTCACCGACCCGGCAGCGGCGCGCTCAGGCCAGATCGAGAGCGCGGGCCGCCGCCATCGGGTCGTTCGCGATGGTCAACGGGGCCGGCGCGGTGGAGATCGCCCACTCCGGGTCCTTCAACCCGTGGCCGGTCACCGTGCAGACCACCGTCGAACCGGGCGGCACCGCGCCCGCCGCGGCCTGTTGGAGCAGGCCGGCCACGCTGGCCGCGCTGCCCAACTCGACGAAGACCCCGACCTCCCGGGCGAGCAGCCGGTACGCGGAGAGGATCTCCCGGTCGGTCACCGCGGCGATCAGCCCACCGGAGGCGTCCCGGGCGTCCAACGCCTTGGTCCAGCTCGCCGGGTTGCCGATCCGGATCGCCGTGGCGATGGTCGACGGCTCCGGCACCACCTGGCCGGTCACGATGGGGGCCGCCCCGGCGGCCTGGAAGCCGTACATCTTCGGCGTCCGGGTGGTGGTGCCAGCCTCCCGATCTTCGGCGTAGCCCATCCAGTAGGCGGAGATGTTGCCGGCGTTGCCGACCGGCAGGCAGTGGATGTCAGGGGCGTCACCGAGCGCCTCGACGATCTCGAACGCGGCGGTCTTCTGGCCGTGCAGCCGGTCGATGTTGACCGAGTTGACCAGTGCGACCGGGTGGTCCTGGGCCAGCTTCGCGGCGAGCGACAGGCAGTCGTCGAAGTTGCCACTCACCTGGAGGAGTTTCGCGCCGTGCACCAGCGCCTGGGCCAGCTTGCCCAACGCGATCTTGCCCTGCGGCACGAGCACCGCGCAGGTCAACCCGGCTCGCGCCGCGTATGCCGCGGCGGATGCGCTGGTGTTGCCGGTGGAGGCGCAGATGATCGCCTTGTTGCCGGCCTCGACCGCCTTGGACACCGCGAGGGTCATGCCCCGGTCCTTGAACGAGCCGGTCGGGTTGGCACCCTCCACCTTGAGGTGCACGTCGCACCCGAGCCGGGCGGACAGCACCGGCGCGGGCAACAGCGGGGTGTTCCCCTCGTGCAGCGTGACGACCGGCGTGGCCGCGGTGACCGGCAGCCGATCCCGGTACGCCTCGATCAGACCCCGCCACATGTCGTCTCTCCTCGCCTCTACCACCGCGCCGACCCGGCATCAGGGCCACCTTGGACCAGCCTTCCGCAGCGGTCGATGGCACACCCCGGCTTACCCAACTGGCGGGACGCGCGAGCCGTCCCGTCGATGGTCCAACGACTCAGGCGCCGCCCTCGACCCGCAGCACACTGGTCACCGACCGGACAATGTCCAGACCGCGCAGCTCGCCCACGGTCGCGGCGAGCGCGGCGTCCGGTGCCACATGGGTGACGATGACCAGCTCCGCGTCGCCGTCGCGGCCGGGAGCCCCACCCGCGGAGCCCTGCCGGACGGTCGCGATCGAGACGTCGTGCCGGGCGAACACGCCCGCCACCGAGGCCAGCACACCCGGGCGGTCGGCCACGTCGAGGCTGACGTGGTAGCGGGTCAACGCCTCGCCCATCGGTCGTACCGACAGGTCCGCGTACGCGCTCTCGCTGGCCGCGCGCACCCCGGCGAGCCGGTTGCGGGACACCGCGACCACGTCACCGAGCACCGCGCTCGCGGTCGGCGCGCCCCCGGCGCCCCGGCCGTAGAACATCAGCTGCCCGGCGGCGTCCGCCTCCACGAAGACCGCGTTGAACGCGTCACCCACGCTGGCCAGCGGGTGGCTGCGCGGGATCATCGCCGGGTGCACCCGGACGCTGACGGTCTCCCGGCCGGCGGGGTCGACGCCCCGGGCCGCGATGCAGAGCAGCTTGATCGTGCAGCCCATCGCCTGGGCGCTGGCCATGTCCGCGGCGGTCACCTCGGTGATGCCCTCCCGGTGCACGTCGGCCGCGCCGACCCGGGTGTGAAACGCCAGCGAGGCGAGGATCGCCGCCTTCGCCGCCGCGTCGAAGCCCTCGACGTCGGCGGTCGGGTCGGCCTCCGCGTACCCCAGTGCGGTTGCCTCTTCCAGGGCCTCGGCGAAGCCGGCGCCGGTCGCGTCCATCGCGGAGAGGATGAAGTTGGTGGTGCCGTTGACGATGCCGGTGACCCGGTTGATCCGATCCCCGTGCAGCGACTCGCGCAGCGGGCGCAGCAGCGGGATGGCCCCGGCCACGGACGCCTCGTAGTAGAGGTCGCCGCCGCCCTCGGCCGCCGCCTCGTGCAGGGCCACGCCGTCCTCGGCGAGCAGCGCCTTGTTGGCGGTGACCACGCTCTTGCCGGCGCGCAGCGCCTCGACCAGCCAGCCGCGGGCCGGCTCGATGCCGCCGACCACCTCGACCACCACGTCCACGTCGTCGCGCTTGATCAGGCCGAGCGCGTCGGTGGTCAACAGGTCCTCGTCGACCGGCAGGTCACCGCGGTCGCGGCCGAGCCGACGCACGGCGATGCCGGCGATCTCCAGCGGAGCGCCGATCCGCGCGGCCAGGTCGGCCGACTGCTCGTGCAGCAGGCGGACCACCTCCTGGCCGACAGTGCCGCAGCCGAGCAGCGCCAAGCGCACAGGTGACGTCATCCAACATCCAATGCGAGCAGGTCCTCTTCGGTTTCCCGCCGGACGATCAGGCGTGCCTGGCCGTCGCGTACCGCGACCACCGGTGGACGCGGTACGTGGTTGTAGTTGCTGGCCATGCTCCGGCAGTACGCACCGGTGCCGGGCACCGCGACAAGATCTCCGGGCTGCACGTCGGCGGGCAGGAATTCATCCTTCACCACGATGTCCCCGGACTCACAGTGCTTTCCCACCACGCGGGCAAGCATCGGCTGCGCGCCGGAGGCACGCGAGGCCAGCGTCGCCGAGTAGGACGCGTCGTACAGGGCGGTGCGGATGTTGTCGCTCATGCCGCCGTCGACGCTGACGTACGTCCGGATGCCGTCGAGGTCCTTGACAGTGCCGACCTCGTAGAGGGTGAACACGGCCGGCCCGACGATGGCCCGGCCCGGCTCGATCGACAGGTGCGGCACGGCCAGGTTCTCCGCCGCGCACTCCGAGTCGACGATCTTGCGAAGCCGCTTGGCCAGATCCTGCGGTGTGGCCGGGTCGTCCTGGGAGGTGTACGCGATGCCGAAGCCGCCGCCGAGGTCCAGCTCGGGCAGCTCCACCCCGCGCGCGTCGCGGATCTGCGCCTGCAGGGCGAGCACCCGGCGGGCCGAGACCTCGAAGCCGCTGGCGTCGAAGATCTGCGAACCGATGTGCGAGTGCAGGCCGCGCAGCTCCAGCACGCCTTCGTCGAGGATCTTGAAGGCGGCGTTCGCGGCGGCACCGCCCGCGAGGGAGAAGCCGAACTTCTGGTCCTCGTGGGCGGTGGCGATGAACTCGTGGGTGTGCGCCTCGACGCCCACCGTCACCCGGACCAGCACCCGGGGCCGCACCCCCCGCTCGCGGGCCAGCGCGGTGAGCCGGTCGATCTCGGTGAACGAGTCGACGATGATCCGGCCCACCCCGGCGTCCAGCGCCCGACCCAACTCGGCGACCGACTTGTTGTTGCCGTGGAAGCCGATCCGCTCCGGCGGCATCCCGGCCGACAGCGCGGTGGCCAGCTCACCACCGGTGCAGATGTCCAGGTGCAGCCCCTCCTCGGCGATCATCCGGACCACCGCGCGGCAGAGGAACGCCTTGCCCGCGTAGAAGACGTCCTCGGTCGGGAAGGCCGCCCGGAAGTCGCGGCAGCGCGAACGCAGGTCGTCCTCGTCGAGGACGTACACCGGGGTGCCGAACTCGGCCGCGATGTCGCGGACGCTCAGGCCCGCGACGGCGACCGCGCCGTCGGCGCCGCGCGTCACGCTGCGTGGCCACAGCGCCGGCATCAGGGCGTTCACGTCCTCCGGGGTACGCAGCCACGCCGGCCCCTGGTTGCTGATGTCCGCGTGCAGCGCACCAGCCTCGTGAGCCCGCATGTCACATCCTCTCGGGAGCGGAGACGCCGAGCAGGTGCAGGCCGTTGGCGATCACCGTGCGGGTGGCGTTGTTGAGCCACAGCCGGGCGCGGTGCAGGTCGGTGACGTCCTCGTCACCCAGCGGCAGCACCCGACAGTTGTCGTAGAAGCGGTGGTAGGAGGCGGCCACGCTCTCCTCCAGGTAGCGGGCCACCCGGTGCGGCTCCCGCAGCTCGGCGGCCGTGGCCACCACCGCGGGGAACTCGGCGAGCGCCTTGAGCAGCTCGTTCTCCTTCTCGTGGTCGAGCAGCTCGGGACGGAACGCGTCGGCGTCACCCGGGACCAGCCCCACCTCGGCGGCGTTGCGGGCCACGCCCGCCGTCCGGGCGGCGACGTACTGCACGTAGTAGACCGGGTTGTCGCGGGTCGCTCGGGTCCACAGCTCGATGTCGATGTCGATCGGGGAGTCGCTGGAGTAGCGGGCCAGCGCGTACCGGGAGGCGTCCACGCCGATCGCCTCGACCAGGTCCTCCAGCGTGATCACCGTGCCGGCCCGCTTGCTCATCCGCATCGGGGCGCCGTCGCGCAGCAGGTTGACCAGCTGCCCGATGAGGATCTCCAGGTTGCGTTCCGGGTCGTCGCCGAAGCAGGCGGCCATCGCCTTCATCCGGCCGATGTAGCCGTGGTGGTCGGCACCCAGCATGATCACGACCCGCTCGAAGCCGCGCTCCCGCTTGTCCAGGTAGTAGGCGCAGTCCGCGGCGAAGTACGTCCACTCGCCGTTGGACTTACGCAGCACCCGGTCCTTGTCGTCACCGAAGTCGGTGGTGCGCAGCCAGGTCGCGCCGTCGGACTCGTAGAGGTGCCCCTGTGCGCGCAGCCGGTTCAACGCCAGGTCGAGTTCACCCCGGTCGTGCAGGTCCTTCTCGTTGAAGTAGGTGTCGAACTCCACCCCGAAGTCCCGCAGCGAGGAACGGATCTCGTCGAACATCAGCGCGACGCCCTCGACCCGGAACACCTCCTGCGCGGCGTCGTCGTCGAGCGAGCGCACCTCCGGCCGGCGGGCCTGCACCTCGGTGGCGATCTCGGCGATGTACGCGCCGCCGTAGCCGTCCTCCGGCGCCGGCTCGCCCTTGGCGGCGGCCAGCAGCGACCGGGCGAAGCGGTCGATCTGCGACCCGGCGTCGTTGAAGTAGTACTCCGTGCCGACGTCGGCGCCGGTGGCCCGCAGCAGCCGGCTCAGCGCGTCACCGACGGCCGCCCAGCGAACCCCGCCGATGTGCACCGGGCCGGTCGGGTTGGCCGAGACGAACTCCAGATTGATCTTCTCGCCGGCGAGTCGGTCGCTGCGGCCGTACTCCGCGCCGGCCTCGACGATCACCCGGGCGAGCTGACCGGCGGCGGCCGCGTCGAGCCGGATGTTCAGGAAGCCCGGCCCGGCGATTTCCACCGATTTGACACCCTCCGCCCGGCCCAGTTCGTCGGCCAGCGCGGTCGCCAACTCCCGCGGCGGAACACCGACCTTCTTGCTCAACTGCAGCGCGAGCGTCGAGGCGTAGTCGCCGTGCTCGGGGTTGCGCGGTCGCTCCACCACCGTGCTCGCCGGCAACGCGGCGCGGTCCAGCCCACGCTGCTCGAAGACGGCGTGGGCGGCGGTAAGGACGACCGAGGCTAGTTCTGCAGGAGTCACCCAACCATGTTATCGGGGGTAGACTCGGGCACTCGGCGGCTCCCCTGCGCGTCATCCGGCCCGCCACTCCCCTGACCGACCGACTTGACGAGGCACGATGAGCATCAGCACCCCGGGTGGCCCTGAGCGCCGCCCGACCGTGGTCAGCACCGGCAAGAAGCCGGCCGCGGGCCGGCCGGCGTCCGGCGCCAAGGCCGGTTCCGGCAAGCCGGCGGGTAAGCCGTCAGGCACGCCCCGGGCAGGGGGCAAGGGCCCGCGCAAGCCGATCACCCCGGTCAAGGTGAGCCAGGGTCGGGCCTGGGGTCCGATCGCGCTCTTCGTCGCGGTGGGTGTGCTCGCGGCCGGCATCATCGGGTACGGCGCCTGGGCGTCGTTCCAGGGCTCCAAGCCGTGGGACAAGCGGGCCAACGCCATCGACGGCATCGTC
Organism: Micromonospora sp. WMMD961; assembly: GCF_029626145.1. Taxonomy (NCBI): domain Bacteria; kingdom Bacillati; phylum Actinomycetota; class Actinomycetes; order Micromonosporales; family Micromonosporaceae; genus Micromonospora; species Micromonospora sp. WMMD961. Next base: position 6,186,151 of record NZ_JARUBJ010000002.1, read on the forward strand.
AACATCCGCAAGTCCGACCCGGACAGCCTGAAGTACGAGTCGCACAAGTCCGGGCCGCTGACCTGGAACTACTCGCCGCCGGTGGGCGGGGTGCACAACGCCGCCTGGCAGAACTGCATGGGCGACGTCTACGACGCTCCGATCGCCAGCGAGCACGCGGTGCACAGCCTGGAGCACGGCGCGGTGTGGATCACCTACCGCCCGGACCTGCCGCAGGACCAGGTCGAGAAGCTCGCGAGCAAGGTGCGCGGCGTCGAGAAGACGCTGATGAGCCCGTACGAGGGCCTGGACAAGCCGATCTCGCTCCAGGCCTGGGGCTACCAGCTCAAGCTCGACAACGCCGACGACAAGCGGATCGACGAGTTCATCAAGGACCTGCGGGTGAACGCCTCCGTCGAGGGCCCCACGGCGCTCTGCAACACCGGCATCACCGCCACCGGCACCACGCCGCGTGAGCTCCAGCAGCAGCCCACCCAGTAAGGACCGCGATGACCGCCCCCACCACCACCACCGACAGCGAGTACGACGACAACCCGACCGCCCCGGACGAGGGCGGTCGGGCCCCGGCGGCGCGCTACGGCGTGCCGGCGCTCGCCATCATGGTGGTGGTGGGGCTGCTCCTCGGGTACGCGGGCGGCCTGCTCACTCCCCGACTCACCCGGCCCGGTGACTCGTCGGTCGAGGCGGGCTTCGCCCGGGACATGACGACCCACCACGCGCAGGCGGTGGAGATGAGCCTGGTCGCGTACCGGTCGGCCACCCTCCCCGAGGTGCGCCAGATCGCTGTCGACATCGCCACCGGGCAACAGGGCGAGATCGGTGCCATGCAGACCTGGCTACGCGAGTGGGACCTGAGCCCGACCGGCTCGCAGCCGCCGATGTCGTGGATGTCCGACGGCGCCACCGTCAAGGACGGCCTGATGCCGGGGATGGCCACCCCGGAGCAGATGGCCGCCCTGCGCGACGCCCGGGGCATCGAGGTCGACCGGCAGTTCCTGAGCCTGATGTACGCCCACCACCTGGGCGGCATCCACATGATCGACGCGGTGCTCGGCGAGACCGACAACGCCGAGGTGCTGCGGGTGGCCAAGACCATGAAGGCCACCCAGCAGACCGAGCTGAACAACCTCCGGCAGCTCCAGGCGCAGGCGGCCAAGGGCTGACTGCGACCGCCCGGTGGCCCCGGGTCGCGTCCTACCGGGGCCGATAGCGTCGACTTCGCGAGAGCCACACCAGCGTGGATCGAGGCGCGGGCCGGCAAGCAGACTGCCCCAAGCATCCCAACATGTCCCTTATGGGGCTTCTGGGCGGCACAGGCGATTACGTCACTTAGAGAGTTTTCTCCATACATATCGTGACCAGTTGCGATTCGGGCTCGTTGCCCAAGACGTGGGGGTTGCACTCAGAGACGCACGGCGTTCGGTCACCAGTTGGTGCCGACGCCACACCATCGGTGGTGACGGGGCGGTGGCAGCCGTCCGTCGCGGACAGCGGCAGGGCGAGCCGGGAATGCTCAGCCGCGAACAGGAACTCGAACTGATCGACACACTGCGGGGCGTCCACCCGGACGAGTTCGGCCTGGACGAGGAGCTGTGGACGAGGCAGAGCCTCACCGCGCTCATCCAGCGGCGCTTCGACCTCCCGCTGGACGCTGGCGCCGTCGGGGCGTACCTGCGGGCCTGGGGGTTGGGTCCGCGCGAGCCGCGCGAGCGCGCCTGCGGGCTCTGCGTCAGCGCGGTGGAGCGGTGGGTTCGCAGCGAGTACCCGGCGATCACCCGAGCCGCCCAGGAGCACCTCGCCGAGGTCTACTGGATCGGCCGGGTCCGCCTGCGCGGCACCATGCCGGCAGCAGACGTGATCTCGGCGGTCTCGTCCCGCGGTCGGGTGCGCTTCATGATCACCACGCCGACCGTGGACCCGCCGCTCCCCCGCGACTTCGTGCTGCGGCTCAGCGGCGAGGAGGAGCGCACCGTGCACCTGATCGTGGACGGCTCCTGGCCCCGCAACGAGTGGCCGCGCCGGCTCCCGCGTCGGATCGTCCTGCACCCGCTGCCCAGCTGCGGGCGGGCGATAGCGGCCGCCTGAGCACCGGGTGAGCCGGTTGTCGACACGATCGGCTCACCCGATACCGACTCGGCGTACACGGAGGAGGTTTGCTTGTCTTCTCCAGTCACTGAGCTCCCGCAGCTCAGGGGACAGAGCACCGCCCTCCGGAGGCGGGGGCGCAGGTTCGGATCCTGCCAGGGGCACCTAAAGACCGTCCCGGGCGTAGGAACACGTTGGCTCCCATGCCGGTTTGCGTTTATGCCGGCCGGCTCCCAGAGGTCCCGCGCCTCCGCGACGAGAGCGATCGGTTCAGGCGGCGTCGTCGAAGTCGACGGACCGACCCAGCTCCGCCCAGCGGGCGTCCTCCTCGGCGAGCCGCGAGGTGGACTGCGCGATCATGTCGACTGCGCCGCGTCCGAGGACGAGGTGCAACGGCGGCTGCTCCATCTCCACGACGTCGAGGAACACCCGAGCGATCCGCGCCGGATCGATCGGTTCCCGCCCCTGCATGTCCGAGAGGTACTTCACGAGCGGACCCATCGTCGGCTCGTACTTCGCCGAGTACGGATGCACCACCATGGACGCCCCGGACCAGTCCGTCCGCATGAGGCCCGGCTCGGCGATGGTGACCTTGATCCCGAGGGGGGATACCTCCTTCTCCAGCACCCCGGAAAAGCCCTCCACCGCGAATTTCGCACTCTGGTACGCCGACACTCCGGGTGAGGTGTCGCGTCCCCCGATCGAGGTGACCTGGATGAAGTGTCCGGCGCCCTGGCGCAGCAGCACGGGCAACGCCGCCTTTGTCACGTGCACGGTCCCGTAGAACACCGCCTCGACCTGCGCCCGGAAGTCGTCCAGCTCCACCTCCTCGATCGTCGCCATGTTCGCGTACCCGGCGTTGTTGACGACCACGTCGAGCCGCCCGAAGCGCGCGACGGCGGCGTCGACAGCGGCCTGCGCCTGCTGCGGGTCCGTGACGTCCAGGGGCTGCACGAGGAGGTGGTCCGGATACTCCGCGCGCAGGTCGTCGAGGGCCCGCACGTCGCGCGCGGTGGCCACGACGTCGTGCCCGGCAGCCAGCACCTCCCGGGCCACGGCCCGACCGAGGCCGCGGGAGCTGCCCGTCACCAGCCATACCTTCGTCATTGCCGAACTCCTCTGCCATCGGGAGGACACACCGAGTGCCCTCTCCGACGAAGTTAACACAACACCGTTGCGCTAACAAGGCAACGGCGTTGCGTAAACACCCTCAGAGAACGCTGTTGCGCTAACCTGCAGGGGTGGCGACACCGGAGGGGGACTTTCAGCGCGCGCGCCGCCCCGAGCACAAGGAGCAGCGGCGGGAGGCGATCCTCGCCGCCGCCCGCCTGCTGGGTGCCCGCGATGGCGTACGGTCGGTCAGCTTGACCGATATCGCCACTGAAGTCGGCATCCACAAGTCCGCGATCCTCCGCTACTTCGAGACGCGTGAAGAGATCTACCTGCACCTCACCGCCGCGGGCTGGAGCAGCTGGTCAGATGCGGTACGCGCGGAACTCGACGGCGCGCACGAGGTAGCCCCCGAACGACTCGCCGCGATCCTGGCGACGACCCTCGCCGAGCGCCCACTCTTCTGCGAGCTACTCTCCCACGTGTCGCTCAACCTCGAACGGCACGTCTCCGCGGAGGCGGTGCACGCCTTCAAGCTCACCGGGCTCGCCGCCGTCGACGACATCAGCGCGCAGGCTGCCGGCGCGCTGCCCCCACTCGGCCAGCACGGTGCCCGCGACCTGGTGACGACGGTCACGGCACTCGCCGCCGCACTGTGGCAAGCCGCTCACCCGCCCGAGACCCTCGCCGCGCTATACCTGCGGGACCCCCGGCTCGGGCACGCGGTCGTCGACTTCGCCCCCCGGCTGGAGCGGCTGACCTACGCCGCCATCCTGGGGCTGATCGCCGCCGCCGATCGGCGGTGAGCAGGGGTCAGGCGCCGCCAGGTGCATGGTCGCCTGCACCGCGCCGGCTTGGGCCGAGGGCAACACCTGACCGGCCGGCTCGCAGCCTTCCCCGAAGTTGAGCGGATTTTGGCACGGTGGCTCTGCGCCAGAGCGGCGGCGGGTACCCGACGACACGATCGGGGCACCGATACCGATTCGGCGTTCCTAGAGGAGGTTTGCTAGTCTTCTCCAGTCGCTGAGCCCCCGTAGCTCAGGGGATAGAGCACCGCCCTCCGGAGGCGGGGGCGCAGGTTCGAATCCTGCCGGGGGCACCTCACAGAACTGCACACGCGCAGCGCGAACGGCCGATCGCAGAGGCCAGGTTTCGCCCCTCGAGTAGACGTTCAAGGATGCCCCTGGCCGAGCGGCTGGGGGCATCCTCGCGTTGGCTCGACGTACGGGCGCGGGACGCGCCGGGATCGCCGCTACCCGGTGTCTGGCGGTATGACCGCAGCCCGGCCAGGCTCGGTCGAGGTGACCATCCTCCCTGACGAACGGCCCGGTGTCGGCGGCTTCACCGATCAGAATTCTTCCGCCACGTCGTCGGTTCTGGTGGCCCTCTCGAACCGGTGGAAGGATTGGTGGCCATGACCGACGCTAGACCGCTGGGCACTGACGATGCCTCGTTCATCGCGGTGGTTCGCTCAGGCGATACGGCCCGGTTTGCGCTCATCACGGAGCGCCACCGGCGTGAGCTGCAGGTGCACTGCTACCGGATGCTTGCGAACTACGAGGACGCCCAGGACATGACGCAGGAGACGTTCCTGCGGGCGTGGAACAAGCGGGAGTCGTTCAAAGGCCACGCTGCGCTGCGGACCTGGCTGTACCGGATCGCGACGAACGTCTGCCTTGACTTCCTGAAGAAGCGCACGGACCGCACACCCGTACCGTCCGGGCTGTCGGACCCCGGCTCCGAGGTGCTCTACCTGCAGCCGTACCCCGACCGGATGCTCCCCGAGGACCCGCAGGAATCGGTGGTGGCGCGGGAGACGATCGAGCTGGCGTTCATCGTCGCCGTCCAGCACCTGCCGCCGCGGCAGCGTGCGGTGTTCATCCTGCGCGACGTCGTCGGCTGGCCGGCGTCGAAGGCCGCCGACGCCCTCGATCTGACCATCGCATCGGTGACCAGCGCGCTACAGCGGGCGCGCGTGACGATGCGCGAGCAGCTGCCCGACCGACGCCTCGACTGGCGGAGCCCCGGCGCCCACGAGCTGTCGAGCGACGAGCGCGGCGTGGTGAGGTCGTACATCGACGCCCATGAGCGCAACGACCTCGACGGGCTGATGTCCCTGCTCCGCGACGACCTGCGCTTCGTGATGCTGCCCGAGGCGGGCACCTCGGTCGTCACGGCCAAGGACGCGGTGGACGGCTGGGTCTCCGGTGGGCTCTTCCAGCCCGGCTACGACGACTGGCGCTGTATCGCCACGACGGTCAACCGCATGCCCGCCGCCGCGCTGTACCTCCGCACCCCTGACGACCCGGAGTACCGGTTGTTCACCATGGCGGTCCTGCACATCGTCGACGGGAAGATCGCCGAGCTCACCGGATTCGACGCCACCGACAAACCATGGCTGGGCCTGCCCCCGATGCTGCGATCAGACAAGTCCCCGCCGTCGACGAGTCCGGCGCCACGGGCCGGCGTCACCGACGTCACCGCGGAATGAGCACCCCGACCAGCCGAACACCAACGCGACAACGCGAACACCACCGCCCCGCCGTCGTTGCCGGCGGGGCATCGTGATACCTGAAGAAACGTCAGGAAGGATGTCGACCCGGCCTCACGAACCGAGCAACTGGCCCGTGCTCATCGCCTCGTCTCGTATCGGGTCAGCACCACGCCGCCGGGAAACGTCCGCGTCTCCACCAGGTTCAGGTTCACCCAGCTGTCCAGGTCCGTGAAGAACGGCGTGCCGCCGCCCACCAGGACCGGGTATGCGACCAGCACATACTCGTCGATCAGCCCGGCCCGCATGGCCGCCCCGGCGAGCGTCGCGCCGACGATGTCCATCGGGCCGCCGGCCTCTGCCTTGAGCCGGGTGATCTCGGCGACCGCGTCGCCGGTGACCAGACGGGTGTTCGAGTCGACCTTGTCGATCGTCGAGGAGAACACCACCTTCGGCATGTCCCGCCAGCGGCGGGCGAACTCGATCTCCGCCGGGGTGGCGCCGGGCCGCTGGTCGGCGGTCGGCCAGCGGGAACTCATCGCCTCCCACAGCTTGCGCCCGTACAGCGCCAGGCCCGTCGCCCCCACCCGGTCGGACCACCACTGGAACAGCTCGTCGCTCGACGACGAGTCCGGTCCCTCACCCCCACTCCAGCCGAGGTCGTCGCCGGGCGCGGCGATGTAGCCGTCCAGGGTCACGTTCATGCCGAAAGTCAGTTTCCGCATCATGCCAGCCTCTCGTAGGTCGATCTCATACGTACAGACGGGCGCTGCGCGAGAACCTCATCGGTGCGCGCTGCTGGCCGGGGGCACCACGAGATCCTTCACCGGGCGCAGGAGCATGTCGGCTCCCCGCGCCCGGTTCTTTGCATCCGCTGCCCGGCAAGATCAATATTGTCGTCATGCTGTTTCTCGGATTGCTCCTCGCCGCGCTGGGCGGAGCCGTCACCGCGACGGTCCTCACCGTTCGTGGGCTGCGCGCGGTGTTCCGGAGGTCGGGGCGGCTGAGGGCCGCAGCACTCCTCGTCGGCGCAGCGACGGTCGCCGTGTACGCGTGGGGTCTGCTCCACCTCGGCTACGCGGTGATGCGGGCGGAGGACGGCGGAGCCGGCTCCTTCCCGATCGAACCCTGCCGGGAGGTCGGGCCGCGGGTGGCAAGCATGGTCGACGGGTACGACGTCAGCTTCCTTCCGCTGCACTTCGAGTGCCACCTCAGCGGCGGCGGGTCGTACGTCACCTCGTCGGTGCCCGGGTACGTCACCCCGACCACGATCGTCCTCGGGCTGGTTGCCGTTACCTGCGGAGCCCTCACGACCAGGGCGGCGGGGAGAACCTGACAGCCAGTCGCCGAAACCGGAGGCGGTCAGCCGCGGCTGAACCGCGGCGACCACCAGCCAGCCACCGAGCCGGGACAGGAGGCCGTCACCGGCCGACGTACGTCGCCAGGTGCTCGCCGGTGAGGGTGGAGCGGCCGGCCACGAGGTCGGCGGGAGTGCCCTCGAAGACGATCTGACCACCGTCGTGACCGGCACCCGGGCCGAGGTCGATGATCCAGTCGGCGTGCGCCATGACCGCCTGGTGGTGCTCGATGACGATCACCGACTTGCCGGAGTCGACGAGGCGGTCGAGCAGGCCGAGCAACTGCTCGACGTCGGCCAGGTGCAGACCGGTGGTCGGCTCGTCCAGGACGTACACGCCGCCCTTCTCGGCCATGTGGGTGGCCAGCTTGAGTCGTTGCCGCTCGCCGCCGGACAGGGTGGTGAGCGGCTGCCCCAGGCTCAGGTAACCCAGCCCGACGTCGGCGAGTCGGTCGAGGATGGCGTGCGCGGCCGGCGTACGGGCGTCACCCGCGCCGAAGAATTTCTCCGCCTCGGTCACGGACATCGCGAGCACCTCGCTGATGTCGCGACCGCCGAGCCGGTATTCCAGCACCGACGCCTGGAACCGCTTCCCTTCGCAGTCCTCGCAGGGGGCGGCGACACCGGCCATCATCCCCAGGTCGGTGTAGATGACACCGGCGCCGTTGCAACTCGGGCACGCGCCCTCGGAGTTGGCGCTGAACAGCGCCGGCTTCACCCCGTTGGCCTTCGCGAACGCCTTGCGGATCGGGTCCAGCAGCCCGGTGTACGTGGCCGGGTTGCTCCGCCGCGAGCCACGGATCGCGCCCTGGTCGATCGACACCACCCCCGCACCGGCCGGAATCGACGCGCGTACCAGGGAACTCTTGCCGGAGCCGGCGACACCTGTCACGACGACGAGCACGCCGAGCGGCACGTCGACGTCGACGTCGCGCAGGTTGTTGGCCGTCGCGCCGCGGATCTCCAGTGTGCCGGTGGGTGTGCGGACCTGTTCCTTGAGGGCTGCCCGGTCGTCGAGGTGACGGCCGGTGATGGTGCCGCTGGCGCGTAGGCCGTCCAGGCTGCCCTCGTAGCAGACGGTGCCGCCGTCGGTGCCCGCGCCCGGGCCGAGGTCGACGATGTGGTCGGCGATGGCGATGGCCTCGGGCTTGTGTTCCACGACCAGCACGGTGTTGCCCTTGTCGCGCAACTGGAGCAGCAGCTTGTTCATCCGCTGGATGTCGTGCGGGTGCAGCCCGATCGTCGGCTCGTCGAAGACGTAGGTGACGTCGGTGAGCGACGAGCCGAGGTGGCGGATCATCTTGGTGCGCTGCGCCTCGCCGCCGGAGAGGGTGCCCGACGGCCGGTCGAGCGACAGGTAGCCCAGCCCGATCTCCTCGAACGAGTCGAGGAGGTGCTGCAGCCCGGCCAGCAGCGGGGCCACCGACGGCTCCTTGATCTCGCGTACCCAGGTGGCCAGGTCGCTGATCTGCATCGCGCACGCGTCGGCGATGTTCTTTCCCTTGATCTTCGACGACCGAGCCTCCTTGCTGAGCCGGGTGCCGGCGCATTCGGGGCAGGTCGTGAAGGTCACCGCACGCTCCACGAAGGCGCGGATGTGTGGCTGCAACGCGTCGATGTCCTTGGAGAGGAAGGACTTCTGGATCGACGGGATCAGGCCCGCGTACGTCAGGTTGATGCCGTCGACCTTGATCTTGGTAGGCTCGCGGTGGAGCAGGTCGTGCTGCTCCCGCTTGGTGTACTTGCCGATCGGCTTGTCCGGGTCGAAGTAACCGCAGCCACGGAAGATCCGGCCGTACCAGCCCTCCATGCTGTAGCCCGGGATCGTGATCGCGCCCTCGTTGAGCGAGAGGCTGTCGTCGTAGAGCGCGGTCAGGTCGATGTCGGTGACCGCGCCCATTCCCTCACACCGCGGGCACATGCCACCGAGCCGGGTGAAGGTCGCCTTCTCGGTCTTCGTCTTGCCAGCGCCACGGTCGACGGTGATCGCACCGGTCGCCTTCACCGAGGGGACGTTGAAGGAGTACGCGTTGGGCGAGCCGATCTGCGGCTGCCCCAACCGGCTGAACAGAATGCGCAGCATCGCGTTGGCGTCGGTGGCGGTGCCCACAGTGGACCGGGAGTTGGCCCCCATCCGCTCCTGGTCCACGATGATCGCCGTCGTCAGACCGTCCAGCAGGTCGACCTCGGGCCGCGCCAGCGTCGGCATGAAGCCCTGCACGAACGCGCTGTACGTCTCGTTGATCATCCGCTGCGACTCGGCGGCGATGGTGCCGAAGACCAGCGAACTCTTGCCGGAGCCGGAGACACCGGTGAACACCGTCAGCCGCCGCTTCGGGATCTCGACGCTCACGTCCCTGAGGTTGTTGACCCGCGCGCCCTGCACACGGATCAGGTCGTGGCTGTCGGCGACGTGCGGCGCGGACCGCTGGGAGGCCGTGCTCATCGTGTCTCCATCTCTCGGGCGCGAATGACTCAGCGCACTTCCTGGATGCGGATCATGTTGCCCGCCGGGTCCCGGAACGCGCAGTCCCGCACGCCGTACGGCTGCTCGGTCGGCTCCTGCACGACCTCGGCGTCGCTGGCCTCCAGCTTCGCGAACGTGGCGTCCAGGTCGGGGGTGGCCAGGTTGACGCCGAAGTAGCTGCCCTTGGCCATGAGCTCGAGGATGGTCTGCCGCTCGTCGTCGGTGATGCCCGGGTTGGCGGCCGGCGGGTGCAGGACGATGGACGTGCTGGGCTGGCCGACCGGCCCGACGGTGATCCAGCGCATCCCCTCGTACCCGACGTCGAGACGGACCTCGAAGCCGAGCACGTCCCGGTAGAAGGCCAGCGAGGCCTCGGGATCGGTGTGCGGAAGGAAGCTCGAGTGAATGGTGATGTCCATGGCGATCACGCTAGTTGCGGGGCCGTGACCCGCGCTTCTCGATTCCTGACCGGTCTGGTCACCTGCTTCTCCACGCACGACGGAATCCCCGCCGTCGCCTGCGCCGCCTGCCGCCGGTAGACGCTGGGCGGCACGCCTACCAACTCGGTGAAGCGGGTGCTGAAGGTGCCCAGCGACGAACAGCCGACCGTGAAACAGACGTCGGTGACGCTCAGGTCGCCACGACGCAGCAGGGCCATCGCCCGCTCGATGCGCCGCGTCATGAGATAGCTGTAGGGGGATTCGCCGTAGGCGAGCCGGAACTCACGGCTGAGGTGCCCCGCCGACATGTGCGCGCCACGGGCCAGCGCCTCGACGTCCAGCGGCTGTGCGTACTCCCGGTCGATCCGGTCCCGGACCCGGCGCAGCCGTGCCAGGTCGGCGAGGCGCTGGGTCGCGTCGGCTTTGCTGCTCACCTGGGAAATCGTGCCACAACCCACCGACAAACCGCCGCCCGCCGGGCGCGAGCGGGGGGCCGCCGAGCCTGGTCAGCCGGCCTCGCGGCGGGCGCGGGCCCGGCGCTTCCCCTCGTGCATGGCCTGCACCCGGGCCACCGGGATGGTCCGACCCTCGGCGACCAGGTCGGCGGACAGTGCCTGCGGGGCAGGCATCAACGCAGCCCACGGGTCGGCGCCGGCGAGCAGCGTCGGCGCGGTCCGGATGGTGAAGTCGGCAGGGGTCACCTCGGTCAGGTCGGCCCAGTCGACCGGGAACGAGACCGGCATCCCGGGGCGCAGCCGAGGGCTGTACGCGGCGGCCACCGTCGCCCCGCCCGCACGGGTGGCGTCCACGAAGACCCGGCCGCCCCGGTCCTCCTTGATGTACGCCGTAGTGGCCAACGCCGGGTCGAGCCGCTCGGCCCGGACGGCGAGGGCCCGGGTAGCGGCGGCCATCTCCTCCGCCGTGGCTCCGTCGGCCACCGGGACGAAGACGTGCACGCCCTTGGCTCCGCTGGTCTTGACCGCACCGGCCAGGCCGGCGTCGGCGAGCGCCTGGCGGACCAGCAGGGCCGCGTCGACCGCCGCGCGGAACCCGTCGCCGTCCGGCGGGTCCAGGTCGAGGATCAGGTGGGTCGGGCGGTGCAGATCCGCCACGGTGGCCAGCGTCGGGTGGTACTCCACCGCCCGCTGGTTGGCGAACCAGAGCAGGGTGCGCCGGTCGTCGCAGAGGGCGTAGGAGATCTCCCGGTGTGACGCCTCCGCCCACACCGGTGCACGGCGGACCCAGTCCGGGGTGTAGCGGGGCAGGTTCTTCTGCATGAACGGTGGCTGGCCGGGGCGGACCCTGATCACGGACAGCGGCCGGCCCCGCAGCTGCGGAAGGATGCGGTCGTGGACCGCGTCGAGGTAGTCGACCAGGTCCCGCTTCGTCGCGTCGTCGCGGTCGGACAGCGGCTGGTCCAGGTTGGTCAGGGCCACGCCGTCCCGGGTCTCGTCAGCCTTGGTCACCCGACCACCCTCCCGGCCCCGGTGCCGCCGGTCAACCGGACCTGCCGATCGTCGTCGGTGCTGGACGTGTCCGGGTCCGACGGATCGGCGGGCCAGCGGGACGGGACGACACGGTCCATGGAACCTCTCCTTGGTGCACGGTTTGTTACCGAGGTCATCTTCTGTGACCATGAGCCGGAGCGGAAGGAGGCACTGTTGTGTCCCAGCGGAACAGCGACGTGTCCGCGCAGGTCGAGGGCGAGTTGACCTGCGCACCCGGGAACGTGCCGTTCACCGAGGGGCAGGCCCGCGCCTGCACCGTCCGCGAGGTGCTCGACCGGGTCGGCGGCAAGTGGAGCATCAGCATCCTGGTGTCCGCCTCGCACGGCCCGGTGCGCTTCACCGAGCTGGAGCGGCACGTCGAGGGGATCAGTCGGCGGATGCTCACGCTGACTCTGCGCAACCTGGAACGCGACGGCCTGCTGCACCGCACCGTCTATCCGACCGTCCCGCCCAAGGTCGAGTACACCGCCACCCCGATGGCGCTGGAGCTCTACGAGTCGCTGGTGGCGCTCACCAGCTGGGCCGAGCGGCACCGCCGGGCCATCGCCGAGGCGCGGACCAGGTACGACGCCGAGCACGCCGGGTAAACCCGACAGTGGTGTGGTGAACGCCACCGCTTCAGTCTGACCGATCGGTCAGGATCTGACCGATCGGTCAGGCATGCTGGTTCGCGGAGGTGGACCAGTGATGGCCAGAGCGGTGTCCGAGACGCACGGCGAGATCCTCGCCGCAGCGGCGCGGCGGTTCGCGGTGACCGGCTACCGGGGCACCTCGCTGCAGGACATCGCCCGTGAGGTCGGCTGTTCCAAGGCCACAGTGCTCTACCACTTCGCGAACAAGGAAGCCCTGCTCGCCGAGCTGATGGCCCCAGCGATCGGGGTGCTGCGGGACCTCGACGACCGGCTCACCGGCCTGACCGGGGCGGCCGCCCAGGAGGTCGCCGCAGAGGGCTTCGTCGACCTCGCGGTCCGTTTCCGGCGGGAGATCGCGGTGCTTCGCGGCGAGTTTCCGGAACTGCTCTGCCAGCCGGCCTTCGCGCACATCCAGGAGATCTCCGACCGGCTACGCGACGCGTTGGCCGGACACTCCGACCGGCCGGGTGCCCGGATCGCCGCGCTCGTCCTACTCGCCGGCATCTCCGAGGCGTGCGCCGAGTTCGTGGACATCCCCGACGACGAGCTGCGTCCCGCCCTGCTCGCTCTCGTCCGACGGGCCGTCGAGCCCGTCGCCGTTCCCCTGCCCCAACCACCCACGACCGAGGACAAGGACTCCTGATGGCCACCCTGCTCTACCGGCTCGGCCGGGGCGCGTTGCGCCGGCGACGGCTCGTCGTCGCGCTCTGGCTCGTCGTACTCGTCGTCGCCGGCCTGGCCGCGGCGACCCTGCGCGGCCCGACGGCGAGCAACTTCACCATGCCCGGCACCGAGAGCCAACGCGCTCTCGACCTGCTCGCCGAGCAGTTCCCCGCCGCCAGCGGCGCGACCGGGACCATCACGGTCAAGGCACCGGCCGACGGCCAACTGGCCACCCCGCAGGGCCAGGCCGTGGTGCGGGAGCTGGTCCAGCAGGCCTCCACACTGCCCGGCGTGGTCGGCGCCGTCGACCCGTTCCAGGTCGGCGCGGTGACACCCAACGGCCGGTACGCGCTGGTCCAGGTCCAGTTCGCCACCGGCGGGGACGAGGTGACCGACGCGCAGCGCACCGCGTACGAGGAGGTGGGCTCGGCGGCGAAGGCACAGGGTTGGCAGGTCGCCCCGGGCGGCGAGGTGCTCGGCGGCGAGCCCGAGATCGGCTCGACCGAGGCACTCGGCGTACTGGTCGCCGCGATCGTCCTGATCATCACGTTCGGTTCCCTGGTCGCCGCCGGCATGACCATGCTCAACGCGCTGATCGGCGTGGGCGTCGGGATGGCCGGCCTCTTCGCGCTCAGCGGGGCGATCCAACTGACCAGCACCGCCCCGATCCTGGCGCTGATGCTCGGCCTCGCGGTCGGCATCGACTACTCGCTTTTCATCACCTCCCGGCACCGGCAGAACCTGCTCGACGGCCTGTCCCCCGAGGAGGCGGTCGGCCGGGCGGTGGGCACCGCCGGTTCCGCTGTCGTCTTCGCCGGTGCCACAGTCGTCATTGCACTGGCCGGGCTTGCCGTGGTGAACATCCCGTTCCTCACCGTGATGGGTCTCGCCGCCGCCGGCACGGTCACCGTCGCGGTACTCGTCGCGATCACCCTCCAGCCGGCGCTGCTCGGCTTCGCGGGTCGTCGGGTACTCCCCCGCCGCCTGCGGGCGGTCGCCACCGACGGCACTGCGGCCACCGACGGCACTGCAGCCATCGACGGCACGCCGGACACCGGCGCGGATGTCAGCGACCGGCCGACCGCGACCGAGGACCAGTCCGCGTTCGGCTTCCGCTGGGCGCGGATGGTCACCCGGTTCCGCGTACCCGTCATCCTGGTCGGTCTGCTCGGCCTGGGCCTGCTCGCGCTGCCGACGCCGGACATGCGGCTGGCCCTACCGGGCGCCGCGACGGCCGCCGTCGGCTCACCCGCCCGGGTGGCGAACGACCTGACCGTCGAGGGCTTCGGAGCGGGCTTCACCGGCCGGCTCGCGGTGGTCGTCGCCGGTGACACACCGCAGGCCACCTCGGCCGCCGTGCCGCAGGTGACCGCGCTGCTGCAGCGCACCGAGAACGTCCTCGCGGTGGCCCCGCCGCAGCTCAGCCCGGACGGTCGGACGGCGCTGCTCGGGGTGGTGCCGAAGACCGGCCCGACCGACGAGGCCACCGAGACCCTGGTGCACGACATCCGCGACTCGGTGGGCGGGATCCGTGACGCGGACGTACTGCTCACCGGCGTCACGGCGATCGGCATCGACGTCTCCGAGAAGCTCTCCGACGCGCTACCGGTCTACCTGTTGCTGGTGGTCGGGCTCTCGGTGCTGCTGCTGATGCTGGTGTTCCGCTCGCTGCTGGTGCCGGTCAAGGCCGCGCTGGGCTTCCTGCTCACCGTCGCCGCCACGTTCGGCATCACGGTGGCGGTCTTCCAGCAGGGGCACCTCGCCGACCTGGTCGGCCTGGACACGCCGGGCCCGCTGATCAGCTTCCTGCCGATCCTGCTCATCGGCATCCTGTTCGGGCTCGCGATGGACTACGAGGTCTTCCTGGTGTCCCGGATGCGAGAGGACTTCGTCCACGGTGAGTCGGCCCGCCAGGCCACCATCAGCGGCATGGGGCACGGCGCACGGGTCGTCACCGCCGCCGCGCTGATCATGATCTCCGTCTTCGGGGGCTTCGTCTTCCTCGAGGACCCGGTAATCAAGTCGATGGGCTTCGCACTCGCCATCGGCGTCGCCATCGACGCGTTCGTGGTCCGGATGACCATCGTCCCTGCGGTGATGTCACTGCTCGGCGACCGCGCCTGGTGGCTCCCGCGCTGGCTGAACCGCGCGCTGCCGAACGTGGACATCGAGGGCGAGGGCCTACGCGCCCAGATCGAGGACCGCACCCCGACGCACGTCTGACCCACCCGCACCGTCGATCATGGAGTTGTGGTGCCCGCAGTGCCCCGATCGGAGGCATTCGTCCAGCAGCACAACTCCATGATCGACACGATCGGGCACTGCGTCAGACGCCCGCCGGGTAGGTCTCCATCTCGCCCGGAACCGCCGGGACCGGGAGCGGGTGCAGGGCTGTCGTATCGTCGCACCAGATGAAGGCGTCGTAACGGTCACCCAGGCGGGTCGGCACGTAGTTGCCCCAGGACTCGAACGACGGGTCGTAGACGACCCCGATCGCCCGATGGTCCGCGATGTCGGTGACCCAACCCGGCTGGTCGTCGCCACCGAAGATGAGGACCGCCCGCTCCGGCATCAGCTCGTGCAACCGCCGCTCGATCGACCCCTCCCGGGCCGGCGGCACCACCATCGCCTCGGGCGGCGAACCCCAGCGGGGAGCGGCGATCACCGTGCCCCGGTAACTACCGAAGCCGATCAGCGCCACCGCGTCGTCGCCGTGCCGTTCCCGGGCCAACTGTCCGATGTTGACCATTCCGTCGGCGGCCATGTCGGTGGCCCGGGCATCCCCGACGTGCGTGTTGTGCGCCCAGACGATCCCCCGGGCGTCCGGTCCGTACCGGTCCAGCAGCCGGTCCAGGGTGTCCTGCATGTGGGTGTCGCGGATGTTCCAGGAGTCCGGCCCGCCGGCCACCATCGCCCGGTAGTACCGCTCCGCGCCGGCCACCACCTCCGCGTTCTGCCAGGCCGAGAACCGATCCGGGCCGTCGGAGAGGGCGTGCTCGCGGGTGCGCGCGAGGAGCCGGACCACCTCCTCCTCGCACCGGGCGGAGACGAACCTGGAGGCCGCGCCGTACTCCTCGACCCTCTTGCCGTACGGCTCGAAGCAGCGGTACGCGTCCTGCGCCGCCTCCAGCGACTTCGGGTCCTCCTCCCCCAGGTAGTCGAAGATCGCCTGCATCGACTCCCAGAGGCTGTACACGTCGAGCCCGTGGAACCCGGCCCGTTGGTCCTCCGGCCGCTCCACGTTCCAGGCCCGCAACCAACGGGTGAACCGGCTCACCTCGGCGTTGGCCCACATCCACGTCGGCCACCGCTCGAACTCGTCGAGCGCGAGCTGCGGTTCGAGCGCACCACCCGGCGCGGCAGTCACCGATCGGTGCACCCGGTCACAGTCCGGCCAGTCACCCTCCACCGCGACGAAGGAGAAGCCGCATTCCGCGATCAACCGGCGGGTGAGCTGCTCTCGCAACCGGTAGTAGTCGTAACTGCCGTGGGTGGACTCGCCGATCATCACCATCCGGGCGTCCCGGACGCGCGACAGTAACGGGTCGAAATCGCTCGGCGCGCCGAGCCGCTGAACCAGCATGCCAGCGGCTACCCGGCCGCCACTGCGACAAACCGTGGCCACGGCCCCGACCACCCACCCCCACCCGAACCCCTCCGGCACCGCCCTTCGGCCCGGTGATCAAGAGGTTTGCGTCGCGACACGCCGTGCCGGATGACGAACCTCTTGATCACCGCGCGGAGCGGGGGCGCGGAGCGGGGGTCAGGCTGGGAGGGGGACGGTGCGGGATTCGGCGCGGGCGGTTTCGGCGGCGGCGATGATGCCGACCACCTCGCGGCCGAAGCGGACGTCGCAGCGGTGATCCCGCGTACCGGCCCGCACCTGCTCGATCAGTTGGTCGATGGCGACGCCGAACGCCGTCGCGGCGTCGTTCTCGCCGAACGGGACGTTCTCGATGCCGTTCTCGCCGTAGAACACGAACTCCCGGGTCATCGACTCGGTCGGGGCGTCCAGGGAGAGCGAGGCGCTGCTCGTGGCACCGCCCTCGTGGGTGAGCAGCAGGTGCACCATGCCACTCGGCCCGTCCATCGCCGCCACCTGGGTGACCCGGCCCAGCACGGGAAGGAGGATGGAGAGCGCGTGCGGGGCGATGTCCCAGAGCGCGCCGTGCTCCCGGCGCCACAACGAACCACCGTACGGGCTGCCCTCCTGGAAGATCGAGGCGAACGCGGTGGTCCGGCCGTGCTGCCAACCCCCGGCGGCAGCGGTAGCGGCGAGGAACGCGGTCACGTTCGGCTGGAAGCGCTGGGTGAAGAAGACGACCGAGGCGACCTCGGACTGCTCGGCGGCGGCTACCACCCGGTCGGCGTCGGCCACGCTGAGCGCCAGCGGCTTGTCCAACAGCAGGTGCCGTCCGGCGGAGGCGGCCCGCACCGCGATGTCGGCCTGGACGTCCGGCGGCAGCGCGACGGCGACCGCCTCGCACTGCTCGATCAGGGCGTCGACGTCGGCGAAGGCGGGCACCCCGTACCGTTCGGCCAGTGCGGCGGCGCGCTCCGGGTTACGCCCCCACACCCCGACCAACTCCGCGTCCGGGTGTGCGTGCAACGCCTTTCCGTGCGTCTCGATCGCCCAGTGACCGGTGCCGAACAAGCCGAACCGCAGCACGTGTACCTCCGCTTTTCCCCCGCCGCGGCGACGCCACGGACGTGATCCACGCTAGTCGCCCCGGCGGGGACATCGGCGGCGGGTCGACCAACCGGAGCAGCTCGGACCCCTCGCGGCACGGCGCTGACCTGGCGTGGCGAGTGCCTGTAGAGCGGTAGACACAGCCGGCCCGGCTGCGGGGCGCCAGTCGCAGCGCGCCCGGCTGCGGGCTCCGGTCGCAGCCGGGCCCGCCGCTCGCAGCCCGCCGGTCGCAGCCCGCCGCCCGCAGCCCGCCGCCCGCAGCCCGCCGCCCGCCGCCCGCAGCCCGCCGCCCGCAGCCCGCCGCCCGCAGCCCGCCGCCCGCAGCCGGGGACGTCGCGCTGCCAGCGTGATCTCGACGCCGATGGCGTGGTACGGCCGGCGACGGCCCGCAGATCTTGGAAACTTTCCGTTCCGCGCGAACGGAAAGTGTCCAAGATCTCACGACGCGCGGCCGAAGCAGCGCCGAGACGCGGCCGAAGCGCGGCGGGCGGTGCAGGACAGCCGGCCCGGCAGCGGTCAAGCCGAGACGCGGCCAAACCGAGCAACAGCCCACAACCGAGCAACAGCCACAACCGAGCAACAGCCCACAACCGAGCAACAGCCCACAACCGAGCAACAGCCCAGAGCCGAGCAGCGGTAATGCCCGGGTTCACCTGATTACTACGACGGTTAGTAGGCTGTGCCGGTGACCGAGGCAACGACCGGGTGGGTCCGGTGACCAGCGTGGGCACCGACTCGCCGGTGGACGGGATCGTCGCGACGGTGTCGATCGTGCTGTCGCTACTCGTCGCGGCGTGGGCGCTGGTCGTGGCGGTGCGTCAACGACCACCGGACCGGGTGCAGTTCGCCGGTCTGGCCGTACTCGAAGTGTCGTTGCTCGTGTTGGGCGTGCTGGCGCTCGTCGCGGTGGGCGGCGGGGACCGGCCCGGCGAGCCCGGCGCCTTCTTCGGTTACCTGCTCACGCTGGTCTGCCTGCCGCCGCTGGCCTGGGTGCTGGCCCGGATGGAACCGACCCGGTGGGGCTCGGCCATCGTGTGTGCGGTCTGCCTGGTGACCCCGGTGGTGGTGGTCCGGTTGCAGCAGACCTGGGAGGTGCTCGGTGGTTGAGGCCGATCCGGCTCGGGGCCGCACGAACTCCGGCCCGGGCCGGCTACTGATCGCGGTGTACCTGCTCTTCGCCATCGCCGCGACGAGCCG
Source organism: Micromonospora sp. WMMD961 (assembly GCF_029626145.1). Classification (NCBI taxonomy): domain Bacteria; kingdom Bacillati; phylum Actinomycetota; class Actinomycetes; order Micromonosporales; family Micromonosporaceae; genus Micromonospora; species Micromonospora sp. WMMD961. The sequence continues at coordinate 6,204,791 of NZ_JARUBJ010000002.1, forward strand.
GGCGGGTCTGCAGATCGCGACCAAGTTCGACGAGGCGCCGGTGGCGTACCTGCTGTCCGCGCTGGCCGCGCTCATCTACATCGTGGCGGCGGTGGGGCTGGCCCGGGCCGGGCACACCGGCCGACGGGTCGCGCTGGCCTGCTGCTCCGTGGAGCTGGTCGGCGTGGTCGCGGTCGGCATCCTGAGCCTCGTCGACAAGGAACTGTTCCCGGACGAGACGGTCTGGTCGCAGTTCGGCAGCGGGTACGGCTACATCCCGCTGGTGTTGCCGGTGCTCGGTCTGATCTGGCTCTGGCGCACCCGCCGCGCCCCCAGCTGACCCGGCGGCGGGGCGCCCCCTACGCGAGGGAGCGCCCCCGCCGGGGGTACGGGTCAGTCCCGTGGGCCGCCGGCGACGTAGATGACCTGGCCGGAGACGAATCCCGCACCCTCGCTCGCCAGGAACGAGATGGTGTGCGCGACGTCCTCCGGCCGCCCCGGACGGCGCACCGGGATCTCGGCGGCGGCGTGCTTCTGGAAGTCGTCGAAGTCGACCTTCATCCGGGCGGCGGTGGCCGCCGTCATGTCGGTGACGATGAAGCCCGGCGCGACCGCGTTGACGGTCACCCCGAACGGCCCCAGCTCGATGGCGAGCGTCTTGGTGAAGCCCTGCAGGCCGGCCTTGGCGGCGGCGTAGTTCGCCTGGCCCCGGTTGCCCAGCGCGGAGGTGCTGGAGAGGTTGACGATGCGACCCCACTTGCGGTCCACCATGTGCTTCTGCGCGGCCTGGCTGAACAGGAACGCGCCGCGCAGGTGTACGCCCATCACGGTGTCCCAGTCGGCGCTGGTCATCTTGAAGAGCAGGTTGTCACGCAGCACGCCGGCGTTGTTGACCAGGACGGTCGGTGCGCCCAACTCGGTGGCGATCCGATCCACGGCCGCCTCCACCTGCTCCCGGTCGGAGACGTCGGCGCCCACGCCGAGTGACCGGCCACCGGCGGCGGCGATGGCGTCCACCGTCTCCTTGGTTGCCGACTCCTCGATGTCGACCACGGCGACGGCCATCCCGTCGGCGGCCAACCGGCGGGCGGTGGCCGCCCCGATACCGCGTGCGGCTCCGGTGACGATGGCGACGCGGGGCTCCTCCGACATGATTACCTCCGGGTAACTTGGGGTCGATCGAAGGAGCTTATCGTCAGCAGGCCGAGCCTCGGCATAGGCGAATCCACCGGTATCCGTGGCCGGAGACCTTCACCGCGCCGAGCTTGCCCAACTCGCCGTAGCCCCGATCGGCGAGCACGTCGATCGGGTGGTCGGCCTCGGGTTCGAGACTGCTCAGGTCCACCTCGGCGTCGTCGGTGCCCAGGTTGTGCAGGAAGACCATCGTCCCGGTCGGCCCGTCGGCCCGGTGCGCGAGCACTCCGGGTGGCACCGCCACGTCGATGTGGGTGGTCGAGCCGGAGCCGATCTCGGGGGCCTCGCGCAGCGTACGGATCATGCGCTCGAACCAGGCGAGCAGCGACTTCGGGTCGCCCCGCTGGGCGGTGACGTTGACGTTCTGGTAGCCGAACTCACCCTTGTCGATCACCGGGCGGACCAGCTTCTCCGGGTCCGCCGTGGAGAAGCCGGCGTTCGGCTGGTACGACCACTGCATCGGGGTACGGATCGCCTCCCGACCGGGCAGCGACAGGTCCTCGCCCATCCCGATCTCCTCGCCGTAGCGCAGCACCGGCGTGCCGCGCATCGAGAACTGCAGGGCGTACGCCAGTTCGAGGTGCCGCCGGTCGTTGCCGAGCATCGGGGCGAACCGGCGACGGATGCCCCGGTCGTAGATGCGCATCGTCTCGTCCGGACCGAACTGCGCGTACACCTGGTTGCGTTGTTCGGTGGTGAGCCGGGACAGGTCGATCTCGTCGTGGTTACGCAGGAAGGTGGCCCACTGCCCGCCGACCGGCAGTTTCGGGGTGTCCCGCAGCGCCTCGATCAACGACTCCGGGTCCTCCCGGGCCAGGGCGAGCATGAGCCGACCGTTGAGCATGAAGTCGAAGAGCATGTGGATCCGGTTGCCGGAGCCGCTGGCGTCGCCGAAGAACGTCGGTAGCTCGTCCGGCTCCACGTTCGCCTCGGCCAGCAGAACCGCGTCGCCGCGGCGCCACTGCACGTGCTGGCGCATCTCGGTGAGGAACTCGAAGTCCTTCGGAGAGTTCGGGTTGCCCGGCTCGGTCAGCTCGATGATGAACGGCACCGCGTCCATCCGGAAGCCGGAGACGCCGAGCTGGAGCCAGAACGACATGATCTTCTTGACCTCGGCCCGGACCTGCGGGTTGGCGAAGTTGAGGTCCGGCTGGAACTTGTAGAACCGGTGGTAGAACCACGCCTTGGCGGTCCGGTCGTAACTCCAGGTCTCGTTCTGCTCGCCGGGGAAGACCATGCCCTGGTGCCGGTCGTCCGGCTCGGTGTCGGACCAGACGTACCAGTCGCGGTACGGCGAGTCGGGCGAGGAGCGGGCGGACTGGAACCAGGGGTGCTCGTCGGACGTGTGGTTGACCACCAGGTCGATGATCACCCGGATGCCCCGGTTCTGCGCCTGGTGCAGCAACTCGGCGAAGTCGCCCAGGGTGCCGAAGCGCGGGTCCACGTTGTAGAAGTCGGTGACGTCGTAGCCGTCGTCACGGTTGGGCGACGGGTGGATCGGGTGCAGCCACAGGCAGGTCACCCCGAGACGGGCCAGATAGTCCAGTCTCCCGATCAACCCTCGGATGTCACCGACCCCGTCTCCGTCGGAGTCGGCGTACGTGTCGATGTCGAGGCAGTAGACGACGGCTTCGGAATACCAACGGTCACCCATGCCGAAGGAACATCTCCGAACGATCAGCGCCGCAAACCCTTGGTTTATCGTGCCGGTCATGGGAAACGACCTCGTGCCGCCGAGCGAACCGATGGACTGGTCCGAGGGCAGGTGGCTGCACCCGCCGGTACGCGTCGAGAAGAGCCCGACCGGTGAGCTGGTCGTGGAACCGGCTGCGGGGAGCGACCTCTGGCGGCGGACCAGCTACGGGTTCGTCCACGACGACGCTCCGGCGCTGTTGGCGCCGCTTTCCGTGGGCGCGGCCATGGAGGTGAGCTTCCGGCTCGACTTCTCGGCGCAGTTCGACCAGGCCGGTGTGCTCGTCCGCGTCGACGAACGGACCTGGACCAAGGCCGGCGTCGAGATGAGTGACGGCGAGTCGCAACTCGGCGCGGTGGTGACCCGGGAGTTCTCCGACTGGTCGGTGTCGCCGGTGCCGGAGTGGTCGGGCCGGGAGGTGACCGTGCGGGTCAGCCGGGCCGGCGACGCGCTGACCGTCCGCGCCCGGGCCGACGAGGCGCCGTGGCGACTGGTCCGGCTCACTCCGCTGGACCCGGCGGCCGAGGCGCTGGCCGGGCCGTTCTGCTGCGCGCCGTCCCGCGCCGGCCTGACCGTGGTGTTCACTGGTTGGCGGCAGGGGCCGGCGGACACCGCGCTGCACCCGGAGCACTGACCGCGGGTGTAGCAACGGCTGCAGTGGGTATGACCACCCGATCCCCGGGAGCACACTGCCCGGAAGCCCACGCGGAAGGACGACCATGGCGTACGCCCGGAGCGGCGACCCGTCCGAGTTCACCGGGCTGACCGGTTGGGTGGCCTCGGTGATCGAGGCGATGGGCCCGGTCGGCGTGGCGCTGCTGGTGGCGTTGGAGAGCATCGTCCCACCCATCCCCAGCGAGATCGTGTTGGCGATGGCCGGCTTCCTGGCTCACGAGGGCCAGTTCAACGTGGTGGTCGTGGTGGTGGCCGCGACTGTCGGTTCGCTCGTCGGTGCGCTGGTGCTCTACTGGCTCGGCGCGGCGCTCGGCGAGGAACGGCTGAAGCGTTGGCTGGACCGCATTCCGCTGGTGGACCGCGACGACCTGGAGAGGGCCGACCGCTGGTTCGAGCGGCACGGCCGGTGGGCGGTGTTGATCGGCCGGGTGGTGCCGGTGGTCCGCAGTCTGGTCTCCGTGCCGGCCGGCGCCAACCGGATGCCGCTGGGCCAGTTCATCCTGTTCACCACGATCGGCAGTGGGGTGTGGAACGGTCTGATCGTGGGGGCCGGCTACGCGCTGGGCAGCCGGTGGCAGGACGTCGAGCGCTACAGCGACTGGTTCAACTACGCGATCGTCGCGGTCTTCGTGGTGCTGGTTGTCGCCTGGGTGGTCCGTAAGCTACGGCGACGTCGGGACCGCGACGACCGGCGGTCGGTGACCGCCGGTCGCTGATCCGCGTCACCGCTGGCGCTTGCACACGCCGGCGGCGGTGGTCAGGGCAGGGTGTCCAGGTGCGGGGCCACCGTGCGGGCGAAGGTGTTGCCGTTGCTGACGTCCCAGTTCACCGACCAGGTCATCGCGCCACGGATGCCGGGGTACGTGCGCGGCGGCCGGAAGCTGCCGCAGTTGGTGCCCCGGGCCAGGCAGTCCAGCGCCGCGTTGACCACGCTGGGCGCGACGATGCCACCACCGGCCGCGCCCGGCCCGGCCGGCAGACCGAGACCGACCTGGTCGGGGCGGAGCCCGGCCTCCAACTGGATGCAGGCCAGCGCGACGATGAAGTTCACAGTGCCCTGGCCGTACGCGGCGTTCTGGTCGCAGCCGAGCATCGCCCCGGAGTTGTAGAACTGGGTGTTGACGACGGTGAGGATGTCCTTGATGTCGAGCGCCAGCTTGAAGTAGCCGCCGGCCGGGTTCTGCATGTCGATCGTCTGCGGCGCCATCGCGATGATCAGGCTCGACCCGACCTTGGCCCGGAGCGCGCGTAGCGCCTGCGCCATGTAGGTCGGGTTGAGGCCGTTCTCCAGGTCGATGTCGATGCCGTCGAAGCCGTACCGGGCGATCAGCGCGGCAGCCGTGTCGGCGAACGCGGTGGCCGAGGCCGCATTGTTGACGGTGACCCGGCCGGTCTCGCCGCCCACCGAGAGGATCACCCGCTTGCCCCGGCTGTGCAGGGTGCGTACGTCGTCGGTGAAGTCCGCCTCGGTGTAGCCGCCGAGCGACGCGGCGAGCCCGGGGTCGACGCCGAAGGTGAGCGCGCCGGGTGTCGAGGTGGCCTCGGCGAAGGCGACCGCCACCAGGTCGTACTCGGCGGGGACGTCGCGCAGCCGCAGTTCGACGGCCGGGTTGTCGAAGTTGTGCCAGTAGCCGGTGAGCAGGTGCTTGGGCAGGTCACCGGTGGGCGGGTTCGTCGGCGGTGGCGTGGTGGGCGGTGGCGTGGTCGGCGGCGGAGTCGTCGGCGGTGGCGTGGTGGGCGGGGTGCCGCCGCCGCACGACGCGCCGTTGAGCTGGCAGCCGCTGGGCGAGCCGGAGCCGCTGGCCAGGAAGCCGAAGGAGACCGAGGCGCCCGGGGCGATGGCGCCGTTCCAGGACCGGTTGGTGAAGGTGTGCCGCTGGCCGGCGGAGGTCAGCAGCGCGTCCCAGTAGCTGCCGAGGGTGGTGCCGGACGGCAGGTCGAAGGCGAGGCTCCAACCGTTGATGGTCGAGGTGCCACCGTTGGTGATGGTGTACTTCCCCTCCCAACCGGAACCCCACTCGGCGGTCTTGACGAAGTTGGCGGTCGGTCCGGCGGCGTACGCGGGCAGCGCCACCCAGGCCGCGCCGAGCGTGGCGGCGAGCGCGGTGACCAGGGACAGGACAAGTGGTCTGGAGCGTTTCATACGACCCTCCGAGCCCGGACGGGCATCTATGGACGTCAACGTTGGCGCTAATTATTAAGACAGTTAACTGTTTCTGTCCAGGGGGTCGTCACGGACACCGAGGCCGCCCGTCGCCTGGCCATGCGACGGGCGGCCTCGGACGATCCGCTCAGCGGCGGAACGTGAACCAGTTGACGTTGACGAAGTCGTTCGGCTGGCCACTGGTGAAGGTCAGGTACACGGCCTGCCGGCCGGTCACCGCGCCCACGTTGCCGGGCACCGAACGCCAGCTCTGCCACCCCCCGGTGTTGCCGATCGCGAAGCTGCCGATCGGTGCCGCTGTCGGGCTGCCCACCCGCACCTCGACGAGGCCGCTCGCACCGCCACCCGCGCCGGAGGCGACCCGGGCCAGGAAGTCCCGGGGGCCGGTGGAACCGAAGTCGACATTGTCGTAGCGCACCCAGTCACCGTTGCGCAGCGCCGCGATGTTCTGCCCGCCCTCCGAGCACGCCTCGACGAGCACGCCGTTCTGCCCGTTGAACGACTCGGCCTGGATCTGGGAGTACGCGTCCCTCGTGCCGCCGGGTGGCGGCGTCGTGGGCGGCGGGGTGGTGCCACTGCCGCGCTGGTACACCGCCACGTAGTCGACGAGCATCGGTCGACCGGGGACGGTGGCCGCGGTCGGCGTGCCGCTGCCGGCCACGCCGTTCGGGAAGGCTCCACCCATCGCGACGTTGAGCAGCAGGAAGTAGCCCTGGTGCGAGGTCATCTGCGACCAGGCGGACGCACCGACCTGACTGGACGTGACGGTGTGGTAGAGCTGCCCGTCGACGTACCAGCGCAGTTGTTGCGGGCTGATCGAGGCGTCCCACTCGAACCGGTACGTGTGGAACGCGGACTGGCAGCTCGAACCCGGACAGGCCCGGGACGCGCCGAGGCCGTTGGACTCGTTGCACGGCCCGCCCGGCGCGACGCCGCAGTGCAGCACGCCCCAGACCGAGTTGATGCCGTTGACGTTCTCCATCACGTCGAACTCACCGATGCCCGGCCAGTTCTGGTAGTTGCCCCGGTAGGGCGCCCCGAGTGCCCAGAAGGCCGGCCAGTATCCGGCGGCCGCCGCACCGGTGACGTTCGGCATCTGGATCCGGCCCTCGATGGCGAGCACGCCGCCGGACGGGGCCTTGAAGTTGCTGCGCACGGTCTCGATCCGGGCGGAGGTCCAGCCGCCACCGCTGTCGCGCAGTGGTGTGATCCGCAGGTTGCCACCACCGTCGTGGCTGACGTTGGCGGTGCTGGCGGTGTAGTTCTGGATCTCGCCGGTGCCCCAGTTGCCCGGACCACCGGGATAGTTGTGGCCGGTGTCGATGATCCAGTTCGCGGACGACGGCAGGGTTCCGGCGGCGCCGGTGAAGTCGTCGCTCCAGACCGTGCTCCAGCCGGTCGGCGGTGGCGGCACGGCCGCCTGCGCGGTGACGGTGACGCCGGCCAGGACGGTGGTGGTGGCGACGAGCAGGAGGGAGGCCAGCCGCAGCCGGCGTCGGACGAGCGGGGCGGCGGGGGCCGCCAATGGAGGTGCCATGGACGTGCCTCTCTGCGGAGACGGGTCGAGAGAGCGCTCTCTCAGGGTTGTACGCCTCCGCCCTGACATTTGTCAACGTCGATCAGTGTCGGCGTTCGCGGACACCGCCTGCGGCCGACGGAGCACCGCCTGCTCGACCGCCGACCACACACTCGTGGTCACCAGGTAGATCACCGCAGCGAGCGGCAGCACCAGCGCCACCAGCACGGTCGTGAACGGCAGCAGGGGCAGCAGCCGCCCGAGCACGGCCGCCCCCGGCCCCTCGGTGGGCGTACCGGCCACCGTGCCGACCGCCGCCGACGCCCGACGGGCCCGCCGCGACGACCACCAGGCCACCGCCAACAACACCGCCAGCAACACGGCGAAGAGCGGACCCGCCGCCCCGGTCAGCCCGTCGGTGAGGTGGTGACCTAGGGGCACCCCCGCAAGGCGCTCCTCCAGCAGCCCGGTGCCACCCTCGCTGGTGGTGAACAGCCGGTACAGGACCAGCAGGAACGGCGCCTGGAGCAGCAACGGCAGGCAGCCGGCGATCGGGTTCGCCCCAGCCTCCCGATACAACGCGAACACCTCTCGTTGAAGCGTGGCCGGGTCGTCGGCGTACCGCCGCTGGAGATCACGCACCTGCGGGGCGAGGGCCGCGCGGCGTCGCTCGCCGCGGACCTGCACCACGGTGAGGGGCGAGATCAGCAGGCGTATGGCGATGGTGAAGAGCACGATGGCGGCGGCGGTCGCCATGCCGCCGGCCAGCGGTTCGAGCAGATCGGTGAGCCAGGACAGTGCGGTGCCGGCAGCGCCGACAGCGCCGTGCAGTGGTGCGAAGGCAAGCATGGGAAACCCCTCGGTCCGATTCCGGTGAGGTCCTCCCTGCGGCGGCGTCCGCTCAGCAGGGGGACCGGTGACGGCGGGATCGGCCGCGCGGCGGCGTGGCGCTACGCGGCCGAGGGGTGCCCGGGAGCGCGGGGACGGGGTCGACCGGCGGCGTCCGGGTCGATCTGCCGGGGCATCCGTCGACCACGGGAACGAGCCCGCAGGCCGGCCCCACGGGGTCCGACGCCGGGTGCGCCCGAGCGGTCGCGTACCCGTGCCGCCAGCACCACGGCGAGCAGCACCAGCGCGGTCAGCGCGGCGCCCGCGAGCAGGTCGACCGGCCGGTCCGCGAGCAGGGTGAGCTGGGCGAACGCGTACACCCACGCGAACCCGAGGAATCCCAGCGGCACCGGCACGGGGCTCAGCATAGGACGCCGTGTCACGTCGTCCGGCCGGATCGCCGGCACGCGGGTAAGAGGTACCGCCGCCACGTTTCCCGCCATCGCCACGTTGGGTAACCAAGCGACGGACCGACGCGGACGGACCGCGAACGGTAGGAACGGACGGGTGATGTCGATGACCGGTCAGGTGGCGGAGGCGCCCAGCGACACGGCTGCGGCGACCGGATTGCTCACCGTGGGTGTCGAGGAGGAGTTCCTGCTCGTCGACCCGCACACCGGGGCCGCAGTCCCGGCCGTCGACCTGGTCATGGAGCAGGTGCCGGCGGAGTTGCGCGGACAGGTCGAGCGGGAGTTCCAGACCAGTCAGATCGAGATCGGCAGCCCACCCGGCCTGGAACTCTCGTCGATCCGGCATTCCCTCGGCGTACTGCGTCAGGCGCTCTCCGACGCCGCCGAGCGGGCCGGCGTACGCCTGCTCGCCATCGGCACCGGCCCGGTGGACGGCCCGGTGCCGCCGGTGGTGGACAAGCCCCGCTTCGACCGGATGATCGAGCGGTTCCGGCTGCTCGTTCCCGGCCCCGGCAACAACGGCATGCACGTGCACGTGGGGGTGCCCGACCCGGACACCGGCGTACAGGTGCTCAACCACGTACGGCCGTGGCTGCCGATGCTGCACGCGGTGACCACCAACTCGCCGTTCGCCCGCGGCGAGGACACCGGCTACGCGAGTTGGCGCTCGGTGGAGTGGGAGCGCTGGCCGTCGGTGGCGCCGACGCCGTTTCTGGAGTCGCACGAGCACTACCAGCGGCTGATCCGCCAGTTGATCTCCAGCGGGGTGATGCTCGACGAGGGGATGCTCTACTGGTACGCCCGCCTGTCGGCGAAGTACCCGACGGTGGAGCTGCGGATCGGCGACGTCTGCCCGTCGGTGGACGACTCGGTGCTGGTCGCCGCGCTGGTCCGGGCACTGGTGGCCACGGCCATGGCGGATGTCGAAGCCGGCCGGCCGGCGTTGCAGACCGACCACCACCTGCTGGTCGGGGCGCACTGGCGGGCCGCCCACGACGGCCTGGAGGGCGAGGCCGTCGACGTCACCACCGGTGAGCTGCGCCCGACCTGGGAACTGTTGGACCGGTTCGTGGGGCGGATGCGGCCGGCGTTGGAGGAGCACGGCGACTGGGCCGAGGTGACCGACCTGCTGGGTGGGTTGCGTCGGCACGGCAGCGGCGCGGCACGGCAGCGCGCGGTGTACGCGCGCACCGGCCGACTCATCGACGTGGTGCAGGACGTCGCGCGACAGACCCGCGGATGAACGCCTCGTGACAGGATGATCCTGTGGCGCAACGGTTGATCGTCATCGGCGGGGACGCCGCCGGCATGTCGGCGGCGTCCCAGGCCCGACGCCGCCGTGGCCGTGACGACCTGGAGATCATGGTCTTCGAGCGCGGCCACTTCACGTCCTACTCGGCGTGCGGCATCCCGTACTGGATCAGCGGCCTCGTGCCCGGCCCGGAGGCGCTGATCGCCCGGGATCCGGAGACGTTCCGCACCGAGTACGCGATGGACGTGCGGATGCGGCACGAGGTCACGGCCATCGACCTGGAACGCCGCGAGGTGGTGGCCCGGGACCTGGAGGGTGGCGGCGAGGTCCGCGAGCGCTTCGACGAGCTGATGTACGCCACCGGCGCGGTGCCGGTGAAGCCACCGTGGGCGGCCACCGACGCGGGTGGCGTGTTCGGCATGCAGACCCTGGACGACGGGGCGGCGCTGCGCGACTGGCTGGACACCGAGCCACGGCCGCGCCGGGCGGTGGTGGTCGGTGGGGGCTACATCGGCGTCGAGATCGCCGAGGCCCTGATCCAACGCGGCCTCTCGGTGACCCTGGTCGAGGCGGGCGCCCAGCCCATGTCGACGGTGGACCCCGACATGGGCGAGTTGGTGGCCGAGGCCATGCGCGGCCTCGGCATCACGATCCGCGCCGGCCTGCCGGTGACCGGCCTGGAAGAGCGGGACGGCCGGGTGTCCGCGGTGGTCACGGCCGAGGGGCCGATGCCCACCGACGTCGTGGTCCTGGGCCTGGGTGTACGCCCCAACTCCGCGCTCGCCGAGGCCGCCGGGCTGCCGATCGGGACGACCGGTGCGGTCCGGGTGGACCGCCGGATGCGAGTGCCGGGGATGCCCGGCATCTGGGCGGCCGGCGACTGTGTGGAGACGCTGCACCGGGTCAGCGGGATGCCGGTGCACGTGCCGCTGGGCACGCACGCCAACAAGCAGGGCCGGGTGGCGGGCATCAACATCGGCGGCGGGTACGCCACGTTCGCCGGTGTGATCGGCACGGCGGTGACCAAGGTCTGTGACCTGGAGGTGGGCCGGACGGGCCTGCGCGAGCGCGAGGCGGAGGCGGCCGGCTTCGACTTCATCTCGGTGATCGCCGAGTCGACCAACCGGGCCGGCTACTACCCGGGTGCCCGCCCGATGACGGTGAAGCTGATCGCCGAGCGTGCCGGCGGTCGGCTGCTCGGCGCGCAGATCGTCGGCTGGTCGGAGGCGGCGAAACGGATCGACGCACTTGCCGTCGCACTGTGGAACGGCATGACGGTGGACGATATGACAGCACTGGATCTGGGCTACGCTCCGCCGTACGCGCCGGTGTGGGATCCGGTGCTCATCGCCGCCCGAAAAGCGGTCGATGCGCTCGCCGCGCTCGACCGCTGACCCGCGTTCGCCGTGGAGGACCACCCCGTGACCCAGACCCCGACCCGGCCGACCGTGCGTCGACGCCCGACGATGGTCGACGTGGCCCGACGCGCCGACGTCAGCCTGAAGACGGTCTCCCGGGTGGTCAACGACGAGCCGGTGGGGCAGGAGTTGGTCAGCCGGGTGCTGGCCGCCATCGCCGAGCTGGGCTTCCGACGCAACGACATCGCGCGCAACCTGCGCTCCCGGCAGCTCAACGCCACCGTAGGGTTGCTCATCGAGGAGATCGCCAACCCGTTCTACGCGACCATCGCCAGTGTCGCCGCCGAGATCGCCGCCGCGCACGGCACGATGCTGATCACCGCCTCGTCGGAGGAGGACCCGGAGCGGGAACGCGCCCTGCTCCAGGACTTCACCCAACGCCGGGTGGACGGGCTGCTGGTGGTGCCGGCAGGCCCGGACCATTCGTTCCTGCGTCGCGAGGTCGAGTTGGGGATGCCTGTGGTGTTCCTGGACCGGCCGCCGCAGGGCCTACAGGCCGACGCGGTGCTGCTGGACAACCGGGGCGGCAGCCACGCCGGGGTGGGCGCGCTGCTCGACGAGGGGCACCGCCGGGTGGGCCTCCTGCTGGGTGCCCCGAGCGTGCCCACGATGCGCGAGCGGCTGGCCGGGGCGCGGGCGGCGTTGGACGCCGCCGGGGTCGAGCCGGACGAGTCGCTGGTCCGCGAGAGGCTGATCGCGCCGGAAGAGGCGGGGCGGGCGGTCGGCGAACTACTCGACCTGCCGAATCCGCCCACCGCGTTCTTCTGCGCCAACAACCGTCTCACCGTCGGCGCGCTCCAGGAGCTGCACCGGCGAGGCAGCGACGCGGCGCTGGTCGGCTTCGACGACTTCGAACTGGCCCACCTGATGCCCCGGCCGCTGACCGTCGTCGCGTACGACACCCGGGAGCTGGCCCGGGTCGCCACCGAGCGGTTGTTCGGCCGGATAGCCGGCGACGACTCGCCGCCCGCGACCGTGGTGCTCCCCACCCACCTGAGGCACCGCGGCCTGCCCTAACTCGGAAGTAGACCGACTTCCTCCCGATTAGGGCCGCTTCGCGCAGCGGAGCGACAAGGACTAACCCCCCGCCCCCGCACCCCGCACCCCCACCCCGGTCGATCATGGAGTTGTGGTGCCCCGCAAATGCCGCGGAACACCGTCAAACGACCACCACCACTCCATGATCGACCCGGTCGACCCGGTTTCTCAGATTTGCGGGGTCAGCAGGGCTTCGACCTCGTCGCGGCGGGGCGGGTCGGCGCCCCGGCGGCCACAGGTCAGCGCGGCCACCGTGGCGGCCTGCCGGAGCACCGCATCCCACTGCGGCTCGGTCACCGCGGCGAGGCGGTCGGCCGGTCGGTCGCCGAGCGCGTCGAGATCGGCCAGCGCCGCGAGCAGGCCACCGGTGAACGAGTCGCCGGCGCCGACGGTGTCGACCACTGTGGTGCGTACCGCCGCCGCCTCGTGCAGGGTTCCGTTCGGGGCGAGCAGCCAGGCGCCCTCACCACCCCGGGTCACCACCGCGCAGGACACCCCGGCCGCACGCCACTCGGCCATCACGTCGGCCACCGACCGGTCCGGGTAGAGCCAGGCCAGGTCCTCGTCACTGGCCTTGACCAGGTGCGCGAGGGGGACCTGCCGGCGTACCCGGTCCTGCTCCGCCTGCCGGTCGGTGACGATGCTCGGCCGCAGGTTGAGGTCGATCGAGAGGGTGAGCCCGTCCCGGTGGCGTTCGCGGGCGAGCAGGTCCTCCAGCACCTGCGCGCCGGGCGCCAGGGCGAGCGCGAGCGACCCGGTGTGCAACGCGGTCGCCGCAGACCCGGCAAGCTCGGGCAGCTCCTGCGGCGTCCACTGCCAGTCCGCCGCACCGGCCAGCCGGAACTCGTAGCTGGCCTGCCCGGTGGCGTTCAAGGTCGCCACGGCCACCGACGTGGGCTCCACTGCGCGGACCGCCCACTCCAGGTTCACCTGGTTGGTCCTCAGGTGCTCGGCGACCTGCCGACCGAAGTCGTCGGTGCCGAGCCGGGCCAGCAGTCGTACCGGCTGGTCCAGCCGGGCCAGGGTGACCGCCACGTTCGCCGGGGAGCCACCCGGCACGGCCCGCTCACCGTCAACGGTGACCACCAGGTCGATCAACGCCTCACCCGCGACCACGATCATGCGGCCACCTCCCCCGGTGCGAGCGGGCCGGCACCGCCGAGCCCGTCGGCCGCGCGGGACAGCAGCACCGCCTGGTACGCGTGGTAGACGTCCGGCCGGCCGTGCCAGACCGTGTCGGATGGCAGGTTCTGCGCGTCCAGCTCGTGTCGCCACCCGGTGCCGTCGATCAGGTGGCGGCGGGCGTACGCCCAGAAGACCCGGTACCAGTCGGCGTAGACCTCGTCGCCGGTGCGTCGGTGCAGGGTGATCGCCGCACCGACCGCCTCGGCGAGCACCCAGTGCATCCGGGAGCGGACCACCGGCTGATCGTCCCAGTCGATCGTGTAGACGAACCCGTCGGCGCCGTCGACCGCCCACCCACGTCGTACGGAGGCGGCGAAGAGGGCACGGGCGTCGGTGAGCAGCCAGCGTGGTGGCTGCGGGAGAACAGCCTCCAACTCCAGCAGCAGGCGGGCCCATTCCAGCCAGTGGCCGATGGTCGAGCCGTACGGCCGGAACGGGTCGGCGGGCTGGTCGGAGTTGTAGTCGGGCAGCGGCGTCCAGTCGGCGGTGAAGTGCTCGGGGAGCCGCCAGTCGTGCCGGGCGGCCTCGCCGTGGACCAGGTGGGTGGCGATCCGCAGCGCCCGGTCGGCCCAGCTCGTGTCGCCGGTCGCGGCGCTGGCCGCGAGGAACGCCTCGACCATGTGCATGCTGCTGTTGGCACCGCGATAGTCCTCGGTGACGGTCCAGTCCCGGTTCCACGATTCACGGACCGCGCCGGCGTCGTCGTCCCAGAACCGGTCACGCACCACGGCCAACGCGTCGGCGAGCAACTGCTCCGCACCCGGCCGGCCGGCGCGCACCGCGCTGGACGCGGCGAGCAGCACGAACGCGTGGTCGTAGCCGGCCTTGCGGTCGTTGACGGGTGCACCCTGTTGGTCGACAGCGCTGAACCAGCCGCCGTACCGGTCGTCGCGCAGCAGTGTGCTGAGCGCGGCGACGCCGTGGTCGACGAGGGCGGCGGCGTCCGGATCGCCGCCGCGGTGGGCGAGGGCGGCCACGTGGGTCATCCGGCAGGTGATCCAGGTGTACACCGGTTCGCCCCGATCCGGGGTGCGGTCGTCGGTGAGCCACCAGAAGCCGCCCTCGGGCCGGACCGACCGGCCGGCCGTGTCGAGCAGGGTGCGGGTCTGGTCGGCGAGGAACTCGGCCAGATCGGGCAGTTCGGGCGACCCGGCGGGAGCGGGCGTCGGGGCGGCGTCGGATCGGGGCAGGTCGGTCATCTCAGCTGGTCACCGTCGGGTAGGGAAGGGACATACGGCCAGGATCGGCGGCGGACCGGGTCCGCGCCGGGGAACGGTCAACAGGACACCGCGAACCGGCTGGCCGTACCGGTTGCGCCACCGGAAGGATCATGCGTACGGTTCCTTCCTTTTGTCCGTTGACATCGTTGTCACCCTCCAACCCTGCTCCGGTGGCGGGCCGACTGTCAATTCCGGTTGCGTCACACCGCACCGGAGCAGCATTCAGGGCCGACCGCGTCGACGGCGTCCTCGACGGCGAGACGGACGAGCCCGCCCCGGCCGTCGGCCCTCCGGTCAGGATCGGGCCCGGAACGGGGCGAGAGTGGCACGGATCTGGTCGCCCGCGCCCCAGTCGTCGTCGAACTGGGCCAGTACGGCGAGGTGCTGCCGCAGTTGGACGATCGGCATCCGGGCCCGCCAGTCGGCATCGAGACCGGTCAGCTCCGCGTAGACCGCGAAGAACCGGTGCGCCTCGGGCGGGGGCGCTGTCGACCACACGTGGGCGAGGTCGACCTCGGCCCACAGGTAGGACACCGCCGGGTCGATCAGCGCGGGCCGCCCGTCCGCGGTGGCCAGGATGTTCTGTGCCCACAGGTCGCCGTGCGTCAGGCATGCCGGCCGATCCGGCAGCAGGTCGGGCAGCCGGTGGCAGAGCCTCTCCAGCGCCACCCGATCGTCCCGGTCGAGGGCCGCCTCGACCCGGGGCTCCCCGAGCCACCGGAGCAGCCGGTGCTGGGCGAAGAACGCGAAGCCGTCGTCACTCCAGCCGTTGGTCTGCCGGCGGCGGCCCAGCCAGTTGTCCCGGTGCCAGCCGAAGCGTGGGTGCGTCGTGCTCAGGTGCAGGTGGGCGAGCATGTGCGCGAACCGCTCCCAGAAGGCCTCGCTGCGCGGCCTCGGCCGCAGCACCGACAACACGAGCAGCTGCCGGTCCGCCAGGATCACCTCGGGTGTCACCGCGCCGCCCACCTCACGCAGCGCGGCCAACCCTTCGGCCTCCGCGAGGAAGACGTCGTCGTCCGACGCCTCGGCGAAGGCCTTGACGAACACCGGCGGCGCCTCGCGGCGGGTGGCTATGCCCGCGACCGCCGCGAGCCCACCCGTCGCCGGCTCGACCGCGACGACATCGCTCATCCCGGCTTGCGCCAAACGGTCCCGCAGGAACGGCGCTGATTGCATCAGCACAGGATCCTTCATGTCCGGGCACGTGTTCAAGATCCGACCGTCAGGCAGGATGGCGGCATGATTCTGCCCGAAGGGCTCGACTGGGTACGCGGATCACCGACCGGCCGGAGCTGGCTGGCCTCCCTCCCGACCTGGCTGGCGGAGTGCGGCGAACAGTGGTCGCTGCGCCTCGGACCACCCTTCCGGCAGGCGTACGCGTCACTGGCGCTCCCCGCCGACCTGCCCGACGGCACGGCAGCCGTGCTCAAGCTCCAGTATCCCGACGAGGACAGCCGGCACGAGGCCGACGCGTTGAGCCATTGGGACGGTGACGGGGCGATCCGCCTGCTCGCACACGACCCGGGACGACGTGCCCTGCTGGTCGAGCGCTGCCGACCCGGCACTGCGTTGCACGAGCTGCCGATGGACCGGGCACTGGACGTGATGACGGGGCTGCTGCCCCGGCTCTGGCGGCCGGCCGGCGCGCCGTTCACCCCGCTCGCCGAGGAGGCCGCCGGCTGGATCGACCGGATGCCCCGCAGGTGGGCGACGAACGGACGCCCGTACGAGCGACGGCTGCTGGACGCCGCACTCGCCCTGCTCACCGATCTGGTGTCGAGTCAGGGTGAGCAGGTGCTGGTCAACCAGGATCTGCACGCCGGCAACGTCCTCGCCGCCGACCGCGAACCCTGGCTGGTGATCGACCCGAAGCCGCTGACCGGCGAGCGCGAGTTCTCGGTCGTACCGCTGGTGCGCGGTCGGGAACTCGGCCACTCACCGGCTGCCGTCCAGCACCGGTTGGACCGCCTGACCGCCGAGCTGAACCTGGACCGGGAGCGGGTCCGGGCTTGGACCATCGGGCACACGCTGGCCTGGAGCCTCACCGAGGACGCCGTCTTTCCGCACCAGATCGAGGTGGTCCGCTGGCTGCTCGACGGCTAGCGCCCACACCCCGCGCGGACCCGGAGCATGATCGTGCGCGAACCATGATGTAGTGGTCTGCTGCCCCGCCACGAGGCCACTACATCGTGGTTGCAGCACGATCAAGGGCGCGGGATCAGCCCGGCTGGCAGGTCCGGCACCAGTAGAGGTTGCGGCCGGCCAGCTCGCCGCGGCTGACCTCGGTGCCGCAGACGTGGCAGGGCGCGCCGGGGCGGCGGTAGACGTACACCTCACCGCCGTGCCGGTCCTCCCGGGCCGGCCGGCCCATCGCCTCCGGCAGGTGCACGTCGCGCACGGTGTCGATCCGGCCGTGCGCGACAGCTAGCCGCATCAGATCGACAAGGTCGGCCCAGAGCGCGTCCCAGCCGGCGCGGCTGAGCCCTCGACCGGGCATTCTGGGCGGCAGTCCGGCCCGGAACAGCGCCTCGGTCACGAAGATCAAACCGGTGCCGGCCACCACCGACTGGTCCAGCAGCAGCGCGGCCAGCGGCGTCGGGCTGCGGGAGATCCGGGCGTACGCCCGCTCGGGGTCGGCGTCTGCGCGCAGCGGGTCGGGCCCGAGGCGGTCCCGCAGGGCGGCCACCTCGGGTGGGGTGAGCAGTTCGCAGGCGGTGGGCCCGCGCAGGTCCAGCCAGTGCCGGTCGCTGGCCAGCCGCAGCCGCAGCTGACCGACCGGCTCGGGCGGCTCTCCCGGCCCGTCGGTGAACTTGCCGTACAACCCGAGGTGTACGTGCAGCGTCAGCTCGTCGGCGTAGTGGTGCAGCAGGTGCTTGCCGTACGCCTCGGTGCTCTCCAGCACTGTCCCGGAGAGCCGCGCGGCGCCCTCGGCGAAGCGGCCCTGCGGGCTGGCGGCGTGCAGCTTGTCCCCGGCGAACAGCTCGGCGTGCCGGGCCGCCAGGCGGTGGATCGTGTGTCCCTCTGGCACAGGTGCCAAGGATAGCCAGCCCCGCCCGGCCGGACGGCGCCGAACGACTCGGGCCCGCCGCGATCGACAGACCCCGCCGCGCTGATCGACTCGGCCCGCCGCGATCGACTCAGACCCCGCCGCGCTGATCGACTCGGCCCGCCGCGATCGACTCGCGCCCCGCCGCGCTGATCGACTCGCGCCCACATCCCGCTGATCGACTCGGGTTTCAGGAAACCGCAGTGTTCCGATGAGCGGGACACCGCGACTTCCGGGAAGGCGAGTCGATCAACGCGGGCGGGACGGTCAGCCCTGGCGCTGCTCCTTGACGCCGCTGACGAACGCGGCCCAGGTGGCCGGGGCGAAGGCCAGCGCCGCCCCGGTCGGGTCCTTGCTGTCTCGCACACCCACGACGCCGGGCAGGTTGTCGGCCACCTCGACGCAGTTGCCGCCACTCCCGCCGCTGCGGGTGCTCTTGCGCCAGGTGGCACCGGCAAGGTCAGTCATGATGCTCCTCGATGATCGAAATGATCATTTTCTCTGATTCTGCCTCACCCGACGCGAGCGCTTCCAGGTCCGACCAGACATGTTCGTAGGCGGCCACCTCGGCCGGCTTGTCGAGATACAGCGCTCCGGTGATGTTCTCGACGTAGACGGTGGTCGGCTCGGTCGACGCCCTTCCGAGCGCCTGCGGGAAGTCGAGCAGGACGAAGGTGCCGCTCTCGCTGGCCAGCGGCGGACCGGCGGCGAGCGGCAGCACCCGCAGACTCACGGTCGGCAGCGCGGCCACGTCGAGCAGGTGTCGCAGCTGATGAGTCATCGCCCGGTGGTCGGGGATCGTGCGCCGCAGCACGGCCTCGCTCAGCACCACCCGCAGGGTGGGCGCGGTGGGCAGCCGGCGAACGAGGATGCCCTGCCGTTGTAGCCGAACCTCCACCAACTTCTCCCGCTCGTCGGCGGTCATTGTCGGGTTCTTCCGGCGGAACAACTCGGTGGCGTACTCGCGGGTTTGCAGAAGCCCGGGGATCAACTCCGCATCGTATTGACGCAGCCCGGCAGCGGACGATTCCAGGCCGACATACAGCGAGAACCACGACGGAACCACGTCGCCGTACGAATGCCACCAACCTCTGGCGCGAGTCTCTTTCGCGAGGCCGGCAACGATCTCCCCCATGTCGTCGGTCACCCGGTAGAGAGCACACATCGCGCGGGCATCCACCACGCGCACCGGGACCAGCCCTTTCTCGATGCGCCACACCTTCTGCCGGGAGCAGTCCAACGCCTCGGCTGCGGCGTCCAGCGTCACCGAGGCTTCCTCACGGAGCTGCGTGAGCAGCCTCCCGAGCTGCCGTCGAGGGACCGTCGACCCGCTTGTTTCATCCGTCATGCAACATCACCGCTCTCCTCGTGCAACACGGAATGTTTCGCCACTCACGCATTTCCATTCCATCCCTCGTGCGTCATTTCGGCCTGAGAGTAGGGCGGGTCGGAACATTGCACAAGGTGGCCAGCATGGAACATGCTGTCACGCGTCATGGGAGCCCAGAAGTGACGTCGGAAATGGCGTCGGCAATAGCGCGCCCTCGGCAAGGAGCGCGCTATTCCTCGGGAGGAACGCCGCCATGCGCGTGTCGTACAACGAATACCTTTTGGTCACCGCGCTGACCCTTACCCGTCGACACCGGCCGGTCTGGAGTTGGGCGCGCTGGCGCACGGTGTGCCGGTGCGGCGCGGAACTGCCCTGCCGGGCCCGTCACCGCATCCCGATCAGCCGTGGGCACTGGCCCACATGACCGGCCTGAAGCCCGGCGATCTTCTGCTGATCGGCGAGGCGTGCTCGGTGCAGTTCGCCGACGACCGGGCGCTGCGCCTCCGGCTGGTGAGCATCGACCCGCGCCCGACGTACCAGGGGTGGGTCTGGCTGACGGGCTACGTCCTGAACGACAAGGGGCTGGCCGTCGACAAGCGCGAGGTGTTCGTGCAACAGGCCGGCGTGCGGATACTGCGCGCCGCGCCCGCGCTCACGCCCGCACCCCGCACCCGTGCCCGCCGCAGCGCACCCGCACCCGCACCCGCACCCGGCAAGTCGCCCACACCGGACAGGTCGGCTTCGGTCAGCGCGCCCACGCCGGGCAAGTCGACCCGGTCCGCCGCTGATCGACTCGCGTTCAAGGAAACCGGGGTGTCCAAGTAGGCGGGACACCCCGACTTCCAGGAAGGCGAGTCGATCAAGGCCGCGCCGAGCCGAGCCGGGACCAGAGCCGAGCCGGAAACCGAGTCGATCAAGGCCGAGCTCGGCGGCCATACCCGGAATTGGTGTCAGGAAACGTGCAGCGGGGTACTTCAGGGGCTGTACCGCGTGGGTGCCACCCTCTTCAGACGGCCACCACGCATTTATCAGGAGGTGTGTAGTGGTCAGGATTCCTTCGCTGTCCCGCCGGTCCGAGCCGGCACCGACGCGGGACGAGAACCTCGACGGCCGCGTGGACGGCCGCGACACCCCGGTCGCCGAGACCGGTCACTCCGACGACAGCGCCGGTCGCCCGGTGGTCACCGACCGGGACGCCGACCAGGCGACGTACCGCAGCGCCGGCGCGACCGGTGGCCAGACCAGCGAGGCCGAGCGGCGGGCCAACGAGCGGGCGGCAGTGGCCCGAGCCGCCACCGCGCGACCGGCGGAGACCGAGCCCCGGGGCACCGCCCGCCCGGTCGCGCCCGAGCCCGTGAACGGCACGGACCGCCCCGTCGCGCCCGAGCCCGTGAACGGCACGGACCGCCCCGTCGCGCCCGAGCCCCACACCGGCACCGCCCCCAAGGTGGAGACCGGGTCCCGGCCCGCCGTCGCGCCGACCACGGCGCGCACCGCCGAGCGCGACGCCGACCTCGACAGCACCACCCGTCGGCCCGACACGACTGACCGGGACACCACCGACCGGGACACCACCGACCGCCGGGTCGACCCGACCCCGGGCGTGAGCACGCCCGAGCCGCCGGTGGCGCGTGGCCCGAAGCCTCGGGCCAGCCTGCTGGCCACCCTCGGCCTGATCGTGTCCGTCGCCGGTGCGCTGTTCGTGCTGACCGGGACCCTGGCCGGGTACGGCATCGGGCTCGGCGCGTTCGGCGCGGTGCTCGCGGTGCTCGGCCTGATGGCCACCCGCCGTCGGCACGTCGCCGGCACTACCGACGCGCTGTTCGGCGTGCTGATCGGGCTGGCCGCGGTGGTGATCGGGGTCCTCGCGATGACCGGGCAGTTCGACTGGCCGACCACCGACGGCGACTGGGTGCAGCGCTTCCGCGAGTGGCTTGACTCACAGTTTGTCGATCGTTTCTAGCGGGCACTGTTCCGCTCGCCGGTGATGCACCGGCAGACAGCCGGCGGTTCGCCGGCAGCCCGAACAACCCGGTGGTTCACCGGCCGGGCACACACCCTTTCAGGGGCGGCGGTTCGCCGCCCCTGAAGTGTGTCGGGGCACGAGGACGCGGTGACGCGGCACACGAACCGGGCCCGGCAGATCCGTTTGTGCAACGAATCGAACCCGCCAGCCCCCCAGACGCAACGAATCTTCGGTCTGCGCAACTCTCAGTGGTGGATCCTGCCGCTGACGCCGCATAACGTTGAGCCACGGCGCCAGCCCGTGGGCCACGGTGGCCGGGCGCGCCCGACCCCTGGGAGCAGGACAATGACGATGGACGCCACCAGCCAGCGCCTGTTGATGTGCCGGCCGACGTACTTCGCCGTCGACTACGCGATCAACCCCTGGATGGACCCGACCGCGCCGGTCGACCCCGCGCTGGCCATCCGGCAGTGGGAGCAGCTGCGCCAGACGTACCGCGACCTGGGCCACACCGTCGAGGAGATCACTCCGGTGCCCGGCCTGCCCGACATGGTCTTCGCCGCCAACGGCGGCACGGTGATCGACGGCAAGGCGATGGCCGTGCAGTTCCGCGACCCGCAGCGCGCCGACGAGGCGCCGGCCTACCGGGCCTGGTTCGAGGACGCGGGCTTCGAGATGTACGACCCGAAGCACGTCAACGAGGGCGAGGGCGACGTCCTGCTGGCCGGCGATCACCTGCTGGCCGGCACCGGCTTCCGCACGGCGCACGCCTCGCACGCCCAGTTGCAGGAGGTCTTCGGCTACCCGGTGATCACCATGCAGCTGGTCGACCCGCGCTTCTACCACCTGGACACCGCGCTGACCGTGCTCGACGAGCAGACCGTGGCGTACCTGCCGGAGGCGTTCTCCCCCGGCAGCCAGGCGGTGCTGCGCCGGCTCTTTCCCGACGCCGTGCACGCGACCATGGCCGACGCCGAGGTGCTGGGCCTGAACGCGGTGAGCGACGGCCGGCACGTGGTGCTGCCGGCTCAGGCCACCGACCTGGCCGCCACGTTGCGCGACCGGGGCTACGAGACCATCGGTGTCGACCTGTCCGAGCTACGTAAGGCCGGCGGCGGACCGAAGTGCTGCACGCTGCGACTCCGTCAGGGAAAGGCAAGCAAGTGATAGTGGATGACATCCTGCGTACGCCGGGAGCGGTCCGGGACGCCGAGCGCTGGACGGCGCACAACTACCACCCGCTGCCGGTGGTGATCTCGTCCGCCGAGGGCGCCTGGCTCACCGACCTGGACGGCAAGCGCTACCTGGACTGCCTGGCCGGCTATTCGGCGCTGAACTTCGGCCACCGGCACCCGCAGCTGATCGCCGCCGCGCACGCGCAACTGGACCGGCTCACGCTGACCAGCCGCGCGTTCATCCACGACCAGTTCGCCGACTTCTGCCGGGAGCTGGCCGAGCTGTGCGGCAAGGACCTGGTGCTGCCGATGAACACCGGCGCCGAGGCGGTCGAGACCGGGATCAAGGTGGCCCGCAAGTGGGGCTACCAGGTCAAGGGTGTGCCCGCCGGGCAGGCCAACATCGTGGTCGCCGAGGGCAACTTCCACGGCCGGACCACCACCATCGTGAGCTTCTCCACCGACGAGGACGCCCGCGCCGACTTCGGTCCGTACACCCCGGGGTTCACCGTCGTGCCCTACGGCGACCTGGCCGCGCTGACCGCCGCGATCGACGAGAACACCGTCGCCGTGCTGCTGGAGCCGATCCAGGGCGAGCAGGGCGTGGTGGTGCCCCCGGAGGGTTACCTGCCGGGCGTACGCCAGGTCTGCACCGATCGGAACGTGCTCTTCATCGCCGACGAGATCCAGTCCGGTCTGGGGCGTACCGGCGCGACCTTCGCCTGTGACCACGAGGGCGTCGTGCCGGACATGTACCTGCTCGGCAAGGCGCTCGGCGGCGGCATCGTGCCGGTCTCCGCGGTGGCCGCGAACGCCGACGTGCTCGGCGTGCTCAAGCCGGGCCAGCACGGCTCGACCTTCGGCGGCAACCCGCTCGCCTGCGCGGTGGCCGTCGAGGTGGTGCGGCTGCTGGCGACCGGCGAGTTCCAGCGGCGTTCGGCGGAGCTGGGTGAGCGGCTGCGCGCCGGTCTGGAAGGGCTGGTCGGCAAGGGTCTGGTCGGGGTACGCGTGCGCGGTCTGTGGGCCGGTCTGGACATCGACCCGACGCTGATGAGCGGGCGGGAGGCGTGCGAGCGTCTGATGGAGCGCGGCGTGCTCGCCAAGGACACCCATGGCTCAACCATCCGGCTCGCCCCGCCGCTGGTCATCACCGAGGACGAGATCGACCTGGCGGTGGCCGCGCTCGCCGAGGTGCTGGCCGCCTGACGGACCGCACCGGCCAAGATCTGCGCAACTACAGGGAAAGTGCTGCCTCGACGTCGACCTCTGAGGCAGCACTTTCCCTGTTCTTGTGCGGATCTTGCCGCGTCCCGCGCCGCGCCTGCCCCGCGGCGGTGCGCAGCGGGCGGGGCGCGGGCGGGTCAGGGGCGCGGTAGGCGCATGGCCATCGTCGGGGCCTCGGCCATCACCGAGGTGGGGGTGAACGGCGCGCCAGCGGGCAGTTCCTCGGCTCGGCCGATCTGCACCCCGGGGTACAGCTCCACCATGTCGTTCTCACCGAGCACCCGGGACTGCTGCGGTGCCAGCGGGATCCGGTCCGACTCGGCCATCGAACCGGCCGGACGGATGCCGGAGCCGTTGGTGCTGACGTCGGTCACGATGACCTCGCCGACCCGCAACTCGAAGCGGACGTGACCACGGCTGATCCACCGCCGGGCCTCGTCGTTGAGCCACTGCCCGAGCATGATCCCGCCGTCCTGCTCGGGGGCCCGGCCGGCCACCAACGGCTGCTCCTCGCTCAGCACGAACCGCCGCCGGACCAGGCCGCCGATGCGTACCGCGAGGACCTCGGTGCGCGGGCGGGGCCCGGCGTCACCGAGGCGAACCCCGTGCCGGGGGCAGGTCGGTACGCCGTTGCGCAGCGCGGGCGGCGGCTGGGCGGCCGGGCTGCGGTCCGCACCCCCGGCAAGGTCGGCGAACGCGCCACCTCCACCACCGCCGCCGAACAACGCGCAACCCGACTCCGGGCAGCGCCACTGGCGGGCCAGCAGCTTCGCCCCGGTCGGTGAACGCTTTCCGGCCACCGGTGCGTGACCACCACCGACGTGCGCGATGAAGACCGGCCCGCCGGCGCCCGGCACCGCAGCGACCACCCGACCCGGCTGCTCGACCAGCCACGGGAACCGACCGCGCAACCCGTCGAAGCGAACACGGCTGAGCACCGGCAACCCGAGCAGGTCGGCCACCTCCAACATCCGGTCGCCCGGGTTGTCGAGCACCTCGACGAGCCCGTCGTCGGCCCACCGGCGGACGACCATCCGCTCGTTGGAGGTCAGGTCGGCGTCGGAGAGCAACGCCCGGTGCACCACCGCGTAGACCTGGACGCTGTCCTCCTCCAACTCACGGGAGAGCGCGTCGATGACCATGCCGAGCCGCAGCAGGCTGGCCGGCCGGCCGCCGTCGATGTCCTGGTAGCGGATCACCTCGGCCAGGTCGACCACGGCCCGGGCCAGCGACGGGTCGGTGCAGACCCGCCCCTCGATGGCGTCCAGCACCTTGCTGATCTCGAATCTCATGCCGCACTCCGGATGATCTCGTCGATCCGCCGGGCCAGCTCGAAGTCACGGTGGGTGACCCCACCGGCCGAGTGCGTGACGCAGCGGAAGGTCAGGGTCCGCCATCGGATGTCGATGTCGGGATGGTGGTCGAGCTCCTCGGCCACCGCCGCCACCCGGTCCACCACCCCGATGGCGGCCGGGAAACTGCTGAGCTGGGCGGTACGACCGATACCGGTCGGGTCGCCCGACCAGTCGGACAACCCGCTCAGCCCTTCTCGCACCGCGTCCGCGGTGAGCAGCTCTGCCATGAGCAGACCCTACCGGTGGCGCGTCCGACGGACCGGACGCGTCACCGGCACGGGGATGAGCGGCCGGACCCGCCGACGCGTCGGCGGGGCGACATCGGATGCCGCCCCGCCGACTCCCCCTCGCGTGGCCGCGAAGCGACCGCGTCGATCACGCCGCGCCGCGGCCGTACCTGATCAGCCGCGCAGCGGCCGGCCCACCTCGTGCAGGTGACCGAGCGCCTGCCGGTACGACTCGATCAGCCCGGTCTGCGCGTACGGGATGCCCTGCTCGGCGCAGTAGGCGCGGACGATCGGTTGGGCCCGGCGCAGGTTGGCGCGGGGCATGTTCGGGAAGAGGTGGTGCTCGATCTGGTAGTTGAGCCCGCCCAGCGCGGTGTCCACGAACCGGCTGCCCCGCACGTTGCGAGAGGTCAGCACCTGCTTACGCAGGAAGTCCAACTCGTCCTCGGCGGTCGGCATGGGCATGCCCTTGTGGTTCGGCGCGAACGCGCAACCCATGTAGAGGCCCCACAGTGCCTGGTGCACGACGGCGAACAGCAACGCCTTGACCGGCGACATGACCGCCAACAGCAGCGCCGCGTAGCCGACGGTGTGTGCGACGAGCAGTACCGCCTCGACCGCCCGGTGCCGCATCGGGGTGGTGTGCCGGCCGTCCGGCTCCCGCCCGACGATCGCCCGGATGCTGGCCACGTGCAGGCTCAGACCCTCCAGCAGGAGCATCGGGAAGAAGAAGAACGCCTGCCGCTGCGCCAGCCACCGGCCGAACCCACGGGTCTCCAGCGCCTGCTCGGGCGTCCACACCAGCGCGCCCGCTCCGACGTCCGGGTCCTCGTCCTCGTGGTTCGGGTTGGCGTGGTGGCGGTTGTGCTTGTCGACCCACCAGCCGTAGCTGAGCCCCACCGCCAGGTTGCCCGCGAGCAACCCGACCAGCTCGCTGGGCCCGCGCCGACGGAACATCTGCCGGTGCCCGGCGTCGTGACCGAGGAACGCGACCTGGGTGGTGGCCACCGCCATCAGGGCCGCCAGCGGCAACTGCCACCAGGAGTCGCCGAGCAGGAACACGGCCACCCAGCCGGCCACGAAGGCACCGAGGGTGAACACGATGCGGGTGACGTACCAGCCGGGACGCCGCTCCAGCAGGCCAGCCTGGCTGATGCGTCGGGACAACTGTGCGTAGTCACTGCCTCGCCGTCGTACCGGCGGTTCCGCCACCGCTCCGAGCGCCATCGCTGCTCCCGTTCCGCTTGCGCCCGGACCAGGGTGGTTCGGGCTTATTGTCAAGTCTCCCGATCGCCGTAGCGCTGAGTAACCCCGACAGCCCCCGAATGGGGGGTAGTGCAGGCCCTACCCCTACTGGTTCCCGACTCAGGTCAGCCGGCCCACCGCCGCGCGCAGCCGAGCCAGGTCACGTCGCCGCCGCTCGTAGGTGGCGGCCAGCCCGACCAGGGCGAGCCCGCCGACACCCAGGTAGATCCACCGGGGCAGCAGATCCCAACCACGGGCCAACTCGTGCAGCGCCAACAGCGCCAGCACCCCGCCGCCGAGCAGCACCGGCGCCTGCCAGCGGCGGGTCGCGCCGGCCAGCACCGCGCCCAGCGCCGCCGCGCCGAGGAGCAGTCGCCGCCACGGCTGCGGGTCCGGCCCAGTCAACACCGCCACGAGACTCGGCGACAGCGCCGCGACCAGCCCCGGGCCGAGAGCCGGCCAGCTGGTCAGCCCAGGCCGGGTCCGCAGCGCCAGCAGGCCCGCGCCGAGGGCGAGCCCCGCAGCCGGCACTGTGTACGCCTCCAGCACCGTCACCCCGCCGGCGGCCAACAGCACCCACGCGCCGAGCAACTCGCTGCCGGCGGCGATGCCGGCGAACGTCCACCGCCGGCCGGTCGACTCGCCCCGGCGCAGCAGCCGCACCGCGACGGCGACGCCCCAGAGCACGCAGATCGTGGCGAGTTGTCGCGCCGCCTCGACGGCGAGCACCGCCGCCACCAGCGCCACCGCCTGCGCCGCGGCGTCCAGCACCCGACCTACCAGCGCCCGTGTCGGCGTCGCCGCGGCGGCGACGGCCAGCACCAGCGCGGCCACCGCCAACAGCGGGTACGCGGCCCCCCGCAACGGCAGCCCGGCGACCAGCGAGCCGGTCACCGCCAGCGCGGACGCCGTACCCACCGCCGCGAGGCAACCGGCGACCCGCACCTCGGCCTTGCGTCCCCCGACGGCGACGACCACCGCCGCGACCAGCAGCGCTGCCTCGGCGGCCAGCGACCCGCCCCGGGTGGCCAACAGCCCCAGCACCCCGGAGGCGGTCAGCACCACCCCCAGGGGCACGGCGACCGGTGCGAGCGTCGGCCGGGGCACGGCCAGAGCGGCGAGCAGCACAGCGGCCAACCCGGCGAGCAGGACCACAGCCGGCAGCACCGGCCACGGCGTGCCGACCGCGACGAGCAGCACCGGCAGCGCCGCAGCAGCGAACGGCAGCGCGGGCAGCGCCGCAGCAGCGAACGGCAGCGCGGGCAGCGCCGCAGCAGCGAACGGCAGCGCGGGCAGCGCCGCAGCAGCGAACGGCGGCGCTGGCGGGCGGACCCGTCGACCACCGGCGAGCACCGCGGCGACCGCCAGCACGACCAACGCCAACCCGACGGGCAACGCCGCCGGATCGGCGACGACAGTCGGCGCCCCGGACCAGACCCCCACCCGATCGCCGTACGGCAGGACGAGCGCGGTGAACACCCTCGGCAGCGCCGCCAGGACAGCGACGATCGCGAGCGCAGCACCCACCACCGGCAACGAACCCGACCGGGCGGTCGCCGACGGCCCCCCGACCGCCGACGACCCCCCGACCGGCGGCCCCCCGACCACCGGTCCCACCGCCGGCGGCCCCCCGACCACCGGCACCTCAACCGGCGGCCCCCCGACCGCCGGTCCCCCCGCCAACGGCTCTTCGACCGCCGGCTCGACCGTCCGGTCCGCCTGGTCGGCGACCCCCTCCGGACGATCCCACCGGACGACGAGCGCCACGCCCAGCGCCGCCAGCGCGGCGTACAGCGCGATCGGCTCATCGCCCGCCACGACCAGCGGTGCGAGGCCGGGCACGGTCACGGCGACCACTGCGCCGGTCACCGCGTACCCGGTCAGCTCCATCCGGTGCCGACGCACCGGGAGGACCGCGACCAGCGCAAGCCCGGCGGCCACCAGCGCGACGCGCGCCTGCCACCACGGCGGCGCACCGGCGGCGAACAGCGCCACCAGGGCGATCCCGGGCAGCGCGAGCTGCGCGACCAGCAGACCCCCACCGGCCACCCGCGAGTACGCCCCGACGCCCCGCCGGACGACGAGCGCCAGCCCGACCACGACGATCACGCCGAGTGCCACCAGCACACCGGCCGGGGCGGCCAGCGCGACGAGCAGCCCGTGCCCGAGCAGGACGGCACCGCCCGACGCACAGGTGAGCAGGACCGCCGGACGGGCCGCCGGACGGGCCAGCACGGTGAGCAGCAGCACCACCCCTCCGACCAGGTCGACGGTCACCACCACCGGCCAGGAGGCCGCCCAGCCGGCGGGCAGGGCGAGCAGCACCGCCACCGCGCCCGCCGCGCCGAGCACCGTCTGCGCCTTCCGGGGCAGCAGCAGCGCCACCGCGGCTACCGCCAACGCCGTGGCCGGCGGCACCTGCCAGCCCCAGTCCAGGTCCGGTCCCGTCCCCGCCCCGCGCCAGGGTGGCAGCGAGCGGCCCACGGCGGCGACCGCCAACGTGGCGGTGACCAGTACGGCCACCTGCGCCACGCCCGCCACCACCAGCAACGCCCCCGCGCGCGGGCCGGTCCGCCAACCGCCGACGCCGGCCGCCCCCTCGTCGGTCCCGACCGGCAGGCTCCGCACCGCGACGGCCAACCCGAGCGCCACCGCCGCCGCCGCGAGCAGCAGCATCGACGGCCACAGCTCGGCCACCGGGCGCAGCAGGGCGACGGCCAGCACCGGCACCAGCAGCCCGGCGGCCACCCCCCGCAGCGCCCGCCCGCCGACCAGCCAGGCCGCACCGAGAGCGGTCAGCGCGACCAGCACCAGCGGCAACCCGGCCAGCAGTGGCGAACCGCCCGCCCGCCCGAGGGCCAACGGCACCAGAGCACCACCAGCGGCGGCGACGAGCGCACCGACGTGCCCGGTCCCCGCCAGCACCCGGCCGACGACCTGCGCCGCCCCGTCCCGGCCGCGCAGCCTGACCAGCACCACCAGGTTCCCCAACGCCACCCCGAGCAGGACCAGCGTCCAACCGGCCGGACCCGGTTCGGCCCCGACCGCGAGCAACGGCACCACCGGCTGCGCGGCCACCAGCGCGGCGAACCAGGGCCCGGTCAACCCACTCCACCGGCCGTACGCCACGGCGACCGCCGCGCTGGCCCCCCCGACCAGCGCGGCGTACCGGCTGCCCGGCCAACCGGCCACCCCGGCCAGGTTTACCGACCAGGCCGCGTAACCGTCCAGCAGCACCAGCAGCAACCCCAGCGCGGCGAAGGTCTCCGCCGTGCCGCGCAACCCCCGGCGAACCGCCAGCAACGGAACGGCGAGAGCGAGCACGGTGAACGCGGCCAGGATCATCGCCCGCCCGCCGACCCCCACCGTGGCCCAGGCCACCGCCGTGAACACGACCGCCGCGGTGCCCAGCAGAAGTCCACCGAGGACGAAGAGCACCCCCTGGACCGTCCGGGTGGACGTCTCGGCCGCACCCGGAGCCGAATGCGCGGTGGGAACCGGAGCCGGGCCACGACCAGGCACCGACAGTGCCACGGCGGACGCCGCCAACCCCGCCCGGACGACCGCCGCCAACTCGGACCGCCGTCGCGACAGGGCCGACAGGCGACCGGCCAGCTCGGTGTACGCCCGGCGGGCCCGGTCCACCTCCGGCTGCAACTGGGCGATCTCCCGCCCCAGTTGGACCACCTCGGCGGCGGTCGGGTCGGGCGCGCGCAGACAGCCGGTGCAGCCGGTGGTCAGATCGGCCGGTGCGCCACACGCGGGGCAGGGATAGCTGGTGTCGTTCACCCGGCCATCATCGAAAGCCCACCCGGGCGCGGCCCAGAGTGCGCGTACTCAGGGTCGGGTGTGCTCGTGCACCCAGGTCGCGTACGCCGGGTCGCCGCTCTCCACAGTGGACACCAGAATCTCCGGCACCTCGTACGGGTGGCTGACCCGGATCTGGTCCACCAACGCGGTGAGCCGGTCCGGTGCGGTCTTGAACTGCACCGACCACTCGGTGCTGGTCTCCACTCCGGACCTCCACCAGTAGGTGCTGTCCACCTGACCACCGACCTGGGCACAGGCAGCGAGCCTGCCGGCGACGGCCGCAGCCGCCAGCACGTCAGCGACCGAACGCGCATCCACCACCGTTGTCACGACGCAGATCTGGTCCACGACCCGCACCCTACGCGGCCGTACGCCGCTGAGCCCGTGTTTCGTTCGCGACCGCTACGCTCCGCATCGCCGCGCTCACCGGTTGGCGGCGATCCAGGAATCGATCTGCGCCCACCAGTCGAAGAGCCAGTCGATGCGTTGCTGCCGCCCGGTCGGCACGTCCTCCGGCGGCACCGACCAGAACCGCATCACGATCCGCTTGTCCATCGGAAGTTCCCGCCAGACGTCGGCCACTGTGAGCATCCGGTCCAACCCGGTGTGGGCGACGAAGATGACCCCGGCGTCCGGGGCGGCGTCCAGCGCGGCCAGCATCCCGCCGGGCTGCGGGGCGAGCACGTGACGCATCCGCTCGGCGCGCAACGCCATCCGTTCCAGCCCGAGGGAACGCAACCGGGCGATGGCACGCAGTCGCCGCGTGGGGGTGAAGTTGCCACCCTCGGGGAAGATCACGAACGCGTCGTTGTCGTCCAGGCCCGCGGCCAGGTGCCCGATCTGGCGTACCGTCTCCTCGCCGCGCTCCGGCGTCGGCGCGATGAACCGGTTGGGCAGCCTGTTGAGCAGCACGTCGATCGCCGGATCCCACTGGAGGCTGTCCTTCAGGACGATGCGTGGCTCCCGGTTGAACCAGTTGACCAGCCCGTGGATCAGGATGAACGAGTCGCCGGGCCCGGCGTGCCGGCAGAGCACCACCTCGGGCCGGCCGGGCAGCGCGGTGTCCGGGTCGGTGCCCGCCACGTCGATGCGCAACCGCAGTGTCCATCGTGCCTGCCAGAACAGCACCCGCAGGAACCAGCCGGCCAGCACGTAGTGCGCGCGTTGGAAGGCCGGGGAACGGGTCCGCCAGCCGAAGCCGGAGACGACCCAGAGCAGGAAGAGCGCGATCAGTGCGGCGGCGTCCCAGACCAGGTAGACGCAGCCGATCCAGAGCAGCCGCAGCGGCCGCAACCGACCCGGGACCAACGGAGACGCGGCTGCGGCGAGCAGCGCCCAGATCGGCAACGTGGTCACCACGACGAACGCGAGCGCCACCACGGCGGGGGCGATCAGCAACCGACGCAGCCACCTGGGGGGCAGCGGCATCATCGCTCCTGGTGGGTGGCGAGGTAGCGCCGGGAGGCGGTGTACGCCCGACTGATCCGCCGTCCGACGGCCGCCATGTCCCGGTACGCCCAGGGCGTGTCGTCGCGCGGGTTCAGCCCTCCGGTCGGCAGGACGTGCACCTCCACGCCCTCGGGTAGCGCCGCCATCTCGCGGAAGAACCGGTGCCGGCGGGAGATCTCGAACGCGACCTGCGCGATCTCCCACGGCCGTCGGGGCGGAGTCAACTCCCGTTCGATCCGGCCCACCTGGAGGACGTAGATACAGCGCGCGCCGACGGCCACCGCCTCGCCGATCGGGATGGAGTTGACGATGCCCCCGTCGACGTAGTGCGCGCCATTGATCTCCATGGGCGGCAACAGGCCGGGCACCGAGGCCGACGCCAGCACCGCCGGCACCACCGGGCCGCTGTCGAACCAGTGCTCGGCCGCCCGTTCGATGTGCGCGGCGCAGCAGCGGAACGGCACCCGCAGGTCGGCGAAGGTGGTGTCCACCCCCAGTTCGGTTTCCAGCAGCCGGCGCAGTGGACGAGGTGAGTGCAGATGGGTACGGGCGGCGAAGCGGCGCAACTGCCGGGCGACCGAGTCCCCGTACACCTCGCTCGCCTCCGGCGAGGCCCAGAGTCGGACCAGCCGGTCGGTCACCGCCTCCGTGGGGTCGGCGGCGACCAGCGCACCGTTCACCGCGCCGATCGAGGTGCCGAGCACCATGTCGGGCGTGATGCCGGCCCGGAACAACGCGCGCAACATGCCCACCTCGACCGCGCCGAGCACGCCCCCGCCGCCGAGCACGAATGCCACCGGTCCCCCCGCCATGCCCTCATCCTGGCACGACCGCGCAGCCGACCGGCCGGCCGCCGTCGCCGGGCGGTCGGCGCACCCCAGGCACCGCCCGCCGACCAGGGGTGGCGACGGCGTTGACAGGCAGGACACATTCGCGCAACCTGATACCGCTCCCACCCCTGAGGCAGGTGCGATCTGTGAAGGCAGCACTGCATCCGGGCCGGTTGCTGGCTCGCAGATACCGACTTCTCGACCAGATCGGCGCCGGCGGCATGTCGGTCATCTGGCGTGCACGGGACGAGGTGCTGGACCGGCTGGTCGCGCTCAAGGTCCTCGCTCCTTCGCTGGCCGCCGACGCGCGTTTTCGGGGCATGGTGCGCGAGGAGGCCCGGGCCGCCGCCCAGCTGGTGCACCCTCACCTGACCTCGGTGCACGACTACGG
Source organism: Micromonospora sp. WMMD961 (assembly GCF_029626145.1). NCBI lineage: Bacteria > Bacillati > Actinomycetota > Actinomycetes > Micromonosporales > Micromonosporaceae > Micromonospora > Micromonospora sp. WMMD961. The sequence goes on from NZ_JARUBJ010000002.1 coordinate 6,237,471, forward strand.
CGAGACGGTCGATCCGGACGGGTCGATCACCTCGTTCGTGGTGATGGAGCTGCTCGACGGCGAGGAGTTGGAGCTGCGCCTCACCGAGGGGCCGTTGCCGTGGGCCGAGGCGGTCCAGGTGGGCGCGCAGGTCGCGGAGGCACTGGCCGCCGCGCACCGGCTCGGCATCGTGCACCGGGACATCACCCCGGCCAACGTGATGATGACCGGGACGGGCGTCAAGGTGCTCGACTTCGGCATCGCCACCCGGATCGGCGCACCGGACGAGGACGAGGACGGCGAAACCTTCGGCACCCCTGCCTATGTCGCACCGGAACGCCTGGACGGTGCGCCGGCCCAGCCGTCCACCGACGTGTACTCACTCGGCGTGCTGCTGTTCGAGGCGCTCACCGGCCGGGTGCCGTACCCGGCCGACACCTGGGAGCAGCTCAGCGCCGCACTGACCGACGGCCCGCCACCGACGCTCGCGGAGCTGCCGGAACTGCCGCCGCCGGTGGCCCGGATCTGCCTGCGCAGCCTCGCCCGGAATCCGGCCGATCGGCCCACCGCCCGGCAGGTCGCCACCGTGTTACGCGGCCACCTGCTGCCGCCCGATCCCCCGACCGCGACCATCCGGGTGCCCACCCAGCCCCTGCCCCCGCAGCCGGTCCAGGTCGCGCCGACGTTCGACCGGGCAGTGGCCGGGTCGGGTTGGTCCCGAGGACGGCTGGCGCTGCTGCTCATCCTCGCGGTCGGTGTGACGCTCGCCGGCGTGGCCCTGCTGCCGGAGCAGCGGTCGACACCCCGCACGCAGCCGTCGGTCGGCCCGACAGCGACCTCGCCGAGCGATCCACCGGTCCCGGCCTCGTCCGCGCCGACCACGCCCCCGGCGACGAGGCCGAGCACCGGTGCGCCCACGTCGAGTCCGGGCAGCCTGGTCGAGGCCGCCAGTCGGGTCGACGGGCTGATCAGCGCCGGGCTGGGCGCCGGGGAGATCCGCGACGACGTGGGCCTCGATCTGCGCAACGAGCTGCGCAACCTGACCGCCGCGGTCAGCTCCGGCCGCGACGAGCTGGCACCACCGGTGGCCCGGCTGCGCGAGAAGGTCGCGGTGCGCCTCGGCGAGGGAGGCATCAGTCCGGGGTACGCGTCCCGACTCGACGCCGCCATCGTCGAGCTGGGCGCGGCCCGGGTCTGATCGGGGCAGGTCAGCGGGCCGAGACCCGGGCCGATTCGCGAATGTCGTACCGACCGGCGGCGAAGCGTCGGTAGACCTCGACGTAGTCGTCCGCCATCCGCTCGACCGAGAAGTTCTCCGCGACGTGCGCCACGCAGTCCTCCGGGTCGAGCTTCTCGACCGCGAGCACCGCGGCGGGTAGCTCCTCCGGCCGTTCGCAGACCAGGCCGGTCAGCCCGGGCCGCACCAACTCCGGCACCGCACCCCGGTTGAGCGCCACCACCGGCGTGCCGGTCGCCATCGCTTCCAGCATCACCATGCCGAACGGCTCGTCCCACTGGATCGGCATGATCAGGCAACGGGCGTCGACGAGCATCCGCAACGTCTCCGCGCGGTCGGCGTTGAACACGACTGTCACGTTCTCGTCGACCAGCGGCGCGACGACCTGCTCGTAGTAGCGACGCTCGGCCGGCTCGTTGCACTTGCCGGCCAGCAGCAGGGGCAACCCCGCCTCCCGGCAGGCCCGGATGGCTACCTCCGGGCCCTTGTCCGGGCTGAACCGGGCCAACCACAGCACCGGCCCCCGGCCGGGCTCGGTCTTACGCGGAAAACCACGGATGTCCAGTGCGTTGTGCACCGTCCCGGCCCAGGGCAGGTCGGTGTTCAACCGGCGTTGGGCGTGCGAGATCGCCACCAGGGCGACGCCCGGGTCGACATCGCTCAGCACGTCGCCGTACTCCCCCACGGGGTTGCCGTGCACGGTGGCGACCGTCGGCACGGCCCGGCGGCCGGCGACCAGCGGACCGATCGTGGTGTGGTCGTGGATCACGTCGAAGTCGGCCGCTGTGATCAGCCGGTTCACCCGGGCCAGGTGGGCCAGTTCCGGCAGTGACTCGCCGAGCCGCTCGTACTGGACCTCGGGAACTGTGGAGACGAATCCGCCGGCCGCCGTGCCGTGGTCGTTGCCGGCACCGAACAGCGTGACCGCGTGTCCCTGCGCGCTGAGCGCGTCCACCAGGGCGGCGACGACCTGTTCGAGGCCGCCGTAGCCGGGCGGCGGCACTGACAACCACGGCGGGACCACCATCGCGATGCGCAACGGCCGCCCTGTCGGCCGGTCCGCGGGCGGGTGGTTCAGGGCCACGAATCCTCCCCGTTGGTCCTCGGTGCGGCGCCACCGGCGGTCGAGACGGTCGGCGGCGAGTTCCCAGGGATGCCCCGGGTAAACCGGACAAGCCGGACGCTCACCCGCCCACCAGGAGTTGGTCGTGCACCACCCGTACGCCCGGCGCGGACCAGGCCACCCGCTCGACCTGGTCACGTTCCCACCAGGAGCGGACCACCCCGGCAAGGACGAGCGTGTCGCCGTCCACCTCGACGGTCACCCGCTCGGCCCCGATGGTGCGCGCCAGCGCCCGCTGTACGTCCCGACGCAGCCGCTCGGCCGGTGGCGCGGGCGGTCGTACCTCGATCAGGTTGGTGATCCCCCGCACGCCGTCGAGCCGGCGCACCTCCCCCTCGGCGGCACGCCGCTGCCACCCGAACTCGACCTCACCGCGGAGCATCAGCCACCCGTTGGCCACTGTCACGTCCAGCCGCTCGGCGGGCACGAAACTGTCCCACTCCAGCGCGCGGGCGGCGGCGATGGCGACCTCGGCGTCGGTACGCCCCGGTGTACCGGGCAGCCGCACCTCGATCTCGTCGGCCACCGCCCGGACTCCGCGAACCCGCTGGGCGCACCGCGTCGCGGCCCAACTGCGGGCGGCACCGTCGACGAAGCCGGTCAGGGTGACCACACCCCGGTCGACGCTCACGCCGATCTCGTTCGGTTGGAGCTGGGCGTCCCAGGCGAGGTGCGCCAGGACGTCGCGTTGGATCCGCTGGTCGTCGCGGACATCCACCACGTCGGTCATGACACCCACCCCCGGAATCCGGTCGCCGAGACTCGTGCGCCGAACGTGCCGGACAACCGGGTGACGGCGGTTCACCCGATCCGGGTGAACCGCCGTCCGGGCGGAAAAGAGCGGCGGGTGACGGAGCCGACCCCCTCGGCCCCGCCACCCGCCGCCGGAGGGAGGAGGCAGGTTCAGATATGTGTCACGGAGTCTCGGCGAGCGTCACGGTCACGGTCTTCTCGACACCGTTGCGCTTGAACTGCACCTCGACCCGGTCGCCGACCTTGCCGGCCTGCACCGCGCCGACCAGGTCGTCGGAGTCGTTCACCGGCTTGTCACCGAACCGGGTGACGACGTCGCCGCGCTGCAGGCCGGCCTTCTCGGCCGGGCTGTTCGGGGTGACCGACGCGACGAGCGCGCCGCCGCCCTCGGCCTGGTTGACGCCGACCCCGAGCGACGGGTGGCTGACCTTCTCGCCGCGCTGGAGCTTGCCCGCGACGTCCTTGGCCTTGTTGCTGGGGATGGCGAAGCCGACGCCGATGTTGCCGGTGCTCTGGCCGGAGGTAGCGATGGCGGTGTTGACGCCGATCACCTCGCCCCGGGTGTTGACCAGCGCGCCGCCGGAGTTGCCGGGGTTGATCGGCGCGTCGGTCTGGAGCAGGCCGGAGATCGAGCTGACGGTCTGGCTCTGCTGCTGGGTCGGGTCCTGCGGCTGACCCTCACCGGCCCGGATGGTGCGGTCGCGGGCGCTGAGGATGCCCGAGGTCACCGAGCCCTGCAGGCCGAGCGGGCTGCCCAGGGCCAGGACCTGGTCACCGACCTGCATGGCGTCGCTGTCACCGAACGTGGCTGGCTTGAGATCGTTCACCCCGTTGGCCTTGACCACGGCCAGGTCGGTCTTCGGGTCGGTGCCGATGACCTTCGCCTCGGCCTTCTTGCCATCCGCGAAGATCACCAACACGTTGCCGCCGGCGGCGGAGGCCACCACGTGGTTGTTGGTCAGTACGTACCCGTCGGCGCTGAGCACCACTCCGGAGCCCTCACCGCTGTCGGTGGTGATCGAGACGACGCTGTCCTGCACCGACGCGGCGATCTTCGGCAGGTCCGCGCCGTTGATCACCGGAGCTGCGGAGTAGGTGCGGGTGATACCACCGCCGTCGCCGTCGAGGGCGAGCGCGAGCGCCCCGCCGGCCACGCCGGAACCGAGCATCAGGGCGAACACCGCGACGCCGGCACCGGCGAACTTGGCGATCCGACCCGGTCGGGGACCGCTGCCGGGCGGCGCGACCTGCGGGCCCCACGGCGGGACCGGCTGGCCCGGGTGTTGCGGGTGCTGTCCGGGGTGCTGGGCGTGCTGTCCGGGGTGCTGCTGGTGCTGGGCGTACGCCATGCCCGGCTGGCCCCCGCCGGCCCAGCCGGACTGCTGGCCCTGGTACCAGGCAGCGCCGGGGTAGTGACCGGCGGCCGGCTGTGGGTAGCCGGGCTGGCCGGGCGCCGGGTGGCCGGAGACCGGGTACGGCGGCGCGGACGGAGTGGCGGCCGAGGGCTGGTAGCCGGTCGGCGGCTCGTACCCGGTCGGCGGAGCAGTAGCCGGCTGAGCGGCGGCCGGCTGAGCGGCGGACGCGGAGGAGCCGGCGTACCCGGCCGGGGTCACGGCGCTGGTCGGCGTGTCGTCACCGGCGGTGGAGACGACCTCGATGGGGGTGGTCGGGGAGTCGGACTGCACGCGCTCGTCGCGCGACAGCTCGGCGGTGGGGTGCGACGGCTCGGCGTCGGTGGGGGCCGGCCGGCGCTGCGGGTCGGACTCGAACTCGGTCATGTCACTACCTTCTCCCCCCGCACTGCGATCAAGCTGGAACCGTCCTGGAAGTTGGCTGAAAGTCACTCGCCGGCGTCGTCGGCCTGTGGCAGCAGCGGCAGCCGGACCCGGAAGGTCGCCCCGCCGCCGGGCGTCTCGGCCACCTCGACCGAGCCGTGGTGGGCGGCGACCAGCGCCGCCACGATGGCCAGGCCGAGGCCGGTGCCGGTGTTGCCGTCGGCTCGCCGGGTCCGCGCCGCGTCCGCCCGGTAGAACCGCTCGAAGACCCGTTCGGCCTGCTCCGGGGAGAGGCCGGGGCCGGTGTCGGCCACCTCCACCACGGCGAAGCCCCCCGGTTCGCTGTGCAACCGCACGCGGATCTCGGCGTCCGCAGGGGTGTGGGTCAGCGCGTTGGTGACCAGGTTTCCGATCACCTGTCGTAGCCGGGCGTCGTCGGCGGAGACGACGAGCGGGCCCGCATCGGGTGCGATCTCCAGCTCGATGCTCCGATCCGGGGCGATCGCCCGCGCGGCCTGCACCGCGTCGGAGGCGAGCACCGGCAACTCCACCGGGGTCAGCGAGAGCGGTCGTTCCCGGTCCAGTCGGGCGAGCAGCAGCAGGTCCTCCACCAGCAGCCCCATCCGGGCCGCCTCGTCCTCGATCCGGCGCAGCAGGCCGGCGGTCTGCTCCGGCGCACGGGCCGCACCCTGCCGGTACAGCTCGGCGAAGCCCCGAATGGTGGTCAGCGGGGTCCGCAGTTCGTGCGAGGCGTCGGCGACGAACTGCCGCATCCGTTCCTCGGAGCGGATGGCCCGCGCCTCGGACGCCTGAGCCGCGGCGGCGGCGTCGCGGGCGGCGCTCTCCGCCCAGCGCGCCGAGGTCTCCGAGGCGGCTCGGGCGGTGAACGCCGCCTCGATCTGGGTGAGCATCGCGTTCAGCGCGCGGGAGAGCCGCCCCAGCTCAGAGGTGGGATGCTCCTCCCCTTGCTCCGGGTCGGGCACCCGGCGGGTCAGGTCACCGCCGGCGATGGCGGCGGCGGTACGTTCGATCTCCACCAGCGGTTTGAGGCTGGTCCGGACGATCGCCGCACCGACCGAGGCCAGCATGATCAACACCGCGCCGCCGACCAGCAGGTCGATCCAGGCGAGTCGCTTGACGGCTAGGTCGACGTCGGTCAGGTGCTGGCCGATCGCGGCCACCTGACCGTTGGGCAACTCGGTGTAGAGCATCCGCCAGCGCACCGAGCTGTCCCGGGCCCGGACGGTGCGTGGGACGCCGCCCTGGGCCGCCTCCTGCGTCTGGAAACCGCTCGCGTCGCCCGGCCACGGTGGCAGATCGTCCACCCGGAAGCGGGTCGTGTCGTAGACGGGGATCTGCACCTGGCCGGTCCTCGGGTCGGTCAGCACGACCACGTAGTCGCTGGGCAGCGAGACGGAGTTCGTCTGCGGCGTGATGGACTGGATCCCCTTGGCGGAGCTCTTCAGCTCCCAGTCGATCTGGTCGACCAGGTAGTTGTGCAGGAAGTACGCGGTCGAAACGCTGATCACCAACAGCGCGACGGCGACCAGCGCCAGCACCGAGGTGACCAGCTTGATCCGCAGTGGAACCCCGCGCACCCGTCCCTTCGCCTGCTGGACCGGGTTCACGCCGCCGGCTTGCGCAGGACGTACCCGACGCCACGCAGGGTGTGGATCAGCCGGGGTTGGGTGGTGTCGACCTTGCGCCGCAGGTAGGAGATGTAGGACTCGACGATGTTGTCGTCACCACGGAAGTCGTAGTTCCAGACGTGGTCGAGGATCTGCGCCTTGGACAGCACCCGGTTGGCGTTGAGCATCAGGTAGCGCAGCAGCTTGAACTCGGTCGGCGAGAGCTGCACCCGCTGCCCGGCCCGGTGCACCTCGTGGGTCTCCTCGTCCAACTCCAGGTCGGCGAAGGTGAGCCGGGACGGGGCCTGCTCGCCGGTCGTGGTGCGACGCAGCACGGCCCGGATCCGGGCGGTCAGCTCCTCCAGGCTGAACGGCTTGGTGACGTAGTCGTCGCCGCCCAGGGTCAGCCCACGGATCTTGTCGTCGGTGGCGTCCCGGGCGGTCAGGAACACCACCGGGGTACGCGTGCCGCCCTCGCGGAGCATCCGGATGACCTCGAACCCGTCCAGGTCGGGGAGCATCACGTCGAGCACCACCAGGTCGGGCCGGTGGTCCTTGGCGGCGTTGAGCGCCGCGCTCCCACTGGTCGCGGTGGCCACGTCGAAGCCCGCGAACCGCAGGCTCGCGGAGAGCAGTTCGAGGATGTTGGGGTCGTCCTCGACCACGAGGAGTCGCGCCTCGGTCTGGGTAGCGGGCATGGGCCCATCATCGGTGACGCGACTGCGTCGGCGCTGGACGGTTCCTGCAAAAACCCTGTGAGTCGAGGCCGACCGGTGGTCCGGCTCAGCGCAGCAGGCGGCGCAGCCCGTCCAGGGCACCGTCGAGCAACCGGATCGCGGTGCGTAGCTGCGTTTCGCTGAACCGTCGGGCCCGCACGAGTCGGCCCACCTCGGTGGTGAACGCGGCCAGCCGCTTGTCGAACTCGTCGAGCAGCGCGGCGTCCGGCCCGGCGGCCGACGCCGGACGGGGCGACGGAGCGGGCGTCTCCCACCGGGCACGCCGGGTCTGCCGGGTGGCCTCGCTCAGCTCCCGCTTGAGATCGCGCACCGACCCGCGTACCTCGCTGCGGATCTCGCCGGCCAGGCTGGACAGGTCCGCCACCGAGGCGGCGATGTCGGCTTCCAACTCGGTCAACTCGCCGGCCCGCTGGTGCAGCTCGGCACGGCCGGCGTCGGTGATGTCGTACGTCTTGCGGCCGCCGGCTGCGGTGTGGCTGACCAGGCCCTCGGCCTCCAGCCGTTGCAGGCGGGGATAGATGGTGCCGGCGCTGGGCGCGTAGAGCCCGAGGAACCGGTCCTCCAGAAGGCGGATCAGCTCGTACCCGTGCTTCGGGCCGTCGTCGAGGAGCTTGAGCAGGTAGAGCCGGAGCCGTCCGTGGCTGAACACGGCGGTCACGGCAGCTCCTCGGAATCGTCGTCGACGGCTCGGGCGAGCAGGGCGATGCTCCCCGAGGTCGCGGAAGCCCAGAGCTTACCGTCGCCCGCTCCGAGCACTCCCTCGCTGCTGCGCAGTGGGAATGTCGAGGTGCGGATCTGCGGGAACCCGCTGGTGATCCGGCCGGAGGCGGTGTGCAGTTGGACGGCGAGATCGCTGTCCTCGCGGACCCGGACGGTGATGCCGCCCGAGATGGTGGTCAACCGGATCTCGCTGCGCCGAGGGTTGTCCAGGTCGCAGGTGATCGCGCCGGAGACGGTCTGCGCGCGCACCCGGTCGGCGGCGCTGTCGGCGAGGATCACCTCCCCGGAGACCGTCTCCAGCGTGAGGTCGCCACGGACGCCGAGCGCCTCCACCGGCCCCGAGGTGATGGTCGCGGAGGTGTTGCCGCGCAGGCCCATCAGGGTGATCTGACCAGCGGTGACGTGCACACTGGTCTGCCGGCGCAGGCCGGAGGCGACCACCGAGCCGGCGACCAGGCCCAGGTCGGCGAGGACGTCGGCGGGCACGGCTACGGAGACGTCCACCCGGGGGTAGCGGTGGATCATCCGGAACCAGCGCCGGACGTCCGCCCAGCCGTGGCCGCGCTCCTGGCGGATGCTGAGCCGGCCGTCGGAAAGATCGATCAGGACCGGCCGACGACCGACCTGCGTGACGTCGATCCGGGTCGGGCCCTCGGTGGCGACCACGTTGAGCCGTCCGCTCACCAGCCGGACGTCGAGCCGGGTGACCGGGCCGTCCATGGTGAGCCGCTGCGGGCTCTCGATCGTCCACCCGGCCATTGCGTCCCCCTCTCGACGACGCGCGGACGCACGCCGAACAGGAGAAGAATGTAACGCGATACATCGCGACATCACAAGACTGTCGCGAGTCTCGTGGCCCACCGTGCCCCGCGCCAAGATCGCCCTTGATCCTGGATCCAGTGGCATCCCGCGCTACCGAGGCCACTACTTCCTGAATCGAGCGCGATCCTTGGCGCGGGGCAGGGTGCGGGCGCAGGGATGCGGGCGCGGGGGCGGGGGCGCGGGGATGCGGGGGCGGGGTTGCGGGCGCGGGGTTGCGGGCGCGGGGGCGCGGGGTGCGCTCGCGGGGTCGTTCCCGTCAGGCCGCCAGGTCCAACTCGCGACCGGCGGCGGCTGGGACCGGCACCGCCGGGGTCGGGGTGGGAACCGCACGCAGCCGGGTCCGCGCACCCGGCGCGGGCGTCAGGTGTACGGCCGACTCGGCGGCCCGGGCCAGCAACCGCCGGTCGGCGTCACGGGCGGGGTGCAGCGCGGCGGTGATCGTCACCGAGACCACGATCTCCCGCGCCGCGACCACCCGGGCCACCGACCGCAGCAGGGTGTCCGCGCCGAGGAAGGCGGTAGCCGTGGTCGCGGAGCCGGTGGCGGCGCAGCGGTAGGCGAGCCGTAGCGGCACCACCGGGCTGCCCGCGTCGATGGCCGCCTGGAACGTCGCGGGCCGGAAACCACCACCGGGGCGGCAGTCGGCGGCGCCGTCACCCGCACACCAGGTCGTACCCTCCGGGAAGACCGCCACCGACCGGCCGGCGCGCAACGCGTCGGCGACCCTGCCGACGGTGTCCGGCAGCGCCCGCGGCCGGGCGCGGTCCACGAAGACCGTGCCCGCCGCCGCCGCCAACAGGCCGACCACCGGCCAGGAGCGGATCTCCCGCTTCGCGACCATCCGGGTCGGCGCGACGGCCAGCACCGCGAGGACGTCCAACCACGAGACGTGGTTGGCGACCAGCAGCGCCCGCCGTCGCGGCAGCCGACCCCGGATCACCAGCCGGACGCCGAAGGCCCGGGTGGTGGCCCGGGCCCAGCCGCGTACCGCCGCCTGCCGTTCCCGGGTCGGCAGCACGGGCAGCAGCAGCACCAGACCGACCCCGGCCACCACCATGCCGGCCGCCGCTACCAACCGCAGGACCCGACGGGCGACCGGCACCGTGGGCACCTCGCCGGCCTGTGGCAGGCAGTCGTCGTCGCAGCCCGAGGAGGGCCGCCACAGGTCGTCCGCGACGGCGGTCACCGCTGCTCCCCGCCCAGGAAGTGCCGCAGGTAACGCGGGTTCATCCGGTCCAGCGAGAAGAGCACGTAGAAGTCCGCGCACCCGAAGTCACTGTCGTACGCCGGCTCGCCGCAGATCCACGCGCCGAGCCGGAGGTAGCCCCGCAGCAGCGGCGGCACCACGACGCGCCCGGCCGGCTCGGTGGGGGTCACCGGCGCAGCGGCGGCCGGCTCGGCGAACCAGGGGCGCAGCGGGCGGACCCGCAGCGGCGGCGGCGACAGGTGCCGGGTCTGCGCCTGGGCCCAGACCTCGGTGACCGTCCGCCCACCATCGTCCACCGGCACCGAGGCGCAGCCGCCGAGCCAGCGGGAACCGCGCAGATGCAGGTAGCGGGTGAGGCCAGCCCACATCAGGTTGATCACCGCACCGGAGCGGTGGTCCGGATGCACACAGGACCGGCCCGTCTCCACCAGGTCGTCGCGGAGGGAGTCGAGCGCGGTGAGGTCGAACTCGTCCTCCGCGTACCGCCGGTCGGTACGGCCGGGCGGCAGCAGCCGGTAGGTGCCGACCACCGCGCCGGTGCTGTCCTCGCGGACGATCAGGTGGTCGCAGTACGCGTCGAAGGGGTCCACGTCCAACCCGGCCTGGCCGGGAAGGAGGGTGGCGCCGAGCTCGGTGGCGAACACCTCGTGGCGCAGGCGTTGCGCGGCCGCGACCTGGGTGGGGTCGTCGGCGATCAGCAGGGTGTATCCGCTGGTCTTCAGGGGTGTGCCAGCGGCATGCAGAACGGCCATGGGACCTGTGTAGGTGCCCGGGTTGCCATTCACGGGGACCACTGGTGTCGGAAGGATGAACGCCTGCCGGCAGATGGCTCCCACCCCGACCGTGCGAGGCTGCGGGACGGACCGGCGACGACGCCGGCGTACCCAACGGAGGTCGACGATGCGCATCGAGTCCCGCCACAACGGGCCCGCCGGTTCCGGCAACGGCGGTTGGAGCGCCGGGATCTTCGCCACCGAGGCAGGCGGCACCGGGCCGGTCGAGGTGACGCTGCGCCGGCCACCGCCACTGGAGACCGAGCTGAGCCTGGTCGACGGCGAGGTGCGGGACCCGGCCGGGGAGCTGGTGGCCGAGGTACGCCCGGCCGGGACAGTCGATGCCGTCGTACCCCCGGTCGACCTGGAGACCGCGGTGGCCGCCGCGGCCCGCTACCCCGGGCTGGTCGAGCATCCGTTCCCCGGCTGTTACGTCTGCGGGCCGCAGCGGCCCGACGGGCTGCGGATCTTTCCGGGTCGGCTGCCGAACGGGCGGACCGCCGCGCCGTTCCGGGCTCCCGAGGAGGTCAGCGAGGCTACGGTCTGGGCCGCGTTGGACTGTCCCGGCGGGTGGACGGTGCTCGCGCCGGGCCGCCCGTACCTGCTGGGCCGGATCGCCGCCGTGGTCGCGGCGCTGCCCAAGCCGGGCGACGAGTGCGTGGTGACCGGGGAGCTGCTCGGCGTCGAGGGGCGTAAGGCGCTCGTGCACACCAGCCTGTACGGCCCGGACGGCGCGCTGCTGGGCGCGGCACGGGCGACCTGGATCGCCCGCTGACCCCGGTCGTCAACCGCTGGGAGGACCCGCCTCCACCCTGAGACGGATCAGGACATACGGACCGCGCCTGATTGACCTTGTTGCATTGGGCCGTCACGCTGTGCCACGGCGTACCTCAGCGCCACGCACGGGAGGAGAACGATGACTGACGGGCAGAGAAGCCCCACCAGCGACGGTCAGATCGTGGTGTCCGGTCTGACGAAGCAGTACAAGAACGTCCGGGCGGTGAACAACCTGTCCTTCACCGTGGCGCCGGGGCGGGTGACCGGCTTCCTCGGCCCGAACGGCGCTGGTAAGACCACCACGCTGCGCATGTTGCTGAACCTGGTCACGCCGACCGCCGGCACGGCCACCATCAGCGGCAGCCGGTACGCGGACCTCGCCGACCCGTTGCGGCACGTCGGCGCGATCCTGGAGGCGTCCAGCGCGCACAAGGGCCGTACCGGCATCAACCACCTGCGGGTGATCTGCGCGGCGGCCGGGCTGCCCAAGCAGCGGGCCGCCGAGGTGCTGGAACTGGTCGGGTTGACCCCGGCGGCGAAGCGCAAGTTCAAGGGTTACTCGCTGGGCATGAAGCAGCGCCTCGGTATCGCCGCGGCGATGCTCGGCGACCCTCGGGTGCTGATCCTGGACGAGCCGGCCAACGGGCTCGACCCGGAGGGCATCCGGTGGATGCGTGGGTTCCTCAAGAACCTCGCCCACGAGGGTCGTACGGTGCTGGTCTCCAGCCACCTGCTGTCCGAGATGCAGCTGCTCGCCGACGACGTGGTGATCATCGCCGCCGGCCAGTTGATCCGGCAGGGCCCGGTCGACCAGGTGCTCGGGTCGATGGCACAGGGCGCGCAGGTCCGGGTGCGTACGCCGCAGGCCGAGGCGCTGACCACAGCACTCAAGGCGCAGTCGGCGACCGTGAACGTCGACGAGCAGGGCGTGCTGCTGGTCAGCGGGGTGGACGCGCCGACCATCGGCCGCGCCGCCCTCGCCGCCGGCGTGGAACTGCACGAACTGACCACCGAACGGCCCGACCTGGAACGGGTCTTCCTGGAGCTGACGGCCGGAAAGGCGGGCATCCGATGAACCTCGTCCGATCCGAGTTGCTCAAGATCCGCACCACCAACACCTGGTGGATCTTCGCGCTCATCTCGCTGCCGCTCTGGGCTCTCACCCTGCTGATCAACTGGTTGCAGGCCGACACCCTGACCAACGGCAACCTCGGCGAGGTGCCGGCCGACCAGGCCGACACCCTGGCGGCGGCGGCCAGCGCGGACGCGCTCGCCTCGAACCTGTTCACCACCGGGCAGTTCTTCGGCCTGCTGATCGTGATGCTGCTCGGCATCATCGTGGTGACCAGCGAGTTCTTCCACCAGACGGTCACCACCACGTTCCTCACCAACCCGCACCGCACCGCCGTGATGAGCGCCAAGCTGGTCGCGGCGGGCGTGCTGGCGCTGCTGTTCTGGCTGGTGACCACCGCGTTCAACCTGGTCGCCGGCTCGGCGGTGCTGAACGCCATCGGGCTGGACTCGCAACTGGGCAACGACGCGGCCTGGCGGGCGATCGGATTGAACCTGCTCGCGTACCTGCTCTGGGCGGTGTTCGGAGTCGGCATCGGAGTGCTGCTGCGCAGCCAGATCGGTGCCACAGTGACCGGCATCCTGCTCTACCTGGGCGGCTCGATCGGCGCCATCTTCGTGATCGCCATCCTGGCCGACCGGTGGGGTGACTGGATCAACAACCTCCAGTTGCTGGTGCCGTCGCTGGCCTCGTCGCTGATGGTCACCGGGACGGACATCCCGGGCAACCCGCCGCGCTGGGCCGGTGCCGCCGTCCTGATCGGGTACGCGGTGGTGACCGGCGTGATCGGCACCCTGCTGATGCGCCGACGCGACATCTCCTGACCGGTTCCGGGGTGACGGCAGCGCCGCCGTCACCCCGGAACGTCGGCCCGACTCACCCGCCGGGGCAACCCCGGCCGCCGCTGCGCGGTATGCACTGGGTGACCGCCGGCACGGGCTCGTCGTCGGCGGGCGTGTGGCCGATCAGGAGACCGCTGGCCATCCGACTGACGAGTACGACCATCAGGTACACCAGCACCATCCCGCCGACCGCCCAGCGGAAGTGCCGGCGCCAGTCCGCCTCGCCGGCCAGCCACAGCCCGACGATCGGCAGCGCGTTGAGCAGGAGAGCGGCGATCAGCACGGCGTCGGTGCCGGCGCCGAACGCCTGCGCCGCCTCGTGGGTCGGCGCGTACGGCTTCGAGGTGCGCCGGATCAGGCCCACCATGAGCAGGAACGGCACCCCGTACAACCAGACGAAGAAGAGCCCTCCGAGGCCGAGCCGCTTCACGAGCGCCCCGCGTACACGGCCGCGCAGATCGTGACGGTGACCAGGGCGGACAGGGTGCCGGCGAGCACCGCCGAGGGCACCAGCCGGACGACCAGCGCGGTCACCAGCGCCGTCACGACGAGTAACCCGGCGAGCACCGGCCCACCCCACACCAGCATGACCAGCGCCAGGGACTCCCCCGGCGACAGGCAACTGAACCAGGCCGAGCAGTCCGTCGGCGGCGGACTCGGCACACTCGCCAGGCCCACCGCCACGGCCGCACCGACCGTCACGTACCAACCGGACGCCACCGCCACACTCCGGCCGTAACGCCCCCGTACCCCGTTGTGATCCATGCGAAGGATCCTCACCGGACTCGCGGCGCGGAGACATCGGCATCCGTACTCAGTTGCCTGCCGTTACGCTCGCCTAGCAGTTGGCGGCCGACCACGCAGCGGTTGGTGAACTTCTGGCATCTTCTGTGAAACCGGCCACGGGACCGAGGCGGAAATGCCTGCGGGATCAGTACGGCGTAGCCTGGGAACCGTCCAGTCCGCGCTTCCTCACCGGGCGCGAGGGACACACCGCGTGCCACACAAACCCGCGTGAAAGAGGCGATTACCGGCCGTGTCGACCCAGCAGACTTCGCAGGAGAACCCACTAGCGGGTTTCGGCCCGAATGAGTGGATCGTCGAGGAGATGTACCAGCGGTACCTCGCCGACCCAACGAGCGTCGATTCGGCCTGGCACGACTTCTTCGCCGACTACCGACCGGCGCCCGGAGCGGCCACCCCGCGTGCAACCGAATCGTCGGAGAAGCCCGCCGCTCCCGAGCCGGACGGCCAGCCGGAGGCGGCCGCGAAGGTCAGCCAGCCGAGCGCCACGGCGAAGCCGGCGAGCGCCCCGGCCGCCGCGAAGCCGGCCGCCGCCCCGTCGGCACCGGCCAAGCCCACCGCTCCGGCCGCGGCCAAGGCCGCACCGGAGAAGGCCGCGCCGGCCAAGCCGGCCGCCAAGGCCGCCGCACCGACCGCTGACGGTCCGCAGACCACGCCGCTGCGTGGCGTCGCCGCGAAGATCGTCCAGAACATGGACGCCTCGCTGAGCGTGCCCACCGCGACCAGCGTCCGCGCGGTCCCGGCCAAGCTGCTGGTCGACAACCGCATCGTGATCAACAACCACCTCGCCCGGGGGCGCGGTGGCAAGGTCAGCTTCACCCACCTGGTCGGCTACGCGATGGTCCGGGCGCTGGTGGCGCACCCGGAGATGAACAACTCCTTCGCCGAGGCCAACGGCAAGCCGGCGGTGGTCCGCCCGGCGCACGTCAACCTCGGCATCGCGATCGACCTGGCCAAGCCGGACGGCAGCCGCAACCTGGTGGTCCCCTCCATCAAGGGCTGCGAGCAGATGGACTTCCGGCAGTTCTGGCAGGCGTACGAGGACGTGGTCCGGCGGGCGCGGCGCAACGAGCTGACCATGGAGGACTACTCCGGCACCACGATCTCGCTGACCAACCCGGGCGGCATCGGCACCGTGCACTCGATGCCGCGGCTGATGCAGGGGCAGAGCGCGATCATCGGCGTCGGCGCGATGGAATACCCGGCCCCCTACCAGGGCATGTCCGAGGCCACCCTGGCCGAGCTGGCCGTCAGCAAGATCATCACACTGACCAGCACGTACGACCACCGGATCATCCAGGGCGCGCAGTCCGGCGAGTTCCTCAAGGTGATGCACGAGCTGATCCTGGGCGAGCACGGCTTCTACGACCAGATCTTCACCGCGCTGCGCATCCCGTACGAGCCGGTGCGCTGGATGCGCGACGTGGCGGTCAGCTCCGAGGGTCAGATCAACAAGACCGCCCGGGTGCACGAGCTGATCCACGCGTACCGGGTGCGCGGTCACCTGATGGCCGACACCGACCCACTCGAGTTCAAGATCCGCAAGCACCCCGACCTGGACGTCCTCCAGCACGGGCTGACCCTGTGGGACCTGGACCGGGAGTTCCCGGTCAACGGCTTCGCCGGCCGGCAGCGGATGAAGCTGCGCGAGATCCTCGGGGTGCTGCGCGACTCGTACTGCCGCCGGGTCGGCATCGAGTACATGCACATCCAGGACCCGGAGGAGCGGCGCTGGGTCCAGGAGCGCATCGAGCGCAAGTACGAGAAGCCGTCGGCCGACGAGCAGAAGCACGTGCTCAACCGGCTCAACGCCGCCGAGGCGTTCGAGACCTTCCTGCAGACCAAGTACGTCGGCCAGAAGCGCTTCTCGCTGGAGGGTGGCGAGTCGCTGATCCCGCTGCTCGGTGAGGTCCTGGAGTCCTCCGCCGAAAACGGCCTGGACGAGGTCGTCATCGGCATGGCCCACCGGGGCCGGCTCAACGTGCTGGCCAACATCGTCGGCAAGCCGTACGAGAAGATCTTCTCGGAGTTCGAGGGCCACCTGGACCCGCGCTCGACGCAGGGCTCCGGTGACGTGAAGTACCACCTGGGTCAGAACGGCAAGTTCACCACCCCCGACGGCGAGCACGCGGTCAAGGTGTCGGTGGTGGCCAACCCGTCGCACCTGGAGGCCGTCGACCCGGTGCTGGAGGGCATCGTCCGGGCCAAGCAGGACCGGATCGACCTCAAGCTGGAGGGCTACACCGTGCTGCCGCTGGCGGTGCACGGCGACGCCGCGTTCGCCGGGCAGGGTGTGGTCGCCGAGACGCTCAACCTGTCGCAGCTGCGCGGTTACCGCACCGGCGGCACCGTGCACGTGGTGGTCAACAACCAGGTCGGCTTCACCACCGCCCCGGAATACAGCCGGTCCAGCCTCTACAGCACCGACGTGGCCCGGATGATCCAGGCGCCGATCTTCCACGTCAACGGCGACGACCCCGAGGCAGTGGTCCGGGTGGCCCGACTGGCGTTCGAATACCGGCAGACGTTCAACAAGGACGTCGTGATCGACATGGTCTGCTACCGGCGGCGCGGTCACAACGAGGGCGACGACCCGTCGATGTCCAACCCGCAGATGTACAAGATCATTGACTCGAAGCGCTCGGTCCGCAAGCTCTACACCGAGGAGCTGATCGGTCGCGGCGACATCACCGTGGAAGACGCGGAAGAGCTGCTGCGTGACTACCAGGCGCAGCTGGAGAAGGTCTTCAAGGCCACCCGGGACGCCGCCTCGGCGCCGCGCCAGCTCAACCGGCCGCGCCGCGAGGAGGAGCCGGAGCCGCAGGTCGACACCGCCACCGACGCCTCCGTGGTGAAGGCCATCGGCGAGGCGCACATCAACCTGCCCGAGGGCTTCACCCCGCACAAGCGGATCCAGCAGTTGCTCGACCGGCGGGCCAAGATGTCCACCGAGGGCAACATCGACTGGGGCTACGGCGAGATCATCGCGTTCGGGGCGCTGCTGCACGACGGGGTCACCGTCCGGCTCGCCGGTCAGGACTCGCGCCGAGGCACGTTCGTCCAACGGCACGCCTCGGTGGTCGACTCCCGCACCGGCGACGACTACCTGCCGCTCAAGTCGCTCACCGGCGACGGCGAGCGCTCCCGGTTCTTCGTGCACGACTCGCTGCTCAGCGAGTACGCGGCGATGGGCTTCGAGTACGGCTACTCGGTGGAGAACATCAACGCCCTCGTCGCCTGGGAGGCCCAGTTCGGCGACTTCGTCAACGGCGCCCAGTCGGTGATCGACGAGTTCATCTCCTCCGGTGAGGTGAAGTGGGGCCAGCGTTCCGCTGTCACCCTGCTGCTGCCGCACGGCCACGAGGGCCAGGGCCCGGACCACACCTCCGGCCGCCCGGAGCGGTTCCTGCAGATGTGCGCCGAGGACAACATGCGGGTGGCCATCCCGACGACCCCGGCGAACTACTTCCACCTGCTGCGCCGCCAGGCCCTGTCGCCCAAGCGCAAGCCGCTGGTGGTGTTCACGCCGAAGTCACTGCTGCGGCACAAGCTCTGCGTCTCCTCGGTGGAGGACTTCACCACCGGCACCTTCCAGCCGGTGCTGCGCGACACGGCAGCTCCGGCGCCGGAAGCGGTGAAGCGGGTGCTGCTCTGCTCGGGCAAGGTCTACTACGACCTGTTCCAGGCCCGGCAGGAGCGCGGCGTCACCGACACGGCGATCCTCCGGATCGAGCAGCTGTACCCGCTGCCGGTGGAGGAGATCCGGGCTGCCCTGGCGCAGTACCCGAACGCGGAGGACTTCGCCTGGGTGCAGGAGGAGCCGGCCAACCAGGGTGCCTGGTCGTTCGTCGCGCTCAACCTGCTGGAGCACCTGACCGACGTGCGGCTGCGGCGGATCTCCCGCCCGGCGGCGGCCGCCCCGGCGGTCGGCTCGGCCAAGACCCACGAGGTCGAGCAGAATGCGCTGATCGAGGCGGCTCTCCCCCGCCCGTGACCTGACCCGCACCGCGCGCCGGGGCAGGGCCGTTTCCCACGGTCCTGCCCCGGCTCGCGTCGGTCCATCCGCCCGGCCACCCGCCGGGCCGAGCACGAGGACGTACGCCGTGTACTTCACCGACCGTGGCATCGAGGAACTGGTCGAGCGCCGGGGCGACGAGCAGGTGACCCTGGAGTGGCTGGGCGAGCGCCTACGCGACTTCGTCGACCTCAACCCCGACTTCGAAACCCCCATCGAACGTCTGGCCACCTACCTGGCGCGCCTGGACGACCCCGACGACGACGACGCCTAACACCCCCACCCCCACCCCCCTTGCTCGCGGTGATCATGAAGTTGGCCGCGCGTGTCGTCGGCGTGTCGGGCCATAACTCCATGATCACCGGGGCAGGGGTGGGCGAGGGGCCGGCCGGCAGGGTCGGAGGGCCCGGGTGGGCGGCCCCGCGATCTTCTAGGGTGGGGCTGTGGCCCGAAGTGTGTACCTGACGAGCGTGGGGTCCGGCGGGGGCAAGTCGACTATCGCCCTCGGGTTGGCGGAGTTGCTGTCCCGCCAGGTGGGGCGGATCGGCGTCTTTCGGCCGCTGGTGGCCTCCAGCGGTGCGGACCCGATCCTTGCCCTGCTCAGCGAGCGGTACCGGGTCGAGGTGCCGCTCGCCGAACTGGCCGGGGCCACGTACGCCGAGGCGGCCGCGCTGGTCGCCGACGGCCGGCGGGAGGAGCTGATCTCCGCCGTCGTCGAGCGGTACCGGGCGGTGGAGCGGCAGTGCCCGGCGGTCGTCGTGGTGGGCAGCGACTTCGACGACCCGGGCGACCCCGCCCACCCCCGGGAGCTGGCCTTCAACGCCCGGCTGGCCACCGAGTTCGGCAGTGTCGTGGTGCCGGTGGTGGACGGCTACGAGCAGGAGCCGGCGGCCGTCGCGGCGGCCATGCGAGGGGCGTACCACGATCTGGCCGACCTGGGCGCGACGGTGCTCGCGGTCATCGCCAACCGGGTGACCGAGCCGATGACGCTGCCCGACCTGCCGGTGCCCGCGTACGCCATCCCAGAGGTACCGAGCGTGTCGGCGCCGACGGTGGCCGAGGTGGCGGCGGCGCTGGGCGCCACCCTGCTGGCCGGAGACGACGCCGCCCTCGGCCGGGACGTGCTGGACTTCGTGGTCGGTGCCGCGCACGTACCGACCCTGCTGGGCCACCTCACCGAAGGCGCCCTGGTGATCACCCCCGGCGATCGGGCCGACCTGCTCGTCGCCGCGAGCGCCGCCCACGTGGCCGGGCAGGTGTCGGTGGCCGGGCTGGTGCTCACCCTCGGCGAGCAGCCCGACCCCCGAGTCATGCGGCTGGTCGAGGGCCTGAACACCGGGTTGGCGGTGCTCTCCGTGGGCAGCGACAGCTACGACACGGTGGCCGCGTCCAGCCGGATCGAGGGTCGACCCAGCGCGGCCAACCCGCGCAAGGTGGAGGCGGCGCTGGGCGCGTTCGAGCGATGTGTGGACACCGACGACCTGGCCCGCCGGTTGCGGGTCAGCCGCTCGGCGCGGGTCACCCCGCTGATGTTCGAGAACGAGCTGATCGACCGGGCCCGCTCGAAGCCCCGGCACCTGGTGCTGCCGGAGGGCACCGAGGACCGGATCCTGCGCGCGGCGGAGATCCTGCTGCGGCGTGGAGTGGCCGAGCTGACCCTGCTCGGACGGCCGGACGACATCGCCCGGCGGACCCGCGAGCTGGGCATCGACCTCGGCGACGCGCACGTGGTCGACCCCGTCACCAGCGGCTGGCGGGACGACTTCGCGATCGAGTACGCGCGGCTGCGCGCCCACCGGGGCGTGACCGCCGAGTTGGCGCACGACATCGTGGCGCAACCCAACTACTTCGGCACCCTGATGGTGGCGACCGGGCGAGCCGACGGAATGGTCTCCGGTGCCACGCACACCACCGCCGCGACCATCCGACCGGCGTTCGAGATCATCCGTACCGTGCCGGAGGTCTCGGTGGCCTCCAGCGTCTTCTTCATGCTGCTCCGCGACCGGGTGCTGGTCTACGGCGACTGCGCCGTCAACCGCGACCCGGACGCCGCGCAGCTCGCCGACATCGCGATCTCGTCGGCCGACACCGCAGCCCGGTTCGGCATCGAACCCCGGGTCGCCATGCTGTCGTACTCCACCGGCAGCTCCGGCGCCGGCGAGGACGTGGAGAAGGTCGCCAAGGCCACCGCGCTGGTCCGGGAACGCCGACCCGACCTGCTGGTCGAGGGGCCGATCCAGTACGACGCGGCGATCGACCCGGCGGTGGCGGCGACGAAGCTGCCGGGCAGCCCGGTCGCCGGACACGCCACGGTCTTCATCTTCCCGGACCTGAACACCGGCAACAACACCTACAAGGCCGTGCAACGCTCCGCCGGGGCGGTCGCCGTCGGCCCGGTGATGCAGGGCCTACGGCGGCCGGTGAACGACCTGTCCCGCGGCGCGGGAGTGCCGGACATCGTCAACACGGTGGCCATCACGGCCATCCAGGCGGCCAGCGAGGAGGCGTCGTGAGTCGAGTGCTCGTGCTCAACTGCGGGTCGTCGTCGGTCAAGTGGCGTCGCTACGACGGGGACCGGGCGCTGGACCACGGCACCGTCGAGCGGATCGGTGAACCCGGTGGCGGCCCGCCGGACCACGCCACCGCCGTCCGGCAGATCCTCGACGGGCTGGACCTGAGCGGGCTGGTCGCGGTCGGGCACCGGGTGGTGCACGGCGGCCGGACGTTCAGCGCACCGGTGCTGGTCGACGACGCGGTGCTGGCCGCGATCAAGGACCTGGTGCCGCTCGCCCCGCTGCACAACCCGGCGAACCTGGCCGGCATCGAGGTGGCCCGGGCGGCGCTGCCGCACGTCCCGCAGGTCGCCGTCTTCGACACCGCGTTCCACCACACCCTGCCGGAGGCCGCCGCGACGTACGCGATCGACCGGGACACCGCCGAGCGGTACGCCATCCGCCGGTACGGCTTCCACGGCACCTCGCACGCGTACGTGTCCCGCCGCACCGCCGAGCTGCTGGGCCGCCCGTACGACCAGCTCAACATCATCACCCTGCACCTGGGTAACGGGGCCAGCGCCTGCGCGGTGCGCAACGGACGCAGCGTCGCCACCTCGATGGGCATGTCGCCGTTGCAGGGGCTGGTGATGGGCACCCGCAGCGGCGACCTCGACCCCACTGTCATCTTCCACCTGCGCCGGGAGGGCGGGATGTCGGTCGACGACATCGACGACCTGCTCAACCACCGCAGCGGCCTACTCGGGTTGACCGGCGCCAACGACATGCGCGAGGTGCTGCACCGCCGGACGGCCGGTGACCAGGCGGCATCGTTGGCCTTCGACGTGTACTGCCGGCGCATCACCGGCTACGTCGGGGCGTACTACGCGCTGCTCGGCCACGTCGACGCGATCACCTTCACCGCCGGGGTCGGCGAACACGCCGCACCCGTGCGGGCCGCCGCGCTGGCCGGCCTGGCACGCCTCGGCATCAGCGTCGACGACGCCCGCAACGACGGCCAAGGCGACCGGGTGATCTCCCCCGACGACGCCGAGGTGAGCGTGTGCGTCATCCGCACCGACGAGGAGCGGGAGATCGCCCGGCAGACCCGGGACGTGGTGGAGGGCAGCTGACCAGGTCAGTTGCGCTTCGGTCAGCTCAGCGCGAACCAGGCGACGACTGCCACCACCAGCACCACGACCACCGCACCGACGATCAGAGGGAGCCGGGATGGGGCCTCCGTCGACGACGCGGCCTCCGGCGTCTGGGAGAAGGCACGGAACGCCTCGGTGTTGCCGCTGGGGTCGGTGTAGTTCTCAGCCATGCCGGTGACCCTAGCGAAGCTGGTCACGCCGTACCGCCCCCGGCTCGCGTCGTCCCAAGCTGGACCCGGCCGGCTGACGTGAGCCGACCGGGTGGCGGGTGCGGCCGGGCCGGACGGTGGGGTGGCTACGCCCGCCCAGGCACCTACCGTGGAACGATGGGGGCGGGGCGGCTGATCGCCGTGCTGATGACGGCGTTGTTGGCTGGTTGCGCGTCGGCGGGCCCCGAGGCCGACCAGGCCAACGGGCCAGCGTCAACGCGTCGAGCGCCCGAGGGGTCGTACGCCGTCGGCGTGCGTACGCTCACCCTCGATCCGCGCTCGGCGCGCCCACTTCCGGTGGCCATCTGGTATCCGGCGTCGACCGACGGGGCGGCGGCCGGGCGGTTCCCGGTGGTGGTCTACAGCCACGGGCTGCACAGCCGACCCGACCTGCACGCAGCGTTGACCACCCGCTGGGCGGCGGCCGGTTTCGTGGTGGCCGCGCCCGCGTACCCGCACACCCGCCAGGGTGCCGCCCAGTTCAGCCGGGCCGACGTCCGCAACCAACCCGCCGACGCCTGGCGGCTGATCCGGCATCTGGGCCGTCTCGACCGAAGACGCGACGACCCGCTCGCCGGGCACCTGGACCTGACGGCGGTCGCCGCCGCCGGGCACTCGGCGGGTGGCTTCACCACCTCCGGCATGTTCAGCGAGGGGCACCCGGCCCGGTTACGCGCCGGGATCGTCATCGCGGGGGGTGGGCTGCCCGGCAGCTTCGCGGGGCGGGCCGCGCCAGTGCTCTTCGTGCACGGCACGGCCGACGCGGTGGTGCCGCTGACCGTCGGCCGGGCGGCGTACCGGCGCACCCGAGGGCCAGCCGCGTTCCTCAGCCTCGTGGGGCAGGACCACGGGGCGTACCTGACGCCGGGCCACCCGGGGTTCGGCCCGGTCGTCGCCACCACCACCGACTTCCTCCGCTGGACCCTGTACGGCGACCAGGCCGCCGGTGCCCGGCTGCCCGTGGGCGCCCGCTCCCCCATGACCCGCTACGAGTCCCGCCTGAACGCCGGGTGAGCGCACGGGCACACCGCGCCGAACCCTGCCGACTCCGCCTGCCGGACAGGGCACAATCGGGTTCATGCCCCGTCGCGTCACACCCGCACTGATGGCCAGCGCCGTGCTCCTCGCCGGCCTGGTCGGCTGTTCAGCGGACACCCGCCCGAGTACGAGCGGGCAGACGCCGCCAGCCGAGCCGACGCCCGCCGCCACGCCGACCCCGCAGGTCCCCGCCAGGGCCGCCCCGAAGAACACCTTCGCGGTCGGCGTACGCCAACTGAAGCTGAACCGGGACGGCCGGGCCCTGCCGACGACGCTCTGGTACCCGGCGGCCGGGCCGGCCGGCGGCACGGCCAAGCGGTCCGCGACGGCCGCGCAGGGCCGGTTCCCGGTGGTGATGTTCAGTCACGGCCTGGGTGGGCGGCCGGACGACTACGCCAAGCTGCTGACCCGCTGGGCGGCGGCCGGTTTCGTGGTGGCCGCGCCGACGTTCCCGCACACCTCCAAGGGCGCCGACAACAACGTCCTGGACGTGCTCAACCAGCCGGCCGACGTGTCGTACGCGCTGGACCAGGTGTTGGCGCTGGACGGCACGGCCGGCGACGCGCTGCGCGGCCGGCTGGACGGCGAGCGGGTGGCCGCGGCCGGGCACTCGGCGGGCGGGGTGACCACCATCGGTCTCTTCACCACCGGTCGGGACGAGCGACTGGACGCTGGGGTGGTGTTCGCCGGCACGGCGCTCGGGGTGGGCACCGCGTTCGCCGGTGCGGCCGCGCCGCAACTGTTCGTGCACGGCGAACTGGACGAGGTGGTCGAGTACGCGGCGGGCAAGGCCGCGTACGACAAGGTGCCGTGGCCCAAGGCGATGCTGAGCCTGCCCAAGGGCGACCACGGGCGGGCGCTGCTCGGCGACACCGCGACGCTGCGGCTGGTCTCGGACACGTCCGTCGAGTTCCTCCGCTGGTCGCTGTACGGCGACCCGGAGGCCAAGAAGCGCATCTCCACGGACGCGAAGCGCGGCGACATCGCCACCTTCGACGACCACCTCTGACGCCCCAAGGCCCCCGCGCCCCGCGCCGCGCCACGCCACGCCGCGCCACGCCACGCCGCGTCCAAGATCCGCGCAACTTCGGGGATAGTGCTGCCTCGACGCGGCCGGGAGGCAGCAGTTTCTCCGATATTGCGCGGATCTTGGGGCGGCGGATCTTGAGGCTGGCGTCAGGCCGTGTGGTCGATGACGACCTTGCCGAAGGCCTCGCCGGAGTGCAGTCGGGCGAAGGCGTCCTCGACCCGGCTGAACGGGATGACGCTGTCCACCACCGGGCGCACCTCGTTGTCGGAGCAGAACGCCAGCAACTCGTACAGCTCGCCGGGCGTGCCCATCGAGGTGCCCAGGATCTCCAGCTGCATCGCGAAGACCCGGCGCAGGTTGACCGACGGCTCGTGCCCGGCAGTCGCACCGGAGACCACGATCCGGGCCATCGGCGCGGCCGACTTCAGCGAATGGTCGAAGGTGGCCCCGCCGACCGTCTCGATCACCACGTCCACCCGTTCCGGCAGCCGGGTGCCGGGCTCCACGGCGGTGGCGCCGAGGGCCGAGATCCGGTCGCGCTTGGCGGCGTCGCGGCTGGTCGCGTACACCCGCTTGCCCATCGCGACGGCGAGCGCCACGGCCGCGGTGGCCACGCCACCGCCCGCGCCCTGGACCAGCACGCTGTCCGCGTCCGCGACCCGGCCCTTGGTGGTCAGCATCCGCCACGCGGTCAGCCAGGCCGTGGGCAGGCACGCCGCGTCGGTCGCCGCCATGCCGTCGGGCAGCGGGATCAGGTTCGACCGGGGTACGGACACCCGCTCGGCCAGCGTCCCGGAAAAGTGCTCGGAGAGGATGGAAACCCCGCGCGGGTCACCCGGAGTGACGACGACCGGGTACACGACCACCGGGCGCCCCTGCGGGTCCAGCCCGACGGCGTCGCAGCCGAGGATCATCGGCAGTTGAGCCTCGGTGAGACCCACCCCACGCAGCGACCAGAGGTCGTGGTGGTTGAGCGAGGTGGCCCGCAACTGCACGGTCACCCAGTCGTCGGCCGGAGGGGTCGGCTCGGGCCGCTCACCGACGGTGAGCGCGGCGAGCGGATCGGCGTCGTCGAAACGGGAGGCAAAGGCAGCACGCATGATCGGCACGGTAACAAGCTGAGCGCTCGTTAAGAAGCCGTGCGCGTGGGCCGGCGGCGCATGCGGCGCTGGAGCGCCCCGGCCCACGCGGCACACCAACCGGCGGCGCATGCCGCGCCGGAGCGCCCCGGCCCACGCGGCACACCAACCGGCGGCGCATGCCGCGCCGGAGCGCCCCCGGCCGATGCGCCGCTAGCGGCGGGCGACGCCGTCGCGGCGGGCGGCTTCGGCGACCGCCTCGGCCACGGCCGGCGCGACGCGCGGGTCGAGCGGGGACGGGACGATCGCGTCGGCGGTCAGCGACTCGGCCACCACGCCGGCGATGGCGTCCGCGGCGGCAACCTTCATCGCCTCGGTGATCCGGGTGGCACCGGCATCCAACGCACCACGGAACACCCCGGGGAAGGCCAGCACGTTGTTGATCTGGTTGGGGTAGTCACTGCGCCCGGTGGCGACCACCGCAACGTGCCGGGCCGCCACCTCGGGGTGCACCTCGGGGGTCGGGTTCGCCAGCGCGAACACGATCCCGCCGGGCGCCATCCCGGCCACCGCCGCCTCGGGGATCTGCCCGCCGGAGACCCCGACCAGCACGTCCGCGTCGCGCAGCGCCTCGGTGATGTCGCCGTGGCGGCCGTCGGCGTTGGTGTTCGCCGCCAACTCGGCCTTGGTGCCGGTCAGCTCGGTGCGGTGCCGGCCGATGATCCCCTTCGAGTCGCAGACCACCACCTGGTCGGGGTTGACGCCCCCGGCGATCAGCATCTTCGTCACGGCCACACCGGCCGCGCCCGCACCACTCACCGCCACCCGCAGGTCACCGAGCTTGCGGTTGAGCAGGCTGGCGGCGTTGCGCAGCGCGGCCAGCACCACGATCGCGGTGCCGTGCTGGTCGTCGTGGAAGACCGGGATGTCCAGCGCCTCGTCGAGGCGGCGCTCCACCTCGAAGCAGCGCGGCGCGCTGATGTCCTCCAGGTTGATGCCGCCGAAGGAGGGCGCGAGCGCCCGCACCACCGCGACGATCTCGTCGACGTCCTGCGTGTCCAGACAGATCGGCACCGCGTCCACCCCGGCGAACTGCTTGAACAGCACCGCCTTGCCCTCCATCACCGGCAGCGCGGCGCGCGGGCCGATGTTGCCGAGCCCGAGCACCGCCGAACCGTCGGTGACCACCGCGACGGCGTGCGCCGCCCAGGTGTAGTCGTCGGCCAGATCGGGGTCGGCGGCGATCGCCTCACACACCCGAGCCACCCCCGGGGTGTACGCCAGGGAGAGGTCCTCCCGGCTGGTGAGCGGCACGGTCGAGGCGACGGCCATCTTGCCGCCCCGGTGCAGCAGGAAGACGGGATCAGCGTGGTCCACGATGGACGAAGACATGGCGGTGACTCCAGGATCTGTCGAGCAGATGTGAGGCGGCGGGCCCGGCCGCGAGGTGGGCGGCGAGCGGTGGCACGCGGCGCGGGGGGTCACCCGGGCACTTTCCGAGCATAGTGTCGGCACTGCCCCTCGGATGTGAGCAGGGTCATATCCGCCGACGAGGCACCCGCCCCGGGCGCGGCCAGTACCGGGCCACCACCCTTCCCCGCACGTCGGCCACGCCGTACGCCCGGGAGTCGTCGGTGATCAGGTCGTTGTCGCCGCGCAGCCACCAGCCGCCGTCCTGCGGCCGGACCGCCCGCTTCACCACCAGCAGTTCGGGACGTGTCCGGAAGACCGCGACCACCACGTCCCCGGGTCGGATCGGGCGACCTCCTGGACGCACCAGCACCGCGTCGCCGTGCCGCAGCGTCGGCGCCATGGACGGACCGGTCACCAGGACGGCGGTCAGCGGCCCGCGCAACCGGGCCTCCCCAGCCGGGTGATCGGCGTCCACTGGTTTCACCTCCACCCGGTTCGGGGAGCATTCCCAGGAGTAATGTCGCCTTTGATCATCGCAAACTTCCCATGGAGGATCCCGATGCGACTTCCGCGCATCCTTGCGCCCCGCGTCACCGCGAGCGCTCACTGCGACCTGCCGTGCGGCGTCTACGACCCGGCTCAGGCCCGGATCGAGGCCGAGTCGGTCAAAATGATCTGCGAGAAGTACCAGTCGAACACCGACCCGGAGTTCCGCACCCGGGCCGTCATCATCAAGGAGCAGCGCGCCGAGCTGGTCAAGCACCACCTGTGGGTGCTGTGGACCGACTACTTCAAGCCGCCGCACTTCGAGAAGTACCCGAACCTGCACAGCCTGTTCAACGAGGCCACCAAGCTCGCCGGTGCCAGCGGAGTCAAGGGCAGCCTCGACCCGGCCACCGCCGACAAGCTGCTCTCGAAGATCGACGAGATCTCGAAGATCTTCTGGGAGACCAAGAAGGCATGACCTCGTCGGTCATCCCGACGATCCGGCCGGCACGTCCCGAGGACGTGCCGGCCGTCGTCGCCATGGTGCACGAGCTGGCGGAGTACGAACGCGCACCGGAGCAGTGCCACCTCACCACCGAGCAGTTGACCTCGGCGCTGTTCGGTCTCGGCGCGGTGTCGGCCGAGCCGAGCGCACCGGCGCTCTTCGGTCACGTCGCGGTGGACGAGCACGACGAGCCGGTCGGCTTCGCGCTGTGGTTCCTCAACTTCTCCACCTGGGCCGGCGTGCACGGCATCTACCTGGAAGACCTGTACGTCCGGCCGTCCGCGCGGGGCACCGGAGCAGGCCGGATGCTGCTCGCCACCCTGGCCGACATCTGCGTACGACGCGGCTACCGGCGGCTGGAGTGGTGGATGATCGACTGGAACCCCGCCGCCGGCTTCTACGCCTCGATCGGCGCGGAACAGATGAGCGAGTGGGTGCCCTACCGGCTCAGCGGTGACGCCCTGCGCGAGTTGGCCCGGAACGGCAACACCGTCGGCACGCGTACCGGCGACTGACCGGGTAGAGTCCCCGACCGGGGGGATGAGGCGTGACTCAACTGACTGGCCAACCAGCGACCGACGACGACGTGGTGCACCTCACGGTGCCCGCCGACGGCGGTTACCTCGGCGTGCTCCGCACCGCCACCGCCGGTCTGGCGGCCCGTTTGCAGTTCGCGCTCGACGAGATCGAGGATCTGCGGATCGCCGTCGACGAGGCGTGCGCCATGCTGCTCGCCATCGCCACCCGCGACGCCGAGCTGGAGTGCCGCTTCGCCGTCACCGAGGACGCGCTGACCGTCGAGGTGACCGTGCCGACCGTGCGCGGTGCCACGCTGCCCGCCGAGTCGTCGTTCGCCTGGAAGGTGCTCACCGCGCTGACCACCTCGGCGTCCGCCACGGCCGCCAACGGTCGGGCCACGATCGCGTTGCTCACCCGCCGCTCCGGCGGTTACTGACCGGCTGCCCCCAGCACCGACCGGCTCGGCACTCGCCCGCACGGCAGCCGAACCCGCACGGCCATGTCGAACCGGCACGGCCATGTCGAACCAGCACGGCCATGTCGAACCGGCACGGTCAGTCGAAGCCGAGGGCCCGGGTCGTCGGAGGGCTGACCAGCAACCAGCCCACGCCCAGGCCGAGCGCCATCAACGGCACACCGAGCCAGCCCAGCCCGCCTTGGATCATGAACCACCCGATCGGCAGCAGCATCAGCTGGAGCACGATCGCGGGGGCCCGCGCGCCCGCCCGACGGCGCAGCAGCGCCCGGCCCAGTGCCCAGAGCACCACCGCCGCCCCGATGGCGAACACGGTCACCAGCAACGCCGACAGGAGATCGGTGGTGGTGGCCGTGAGGTCGGCCCAGATGAGCCAGAGGGCGATCAGCCCGACGACAGCCGCCTCCGCCCACAGCAGCCGGACCGCCCAGCGGAGCGTGACGGGAATCGGGGCCGAGTCGATGGTCACGCGCGCCACGATACCCGGGCTGTCGGGAGGTACAGTGCCGCCCATGCGGGCCGTCCTGGTGGTCAATCCGAAGGCCACCACCACCAGCGAACGCAGCCGGGACGTGCTTGTCCGGGCGCTGCGCAGCGAAGTCGACCTCAACGTGCGCTACACCCGTCGGCGCGGGCACGCCGTGGCGCTGGCCCGCGAGGCCGCCGCGGAGGGGGTCGACCTGGTCGTCACCCTGGGTGGCGACGGCACCGTGAACGAGGTGGTGAACGGTCTGATGACGGCCGACCCGCCGGATCTCGGCGACGACGCCTCACTGGCCCAGCGACTGCCGGCGCTGGCGACCGTCCCGGGCGGCAGCACCAACGTGTTCGCCCGGGCGGTGGGTCTGCCCCGGGAGTGGCCGGAGGCGACCAGCATGATCCTCGAAGGGCTGCGGCTGGGCCGGAGCCGGACGGTGGGGCTGGGCCGTGCGGACGACCGCTACTTCACGTTCTGCGCCGGGTTCGGCCTGGACGCCGCGGTGATCCACCGGGTGGAGCAGGCTCGGCGCAAGGGACGGGTCTCCACGCCGACGCTGTACCTGCGCTCGATCATGAACCAGTACTTCCTCGCCTCGGACCGGCGGCATCCCGCGATCAGCCTGGAGCGTCCGGGCGAGCAGGCGGAGTCCGAGTTGGCCACCGTCATCATCCAGAACACGGCGCCGTGGACGTACCTGGGCGACCGGGAGGTCAACCCGAACCCGGCGGCGTCGTTCGACCTCGGGCTGGATGTGCTGGCACTGCGTCAGCTCCGGGTGGCTAGCACAACACGGACAGTGACGCAGTTCCTGTCCCGGAAGCCGGATCCGCGAGGTCGGCAGGTGTTACGACTCCATGACACGCCGGAGTTCACCCTGGTCTCCAGCCGTCCGCAGGCGTTCCAGCTGGACGGCGACTATCTCGGCGAGCGGGAGAAAGTCAGATTCACCTCCGTTCCCGCCGCACTGAGAGTAATCTGCTAGGTCTCGGGTACTGCCCTTGGTCGACACGGTGGCCACAACCGCATCGGCTGGTCGCCGCCACACCGAGGGGCAGGTGCCGGAAATGTCAGCAATGTCACGCGGACTGTACTATATTGATCCTCGGCTGTGGCACGGCGGGTAACCAGGAAAGCACTGGAATCCGGACAAACAGGTTGTGGGCTTGCTCACCGCCCGGAGTTTTTCCGAGCGTCACCCTTGACATCACGAGCGTTCGTGAAAGTATTCACAAGCGAACTTGAGTTACCGGGACATTGCCTGGATATGCTCGTCAGGTTGAGCTGTTCCAGCAGGTCCCCGGCGCTGACCGCCTGCTCACGCACTGCCGAATGGTCGGATGCTAACTGTCACCACCGGCACTGCGGATGCATATAGGAAAAGCACGACAAGCAATTGTTGCCACCCATCCAGAATGAGGAGTGTTGCCGCCATGGACTGGCGTCACCATGCTGTCTGCCGCGACGAGGACCCGGAGCTGTTCTTCCCGATCGGGACGTCCGGACCGGCTCTCCTGCAGGTCGAGCAGGCCAAGGCCGTCTGCAGGCGCTGCTCCGTGACCGACCAGTGCCTGCAGTGGGCGCTTGAGTCCGGTCAGGACGCCGGCGTCTGGGGCGGAATGAGCGAGGAGGAGCGGCGCGCTGTGAAGCGGCGCGGCGGCCTCCGGGTGCTGCGCGCTCACTCCGCCTGATCCCCCAACGACACAGCTGTACGCCCCGGCAGGTTCGCCCGCCGGGGCGTTCCGCTTTCCGGCACCCGATCACCGCGCCGGCACGGGTCAGCCCGTCGACGCCGGCACAGCCCGATCGTCGACCCGCCGCAACACCAACTCCACCAACTCCGGCGCGTCGGTCAACGGCGCGGCGACCGACACCGCGCCTGCCGACCGGGCCGCCTCGGTCACCGCATCGTGAAACAGGCCGGGCGCCAGGAAGTACGCGCACACCGCGACCCGCCGCGCGCCAGCCGCCCGCAACCGGGACACCGCCACTCCGGCCGACGGCGGAGCCGCCGAGGCGTACGCCACCCGGCAGGGCACCTCGAACTCCTCGGCGAGCGCGTCCGCGACCCGGCCCACCGAACTGCGCGCCCGCGCGTCGCGGGTGCCCGCCGCGGCAAGCACCAGCGCGTCGAAGCTGCCCGGGCACGCCTCGCCGAGCCGGCGGCGCAACCCGCCCAGCAGCCCCGCGTCGACCGTCCCGTCCGCCGGGCCGAGCACGTCGGTCACCCGCACCGCCAGCGGTGGCCCGGTCTGCGCCGCCGCAGCGACCGCCGCCGGGATGTCCACCCGATTGTGGTACGCGGCAGTCAGCAGCAGCGGCACCAGCACCGCCCGGCGGTGACCGGCCACGGCCAGGTCGCGCAACACCGCTGTCGGCCCCGGCTCGGTGTGGTCCAGCCAGCTCGCCCAGACCGGTGTGCCCGGACGGGCCACCGACACGGCTCGGGCCAGAGCCCGGGTGGCTTCGGCCGCTCGCGGATCACGGCTGCCGTGCGCGACCAGCACCACCGGGTCGACCCCGCCGGCCGCACCGGGGCCGGTCGGGGTCGTCGCCGGTGTGGTCAGACGTGCAGGCCGCACTCTGTCTTCTCGAACATGGCCCACCGGCCCGCCCGTGCGTCCTCGCCGGCCTTCGTGCGGCGGGTGCACGGCCAGCAGCCGATCGACCCGTAGCCCTGCTTGAACAGTTCGTTGACGGGCACGTTGAAGCGGGCGATGTAGGCGTCCACGTCCCGCTGCGACCACGCCGCGATCGGGTTGACCTTGACCTTGCCGCGCCGCGCGTCGAAGGTCACCACCGGCGTGTTGGCCCGGGTCGGTGACTCGTCCCTGCGCAGGCCCGCAGCCCAGGCGTCGTAGCCGGTCAGCGCCCGCTCCAGCGGCTCCACCTTGCGCAGCTGGCAGCAGTCGTCCGGCGACTTGTTGAACAGGCGGGGGCCGTACTGGCCGTCCTGCTGGCCGACGGTGAGTCG
This sequence comes from Micromonospora sp. WMMD961, assembly GCF_029626145.1. Taxonomy (NCBI): domain Bacteria; kingdom Bacillati; phylum Actinomycetota; class Actinomycetes; order Micromonosporales; family Micromonosporaceae; genus Micromonospora; species Micromonospora sp. WMMD961. The sequence goes on from NZ_JARUBJ010000002.1 coordinate 6,269,587, forward strand.
GGGCCGGATCGACCGCACGTTCACCGGGAGCGTGCGGGCCACCTCGTCGCGCACCCGCAGCGTCTCCGGGAAGTGCAGGCCGGTGTCGAGGAAGACCACGTCCACGCCCGGAGCCACCCGGGACACCAGGTGGGCCAGCACGGCGTCGGCCATCGAGCTGGTGACGCAGAACCGGTCGCCGAAGGTCTGCGCCGCCCAGCGGGCGATCTCCAGAGCCGGGGCGCCCTCCAGATCCCGGGCCGCCTGCTCGGCCAGGACCCGCAGCTCGTCCGGGTCGCGCCGGGCCGGGTCGGTCGGCGTCGGACCACCCGGACCGACCAGGCGCAGACTCGCGGCGGAGACGAGGCTCATCGGGTCACCGCCCGCGAGAGCAGGCCGGTGAACTTCACCGAGAAGACCCGGGTGCAGGCGTGACACTCCCACGCGCCGTGTCCCGCCTCGTGCGGACGCAGGTCCTCCTCGCCGCAGTACGGGCAGTACAGGGGTGCCGCTCGGTTCTCGCTGCTCACCGCAGGTCCTCCTCGTCGACTCTGATCACCCAGTTGGCGAACGTCTCGCCCTCGCTCCGGCCGGCCAGGTAGCGGCGGGCCAGCCGTTCCACGTACTCCGGAAGCTCCTCCGCGGTGGTCTTCAGACCGCGCAGCTTGCGCCCGAAGCCGGCGGTCTGCCCCTGGGCCATGCCCAGGCCACCGCCCAGGTGCACCTGGAAACCCTCGACCTGCCGGCCGTCCGGGCCGACCACCAGCTGACCCTTGAGCCCGATGTCGGCCACCTGGGTACGCGCGCACGCGTTCGGGCAGCCGTTGATGTGGATCGAGATGTCCGCGTCGAAGTCACGCAGCCGCTGCTCCAGCCGGGCCACCAGCTCCTCGCCGCGGGCCTTCGTCTCGACGATCGCCAACTTGCAGTACTCGATGCCGGTGCACGCCATCGTGCCGCGCCGCCAGGCCGACGGCCGGGCCTCCAGGCCGATCCCGCGCAGCGCGTCGACCAGCGACTCCGTCCGCTCCGCCGGCACGTCGAGCACCAGCAGCTTCTGGTACGGGGTGAGCCGTACCCGGTCGCTGCCGTGCGCCTCGACCACGTCGGCCAACTGGCTCAGCTGCGCGCCGGAGACCCGCCCGACCACCGGGGCGGCGCCCACGTAGTGCCGCCCGTCGGCCTGCTCGTGCACGCCCACGTGGTCGACCGGCTTCGACGGCAGGGTCGGTGCCGGGCCGTCGAGCAACGTGCGGCCGAGGTAGTCCTTCTCCAGGACCTCCCGGAAGCGCTCCACACCCCAGTCGGCCACCAGGAACTTCAGTCGGGCGCGGTTGCGCAGCCGACGGTAGCCGTAGTCGCGGAAGATGCCGACCACACCGGCCCACACGTCCGGCACCTCGGCCAGCGGAACCCAGACGCCGAGCCGCTGGGCCAGCATCGGGTTGGTGGAGAGGCCCCCGCCGACCCAGACGTCGAAGCCGGGCCCGTGCTCGGGATGGTCGACACCGAGGAAGGCGATGTCGTTCGACTCGTACGGGGTGTCCACCAACCAGGAGATCGACGTCTTGAACTTGCGGGGCAGGTTGGAGAACTGCTTGTCGCCGACGTACCGGGAGACGATCTCGTCGATCGCCGGAGTCGGGTCGAGCAGCTCGTCGCGGGCCACGCCGGCGACCGGGCTGCCCAGCACGATGCGCGGGCAGTCGCCGCAGGCCTCGGTGGTCTGCAGACCGACCGACTCCAGCCGACGCCAGATCTCCGGCATGTCCTCGACCCGGATCCAGTGGTACTGGATGTTCTGCCGGTCGGTGATGTCGGCGGTGTCCCGGGCGAACTCCCGGGAGATGTCCGCGATCACCCGCAACTGGGCCAGGCTGAGCTGGCCGCCGTCGATGCGGACCCGGAGCATGAAGAACTCGTCCTCCAGCTCGTGCGGCTCCAGCACGGCGGTGCGCCCGCCGTCGATGCCCGCCTTGCGCTGGGTGTAGAGGCCCCACCAGCGGAACCGGCCCCGCAGGTCCTGCGGGTCGATGGAGGCGAAGCCACGGTGCGCGTAGATCGTCTCGATGCGGGCCCGGACGTTGAGCGGGTCGTCGTCCTTCTTGATCCGCTCGTTGGGGTTGAGCGGCTCGCGGTGACCGAGCGCCCACTGACCCTCACCCCGTGGCCGGCGCGGCGCTCGGGTCGGGCGAGCCGTCGGGTCCTCGGATCGGGCCGGGATGCTGCTGACCGCCATCGCGGCGTCCTCCGTTGTCTGCTGTGCCTCTGGGTACGCGGGGCGCGGCGGCCGGCCCGGCGAAGCGGGCGGGACAACGGTGTCTTCAGACAGCCGGCGCGGAGCGCGCCCGAGACGGATTGGTCGGGCGTCGTCAGTAGGCCGGACAGATCGCGCTGCGCACGCGGCCGTAATCAACGTGGCGGCGTGCCACGAAGCGGCGGACGACTGCGGCGGTCATGCGCCCATGCTGCCACACCTCAAGGGGGCCGGCCAATGTCCGCGTGCGGGATCCCACATCACGGGCCGAAGGTGGCGTGGGTGCTGCACCGACCGACCGTGGCCGGGGCGATCGTTGGCGCGTCCCGCCCGAACGACGTGATGGTCCCCTGGCGTCCACCGCCTGCCGCCGGTGACACCCACGGGCCACATGGCCGTGGCAGGCTCGGACCGTGGGCGGATTGTCCGAGAAGTCGAGCGGGGCGGCGTGGGACCACCTGCGCCGCCTACCGGTCTGGCTCCCCCCGGCGCTGTTGACCCTGGCGGTGACAGTGACGGGGCTGGGCTCCGCCCAACTGTGGCGCGACGAGCTGGCCACCTGGAGCGCGGCCACCCGCTCGCCCACCGACCTGGCCCGCCTGGCCGACACCATCGACGCCGCCACCGGCCCGTACTACCTGTTCATGCACATCTGGACCAGGATCGTCGGCGACTCCACGGTCGCCCTGCGCGCGCCGGCCGCGCTGGCGATGACCGTGGCCGCCGGGCTGCTCGCCGTGCTCGGCGCACGGCTCGTCGACCGACGCGCCGGGCTCTTCGCCGGCCTGCTGTTCGCGGTGCTCCCCGGCACCTCCCGCTACGGGCAGGAGGCCCGCCCGTACGCGCTGGCCACCATGCTCGCGGTGCTCGCCACAGTGCTCCTGGTGACCGCGCTGCGCCGGCCGAGCTGGGCCCGTTGGGCCGGGTACGCCGCCGCGGTCACCGCTCTCGGACTCGTCCACCTGATCGCGCTCACAGTGCTCGCCGCGCACGCGCTGGTCGTCGTGCTCGCCTGGTGGCGAGGCACGACCGCGGCGGGTATCCCCGCGCCGGGCATCTCCGCGTCAAGCGCCACCGCGCCGGGCATCTCCGCGTCAAACGCCACCGCGCCGGCCGATCGCAGCGGTGCGCGGGATCGGCGGGTGTGGCGGTGGGTGGTAGCCGTGGTGCCGGTCGCACTGTTGGCCGGTCCGTTGCTGCTCAAGGCCCGGACCCAGCAGTCCCGGCAGCTGAACTGGGTCGGTCTGGCTCGGCTGGACGACCTGGCCGCACTGCCCGGCGGGGTGGCCCAGAGCAGCGTGGTCGGTGGGCTGCTGCTCGGGGTCGCCGCGTTGGGCGCGGCCCGGCTCGGGCGGCGCGCCCTGCTGCCGGTGAGCGCGGTACTGCTGCCCGTGCTGCTGCTCTTCGCCGCCGGCGCGGTCGTACCCCTGTGGGTGCCTCGGTACCTGGTCTTCGTGGTGCCGTTCGCGTGCCTGCTGGCGGGCGCGGCGCTGGCCGCGGTGACCGCGCCGGCCGCGCTCGTCGTGGTGGTCCTGGCCGGGCTGCTCGGCCTGCCCGACCAGGCCGCGCTGCGGCGGACCCACGAGTGGCCGCGCAACGCGCCGGTGGACTACGCGGGGGCGGCGAGGGTGATCGGCGACGGTCAGCGGCCGGGCGACACGGTGGTCTACTCGCCCCGACACAGTTGGCTCTTCCTCGACCTCGGCATGGAGTACCACCTCGACGACCCGCCGCGCGACGTGCTGGTCACCGAGGACGAGGTCCGCCGGGGTGACCTGTGGGCCGCCGAGTGTCCCCAACCGGCGCAGTGCCTGGCCGGCACACCACGGGTGTGGCTGGTCGTCGCCGGCCGGCACGCTGATCCGCTGGCTGTCGTGCCCGGTGCCAAGGGCGACGCGCTCCGCGCGCAATTCACCGTCACCCAGGTCTGGCCGCGCCCCGGCCTGACCGTCGCCCTGCTGACCACCCGGCCCGGCAACTGAGCGGGCTACCGCGCCGGTGCGCCTCGGCCAGCGGTGGCAGGCGCGGCGGGCGGACCCGAGCGGACCAGGCGGACCCGGGCGGACCGCGACCCGGCGGAGGGCGGACAGCGCGGCTCAGGATTGTGAGCGACCGTCCGGGGCATTGCGGGCCAGCGGGACGACGAGCACCGCCTCGGTGCCACCGTTGGCCCCGGCGCGCAGCTCGATGGTGCCACGCAGCTCCCCGGTGACCAGGGCCCGGACGATCTGGAGGCCGAGTCGGCTGGCACGTTCGGCGTCGAAGTCCGGTGGCAGGCCGCGCCCGTTGTCGGTCACCGACACGTGCAGCATCTTGCGGAACCGGTGGGCCGAAACCACCACCTCGGGTCGTACCGACGGATCGACCTCGGGTACGGCGACCGGCACCATCCCGGAGGCGGCGACCGCAGGAGGCTCGTCGCCCTCGTCGCTCGGCGGGAAGCCGTGCTCGACGGCGTTGAGCAGCAACTCGTTGAGGACCATCACCAGCGAGGTGGCGATCTCCGCCGGCAGCACGCCGAAGCTGCCCCGCCGTCGCATGCCGACGCTCACCTCGGTCGCCGCGACCTCGGTCGCGGCGCTGGCCACCCGGTCGACGATGCCGTCGAACTCGACCGCCTCGTCGCTGGACATGGAGAGCGTCTCGTGCACCAGGGCGATCGACGCGACCCGGCGTACCGACTCCTCCAGCGCGACCCGGGCCTCCGGCATGGCCACCCGGCGAGCCTGCAACCGCAGCAGCGCGGCCACGGTCTGCAGGTTGTTCTTCACCCGGTGGTGGATCTCCCGGATGGTGGCGTCCTTGGTGATCAGGGCTCGGTCCCGGCGACGGACCTCGGTGATGTCCCGGACCAGCACCAGCGCGCCGATCGGCACCCCGGCGGGCATCAGCGGCAGCGCACGGGTGAGCATCGTGGCACCCCGGGCGTCGATCTCCCGTCGGGGCGGCGCCTCACCGCGCAGTGCGGCCAGGATGCCGTTCGAGGCCTCGGTGCCGTCCAGCGGGTCACCGGCCAGCCGGCGGTGCAGCGCCGCCAGGTCTTCGCCCACCAGATGGGAGGCGTAGCCCAGTCGGCGGTACGCGGACTGGGCGTTCGGGCTGGCGTAGGTGACCTTTCCTCCGGCGTCGAGCCGGACCAGCCCGTCGCCGACCCGGGGCGCGGAGGTGGTCTCGCCCGGATGCCGGGGTGGCGGGAAGGTGCCGTCCGCGATCATCTGCGCCAGGTCGTCCGCCGTGGTCAGGTAGTTGAGCTCCAATTGGCTGGGGGTGCGCGCGGTAGAGAGGTTGGTGTCCCGCCCCACCACGGCGATCACCTCACCGGCCTCCCCTTCGGCGGTCCGCAGCCGGACCGGGATCGCCTCGTGCCGGGCCGGCACGTCGCCGTACCAGACCGGGTCGCCCTCCCGCCAGATCCGGCCCTGGGAGTACGCCACGCCGAGGTGTGCCACCTCCGGCCCGCCGACGATGCGCCCCACCTGGTCGTCCTGGTACGCGGTGGGTGCGGTCGTCGGGCGGACCTGGGCGACGCAGAGGAACGTGCCGTCGGCGTCGACCGGCACCCAGAGCAGCAGGTCGGCGAAGGACAGATCGGAGAGCAGTTGCCAGTCGCCGGCGATGCGGTGCAGGTGGTCGATGTCGGCCGGACGGAGATGGGTGTGCTCCTCGGCGAGGTCGCGCAGCGTGGACACGGTGACCAGGGTGCCACGCCGCGCCTCACATCGTCGCGGTGACCTTCTTCAACCCGCGTGGCGCATCCGGGTCCTCACCCCGCGTGAGAGCCAGGGCCAGCGCCAACCGCTGCAGCGGCAGGATGTCCAGCAGTGGCGCGTACCGCTCGTCGACCTCGGGGACGGCCAGCCGGGTGGCTCCCGGTACCTCGGCGGAGCCGACCACCACCACGTCGGCGCGGCGTTCACCGAGGCGGGGCAGCACCTCGCCCATCGACCGTCCGCCAGGGCCGGAACCGACCACCGCGAGCACCGGGACCTCCGGGTCGGTCATCGCGAGCGGGCCGTGCAGCAGGTCGGCGCCGGAGAAGGCGAGCGCGGGCAGGTACGACGTCTCCATCAGCTTCAGTGCGGCCTCCCGGGCGGTCGGGTACGCGTACCCCCGACCGGTGGTGACCAGTTGCCGGGCGAACCGGTAGCGGGGTGCGAGCCGGGCCGGTGTGTCGTCGGCGAGGGTGCGGGCGGCCAGCTCGGGCAGCGCGTCGAGCGCCTCCCGTTCGGCCGCCGGGAGCACGCCGTCGCCGGCCCGGATCCCCTCCACCAGCATCAGCAGGGCGAGCAGTTCAGCGGTGTACGTCTTGGTGGCGGCCACCGCCCGCTCGTGTCCGGCGGCGATGTCGACGCTCAACTCCGCCACGTCGACCAGCGGCGAGTCGGGGGCGTTGGTCACCGCGAGGGTCAGCGCCCCGGAGTCCCGGGCGGCGCGTAGCACCTCCGCCAGGTCGGGTGACCCGCCGCTCTGGCTGACCCCGACGACCAACGCGTCGGACAGGTCGGGGCGCGCCCCGAACAGGGTGACCGCGCTGGGCGAGGCGAGCCCGGCGGGCAGGCCCAGCCGGATCTCGGTCAGGTACGCCCCGTACAGGGCCGCGTGGTCGGAGGTGCCCCGGGCGGTGAAGACCACGTGCCGCGGGCGGCGTTCGGCGATCACCGCCGCCACCCGGACGATCTCGGCGGCGTTGGCGGCGGAGAGCAGCCGCGCGTAGCCAGCGGGCTGCTCGTCGATGTCGGCGGCCATGCCCGCCCCTGCGCGTGTCACGAACACTCCTCCCCTGCGCGGTTCCCGCGCGTTTCCTGCTCAGTCTTGCACCTTTTCACGTATCCGAGCAATCGAACGAGCAGGAGTGCGCAGATGATCACCGAATGATCCCAATATCAACTACGCTTGGCCCGCTGCACACGGTCGAGTCTGCGACGAGAGGACGACGTGCCCGAGGGAACGGACGATGCCGCGCTCTCCGCGACGGAGGAGCTGGCGCTGGCCCGGCTGGCACTGGACGAGGGCGACCTGCACCGCGCCGCCGGTCACCTCGCCGGGGCGTTGGCGCGGGCACCCACCCTGCCCGAGGTGCACGAGACGCTGGCCCGGCTCGCCGCTATGAGCGACGGCGGCCTGGACCTCTTCCCGATCAACCACCACACGTTCGTGGGAGCCGTCGTCGCCCGCGCCCACCTGCTCGCCACGGCCGGTCGCCCCGCCGAGGGGCTGGAACTGCTGGCCGCGGCGACCGCGTACGCGCCCAGCGCCCCGTGGGCCGGGGTTCCCTGGGTCACCGCGCCCGAGTTGACCGAACGGTTGGACCCGGAACACATCGCCCGCGTCCTCATGCAGGTGTGCGCGGCGCTGCCCGACCCGGTGCCACGGCTCGGCCGGGACGCCCTGACGCCGTACCTGACGCTGGCCCGCAACGCGGTCACCGTGCACCCCGAGCACAGCCTGCTGCTGGGTGCGGCGTCCGCGCTGGCCCGGCGCATCGGCGAAGTCGCCCTGGCGGTCCGCTGGGCCACCCGGGGGGTACGCGCACAGCCCTCGAAGATGGGCGAGGTCTGGCTCGGGTACGCGTACCGCAGCGCGGGCCGGACCCGCGACGGCCTCGCGGCTCTCGGTCGCGCCGTCGAGCTGGACCCCGACGACCTGGCGATCTACGCGGACATCGCCGGCACCCTGGCCGACATCGGCCGGCTCGACGAGGCGCTGGAGTGGACCGAGCGGGCGCTGGCACGCGACCCGTCGTTCGACTGCGCGGTACACACCGCGTACCGCCTGCGGCACCTGCGCGACGGCGACCTGGCCCACCTGGTCGCGCTCGCCGACTTCGTCCGGGACCACCCCGACGACAGTCACGAGCACGGCGACCTGGCCCAGTGCTGCCGGGCCCGGCCCTGGCTGGGCCAACTGACGCCGGCCGACGGCCCGCTGCTCGACGCGATGCGCCAGGCGGTGGCCGACGACGACAACGGTCTCGGCAGCGCCGTACGCCTGGCTGCCCCCGCCCCGCCGAGTGCCGTTCGGACGGCGACGTCGACCGCACCCGGGCTGCGGATCGAAGTCGTCGGCGGCGCGCCGGAGCCGGACCCACGCGAGCCGCGACGGGCGTCCGCACAACTGTTGTGGCGGTACGCGGACGACGTGCCCACGCCCGCCCTGCCGGCACCCTCGGCGACGGCGGTCGAACGGATCGGGCAGATCGCGCACCCGGCGTGGCCACACCCGCCCGCGGCGTACGACGCGGCGGTGAGCCTGGCCGGTCTCGACGTGGCCGACCTGCTCGGTCTGCTGGTGCACCCGCCCGCGGCACCGGCCAACGCGGTGGGTCGACTGCTGGCCGCCCACGACCCGTCGGTCTGGGTCCGGGGTGTGCAGGTGTGGGCCTGCCTGGGTCTGCTGCACCACCGCACCGACGAGCCGTGGGAGGGTTCGACCCGCCGCCGCGTGCTGCTCGACCTGATCTGGGGCGTCGAGGACTGGGTCACCGAGGCGGCGCTGTTCGCCCTGGTCACCGCAGCCTGGGTGGATCCCTCGGTGCGCTCGGACGTGGCGCGGGTGGTGGCGGAGCGGCTCGCCGACGCGGCCGCCGTGGCGCGGACCCGGCCGGTCCCGATCGCCGGTTCACTGGCCCATGTGGCGCTCGCCGCCCCGGAACTGGACCCGGCCACCGCGGCCCTCGCCACCGAACTGCTCGGCCGGCGATCCGCCCGGGTCCCCCGCCCCCGCAACCCCCTACGCCGACTCTGGCACCGCCTGCGCCGCCGGTAACCGGGCGCTCGCGGGGACACCACACGCCGCGCCGGCCCGGACGGGACGACGCGGCGTGTGGTGCGGGTGTCGGATCAGGCGACGGGGGCCTTGCCGAGAGCGACCTCGGCCTCCTCCTCCGGGGTGGCCTGCGGGGGCGCCTCGTTGGCGGTCCGCAGCGGGATCTCCTTGATGAACCAGGCGAGCACCGGGATCACGATGGTGAACAGCACCGCCCACAGGAACACGTGCGAGATCGCGTCGGAGAGACCACCGAGCACCAACTCGCGCGCCTGGGCGGGCAGTTCCTTGAGCTTCGCCAGGTCCATACCGGCACCGGCCTCGCCGCCGCCGAACGCCCGGCCGCCCTCGGAGTCGGCCAGCCGGTTGGCGAAGATCGCGCCGAACAGCGAGATGCCGAACGAGCCGCCGATCGACCGGAAGAAGGTCGCCGCGCCGCTGGCCGCGCCGAGGTCCTTCTGCTCCACGCTGTTCTGCGCGATCAGCATCGACGTCTGCATGAGGAAGCCCATACCGACGCCGAGCACGACCATGTAGAGCGAGGACATCAGCTTGCTGGTGTCGGTGTCGAGCATGGACAGCAGCGCCATGCCCCCGGTCATCACCACACCACCGATGATCGGGTACGCCCGGTACCTGCCGTTCTTGGTGATCGCCCGGCCGATGACCAGCGAGACGACCAGCATGCCGAACATCAGGGGCAGCAGCAGCAGACCACTGTTGGTCGCCGACGCCCCCTGCACGGTCTGCTGGTAGAGCGGCAGGAAGTTCATCGCGCCGAACATCGCGAAGCCGAGCAGAAAGCCGACCACCGAGATCAGCGCGAAGTTGCGGTTGGCGAAGAGCGCCAACGGCAGGATCGGCTCCTGGACACGACGCTCCACCAGACCGAACGCCAGCAACGCGAGCACGGCCAGGACGGCCAGACCGAGGATCTGCGGGGACGTCCAGTCGTACTCGTTGCCACCCCAGGTGGTGATGAGCACGATCGCGGTGATGCCGACCGAGAGCAGACCCGCGCCGAGCCAGTCGATCCGGTGCTCGGTGCGGTACTTCGGCAGGTGCATGGTGGTGATCAGCACGAGCAGCGCGACCCCACCCAGCGGCAGGTTCACGTAGAACGCCCAGCGCCAGGAGAGGTGGTCGGTGATGAAGCCACCGACCAGTGGGCCGGCGACCATGGCGATCGCCATGATGCCGGCGATCATGCCCTGGTAGCGCCCACGCTCGCGCGGCGGCACCAGGTCACCGATGATCGCCATCACGCCGACCATGAGGCCGCCGGCGCCGAGGCCCTGCACGGCCCGGAAGGCGATCAACTGGACCATGCCGTCCTGCGGGCCGCCGAGCATCCCGGAACCGGCCATGCCGCAGAGGGCAGAGCCGACGAGGAAGATGACGACCGACGTCAGGAAGACCGACTTGCGGCCGTAGAGGTCACCGAGCTTGCCCCAGATCGGGGTGGAGACGGTGGTGCCCAGGACGTACGCGGTGACCACCCAGGTGAAGTGGTTGAGGCCACCGAACTCGCCGACGATCCGCGGTAACGCGGTGCTGACGATCATGTTGTCGAGCATCGCGAGCATCATCGCGATCATCAGCCCGAACAGCACGACCCGGATGTTGTTGGGTCGTGTGCCGGCCTGGGTTGCCTGAGTCATGGGTAAGCTCCCCCCGAGGATTGCCATACTTACTTGCCGCCCGGCTAGTCACCTTACTAGCCGCACGGTAAGTTGGGTACAAGGAACGGTCAAGCCAATTAGGGGGCGTGGGTGAGGGAGAGCACAGGCGGGACGCGGGAGCGGATCAAGGCCGTCGCGCTCGAGCTCTTCACCGAGCAGGGGTACGAGAAGACCTCGCTTCGGGAGATCGCGGAGCGCCTCAACGTGACCAAGGCCGCGCTCTACTACCACTTCAAGAGCAAGGACGACATCGTCGCCAGCTTCGTCGAGGACCGGCTGGTGCAGATCGACGCGCTGACCGCGTGGGCCGAGTCGCAGCCCGCGACCCTGGACACGAGGCGCGAACTCGTCTCCCGCTACGCCGACACGATGTTCGGCGGCGAGACGCCGTCGGTGATGCGCTTCTTCGAGCAGAACCAGACCGTGCTGAAGAGTCTCGCCGCCGGCCAGCAGATGCGCGGCCGGATGATGACGCTCGCCGACGCGCTGTGCCGTGGCGACGACTCCCCCGCCGCCCAACTGCGCGCCACCCTGTCCCTGTTCGCTGTGCACGGCAGCTGGTTCGCGCTCCGCGCGCCGCACATCAGCGACGACGAACGCCGCAAGATCGCCCTGGAGGTCGCTGACGAGTTGTTGGCTGCCATCGGCAGCGATCCTGCGGCGACCACGCCGCTCGACCCGAGCGCGACAGCCGACCCGGGCGCGACAGCCGACGAGGGCGCGTCCGGCACCGGCTGAGCGGTCGGGCGATCAGCCGCGCGTCAGGTCCAGCCGCAGACCGAGCAGGTCCACCCCCGGTGCCGGCGACCAGTCCTTCTCCGGTGCACGGACGAACCCGAGCCGCGAGTAGAGCCGGTGGGCCGAGAGGGCCATCCCGGCCCGGACGCAGATCACCACCGCCACGCAGCCCAACTCGGTCGCACGCGTGACGCACGCCTGGGCCAGCGCGGCGCCGACACCCCGCCCCTGGGCGCCCGGGTCGACGGCGAGCATCCGGAACTCCGCCTCGCCGGGCCCGGACAGCTCCGCGAAGCGGGTGCCCGGCAGCACGAAGGTCACCGAGCCGAGCACCGCGTCGGTCGCCTCGTCCACCGCGACCAGCACCTCGCCGTTGGCGGCCCGGGTCGACACGTCGGCCAGCACCGCGCCGTAGCCGTGCTCGCCCTTGAGCTGACCGTCCGCCTCGTACGCGGCCACGGTCAGCCGGGCCACCGCCGCGAAGTCGGCCGGCTCGGCAGGACGGACCCGCAGCCCGGTCAAGCAATCACCGCGATCAGGTCGCCGTCCTGCACGACGTCGCCCTCGTGCACCGCGAGCTGCTGGACCACGCCCTCGGACTCGGCGATGACCGGGATCTCCATCTTCATCGACTCGAGGATCACCAGGGTGTCGCCCTCGGCCACCGTGTCACCAGCCGTGGCGACGACCTTCCAGACGTTCGCCACCATCTCGGCGCGGATCTCCTCGGCCATGTCCGGGCCTCCCTCTTCGCGGTGTGTCTGCCGTCGTATCCAATCATGCGCCGACCGACGGTGAGTACACAGCAGCACAGCAGGGATGGCACATCCGCCCTGGGGAAGGCGGCGGGTGTCGACCGCACTACCATCAGCGGGTCGGAGCCGACGCCGGACGGCCGGTGGGTGCACCCGCGCCGAGGTCGTGCGCAGGACGGATCCGACCCATCACGAGGAGGTCAGCATGGCGAAGAAGTCCCGGAAGAAGAAGGCCCGTAAGAAGAGCGCCGCGAACCACGGCAAGCGCCCCAACTCCTGAACGAGTCGACGGGCCGGCGGTCCGTCACCGATCAGCCCGACCCGGCCGACGCCGGGCACACCGGTGGCCCGGGTCGACGTCGACCCGGGCCACCGGTGTTGGTCCCTCAGATGTGCTGACGCTCAGTCGGCCAGCTCGCGGGAGTCACTGGTCTCGAAGACCACCAACTCGGTGAGCTTGACCCGCAGCCGTTCGCGCAGCTCGTCCGGCGCGGTCTCGTTGCCGCAGCAACGCGCCACCAGCGCCCGCACCTCCTGCTCCAGCCCGTACTCGCGCAGGCACGGCCCGCACTCGTCCAGGTGGTGCCGGATCAGCGAGCGCCGCTCGTCGGCGCACTCCAGATCCAGGTAGAGGTAGACCTCCGCGAGCACCTCGCGGCAATCCGTCTCGTGCGGCTCCCCACAGCTCACGTCACACCTCCCGGCCGGCAGCGGCGGCACTCGAACCCTTCGACGAGCGGGCGGCACTGAAGCCCCGCTCCCCGGCGTAGCGCTCGAGCAGCTTGCGCAGATTACGACGACCCCGGTGCAGGCGTGACATCACGGTGCCGATCGGCGTGCCCATGATGTCCGCGACCTCCTTGTACGAGAAGCCCTCGACATCGGTCAGGTAGACGGCCAGGCGGAACTCCTCCGGCAACTGCTGGAGGGCCTCCTTGACGTCGCTGTCCGGCAGCCGGTCCAGTGCCTCGGTCTCCGCCGAGCGCAACCCGCTGGAGGTGTGCGACTCGGCCTCGGCGAGCTGCCAGTCGGTGATCTCCTCGGTCGGCGCCTGGATCGGTTGGCGCTGCCGCTTGCGGTAGGAGTTGATGTAGGTGTTGGTCAGGATCCGGTAGAGCCAGGCCTTCAGGTTCGTGCCCTGCTCGAACTGGTGGAAGGCGGCGTACGCCTTCAGGTATGTCTCCTGGACCAGGTCCTCGGCATCCGCCGGGTTGCGTGTCATCCGCAGCCCAGCAGCGTAGAGCTGATCGACGAATGGCATCGCGTCCCGCTCGAATCGGGCCCTGCGCTCGTCCGTCTTTTCGGTGGTCAACCGCACATCCCCTCGCGTCGGATGCTTTCCCGCCGAGGATACGCGCACGGACCTGCCCGTAGATTCACTTCCGGCCGGTGTGCCCGTGCTCACCACACCCACCCCGCCCGGTCCCGCCGTCGCGGGCCACTCCGGACCATCCAGCAGCCGCTTCAGCTGCCGGGCGTCCCGTTCGTCCCGTTCCAGGCTCCGTGTCTCGGTCGGCACCGGTCACCCCCCTCGCAGAAAAGTCGTCCGGGGTTTGTAACGCGAGATGACCACTGGGGCATTCCGGCCGCCCCTCCCCGTTCCTGGCCCCGGCCCCGACGGCGGCCGGCGCTGGGACCAGGAAGGGCCTGGGAGGACTGACGCCGCCGGCCCGAATCGGCCCGGTGGCACCATCGGATGCAACGACCCGCGCCCGGCACCGGAAACGGTCGCTCGGGCGAAGCCGTTCAGTCGGCCGCCCAGCCCTGGGCGCGCAGCCAGTCCCGTACGACAGCGGCCGTTGCGGCCGGATCGCGCCGCAGGTCGTGCGTCTCCCCCGGACGGCTCACCACCTGCACGGCCGGCGTCGGCTCCGGCGTACCGAACGGGTCCCGGTCGCCGTTGACGACGAGCGTCGGCAGACCGGTGCCCAGTTCGGCGGCGCGCGAGCGCTCCGGCCGCCCGGGCGGGTGCAACGGGAAGGCCAACGCGACCACGCCGGCCGCGCCCACCGCGCGTGCCGTCCGACAGGCCACCCGTGCGCCGCTGGAGCGACCGCCGACCAGCACCGTCGGTACGTCGCCGTGCCGGTCACGCAGCACGGCGAGCACCGTCGTCCAGGCCTCGTCGAGGTGACCCGCCGGTGCGGGCGCACGTCGACCGGCGACCCGGTAGGGCTGGGTCACCCGGACCACCACCAGGCCGGCCGCGACCGACGCGTCCCGAACCGCGAGCAGGTCGGGTGCGTCGACGCTGCCGCCCGCCCCGTGCCCGAGCACGAGCAGTGCGGTGGCCGGGCGGGTCGGCAGGTCGGTGGTGATCCCCGCCGGACCGCGCGGGGTGTCGATCTCGTCGCTGGTTGGCACCGGCCCATTCTGCGCCGCCTGACGGACGACCGGTGGCGGACCGGGCCGTTGGTCAGCTCAGCGGCACCAGGGTGAGCAGCCGGTCGCGCACCGGCGGACCGGCGTCGTCGACGGCGTCCGGGTCGGGTTCGACCTCGCCCCGCCAGGCGACCAGCATCGCCCGCCGCTCGCGGGGTGTGGTGGCCCCCCACACGCCATGGCAGTCGCCGACGTCGAGGGCCCAGGCCAGGCAGGACCCCTGTACGTCACAACTGCGGCACAGTGCGACGGCAGCATCCGCCGGTTCGTTCGGCGCCGGAAAGAACGTCTCCGGATCGACGCTCTGACAGGTGCCTCTGGTGCGCCACGCGTCGTCTTGTCGCCGTTCCCGCACTGCCCGCAGCAGTCGCGGATCTCGCCGCGCCGCTGCCACCTCGTGCGGGCGGGGCATACGCGCTCGTGTCAATCCACCCACCTCCCCCGTGGGACCGGCAAGATCGGTGGATGTCGTCCGCCCCGTGCGAATCGACAGCCACTACCGGCGCTGTGTTCTATCGCACTTCGCAACACCGGGACAAGGGTCTGCCGGGAACATGACTGAACAGTCGGGAGACGAATCGCGCGCAATCCTGTCAAATCGGTGCCCGACGATGTGCCCTCGCCTCAGAACAGGGTCAGCTCCTGTGGTGCCACCGTCGGCGCGACCGACACCCGGGCGGTCAACTGCGGGCCGTCGTTGCGGACGTCGCCCACCGCCGCCCCCACCGGTCGGATCTCCAACCCCGCCAACCGCTCGGCCGACGCCGGGGCGAGCAACCGCTCCGGCGCGTCGGTCGGCGCCAGCCACGACGACCATGCCTCGGGCGGCAGCAGCACCGGCATCCGGTCGTGCACCTCGGCCAGGTCGCCGAGAGCCGCGGTGGTCAGCACGCTGAAGGTGAGCCGGGAGTCGACGCCCGATTCCCAGACCGACCAGATGCCGGCCAGGGCGAGCACCGAGCCGTCGGTGGGCGTCATGTAGTAGGCCTGCCGCCCGCCGTCGGGCCGACGGACCCACTCGTACCAGCCGTCGGCCGGGACCAGGCATCGGCGACGGGAGAACGACCCGGCGTACGCCCGGCTGGTGGCCACCGTCTCCGCCCGCGCATTGATCATGCGGGCGGCCCCGGCGGCGGACCGGGACCAGTGCGGCAGCAGACCCCAGCGCCCGACGCAGAGACTCCGATGCCCCTCCGGGCTCACCCGGACCAGCGGAACCGGATCGGTCGGCGCAACGTTGTGGTCCGGTCGGAGCAGGCCGTCGGAGTCGTCGGACGCCTCGAACAGCGCGCTGAGCTCGCCGGAGCTCCGGGTCGTCGCGTACCTGCCGCACATGGGCACACGCTAACGCGTCGGAGGCCCTCCCGGCTGTCCCGCCAACCGGGAGTACGACAGCCGGTACCCGCCGTCGAACAGCCGACCCGGCAGAATGTAACCGTGGGGAACCTGACCGCGACCCGGCCGCCGCAGCCGTGGACCGCTCCGACCGCTTCCGACCCGGTGGCGGCGACGCTGCGCCTGCCCGGCTCCAAGTCGATGACCGCCCGCGCCCTGGTGCTCAGCGCGCTGGCCGCCGGCCCCTCGACGCTGGCCCGGCCACTGCGCGCCCGGGACACCGAGTTGATGGCCGGCGGCCTGCGGGCGATGGGCGCGCACGTCTCGATCAGCGACGACGAGCGCTGGCTGGTCCGACCGCACCCGCTGGTCGGGCCCGCGCACGTCGACGTGGGGCTGGCCGGCACCGTGATGCGGTTCGTGCCACCGGTGGCGGGCCTGGCCGACGGGCAGGTCACCTTCGACGGTGACCCGTACGTCCGCACCCGGCCACTCGGCCCGCTGGTCGGCGCGCTGCGCTCGCTGGGCGTCCGGATCGACGTCACCGGCACGGGCAGCCTCCCGCTGACCGTGCTCGGCACCGGCCGGGTCACCGGAGGCGAGGTGGTCATCGACGCGTCCGCCTCCAGCCAACTCGTCTCCGGGCTGCTGCTGGCGGCCCCGCGCTTCGACCGGGGCGTCGTGGTGCGCCACGTCGGCCCGCCGGTGCCCTCCGCGCCGCATCTTCGGATGACCGTGCAGATGCTGCGGGCCGCCGGCGCGGCGGTCGACGACAGCACCTCCGACGTCTGGGTCGTCGAGCCCGGCCCGCTCACCGGGCGCGCCTGGGAGATCGAGCCGGACCTCTCCGGCGCGGTGCCGTTCTTCGCCGCCGCCCTGGTCACCGGCGGTGAGGTGACCCTCCAGGGCTGGCCGTACAGCAGCGCACAACCGGTCGAGCAGCTCCGCTCGCTGCTGCAACGGATGGGCGGCGAGGTTGCCCTCACCACCGAAGGGCTGACCGTGCGGGGCACCGGCGTGGTGCACGGTCTGACCGCCGACCTGTCCGACGTCGGCGAGCTGACCCTCGTGCTGACCGCGCTGGCCATGCTGGCCGACTCACCGTCGGTCTTCACCGGCGTCGGGCACATCCGCGGCCACGAGACCGACCGGCTCGCCGCGCTGGCGCGGGAGTTCAGCGGGCTCGGGGCGGACATCACCGAGACACCGGACGGGCTGGAGATCCGGCCCCGCCCCCTGCGCGGTGGGACCTTCCGCACCTA
Organism: Micromonospora sp. WMMD961; assembly: GCF_029626145.1. NCBI lineage: Bacteria > Bacillati > Actinomycetota > Actinomycetes > Micromonosporales > Micromonosporaceae > Micromonospora > Micromonospora sp. WMMD961. The sequence continues at coordinate 6,286,742 of NZ_JARUBJ010000002.1, forward strand.
CCACGACCACCGGATGGCACACGCCGCCGCGGTGACCGGGCTCGCCGTCCCCGGCATCGAGCTGGACGACGTGGGCTGCACCTCCAAGACGATGCCCGAGTTCCCGGCACTATGGTCAGCGATGGTGACCGGAAAATGAGCGTCGGGCTTCCGGACGCTCACTGAGAGCTGACGCGAGAAGAGGACAGGTCCTGGCGACCAGACGGCGGGAGTACGACGAGGACGACGTACGGGTTCGGCCCGGTAAGTCGTCGCGTCCGCGTACGCGCACACGACCCCAGCACGCCGACGCGGTGGACGGCTTCGTCATCGCTGTCGACCGGGGGCGCTACACGTGCGTGCTGTCCGGGGCCGAACGCGGCGTGGTCGGGGCCGAGCTGCCCACTGTCACCGCGATGCGCGCCCGCGAGCTGGGCCGCAAGTCGGTGGTGGTGGGCGACCGGGTCAGCCTGGTCGGGGACACGTCCGGCGCGGAGGGTGCCCTGGCCCGCATCGTCCGGATCGCCGAGCGCCGCTCGGTACTGCGCCGCACCGCCGACGACGACGAGACCACCGCCGAGGGCCGGCTGGAACGGGTGGTGGTGGCCAACGCCGACCAGCTGGTGATCGTCAGCGCGTTGGCCGACCCGCCACCGCGTACCGGATTCATCGACCGCTGCCTGGTGGCCGCGTACGACGCGGACGTCGAGCCGCTGCTCTGCCTCACCAAGGCCGACCTGGCCGGGCCGGAAGAAGTGCTGGGTTACTACACCGAACTGGAGCTGCCGTACGTGCTCAACCGCCCCGACTCCGACCTGGCCGCGCTGCGCGCGCTGCTGAGCGGCAAGGTGTCGGTGCTGGTCGGGCACTCCGGGGTGGGCAAGTCGACGTTGGTCAACCGCCTCGTTCCCGACGCGCTGCGCGCGGTCGGCGTGGTGAGTGCGATCGGCCGCGGCCGGCACACCTCCACCAGCGCGGTGGCGCTGCGACTGCCACCGGTGCCGGGCGTCGACACCGACCCGGGTTGGATCATCGACACTCCGGGGATCCGCAGCTTCGGGTTGGCCCACGTGTCCGCCGACAGCCTGCTGCACGGCTTCCCGGACCTGGTGGAGGGCACCGTCGACTGCCCGCCCAACTGCCAGCACACGGCGGACGAGACCGACTGCGCCCTCGACGCCTGGGTGGCCGCCGGCAAGGCCGATCCGCGTCGGCTGGCGTCGTACCGCCGGCTGCTCGCCTCGCGGGCCGGCGAGGGTGACGCGCGCGGTGAGAGCGACCAGCGCGGGCCGGGCGAGGGTGACCGGCGCGGGCCCGACGAGTGAGCCGGCGGGCGTCGGCTAGGTTGCCGGGATGACCGGGTACGCCGACGACCTCGCCCTCGCCCACCTGCTCGCCGACCGGGCCGACGCCATCTCCACGGCCCGGTTCCGCGCGCTCGACCTGCACGTGGAGGCGAAGCCCGACCTGACTCCCGTCTCCGACGCGGACACCGCCGTGGAACGCGAGATCCGCGCCCTGCTGGCCGGGCACCGACCGGCGGACGGGGTGCTGGGTGAGGAGTACGGCGCCGAACTGTCCACCGACCCGGACGGCCGCCGATGGATCATCGACCCGATCGACGGCACCAAGAACTTCGTCCGCGGCGTGCCGGTCTGGGCCACCCTGATCGCGCTCTACGACGGCGACCGGCCGGCCGTCGGCGTGGTGTCCGCGCCGGCGCTGGGGCGGCGCTGGTGGGCGAGCGCGGGCGCGGGCGCGTACGCCGGTCCCGGTCCGGCCGCCGGCGAGCGGATCGGGGTGTCGTCGGTGCGCGGGATCGGCGACGCCAGCTTCTGCTACTCGTCCCTCGACGGGTGGGAGCGCGCCGATCGGCTCGACGCGATGCTCGATCTGATGCGGGCCACCTGGCGCAGCCGGGCGTACGGCGACTTCTACGGCTACATGCTGCTGGCCGAGGGGGCACTGGACGTGATGGTCGAGCCGGAGCTGTCGCTGTGGGACGTGGCGGCGTTGGTACCGATCGTCACCGAGGCGGGCGGCACGGTCACGGATCTGGCCGGTCGACCGGCCCCGGCCGGGGCGCCGGGCACCGACAGCAGTGTGGTGGCCACCAACGGTGTGCTGCACGCCGACATCCTCACCCGGCTCGATCGGCCAGCCGAGCGCTGACCCTCGGCAACCTCTATCCTCGCCACGTGGTCTCCTCCGGCTGGTGCTTCCTCGCGACGATGATCGTCGCGTACGGCTTCGCCAACCTCCTCCAGTCGGTGGCCGCGGCCCGCACCACGGTCCACCACACCTTCGATCCGGGCCTGCTGCTGCGCCTCGCCGGGCACCGGACCTACCTGGTCGGCCTGGGCTGCCAGATCGCCGGCTTCGTGTTCGCCTTCCTGGCCCGGCGGGATCTCCCGCTGTTCCTCGTGCAGGCCAGTGTGGCGGCCGGGCTCGGGGTGACCGCGATCCTCGGCGTGCTGGTGCTGAAGTGGCGACTACCGGCGGCGGAGGTGGTGTTGCTGGCGTTGCTCTTCGCCGGGATCACCGCGTTGGTGCTCTCCGCCCGCCCGGCGCCGTCACGCCAGCTCGGCACGGCCGGCTCGATCGCCCTGCTGGTGGCACTCGGCGTCATCGCGGTGCTCGGTGTCTTCGCCGTCCGACTGCACGGGGCACCGGGTTCGGTGGCGCTCGGCTCGCTGGCCGGGTTGGCGTTCAGCTCGGCGGCGGTCGCCGCTCGGCCGCTGGCATCCGCGTCGTCGGCCGAGGCCTTCCTCACCGACCCGCTGTTCTACCTGCTGATCGTCCACTCGATCGTCGGTCAACTGCTGCTCGGCCTGGCCATGCAGCGCGGCTCGACGACCGCGGCGGTCGCCGCGATGGACGCCGCCGGCGCGGTGCCGGCCGCGATCGTCGGCCTGCTGCTGCTCAACGACAAGATCTGGCCGGGCCGGGAGTGGCTGGCGGCCGTCGGCTTCCTGGTGACCCTGACCGCGGTGATCGGGTTGACCCGGTACGCGGAGCCGCAGCAGCAGCGTTCGGTGCCGCGCGGCCGGGATCGCGCGATGGTCGCCGCGACCCGTTCCGGCTGACTAGGCTTCGACCGGCTTGCGGCGGCTCACCACCCGCTCGTAGAGACGCTCCAACGCGCCTGCGGTCCGCTCCCACGTGTAGCTGCTGCGAACCCGGTCCACCGCGGCGTGCCCGTACGCGAAACGGCCGGCGTTGTCCGCGAGCAGCCGACGCAGCGAGACTCCGAGTGCCCGCACGTCTCCGGGAGGAACCAGTCGGCCGGTGACCTCGTCGACGACGGCGTCCGCCAGGCCGCCCATGGCGTAGCCGATGACCGGTACGCCGCAGGCCATCGCCTCCAGTGAGACCCGACCGGCCGAGGAGTAGTGCGGGGTGCAGGCGACCACGTCCGCCGACCGGTACCAGGTGGCCATCTGGTCGTGCGGAACCGCCCCGACGAGCCGTACCTGGTCGGCGACGCCGATCTGCTCGGCGAGCTCGCGCAGCCGTCGCGCCTCGGCGTGGTTGGCCAGTTGGTCGGCCGGCGGCCCACCGGCGATCACCAGTTCGGCGTCGCCGACCAGCCGCATCGCCCGGATCAGGTCCTCCTGGCCGTGCCCCGCCGACAGCGAGCCCACCGACAGGACGCGGGCCCGCTGTTCGCGGGGTGCCGCCTCGCCGTCGGGGTGGAACTGCTCGATGTCGACCCCGGCCGGGACCAGAGCGACGGAGCTGCGCTGCAGACCCATCCGGGTCAGCTCGTCGACCTCGTCGTTCGACTGGGCGACGGCGATGTCGACCGCCCGGGTGAGCGCCCGTTCCAGCGTGATCCGCTCCCCCGGCCCGTCGTAGTGGCCGCCCAGGTGCCGTAGTTGCTCGACGCCGAGCGAGTGGAACGTCTGCACCACCGGGATGTCGGTCTCCCGAACGGCGTGCGCGGCGGCCAGACCACCGACCCAGTAGTGCCCGTGCACCACCTCGGGTCGCCAGGCGCCGGACCACTCCTCGGTCAACCAGCGGCCGAACTCCGTCACGTAGGGGATCAGCTCGGCGGTGGAGAGCGGGGTGGGCGGGCCGGCGGGCACGCGGTGCACCTGGTAGCCGTCGACGTCGACCGTCGCCGGCAGTCCTGGATCGTCCCTGCGGTCGTAGAGCCGGACGTCGTGGCCCCGTTCGGCCAACTCGGCGGCGACCCGCGCGATGTGCTGGCGGGTGCCGACCGGTGGGCCGTCGGCGTGGCGGTACGAACTGGCGTGCGCGCAGACGAGGCCGACGCGCATGGGTCACCTCCCTGCGATCTTTCCTCGGCAGTGGTCCTCCCGGTCAGAGCGTCCCATTAACCCCCGGGCCCGGAGCCGAAACCTGGCAGATCAGGAAGAGTCCCCGCGAGTGCCGCCGACACTTGCGCCACGGCAAGCACAAACGGCACACCAGCCAACAGTTCGATGATGATCGACAACTGCCTGGTGGTATGAGCAGGCCCGGGCGGGGGTACCGCCCAGGAATGCCGCTGACCCGCACCCTCGACGATTCGACCGTTGTGATCACCGGCGCGTCCAGCGGGATCGGCACGGCGACCGCGTACGCGTTGGCCCGCCGGGGTGCCGCCGTCGTGCTGGCCGCCCGCAGCGAGCCGGCCCTGCGACAGGTCGCCCACCAATGCTGGGAGTTGGGCGGCCGGGCGCTGGTCGTACCCACCGATGTGACCGATCTGGAGTCGGTGCGACGGTTGGCCGATCGGGCGGCGGCTGAGTTCGGCCGGATCGACGCCTGGGTGAACAACGCCGCGGTGGGCGCGGTGGGCCTGTTCGACGAGATCCCGGTCGCCGAGTTCCGCCGCGTGCTGGAGGTCAACCTGCTCGGGACGGTGCACGGCATCAAGGCCGCGCTGCCCTACCTGGAGGCGGCCGGCGGCGGCGTGCTGGTCAACAACGCCTCGGTGCTGGCCGAGGTGGCGATGCCGTACCAGTCGGCGTACAACGCCACCAAGCACGGCATCCGGGGGTTGGCCGACACCGTCCGGCAGGAGTTGCGGGTCACCGGTCGCGGTCAGATCTCGGTCTGCACGGTGCTGCCGGCCACCATCGACACCCCGTTCTTCCGGCACGCGGCCAACCACACCGGCCGCGAACTGGTGCCACCGCCCCCGATCTACCCGCCGGAGGTGGTCGCCGAGACCATCGTCCGGCTGCTGCGCCGACCGCGCCGCGAGGCGTACGCCGGTGGCGCGGCCCGGCTGCTCGGCCTCCAGTGGCGGCTGGCGCCCGCGCTGGTGGAGCGCACCCTCGGCTGGTACGCCCACCGCACCCAGTTCGGTCCGGGGGCCCGGTTGGACAGCACCGGCAACATGTTCCACGCCGACGCCGACGCCCGCCGGGACGGCGGCTGGCACGGCCGACGCCGCCAGTTGGTGCGGATGACCGCGGCGTTCGGCCTGGCGGCGGCCGGCACGGCGGTGGGCACGATGGCGGCGATCAACCGCCGGTCCCGGTCGGTCCGCTGATGACCGCCACCGAGCGCCCGAACGCGCGAGCCGTCACCGGCGGGCCGGATGAGGCGACCACGGCGAACTGTCCCGTGGAGGTCGACGAGTCGTCGGCGGTGGTCCGGTTGACCGGTGTGCTCGACGCCGCCGCAGCCGAGGGGGTACGCCTCGCACTGCTCGCCCGACTCGCCGACCGGCCCGGTCCGGTGGTCGCGGACGTCACCGGGCTGCGGGTGGCCGACCCGACCGGGCGGAGCGTCTTCGCCGAGGTTCGCCGGGAGGTCGCCGACTGGCCGGCGGCGGATCTGCTGCTGTGCGACCCGGCGGCCGACCGGCCCGACCACACGGGCACCGTGCAGCCGACCGCCCCGACCACCGCGGCCGGGGACCAGGCCGCGCCGACGACGGTGGACGGGGTGCCGGCCTGGCCGACGGTGGACGGCGCGCTGGCCGCGGTCGCGGCGACGCCACTGGCGGCGGTGCTCACCGTCGAGCTGGCCCCGACGGTGGCAGCCGCCCGGCAGGCCCGTGAACTGGTCAGCACCGGTTGCCGGCGCTGGGGCGTGCCGGAATTGATCGACCCGGCGTGCATCGTGGTCACCGAGATGGTCAACAACGTGGTGGCGCACGCCCGGACCCCGATGACGGTCCGGCTCGCCCCGCAGGACGACACCCTGCACCTGGCGGTTCGCGACCACTCGCCGCACCGGCCGACGTTCGCCGGCCTGTCCCCGCCGGACCGGGCCGGCGGCCGTGGTCTGCTGCTGATCGACACGATGGCCCGTCGCTGGGGTAGCAGCGCCATAGGGGACGGCAAGGTGGTCTGGTGTGTTCTGCACCCGGACGACGAGGTGGCCCACCTGGGCTGACGGGGTGTTCCGCCCCGGATGCCGGTTTCGCCACCGCACGGCCTGCCGTGCTCCGGTTATGGCGGGAGGGCAGCGGGTAGTGGTCAGACATGCGCGACAACGAGTACCCGACCCCCGTGTCCGACACCGAGGCGCAAGGCCTGCCCGACACCGTCGATGACGACTCGACCGCCAACGACGACGTGCTCACCGGGCGCGAGGCGGACGGCCCGGACCCGGCCCAGCTGCCCGGCGACCGGACGCCGGTCGCGGTGGACCGGTTCGGGACGACCGCCGAGGAGCAGCTGGACGGGGAGTCGTTGGACTACAAGCTCGAACGAGAGGTCTACGAGCGGCCGGCGGACGACCCGCTGGCGGGGACGATCGACCCGAAGATCGCCTTCGAGGCGGACAACCTGGAGGCCGCCGCGGAGGCCCAGTTGGACGCCGACGTGATGGACCCCGGGCCGACTTCGGACCCGAACTCACCGGTGTCCCTCTACGACCACGGTCAGCTCGGCACTGTCGCCGACGCCACGGTCGGCCGGCTGGTCGAGCCGGACGAGGGTTCGCACACCGACCAGGAGACCGACTCGGTGGCGTACGACGCGGGTTCGGCCGGCGGCGGGGCGACCGCCGAGGAGTTGGCCATCCACGAGACGGAGCCGCCCCGCTCGGTCTGACCCGGGTCAGTCGTCCAGGCCCCGTTCGATGGCGTAGCGGGTCAACTCGACCCGGTTGTGCAGTTGCAGCTTCCCCAGGGTGTTCTGCACGTGGTTCTGGACCGTGCGGTGCGACAACCCGAGCCGCTGCGCTATCTGCTTGTACGACAGCCCCTTCGCCACCAGCCGCAGCACCTCCGTCTCCCGGTCGGTGAGCCGGGGCGTGGCGGGCTCCGCGCCGCCGCCCGGGTCGGCCTGACCCGGGTTGGCGGCCAGCCGGCGGTACTCGCCGAGGACGAGCCCGGCCAGGCCGGGGGTGAAGACCGTGCCGCCGGCGGCGGTGCGGCGGACCGCGTCGAGGAACTCGGCGGGCGCTGTCGACTTCACGAGGTAGCCGGTGGCCCCCGCCTTGACGGCGTCCAGCACGCTCTGCTGTTCGCCGCTGGCGCTGAGCATCAGCACCCGCACGTCGGGCAGGGCCGCGCGCAGGCCCAGGATCACCTCGACACCGGAGATGTCCGGTAGTTGCAGGTCGAGCACGACCACGTCGGGCCGGGCGGCGGCAGCCACCCGGACGGCCTGTCGCCCCTCGCCGCTGGTCGCCACCACCAGGAAGCCCGCCTCGGTGAGGTCGCGGGCGACGCCTTCCCGCCACATCGGATGGTCGTCGACCACCATCACCCGGGTCGGGGTCACCGCTGCGCCCTCGGCACTGTCAACTCGATCTCGGTGCCGGCGTCGGGGGCGGACACGATCCGTACCGTCCCGCCCACGTCGGCCACCCGACCCCGGATGGACTGGGTCACGCCGAGCCGGCCCTGCGCGGCGGCCTCGGCCAGCCGGCCGGCCGGGATGCCCGGCCCCTCGTCGCGGATCGACACGGTCACCGTCGCCCCCTCGTCCTCGATCAACACCCAGGCCCGCCCACCGGCGTGCCGGCCCACGTTGTCCAGGGCCGCGCCGGTCGCGGCGGCCAGCTCACCGGCCACCCACCTCGGCAGCGGCACCGGGGTGGCCGGTGCGGAGAGCGCCACCGCCGTCGAGGCGTACCGGCTGAGCAGGGTCCGCAGGTCCACCGCCGCCGCCTCGGTGCCGTCCGGGAGCGCGGCGGCGGCCGGGTCGGTGCCGGCGATCAGGGCCCGCAACGCGGCCTCCTGCTCGCCCGCCAGCCGGGCCAGCTCGCCGGCCTCGCCGGGCAGGTCGGCGCCCCGCCGCTGCACCAGCGCCAGCACCTGGAGCACCGAGTCGTGGATGCCCCGGGCCAGCCTCTCCCGCTCCCGGGTGGCAGCCTCCAACTCCACTGCGCGTTGCAGCCGTTCCTCGGCGCCCACCGCGAGCCGGGCCACGTGCCCCACCACCACTCCGGCGAGCAGCATCAGGATCACCCCGGTGAACGAGGACTGACCGATCCGCTCCCGGGTGGCCAGGTCCGCGCCGGCCACCAGCAGCGCGGCGATCGTGCCCCGCCGCCGCCCGCCGGAGACGGCCCAGGCCAGCACCGGGCCGGCCATCCAGGCAACCCCCATGGTGGGTACGCCGCTGGCGAGCGCCGCGCGACCGATCACCCACGGGGTGGCCAGTACGACGGCCAGCACCACGCCAAGGTCGGTCAGCAGCAGTGGCCAGCGCCGCCAGGCCGGCCGGGCGTACCCGATCGCGGTCAACCCGGTCCACGCCGCCATCACCAGGATCAGGGCGCCGACGGCGTACGGGTGGGCGTACCGGTCGGCGTCGCGCACCGCGAGCACGCAGACGTACGCCAGGGACGCCACCCGGAACACCGTGAGCGCACGCCACAGCGGCACCTCGAATCCACCCGGCGGCGACGGCATGGCGGTCAGGATGCCACAACCGGGTCAGCCGCACGGCGGGCAGCGAGTGCGGTTCGGGAAACCCTGACGTACGGTGGAAAAGCCGCGAAGTACTCCTAGATCCGCCGCCGGGACGGGCCCATGACCAACGCAGATCCGCACGCACCGCGTACGGTTGTGCCCATCGAACCTGCCCTCCTGATCACCGACGCCTTCGACCAGGCCCAGGTGACCGAAATCCGACACTCGGTCACCTCCTGCGCGCATGCCTGCGGGCTCACCGGCCAACGGCTGGACGATTTCGTGCTCGCCATCAACGAGCTGATCACCAACGCGGTCCGGCACGGTGGCGGGCGCGGATGGTTGCGGCTCTGGCACGAGGCGGACGCGCTGATCTGCGAGGTGGCCGACCATGGGCACGGGATCAACCCGCAGCGGCTGGGCGACCGCAGCCGGCCGGCCCCGGACACCGCCGGCGGTTGGGGGCTCTGGCTGGCCCGCGAGCTGACCGACGCCATGGACGTCGTCACCAGCACCGCCGGCACCACCGTGCGCGTCACCACCGGCCTCGTCAGCCAGAACCGCAGCACGTACTGACCCCCGCCCGGCCCGCACCGCCTCGTCGATCATGGACTTGTGGTGGGCGACAAAGTCAACAAAAGGTGCCAAACCAGGCACCATAACTCCATGATCGACCGGGTTGGGGTGCGGGCACAGTCAGCCGAAGAGGGCGGAGACGGACTCGCCGTTGTGGATCCGACGCATGGCCTCGGCCAGGGCCGGCGCCACCGACAGGACCTGCAGCTCGGGCACCCGCTTGGCGGCCGGAATGGGCACCGTGTTGGTGCAGACGATCTCCAGGACGCCGTCCTGATCGCTGAGCCGCCGCAGGGCGTCGTCGGAGAAGAGGCCGTGCGTGCAGGCGAGCCGGATCGACCTGACCTTGAGGCCGCGCAGATGCTCCATCAACTCGACCACCGTGCTGCCCTTGGCGATCTCGTCGTCCAGCACGATGACGTCCCGGTCGGCCACCTCGCCGATCACCGCACTGATCTTGACCAGGTCGTCGCTGAACCGCTGCTTCGCCCCGGCCGCGACCGGCGTACCGAGCAGCCGGGCGAAGGCCGCCGCCTCCTTGGCGTTGCCCAGGTCGGGTGAGACCACCACGGTGTTGCTCAGGTCGTAGCGCTGGAAGTGGGTGGCCAGCTCCCGCAACGCGTGCAGGTGATCCACGGGGACGCTGAAGAAGCCGTGCACCTGCGGCGAGTGCAGGGTCATCGCGAGCACCCGGTCCGCACCGGCCGACGTGAGTAGATCGGCGACCAGCCGGGCGCCGATCGAGATCCGTGGCGCATCCTTCTTGTCCGATCGGGCGTACGCGTAGTGCGGCAGCACGACCGTGATCCGGCCGGCGGAGGCACCCCGCGCCGCGTCGATCATCAGCAGCAGCTCGACCAGGTTCTCCTGCACCGGCGGCACCAGCGGCTGGATCAGGAAGACGTCCCGCTCGCGGCAGTTGGCCTGCAACTGCACTTCCAGGCAGTCGTTCGCGAACCGGGAGACCCGCACCGGGTGCAGCGGCACCCCCAGGTGGGCGCAGATCTCGGCGGCCAGGTCGGGGTGGGCAGTTCCACTGAAAACGGCGATGTCGCGCACGTTCGCACATCGTAGGCGACGCGCACGGCGGTGGCCGGCACCGGGCCGCGACCGACCGTGACGCAGCTCGCACCACGCCGTCGGTCCGGGTACGGTGCTGCGGTGACCCCCCAGTACGTCGCCGCCATCGACCAGGGCACCACCTCCTCGCGGTGCATCGTGTTCGACCAGGCCGGGGACATCGTCGCCGCGGCCCAGCGCGAACACCGGCAGATCTTCCCCCAGCCCGGCTGGGTGGAGCACGACGCCGAGGAGATCTGGGACAACGTCCAGCAGGTGGTCGCCGAGGCGCTGCGGGCCGCCGGCACCGACGCGGCCGGGCTGGCCGCCGTCGGCATCACCAACCAGCGGGAGACCACAGTCGTCTGGGACCGGTCCACCGGCCGGCCGGTGGCCAACGCCGTCGTCTGGCAGGACACCCGCACCGGGCCGCTGCTGCGCGAGCTGGCCTCGGCGTACGGCGAGGAGCGGTTCCGGTCCCGCACCGGCCTGCCGCTGGCCACCTACTTCGCCGGGCCGAAGCTGTGCTGGCTGCTGGACGAGGTCGACGGCCTGCGCGAGCGCGCCGAGCGCGGCGAGGTCCTCTTCGGCACCATGGACAGCTGGCTGATCTGGAAGCTGACCGGCGAGCACGTCACCGACGTGACAAACGCCAGCCGGACCATGCTGATGGACCTCACCACCCTGGACTGGGCCCCGGACCTGCTGGACGCGATGGGCGTCCCGGCGGCGATGCTGCCGGAGATCCGCTGCTCGGCCGAGGTGTACGGCACGGCCACCGGCGTGCTCGCCGGGGTGCCGGTGGCCAGCGCTCTCGGTGACCAGCAGGCCGCCCTGTTCGGGCAGACCTGCTTCCAGCCGGGCGAGGCGAAGTGCACCTACGGCACCGGGAGCTTCCTGCTGCTCAACACCGGCGCCACCCCGGTCCCGTCGACGCACGGCCTGCTCACCACGGTCGCCTACCGGATCAAGGACCAACCCCCGGCGTACGCCCTGGAGGGCGCGATCGCCGTCACCGGCTCGCTGGTGCAGTGGCTGCGGGACAACCTCGGGTTGATCTCCAATGCGGCCGAGGTGGAGGAGTTGGCGCGCACGGTGGACGACAACGGGGGCTGCTACGTGGTGCCGGCGTTCTCCGGGCTGTTCGCCCCGCACTGGCGCAGCGACGCCCGTGGGGTGATCGCCGGTCTGACCGGCTACATCACCAAGGGGCACCTGGCCCGGGCGGTGCTGGAGGCGTCGGCGTGGCAGACCCGCGAGGTGGTCGACGCGATGGACGCGGACTCCGACGTGGCGCTGCGCCGACTCCGCGTAGACGGTGGGATGACCGCCAACGGGCTGCTCATGCAGTTCCTCGCCGACGTCCTCGACGTGCCGGTCGTCCGGTCCCGGATCACCGAGACCACCTGCCTGGGCGCCGCGTACGCGGCAGGGCTGGCGGTCGGCTTCTGGCCCGACCTGGCCACGCTGCGGGCGCAGTGGCGCTCCGACGCGCAGTGGGAGTCGACCATGGCGGCAGACCTGCGCGAAGAGGAGCTGCGCCAGTGGCGCAAGGCCGTGCAACGCACCCTGGACTGGGTGGACTGACCTCAGCTGCCGGTGCGGACCCGCGCCACGAACGCGCGCCAGGCCGCCGGCGCGAAGGTGAGGACGGCACCGGCGCGGTCGGTGGAGTCACGGACCAGCACCTGTTCTGGCAGGTTGTCGGCCACCTCGACGCAGGTGTCACCGCCGTTGCCGGACCGGGTCGACACGCGCCACCGAGGGGTGGGGGCGGAGTTCACAGCTCGTTCACCAGCTTTCCGACCAGCTCGACTGACACGCCCGCCGGCAGGGCCTCGCCCAGCAGCGTGTCCCACATCGTCCTGATGGTATCAACGGTGTCGGTCCGGTCGACGATCTGACCGAAGACCCCGTCGATGTAGGCCACCTCGTCGCCGTCGGGCAAATTGGCCAGCACGAAGCCGCCGGCCAGCCCGGGGTGCGCGCCCACGCCGGCGGCAATCACGTAAAGCCGGATGTGGGGCAGGGTGGCCAGCTCGACCAGCCGTTCCAACTGGGCGAGCTGGACGTCCCGATCGCCGACCACGCGGCGCAGCGCGGTCTCGTCGACGACCGCGGTGAACCGCTTCGGGGTCGGGCCGGTCAGCAGCTCCTGGCGGGCCAGCCGGCCGGCGACCAGTTGGGCGACCTGCTCCGGGGTGTGGGTGCCCTGGGCGCTGAGCACCGCGTGCGCGTACGCCTCGGTCTGGAGCAGGCCCGGCACCAGCGACGGTTGAACGGTGCGGAGGGCGACCGCCTCTGCCTCGATCCCCCGCCACTGCGCGAACCAGGCCGGCGACTCCTGCCGGGCCGCCACCGCCAGCAACTCGGCCAACACCCCGCCGGTCTCCAGCGCCGCGTCCGCCGCCTCGGCGAACTGCGGGGTGGGTCGGCGTCGCCCGGTCTCGATCGCCGCGATGGTGGACGGACTCCACCTGATCAGCTCCGCCAGGGCCTCCTGCGAGACGCCCGCACCGGCCCGGGCCGCCTTGAGCGCCCTGATCCACATGTCGCCGTTCATCCGACCGCCCCAGACTCCACTAAGAGTGATGAGTTCATCCTCGACGGTGACGACGGTCAGGTCCAGCGGGTACGGCGACAGCGCGGCGTCCCGGTCACTCCCAGCGGTTGCCGGTGAGCTTCTCGTAGACGTCGATGTAGCGCGCCCGGGTCGCCTCGACCACCTCGGCCGGCAGGTCCGGGGCCGGGCCCTGCTTGTCCCAGCCGCTACCGGTGGCCCAGTCCCGCACGTACTGCTTGTCGTAGGAGAACTGCACCCGTCCCGGCTGGTACGACTCGGCTGGCCAGAACCGCGACGAGTCGGAGGTGAGCAGCTCGTCGGCGAGGACCAGCGTGCCGTCCGGCGCCCAGCCCAGCTCGAGCTTGGTGTCGGCGACCAGGATGCCCCGGTCGGCGGCCAGCTCCGCGCCGCGCCGGTAGACGTCGAGGGTGATCTGCCGCAGTCGCTCGGCGGTCGCCTCGCCCACCTTGTCCACCACGTCGTCGTACGTGATGGGTTCGTCGTGCTCGCCCATCGGCGCCTTGCTCGACGGTGTGAAGATCGGCTCGGGCAGGATCGACGCCTCGCCCAGCCCTCGCGGCAGTGGTACGCCGGAGACCGCGCCGGTCCGCTCGTACTCCCGCAGGCCGCCGCCGGTGAGGTAGCCGCGGGCGACGCACTCGACCGGGAGCATGTCCAGCCGCTGGCACCGGATGGCCCGCCCGGCGAACTCGGCGGGCACGTCGGTGGCGGAGATGACGTGGTTCGGCACCAGGTCGGCGAGCTGCTCGAACCACCACAGCGAGAGTGCGGTGAGCAGGCGACCCTTGTCTGGGATAGGCGTGGGCAGCGCCACGTCGTAGATCGAGATGCGGTCCGAGGCGACCAGGATCAGGTCCTCGCCGTCGGCGTAGACATCCCGAGCCTTGCCAGAGTGCAGAAGTTCCACGCGCCCTAGTACACCATGCGGTGTCGGTCAGCCCGATTCGACCACCTGCGCGAGGGGGTGACCGGACGGACGTTGACACCCTCGTGCGCTGCCTGCGTGAATGGTCCGACCGCTGCCCCCGCAGGTCCAGGAGACCCCCGTGCCCGTTGTGCGACCCCCGTTCGACCGCCTCGGCGCCGACCCGGGCCGACGCCGACTGCTCGGCGCGCTGCTCGGCGCTCCTCTGCTCGCGTCGGGTGGGCTGGCCGGATGCAGCGACGGCGCCACCACGTCGACCCAGGACGGGCCGGTCGAGCTGTCGGTCTTCTGGTGGGGCAGCGCCAAGCGGGCCGAGATCACCGAGAAGGTGCTGCGCCTCTACTCGGATCGCAACCCCCGGGTCACCTTCCGGGTCACCTGGCAGGGCGCCGAGGGCTACTACGACCGCCTGGCCACCCAGGCGGCGGGTGGCAACGTCCCGGACCTGATCCAGATCGACGACGCGATGCTGACCGAGTACGCCCAACGCCAGATCATCCTCGACCTCAGCGACCGGGTCGCCGACCACCACCTGGACCTGCGGGGCCTGCCGGAAGGGCTGGTCCGCTACGGCACGGTCGAGGGGCGGACGATGGCGGTGGCCAGCGGGCAGACCCACATGAGCGTGGTCTTCAACCGCGACCTGCTGCAGGAGCTGCGGGTGCCCGAGCCCCGTGGCGGGATGACCTGGGCCGAATACCTCTCCTGGGCGGGGCAGGTCACCGACGCCAGTGACGGCCAGGTGGCCGGCACCATGGACGCGTCCGGCGACTACCGGGCGCTCTGGCTCTGGCTGCGGTCGAGGGGCGGTGAGTTCTACCGGGGCAACCAGATCGGTTTCGGCGCGGACGAGCTGATCGCGTGGTTCGAGCTGTGGCAGCAGGCCCGCGCCGAACGGGCCACGCCGGGCGGGGCGCTCATCGAGCAGGCGGACAGCGGGGAGCCGGGCCGGCAACCGGTGGTCACCGGGTTGACCGCCGCGTCCTTCGCCTGGTCCCATCAGCTGCCGGAGCTTCAGCGACTCACCGATGCCGAGCTGGGCCTGACCGGCCTGCCGGGGGCACCCGGCGCCCAGTGGGCGCGGGCATCGATGTACTGGGCCGCATTCCGCGGCACCCGCCACCCGAACACCGTCGTCGACGTGATCAATTTCCTGACCACGAACGGCGAGGCCGGCACGGTCCTGGGCCACGAGCGCGGGCTGAACGCCAGCCTCGCTGTCCGTAGCTACGCCGAGGGCAGCATCACCGACCCGGCCCAGCGGCGGGCCGCCGCGTTCGGCGCCAGCATCGCCGACCTGCTCGGGCCGGCACCGGCGCCACCACCCCAGGGGCATGCCAAGGTGCGCACCCTGCTGGTCACCGCCGCCGAGCGCATCCGCGTCAGGCGGGACGGCACCCGGGAGGCCACCGCGCGTTTCCTGTCCCAGGCCATCGCGGCCCTGGCGGTGTGAGCGCCGGCGGCCGGCTTCAGGGCCGGCCGCCCGGGACCTGGCGTCGGTTAGCGGGGCGGACCGCCCCGGCGGTTGCGCATCAGACGCAGCACCAGGAACACGACGATCGCGACCACCACCAGGCAGCAGAGCAGCGGGAGGATCCCGAAACCGCTGCGGCCCCGCCGCCGGGCGGCCTCCACCACCAGCTCGCCGGTGCCCGTGGACGCCCAGGCCGCGACGGGCACGAAGACCGCCAGCACGGCCCCACCGAGGACCGCGCTGAGCCGGCCCCACCACTTACCGAAGGAAGACATGTGCCCATCCTCGCCGAAGGGCGCAACCTCGGCACGTCTGTCCGCGCCGAATGACGGAGCCGAGATCGTGGGCAACGTTCCCGCAACGCCCCGGCAACGATGATGATCTTTACATGGGTCTCCGCAGGTGATCGGATTCGATCCATGGTCAACTCTGTAGTCAGTGCGTGGATCTCTCGCACCCGGAGATCTGCGGCGGCAGCGGTAGGCGTCACCCTCGTCGCCGCTCTCCTCACCCCGACGGCGGCGCACGGCGCCCCACCGCCTCCGGCGACACCCGCCGCCACCGGCAACGCACACCGCGCACCAGTCACGGTCACGCTGATCACCGGCGACCGGGTGACGGTGACCCCCGGCGTCAACGGCGCGACCCCCTCGGTGGACGTCACACGCGCGCCCGGCGCCACCGGGGCCGTACGGGTCTCCACCGAGGGCGGGGACACCTATGTGTACCCCGACGAGGCGATGCCCTACCTCGCGACCGGCCGACTCGACAAGCAGCTCTTCGACGTCACCCAACTGATCGCGCAGGGCTTCGACGACGCACGCACCAGCGAACTCCCCCTGATCGTCACCCGCTCCACCGACTCAGCGACGCGCCGGACCGGCACCACACTGCCGGGCGCGCAGACCACACTGGAGCTTCCCTCGGTCCGCGGCGAGGCAGTGCGCGCCCGACGGTCACAGGCGGCGGACTTCTGGTCCGCTCTCACCGGCGGTGGACAGTCACCGGCCGGCCTCCGCGCCGCCACCTCGACCCCGTCCTTCACGGCGGGCGTCGACAAGGTGTGGCTCGACGGTAAGGCCAAGGCCGCCCTCGCCGACACCACCTCGCAGGTCGGCGCACCGGCGGCCTGGGCGGCCGGAGGCACCGGCAGCGGTGTGCGGGTCGCCGTCCTGGACAGCGGCGTGGACACCACCCACCCCGACCTCGTGGGCCAGGTGGTGGCGTCCCGGAGTTTCATCCCCGGCCAGGACGTGATCGACCACAACGGGCACGGCACCCACACCGCGTCCACCGTCGCCGGGACGGGCGCCGCCTCGGACGGTAAGGAGCGGGGGGTCGCTCCCGATGCCGACCTGGTGGTCGGCAAGGTCCTCGACGAGTTCGGGAGCGGCTCGATCTCAGGGATCATCGCGGGCATGGAGTGGGCGGCGCGCACCGAGCACGCCAAGGTGATCAACATGAGCCTGGGCGTCAGCGCGTGGCACACGCAGGACGACCCGCTGAGCCAGGCCGTGAACCAGCTGACCGCCGAGACAGGCGCGCTCTTCGTCGTCTCCGCCGGCAACGGCGGTCCCGATCCGTACACCCTCGGCGCGCCGGGCACCGCGGACGCCGCGCTCACCATCGGCGCGGTGGACGCCTCCGACCACCTGGCCGACTTCTCCAGCGTCGGGCCGCGCGCCAACGACGAGGCCCTCAAGCCCGACATGACCGCCCCCGGCGTGGACGTGCTGGCAGCGCGCTCGCAGCACCTCCCCTGGGGCGAGGGCTACTACCGCGTGGACAGTGGCACCTCGATGGCCGCACCCCACGTCGCCGGGGCGGCTGCCCTGCTGCTGCAGAAGCACCCCACCTGGAGCGCACGGCAGATCAAGGACGCGCTGATGAGCACCAGCGTCCGCACACCGGACTACAACGCGTACCAGGCCGGCAGCGGTCGACTGAACGTGGCCGCCGCCTACCACCAGGACCAGGTCGTCGCGACCGGCTCGGTGGACGCCGGCCTCGTCCGGTGGGCTCCCGGCACCGCACCTCAGCCGATCACCCGGAAGATCAGCTACACCAACACGACGGCCAACCCGGTCACCCTGGCTCTCGCCGTCGAACACGGCGCCACCTCCGCACGAACGTTCACGGTGGCCGCCGACAGCGTCACGGTGCCCGCTCACGGCACCGCGACCGTCGACGTCGTGGTGGACCCGGAAGGCCTCCCCTCGGGCCGGTACTCCGCCCAGGTCGCGGCGCGCTTCCCAGCCGGCGAGGTACACACGGCCGTCGGGATCGCTGTCGAGTCCAAGAAGCACGACCTCACCATCCACCTGAAGGACCGCGCCGGTCGACCCATGAGCGGCGAGGTCGAGATCGTCAACGCCGAGACGGGCTCCACGTTCATGTGGGTCAACGACGGAAAGCTCACCAGTCGCCTGGCTCCCGGCTCGTACACCGTCGTCGCCGCAGCGGACGTGGAGGGTCTGAACGGTCCCCGCTCCCTCGGCCTCGCGATGCTGACCGCCCCCGAGGTCGACCTGACGACGGACCGGGTCGTGGAACTCGACGCCAGACGGGCCCGCCAGGTGAAGGTGGCGACACCGCAGCCGACCGCCGTCGTCAACAGCAGGATCGACGTCTACCGGTCCTTCACCTCCGCCGAACCGACGCCCACCGACTGGGGCGCCCTGAAGGAGACCTTCTGGCCCGGCGCCACCTACGACAGCCTGTGGGCGCTCCCGACCAAGGGCAAGGTGAAGAAGGGCAGCTTCGTCCTCACCACCCGGATCCGCGCCGCGCAGACGCCACTGGCGATCAGCTACGACGGCCGTCACCTCGGCGACCCCCTCGTGCAGCCTGGCTCGTTCGCACTGCCCGACGGCACGACTCGCCTGGACGCCGTCTTCGCGGGGGTGGGCGCGACGTCCGACTACGCCGGTCTGTCCGCGCGGGGCAAGGCCGTGGTCGTCCGCGGCAGCGACTCGGTGACCCCCATGGACCAGGCGACCGCGGCGCACACCGCCGGTGCGGCGATGCTCCTCGTGGTCAACGACCGCGACGGTCGCAAGAGTGACTGGTACGGCAACCCCGACGGCGTGACGACCGGGCAGGTCCCGGTCGCCTCGCTGACCATGGACCAGGGCGAGGCGTTGATCCAGAAGATCACCGCCGGCGGTCGCAAACCGGTACGGCTGACCGTCGTGGCCCACCCTGCGGCGAAGTACCTGTACGACCTGGTCGACTACCACCGTGGAGGGGTGCCCGCCGACCCCTCCGCCAAGACCGGTCCCCGCGACCTCGCACGGATCGATCTCACCTTCTCCCCTCCCCCGGGGAAGCAGTCCAGCGAGAGCCGGGTGGACTTCCCGCCGTACGAGTACGGGGCGGCACGCTCGTTCCCGTTCCAGCCGGTGGTGCCGGGTCCGCGTACCGACTGGGTCTCCGCAGGCGACGGCGTCACGTGGATGCAGTACGCCGACGTCGCCGACTGGGCGCGGTCCAACACGGAGGCGATCGCCTACCGGCCGGGCAGTGTGCAGAAGGACCGCTGGTTCGGGCCGATCACCCGGCCACGCATGCTCAGCACCGAGATCCCCTTCCGCGGTGAGACCGCCATGAGCGCCTACATCCAGGGGTTCGGCGATGCGGGAGCCGCGCACAGCGGCGGCGCCAGCATGTCGCAGATCGCCACGTTCTACCAGGGCGACAAGCAACTGACCCGGTTCGACGGTTGGCCGGAGATCGGCGCGGGTGACCTGTCGCCGGAGAAGCTGCCGTACCGGTTGGTCGTCGAGACCACTGGCAAACCGGAGTTCAGCCCGTACTCGACCGCCACGCACACCGAATGGCGCTTCATCTCCGGCGGCAGCGCGGAGGTGCAGGCCATCCCGCTGGTCCAACTGGACTACGGAACGGACGTGGACGCCGCCGGTCGCGCGAAGCGTGGGAGCGACTTCTCGATCACGCCCGTGGTGGTGGGAAGCACCGCCGCCCGGGACGCGGTGTCCTCGCTCCGGCTGGAGGTCTCCTACGACGACGGGAAGACCTGGCAGCGGCAGGACCTGAAGGAGAAGAAGGGCACCTGGCGGGTCTTCCTGGACGCGCCGCACCGGGCCGACTTCGTGTCGATCCGGGTCACCGCCGAGCAGCGCAACGGTGGCGGCGTCACCCAGACCGTCACCCGCGCCTTCGGCCTGAGGTAGAACCCGCGAAGGGCCGGCACCTGCCAGGCGCCGGCCCTTTCCGGATCTCGTACCGAAGAGAGGCACCAAACAAGCCCGGCCCCCACATCGTGGGGGCCGGGCTCATGTCATTTCCATTTGTAGCGGGGACAGGATTTGAACCTGCGACCTCTGGGTTATGAGCCCAGCGAGCTACCGAGCTGCTCCACCCCGCGTCGACTGGTCAAGACTAACCCATGCCGTGCCGGCGATGATCAGCGGGGTCACCGGCCGCCGCCAGGGCGATGCCCGGAACGGTGAAAGCCCGCCTCCGGCGAACCGGAGACGGGCTTTCGTTCGTAGCGGGGACAGGATTTGAACCTGCGACCTCTGGGTTATGAGCCCAGCGAGCTACCGAGCTGCTCCACCCCGCGTCGGCTCGATAACCGTAGCGCACCACCCCCGGGCCCCGCAAAACGACAACCGAATCCCCCGGATCGCGGTCCGGGACACCGTGGTCAACCGAGCCAGGCCCGGATGGCGGCGACAGCGCGGCGACTGTCCGCGTCGACCTGCGTCCGCTGGCTGGAGGTGTTCTCCCAACCCTGCTCCCAGAGAACGGTCACCACGTCGCCGACCCGGATCGCCCGGACCAGCCGCACGTCCTGTACACCGGTCGGGTCGCCGTTGACGTCCTGCCCCGGGCTGCGCATCTCGAACAGCACCGACTCGTCGCCGTACCCGCTGTCGGCGAGCAGCCGCTGCGTGCTCCGCGACGGCGTGTCACCGCCGGGCCGGTTCTGCTCGGGGCAGTCCCGCACCGCCTGCCGCAGCTCGTCCAGCGCGTCGTCGGCGCGTCCGGCCCGGTAGATGGTGATGGAATGCGTGTAGGTGCCGTCCGGGACGTACCCCTCACCGGGGTTCTGCGGCAGCTTGTAGACCAGCAGCCGGGTTCGGCGGTGCACCACCGCCTCACTCGGGATGCGCGCCCCACACAGCTCCGGCAGCACGGCCAGGTCCCGGAATTCCGGCGCGATGCCGATCTGGTTGGCTGCCGCGAGCGTGAAGAACGCCCGATCCGGGATGCTGGTCGGCGTCCTGGGCGGCGGCGCACCGGTGACGCCGGGAGGCGTCGCCGTCGTGCCCGAGGAGCGTCCAGGCGTTGTCGGCGAGGCGGGCGGTGATGGCGAACCGCCGGTCACGCTCGGCGACGGCGACACGGATGGCGACGCCGGCGGCGTGAGCGTGCCGGCCGGCGAGGGTACGGTCGCCGACTGCGGAGCGACCACCTGGGTCCCGACAGCCACGCCCACCACCACCAGGGCCACGGCAAGGGTGCTCCCGGCGGCACGCAGCCGGGCCCGACGGTCCGCCTGGTGTCGCAGCACGTCGGGGACGCCCAGATCGCGAGCGTCGGCGTCGGCGGCGAGGGACCGGTACATCTCAGACAGTTCACGCGGGGACATCGGTGGCCTCCAGTTCCACGACGGCCAGATCGGGCAGCAACGCGGCGAGTCGGGCCCGGCCGCGGGAGAGCCACGACTTCACCGTGCCAACCGGCACGTCGACCTCTCGGGCGATCTCCTCGACCGGCATGTCGAACAGGTAGTGCAGCGCCAACACCCGCCGGTGGGTTGCCGGCACCTGACGCAGAGCCTGGACCAGCAGCACGCTGTCCTCGTTGGGCGGCGGGACCGGCGGCGGAGGCCCGGCAAGCCGCAGCGCGCCACGCAGGCCACCCAGCCGCCGCCAGCGGTCGGTCGCCAGGCGGGACACCACCAGCCGCAGCCACGCCTCCGGCGCCGGATGCGCCGACAAGCTCCCCCACTGCCGCCAGGCCCGGGCGTACGCCTCCTGCACCAGGTCCTGCGCCTCGTTGTGGTCGCCGGTGACCGCATAGCCGTACCGCACCATCCGCCTCGCGGTGCTGCGGTAGAAGTCATCGAAGCTCTGCGCGTCCCTCACGACTGCTCCCCCTCATCCCACCCCGTTGCAATGAGGACGGCGGAGTCGTGCCGCAGGTTGCGGTCCGACCGAACCTGTCGGTGAGGTGACAGACGGGCACACCACCGGACGCGGCGGAGCCCCCGCCGCCGGACCGGTGCGGTCCGACGACGAGGGCTCCGAGACGTGCTCCCCGCTGTGGGGATCAGCCGCCGGGGCTCGGCGACGCGCCACCACTGGCAGTGCCTGCGGCCTGCTGCGCCTGCTGGAACGCGGTGAGCGCCTCGTCCAGGGCCTTCAGCGCGCGCCCGTACCGCTCGAAGTCGCCGGACGCCTGCGCGGCCCGGACCTCGGTGATCGCGGTCTGCACCCGGTCCGCGGCAGCGGCCAGGTCACCGGTCGGCGGCGGGGTGCCGGCGCTCGGCGTGGGCGTCGGCGCGCCGGTCCCGGTGGGCGTCGGTGTCGGTGTGGGTGTCGGCGTCGTGGGGTTGCCCCCGGTGTTCGGCGGCGGCGACGTGCCCTGCCCGGCCTTCTTACCCTGTTCGACCAACTGCTTGATGCCGTCGTCGATGTTGTCGGCGAGCACCACGAAGGAGCCACCGTCACCGTAGGAGACCAGCACCTTCTGCAACAGCGGGTACGCGTCCTGCTGGTTGCTCTTCACGTAGACCGGCTCGACGTAGAGCATGCCGTCGCCGAAGGGCAGCGAGAGCAGGTTGCCGTACTGCACCTGCGCCTGGTTGCTGGACAGCAGGTTGAGCTGCTGACGGATGTTCGCGTTGTTGGTCATCTGCTGGTGCACCTGCACCGGGCCGGAGATCCGGGTCTGGTCCGGCAACTCCAGCACCTCCAACCGGGGCTTGCCGTCGACGTACGACCCGGAGATCAGCGCGGCGAGGTTCTGCCGGCCGTTCGGGGTGACCGCCGAGGTGAGCTGGAACCGGGGGCCCTCCTGCCCGGGGAACTGGGTGAACAGGTAGTAGGGCGGCTGCTTCTGGCCGCTGTCCGGAGCGTCCGGCACATTCGGCACCTGCCAGAAGTCCTGTGCCGAGTAGAAGTCGCCCGGGTTGGTCACGTGGAACTTGGTGAGCAGGTTGCGCTGCACCTTGAACATGTCCGCCGGGTAGCGGAAGTGCTCGTTCAGCTCCACCGGGATGTCCGCCTTCGGCTGGATCAGGTCACCGCCGAACGCCTTGTTCCACGCCTTGAGCACCGGGTCGGTGTCGTCGTACTCGTAGAGCTTGACGGTGCCGTCGTACGCGTCGACGGTCGCCTTCACCGAGTTACGCATGTAGTTCACGTTCTCCCGGGCCAGCTGGAACGTGCCCCGGTTGGTCAGCTCGTCCGTCGTCTCGGTCTGCAGGTTGACCCGCTCGGCGTACGGGTAGCTGGCCGCCGTGGTGTAACCGTCGACGATCCACTGGACCCGACCGTCCACCACCGCCGGGTACGGGTCGCCGTCCAGGGTGAGGAACGGCGCGACCTTCTCCACCCGGTCCCGAGGGTTGCGCACGTAGAGCAGCTTGGAGTCCTTGTTGACCGCCTCGGAGAGCAGGAAGTTCGACTCCTGCTCCTTGATGGCGTACAGCAGGCGACGGGCGAAGGAGCCGATCTCGACGCCGCCCTCGCCGGTGTAGGTGTAGGACTCGCCGCCACCCTCACCGACCGGCCGGTCGAACTCGGCCTTCTTGTTCGGGTCGGACTGCCCGACGATCGCGTAGTCGTCCGCCGCCATCCGCTCGCCGTAGTAGATCCGCGGCTGCTTGGCCGTGATCTGCTCGGTCTGCGAGGAGCACGCCTCCTGGGTCTTCTCGCCGAGGAAGCCGGAGACGAAGAACGGCTGCCCGCCGCAGACCACCTGGTTCGCCGGGGCGGCCACCAGCCCGTACCCGTGGGTGTAGACGGTGTGCCGGTTGATCCAGGTGTTCTGCTGATCGGTCAGCTCGCCGTAGTTGATCTCCCGGACGCCGACCACGTAGTCGGAGACCTTGCCGTTCACCCCGTACCGGTCGATGTCCAGCTTGGGGCCGAAGTCGTAGAAGCCACGCACCTGCTGGAGCTGGGTGTACGTCTCGCTGACCAACTGCGGGTCGAGCAGCCGCACGTTCGGCACCACCGACGTGTCGGTGGCCAGGCTCGCCGGTGGGGTGAGGTTGTTCGCCGCGTACGCCGTCGTCTCGGTGACCCCCAGCCCGAACGCCGCCCGCGTCGCGTCGATGCTGCGTTGGATGTACGGCGCTTCCTTGTCCTTCGCGCTCGGCTTCACCTCGAAGGTCTGCACCGCCCAGGGGTAGATGCCACCGATGGCCACCGCGGAGACGCCGAGCAGCGCCAGCGAGATGCCCGGCCAGACCAGGTTCCGCATCCAGGCGTTGGAGAAGACGATGATCGCGATCGCCACCACGATCGAGATGTAGGCCAGGATCTCCTTCGCCGGCAGCAGCGCGTTGACATCGGCGTAGCCGGCGCCGTAGAGCTTGACGCCCTCGTTGTACTCCAGCAGCATCGCCCGGCGGTCCAGCACGTACGCGATGGCCTTCAACAACACGAAGACGGCGACCAGGCTGCTCAGGTGCGCGCGGGCCGCGTTGCTCATCCGGTCCCCGACACCCTGCAGGCGAACCCCGCCGAACAGGTAGTGCACCGCCAGCGCGCCGATCACCGCCAGCACCACAGCGGTGAAGGCGACCCCGAGCAGGTAGCGCCAGAACGGCAGCTGGAAGACGTAGAAACCGATGTCCACCCCGAACTCCGGGTCCTTGACCCCGAAGTCACCGCCGTTGCGGAACAGCATCCACTGGTCCCACCGGTTCTGCGCGGAGAGGCCGGCGAAGAGCCCGACCACCGCGGCGGTCAGCGCGATCCAGGTGCCGAGTCGCGGGCTGAGCACCATCCGGTAGCGCTCCAGGGTCGCCTGCTCCACCGAGTGCGGACGCAGCCGCGGACGCAACCGGTGAGCCAGCCACAGGTTGCCACCGACGATCACCGCCATGCCGAGCCCGACGGCGAGGAACAGCGCCAGCCGGGTGAGCAGGACTCCGGTGAAGACCTCGGTATAGCGGACCTCGTCGAACCAGAGCCAGTCGGTCCACGCCTGGACACCCCACCCGAGCAGGGTGAAGAGCACGAACACCCCGACCAGGACAGCGATGGTGACGCGCCCGCGCCGGCTCATCCTCGGAAGGGGGCTGCTGCTACGCATGACCACTGTTGGCTCCGCACGCTCGATGTGATCGGCTCCGACCAGGCACCCAGAGTACGGGGTGATCCTGAGCGTGTCGGGGCGCGGTCACATCGGTCAGCAACGGGTCGGCTGGCCGCCCCCGCGCAACGTCTCCAGAGCGGTCAATGCCTCGTCCAACGAACCCACCCGCAACAGCGGCAGATCCGGCTGTGGATTGCGGACCGCTTCGGCGCAGTTGTCCGCCGGCACCAGGAAAACCTTCGCCCCGGCACGCTTCGCGCCGACCAGCTTCTGCGCGATCCCGCCGATCGGGCCGACCGCGCCCTCGTCGTCGATGGTGCCGGTGCCGGCGATGACCTGACCGCCGGTGAGATCCGCCGGGGTCAGCTTGTCCACGATCCCCAGGGCGAACATCAGACCGGCGCTCGGCCCGCCGATGTCCCCCAGGTCGATGCCGAGCGTGAACGGGTGCGGCTGCTGCTGGTCGATCTCGACACCGATCCGCGGTCGGCCGTCCTGCTCCCGACTCGTCACCGCGACGGTGGCCGGCACGCCGTCCCTGGTGTAACCGATGGTCAACGCCGTGCCGACGGGCTTGGCCCGGACCAGCTCGGTGACCTTCGCGGCCACCGGCACCGGCTGACCGTCGACCGAGGTGATCACGTCGCCGGCCTTGAGGGCCCCGGCTGCCGGACCGTCCCCGGACACCGTCTTGACGACCACCTGCACCGGGAAGCCCAACTCCCGCAGCGCGGCGGTCTCCGCGCTGGTCTGCGACGCCTTGAAGTCCTCGGCGTTACGCTGCTCGACCTGCTCCGTCGACTCCCCGGGTGGGTAGACCAGCTCCCGTGGCACCACCGCCTCGTCGTCGGAGAACCAACCCGCGATCGCCCCCCGCAGCCGAACCGTGGGCTGCACACCCACCGTGGTCAGCCGCAGCTGGCCGGCAGACGTCGAGGTCTCCCGCCCGGAGACCTGGATGACCTCCTTGCCGTCGGCGGTACCCAGGGTGTTGACCGTCGGGCCGGGCCCGAGCACCACGTACGGGATCGGAACCCGGAGCACCCCGATGCTCAGCAGGGCGGTGAACAGGGCACCGAGCAGGACCGTCAGGCCACGACGTCTCATGCCGCAGAGCGTACCGACCGGTCGGTTGTCGCCCGCCGGATGCGCCACACGACTTCGCCCTCAGCGCAACGCCAGCGGCGGCGACCTGGGGCGCGGCCCGCGTACCGTAGACGTCGTGCCTGATATTCCGTTCGGTTTCGCGCTCCCGGGTGGGCAACCACCAGACCCCAACGATCCCGCGCAGATGCAGCAGTTCATGTCGCAGTTGCAGCACCTGCTCTCCGCGCCGGGCAGCGGGCCGGTCAACTGGGACCTGGCCCGGCAGGTAGCAGCCAGCCAGCTCGCGGCCGCCGGCGACCCGGCGGTGTCACCGTATGAGCGCAACGCGGTCGAGGAGGCGCTGCGCCTGGCCGACCTGTGGTTGGAGCCGGCCTCGGCGTGGCCGTCGGGCATCCAGTCACCGGTCGCCTGGAACCGCAATGAGTGGATCTTCAAGACGCTGGACGTGTGGCGCAAGCTCTGCGACCCGGTCGCCAGCCGCATGGTCGGCGCGATGGGCGACCTGGTGCCGCCGGAGGCCCGCGCCCAGCTCGGCCCGATGCAGTCGATGGTCGCCACCCTCGGTGGCGCGCTCTTCGGCGGCCAGCTGGGCCAGGCCCTCGGTTCGCTCGCCGCGGAGGTGCTCTCCGCCGGCGACATCGGGCTGCCGCTCGGCCCGGCCGGCACGGCCGCGCTGATCCCGGCCAACATCCGGGCGTACGGCGAGGGCCTGGAGCTTCCCGAGGACGAGGTCCGCCTCTACGTGGCGTTGCGTGAGGCCGCCCACCAGCGGCTCTTCCAGCACGTCCCGTGGCTGCGCGGGCACGTGCTCAGCGCAGTCGAGATGTACGCCTCGGGCATCCGGGTCAACCGGGAGGCGATCGAGGAGGCGATGGGACGGGTCGACCCGACCGACCCGGAGTCGATGCAGGCGATCGCCCTGGAGGGGATCTTCACCCCGGAGGACAGCCCCGCCCAGAAGGCCTCGCTGGCCCGGCTGGAGACCGCGCTAGCCCTGGTCGAGGGTTGGGTGTGCCACGTCGTGGACAGCGCCGCCAGCGACCGGCTGCCCAATGTCGTCCGGCTGGGCGAGGCCTTCCGCCGTCGCCGGGCCGCCGGCGGCCCCGCCGAGCAGACCTTCGCGGCCCTCGTCGGGCTGGAGCTCCGCCCGCGCCGACTCCGCGAGGCGGCGGCACTCTGGGCGGCGCTCACCCAGCACCGCGGCATCGAAGGCCGCGACGCCGTCTGGGGGCACCCGGACCTGCTCCCGTCCGACGACGACTTCGCCGACCCGGTCGCGTTCGCGATGAACGACATGGACCTGAGCGAGCTGGACAGCTTCGACTTCACCGCACCCGGTGGGGCCGAGGAGAAGGCCCCCGGCAATCCCGACGAGACCGACGGCGAGGACGACACCAAGGCGTGAGCCTGCGGCCCTGACGTCAGAGTTCGAACCGGGCGCCCCCGCACGCCTGGGCGGGCGCCCGGCCCAACTGGCCTTAGCGGGCCGGGCGGCCTTGACCTGCGGCGGGGCGGACGGCCGGCCAGTCAGAGCGGGTGGCTGGTTGCGTGAGTATCAGACGGGGCGACCCGAGCCGGAGAGCAGGGCGCGCGTCGCCTCCCACCCTTCGAAGGACGGGTCCAGCGTGGCCAGGTCCGCTGGGCCGCGCAGTCGCCGCCAGCCGGCGGTGACCGCGACGTCGCCGGGTCGGGGGGCACCGGAGCGCACGTCCGCCGGCGTCGCCGTGTCCAGGTCCAGCGGGGGGACCCAACCTGGCACGGGCAGCCGTACCGCCACCCCGAGCAGGCCCGGGCCGCCGCCGTCGACCGGCGCCACCGCGACGGGTCGGGTGGTGAGCGGGCGCAGCAGCTTGCCGACAGTCAGTGCGGGCAGGTCCGGCACGTCACCCACCAGCACCGCCGCCTGGTCGTAGCCCTCCAGCGCGGCGAACACCGCGTTCGGCGTCGGATCGGCCACCTCGTGCACAGCGGTCCCGGGCCAGACCAGCGCGTCGGCCAGCGCCCGGTCGGCCGGGGTGACCGCGACTGCGATCTCCACCTCGTTGAGTGTGGCGAGCAGGTCGATGACGTCTTCGGCGAGAGCCGCTCGCCACTCCGCCCGGTCGACGCCGGGCGGCGACCAGTGCACCGGCCCGAGCAACGCCACTACCACCCGTCGTGCCACCCCCCGACCCTAGCGCCCCACTCCGAGCGGATCAGGTGGCGAGGGGCGCGCAGGAGGCGGCGGCTACGCCTTCGAGGTAGCCGCGGGCGCGTTCCGCCTTGGGATAGCGGCCGACCAGCGCCCAGAAGCGGGCGTTGTGGCTGGGCACGATGAGGTGCGTCAACTCGTGCAGCAACACGTAGTCGATCACCCAGTCGGGCATTTCCTGGACCCGGTGCGAGATCCGGATGCTGCGGTCGGCGGGCGTGCAGGAGCCCCACCGGCCGTTCTGGTTGGTGACCCAGCGGACGCTGGCCGGCACCGCCTTGGAGGCGTATTCGGCGAGGTGGAGGTCGAGGAGCCGGGTGGCCCGGGCCAGCAACTCGGCGTCGGAGCGGGCCAGGCGCCCCTCCCGGGCGGCGAGCCGGGCGAGCATCCGGTCGACCCACTCGCTCTCCTCGGCGCGGGAGAACTGGTCCGGGATGAGGACGACGACCCGCTCACCGTCACGGTACGCAGACACCGTGCGTCGTCGGCGCTGGCTGCGCCGCACTTCGACGACCGGCTTACGCGTCCCCGCCATCACTGGCCCGCGCAGCCTCGGCTACGTGTCACGAGGGAAAGCTAATGCGTACTGACCAGGGGTCCGCAAGAGTCAACCGCGCGACACGCGCCCGGAAAGTGGTGATTGGTCGCCAGGCGTCCGGAAAATTTCTTGACAGCGACGCCGTCCGGCCGTCTCGTCACCCTTCGTGAATGCCGAGGGCGGTGTTACGCGACACCCTCTCACCGTAGGTGATCGCCGTCCTGGACGCAGCCGCAGGGGCACCCGCACGGGTGGCTGTGAGGGTTTGGTCGGCGTGTCCCCGCCAAACTGACTTATCCGACCTATTTCGCCGTGCACACTCTCGACGTCGACTTGCTCACAGTGTCGATGCACAGCTGACATGGAACTGCCCAGACCTGGGTAGGGTCCGCGGACCAGCGGTCACGAAGGTGGCCGCGGAGTGATACCCAGCGCCGGCGCCCCGCGTGGCCCGCCGCCGGGCACCCCCGCCGGGACGGCATCGACCGGCGGACGAGACGAGGAGGGCACCGTGGCCGACCAGGCCCAGACGACCTACAACGGTTACTGCGTGAAGTGCAAGGAGAAGCGGGACTTCGAGGGGCACGTCGAGGTCTCGAAGACCGGAATGAACATGGCCAAGGGCAAGTGTCCGGTATGCGGGACAACAGTGAACCGCATCCTGGGCAAGGCCAAGGTCTGACCCGTACGGCTGACGGGGCGGGGCGGCCGGTGGCTGCCCCGCCCCGTTGCCGTCCGGCACCGCCCGCAGATGTCGGGTGACCGACAGCCGCCCCGGCGGGCTGTGGAAAACCCAGCCAAACCTGTGGACAAGGCTGGACAGAGGCCTGAGTGCCTGTGGACAACGATCGACCGAACGCTAAGTTGCGATCACGATCAGCGACCATGAGCCGCACCGCACTGCCCCGCCCCACACTGCTGCCCGGCCTCAACCGGCTCTGGCGGGACCGGCACACCCTCCAGCTCGGCGTCGGGCCGGGCCCCGCCGTGCTCCTGGAACTGGCCAACCCCCGGGCCGCCTATCTGCTCGACCTGATCGACGGCACGCGCAGCGAGCGCACCGTGCTGGCGCAGGCAGCCACCGTGCGGGTCACCGCCGACGAGGCGCGCACGCTGCTCGACGCCCTGCGTACGGCCGGTCTGCTGGTGCCCGCGCACACCCTGCTCCCTCGTGACCTCGCCGGCCCGGTCCGCGCCCGACTCGCGGCGGAGGCGGGCGCTCTGGCCCTGATCGCGGCCCGACTGCCCGGCACCCCCGCGCAGGTCCTGCGTCGGCGGCGAACCGCCCGGGTGGCGCTCACCGGCACCGGGGCGCTCGGCGGGTCGTTGACGGTGGCGTTGGCCCAGGCCGGCGTCGGGCAGGTGGTCCCCCAGCTCACCGGCCCGGTACGTCCCGTCGACCTGGTCGGCACCGGCATCCCCGCCACCGAGCTGGGCCACCCGCTGGCACCGGCGGTGCGCGCTGCCGTCAACCGCGTCGCCCCGGGCACCGGCACCCGCGCGGCCAGGGGCGGCCGGACGGACCTGGTGATCCAGCTCGGCACGGACCGGCCACCCGCGTTGCTCGCCGCAGGCCTCGCCCAGCGGCGGCAGCCACACCTGCTGGTCACCCTCCGCGAGGGCGTACCGGTCATCGGGCCGCTGGTTCGCCCACCGGCCGGGCCCTGCCTGCACTGTGTCGAGCTGCACCGGGCCGACCGCGACCCGGACTGGCCCCGGCTCGCCGCTCAGCTCGCGGCCACCGAACCGGTCGCCACCGGCGCTACCAGCACGCTGCTCGCCGCCATCGGGTACGCGCTGGCCGAGGCGCTGACGCAGCTCGACGGAGGTCAGCCCGAGACGCTGGGCGGTGCCATGGAGATCACCGGTGCCGGCCGTTTCCGTCGTCGGGGATGGCCGCCGCACCCGGCCTGTGGATGTTCCCGGGGCCGAGTGTCCGCACCAGCCCGGGCGCAGACCAGCAGCGGAGCCCTTCGGTCGGTAACAATGACCGGGTGACCGACATCCCGCGCCGCGCCGTGTCCCGCACCGCCAAGCTCGCCGCCCTACCGCTCGGCTTCGCCGGCCGGACGGTCCTCGGCATGGGAAAGCGCGTCACCGGGCTCGCCTCCGACGTGATCTCCGCGGAGATCCAGCAGCGCACCGCCGAGCAGCTGTTCAGCGTGTTGGGCCAGCTCAAGGGCGGGGCGATGAAGTTCGGTCAGGCGCTGTCGGTCTTCGAGGCGGCGCTGCCGGAGGAGATCGCCGCGCCCTACCGTCAGGCGCTCACGAAGCTCCAGGAGGCGGCACCACCGCTGCCGGCGGCCAGCGTGCACAAGGTGCTGGCCGAGCAGCTCGGCCCCGACTGGCGGGACCTGTTCGTGGAGTTCGACGACACCCCGGCCGCCGCCGCCAGCATCGGCCAGGTGCACCGGGCCCGGTGGCGGGAGCCGGGGTTCGACGAGTCGGGTGCGCCGAACAGCCGCGACGTCGCGGTCAAGATCCAGTATCCGGGTGCCGGCGAGGCGCTGCTCAGCGACCTCAAGCAGCTCTCCCGCCTGGGCGGGATGTTCCGGGCCATCCAGCCCGGCCTGGACGTCAAGCCGCTCCTGGTCGAGCTGCGCGAACGGATCACCGAGGAGCTGGACTACGAGCTGGAGGCCGAGTCGCAGCGCGCCTTCGCGGCCGCGTACGCCGACGACCCGGAGATCTACATCCCGCAGGTGATCAACGCGGCGCCCCGGGTGCTGGTCACCGAGTGGGTGACGGGCACCCCGCTGGCCGACATCATTCGCGAGGGCACCGAGGAGGAGCGGGACGAGGCGGGCCGGTTGATGGCCACCCTGCACCTCTCCGCTCCGCAGCGGGCCGGGCTGCTGCACGCCGACCCGCACCCGGGCAACTTCCGGCTGCTGCCCGACGGCCGACTCGGGGTGATCGACTTCGGCGCGGTGGCCCGGATGCCGGAGGGCACGCCGGAGCCGATCGGTCGCATCGCCGCGACAGCCCTGCGCGGCGACGCCGACGAGGTGGTGGCGGGGCTGCGCGCGGAGGGCTTCATCGGCTCCGCCGAGGAGATCGACGCCGAGGGCGTGCTCGACTTCATCCGTCCGATGCTGGAGCCCATCGCGGCGGACGGGTTCCGGTTCACCCGGGCCTGGCTGCGGGCCGAGGCGGGCCGACTGGCCAGCCCCCGCTCCCCCACGTACCAGCTGAGCAGGCAACTCAACCTGCCGCCGTCGTACCTGCTGATCCACCGGGTGACGCTCGGGTCGATCGGGGTGCTGTGCCAGTTGGAGGCGAAGGCTCCGTACCGCAGCATCCTGGAGCGCTGGCTGCCCGGCTTCGCGCCGGTCGCCTGACGACGTGACGAAGGGCGGGTGCCGGTCGGCACCCGCCCTTCTGCGTGTAGTGGTACTAGAGAGCGCCCAGGTCGCGCGCCGACTGGTGGCGGCTGTTCATGGCGACGGTACGGGCGGATCGGGTTGCCTCAGTGCTCGTGGTGGTACGACCGGCCTGAGGCCGGAGCATTCGAGCCCGGGACAACGCTTCGTGGAGTAGTTGCATCTCGAAGGCTCCACTCGGGGCGTTGAACATCGTCTTCTCGCTCACTGCCGGCGTGACACCGGCGTAGTTGGTACGGATCGGGAACATGTCAGGCTGCCAGCCGGACCGCGCCACGCACCTCGGACAGCCCACTGGCCGCCAGGCGCGCCTCGGCCTCGACCCGAAGCTCGGCGTCACGGGCGACGTCCTCCTTACGCGGACGGCCACGGGGCCGCTTACGCGGGACGACCGCGCCACGCTCGAAGATCTCGCCGCCCCAGACGCCCCAGGGCTCCGCTCGCTCAACGGCTCCAGCCAGGCATTCGACGCGCAGCGGGCAGTCCCCGCAGAGCGACTTGGCCAGCTCGAGCTCGGTGGGCGAGTCGGAGAACCACAGGTCGGGGTCGAACTTCCGGCAGGGCAGGTTCGCCTCCATCTCGACGCTCATGTCGAGGGGGGCCAACGCCAGACTCATCTCCCGGTCACCTCTCTCTCACTTCGATCTCGTGGATCGCATTCCGACGTACTTACGGCGGGCAAAAAATTGAGGCCGCGGATCCCGGTTACGGGTTCCGCGGCCTCGAGGTGAGCCGGTGTCTGATGGTCAGACCGGTCTACCTCGAGGTGGAACGCCGCGGACATCCATGCGCTTCTTGGCGACCTGGATGCCATTGCCCGTGAAGCCACTGGTCCCCTCGACTCCGACGGGCGCGACGGTCAGGGTCAGCTCGGCCTGAACCTGGTGCACCTGCGGAACCGACGGTCGTGCAGCCGTGAGGGCCACCCGGACAGCCGACAGCGGAGCGTGGACAGACGGCATCGCCGCCAGACGCTCATAGGTGAAGATCTTCACGGTGCCACCTCCCTCACGTTCCTCGACTCGACTGAACCAACCCCCGTGAGCAGCCGGAATGGCGCCGCTCGCGTGGTGTGTCCTGAGGCTATTCCTCGCGCCGGGGCGAGGGCAAACGAATTTACGACGAGATTTCGAAAGTTTTCTCCGGGCAGACGTCGTCCACCCCCGCGCCCCCCACCAGCGCCAGCACCGACTCCCCGTAAAGACCCAGCTTGCGGGGGCCGATACCGGCGATGGCGATCAGCTCCTCGGACCGTCCGGGCCGCCGCTCCGCCAACGCGATCAGCGTCGCGTCGGTGAAGACCACGTAGGCGGGGACCTTCTGCGCCGCGGCCACCCGTTGCCGCCACTCGCGCAGCCGTTCGTGCAGCTCGTCGTCGATGTCCGACGGGCAGGTGGGGCAGCGTCCGAGCTTGCGGTCCGGGCCGGCGAGCAGGGTGGCGCCACAGATCCGGCAGGAGACGATCTGGGTCCGACGCCGCTCGGCACGGCGGGCCGGACCGGTGCCGCCGGCCGCCCGCTCCGCGCCGCCGGAGCGGTCCAACTGGGGCAGGAAACGCGACGGCCGCCGGGCCCGCCCGCCCGGCGAGCGTGCGGCGGCGTACGACAGCCAGAGCCACTGCCGCGCGCGGGTGATCCCGACGTAGAGCAGCCGACGCTCCTCCTCGACCTGCTCGACCGTCTTCGCGTACGTGGTGGGCATGGTGCCCTCGGCGAGGCCGACCAGGAAGACGGCGTCCCATTCCAGCCCCTTGGCCGAGTGCAGCGAGGCGAGGGTCACCCCGTCCACCGTCGGTACGTGCTGCTGGGCGGCGCGGCGGGCCAGCTCCTCGGTGAAGTCGGAGAGGGTGACGGGGCGTTCCACCGACGCGGCCTCGCCGATCGGCACCACCTCGGGGCTGGCCGCGTACTCCTCGGAGAGTTGGACCAGCGCGGACAGCGCCTCCCAGCGTTCGCGGGCGGCGCCACCGGCCGGGGGTGCGTCCGGGGCCCAGCCGACGGCGGTGAGCGCCTCGACGACGGCGGCCGGCAGCGGCGTCTCCCCGGGGATGGACCGGGTGGCGGCGCGCAACGCGACCATCGCCTGACGCACCTCGGCCCGCTCGAAGAACCGCTCCGCGCCCTGCACGACGTACGGCACCGAGGCCTCGGTGAGCGCCTTCTCGTACGCCTCAGACTGCGCGTTGACCCGGAACAGCACGGCGATCTCCTTCGCCGGTGTGCCCGCGTCGATCAGCGCCCGGCAGCGGGCAGCCACCGCGTTCGCCTCGGCCGGCTCGTCGGTGAAGATTCGCAGGTCCGGCTCGGGGCCGGGTGGGCGCTGGCCGCTCAACTCCAGGCGCAGGCGCGCCTCGGTGCCTCGGGCCTGGGAGATCACCGCGTTGGCCAGCCCGACCACCTGTGGGGTGGAGCGGTAGTCGCGGACCAGCCGGACCACTGTGGCGTTGCGGTGCCGGCGGGGGAAGTCGACGAGATACGCCGATGTCGCCCCCGTGAACGAGTAGATCGTCTGGCTGGCGTCGCCGACCACGGTCAGGTCGTTGCGGCCGCCCAGCCAGGCGTCGAGCAACCGCTGCTGGAGCGGGTTGACGTCCTGGTACTCGTCGACCACGAAGTGCCGGTACTGGCCGCGGACCTGCTCGCCGACGTCCGAGTGCTCCTCGATCCCCCACACCGCGGCACGCAGCATGTCCTCGAAGTCGATCACGCCGTTCGAACGCTTGAGCTGCTCGTACGCGGTGAACACGTCGGCCACCTTCGCCGGCTCGTGCGGGGTGTCGCGCAACGCCCGGGCAGCGGACACCACGTAGTCAGACGGCTCGACCAGCGACGACTTCGCCCACTCGATCTCGCCGGCCAGGTCGCGGGCGGCGGCGCGGTCGGCGCGCAGGCCGACCCGGGCCGCGGCGAGGGTGACGAGTCGCACCTTGCTGTCCAGCAACTCGGGCATGGCGCGGCCGGCCAGGAGACGGGGCGCGAAGTACCGCACCTGCCGCAACGCGGCGGCGTGGAACGTACGCGCCTGGACGCCGCCCACCCCGAGGACGCTGAGTCGGCTCCGCATCTCGGCGGCGGCGCGGGCGGTGAAGGTGACCGCGAGGACGTGCCGGGGGGATATCTCACCGGAGAGTGCCCGGTGGGCGATCCGGGAGGTGATCGCCCGGGTCTTGCCGGTGCCCGCGCCGGCCAGGATGCAGACCGGGCCGGCGGGGGCGGTCACGGCGGCGCGCTGCTCCGGGTCCAGCCCGGCGAGCACCTGTTCCGACGCTGAGTGAACCACCACAACCAGGAATCATCTCAGCTACCCGCAGCGTTGCAGCGAACGGCCTCGGCTTGATCGGCAAGCCGCGGCCGGAGGAGTTGGAGGATCCGACCGTGTTGACGATGTATTCCACCCCCTGGTGCGGCTACTGCCACCGGCTGAAGTCGCAGCTCGACCGGGAGGGCATCGGTTACGAGGTGGTCGACATCGAGCAGGACCCGAAGGCCGCGGAGTTCGTGATGAGCGTCAACGGCGGCAACCAGACGGTGCCGACCCTGCGCTTCGACGACGGCAGCGCCCTGACGAATCCCTCGATCAACCAGGTCAAGCAGCACCTGGAGACCCTCACTGCCTGACCGGCCAGTTCACCGTCGGCGAGCGGCCGCCCCACCCGGGCGGCCGCTCGCCGTGTGTCGGGGGCCGGTCAACCTGGTGGCGGCCGGTGGGGGCCGGTCGCCACGGGTCGGCCGGCGCTGTCCTCGGCCGGTCGCCGGGGGGCCGGGATCCCCGGGCGGGCCGGCGTCGGTCGACGGGTGCCGGCCGGGGTGCTCAGGTGCCGGCCCCGCCAGAGATAACTGCCGGCGATCAGGGTGGCCAGCCCGACCAGCGCGAACAGCATCCGGTAGTCCAGGAACCCGACCAGAAGGGCACCCGCCCCGATGGAGAACGCCTGCGGCCCACTGACCACCGCCTGGGTGGCCGCGGCGACCCGGCCGACCAGCGTGGGCGGCGTCCGACGCTGGATCAGCGTGTGCAGCCCGACCATCGTCAGCGGGATCGAGACGCCGGCCAGCAGCACGGCCGCGAAGCCGAGCCGGATATCGGGGTACGCGAGCGCCAGCGCGGCCGGGGAGAAGAAGGCGACCCCGGCGGCCAGGGTGCCGACCTCCCCGAGCCTGCGGACCAGCGCCGGTGAGCAGAGCCCGCCGAGCAGCCCGCCGACGCCCTGCACGGTGACCAGCACGCCCACGAATGCGGCATCACGGTTCAACCCCTGATCGACGTAGGCGAAGATGAGCGACTCGCTGAAACCCATCACCAGCGATCCCAACCCGTAGCCGAGCAGGGCGCGACGCAGGGCCGGCTCACCGGCCAGGTGCCGCAGACCTGCGCCCAGCTCTGCCGGCCAGCGCAGCCGCACTGTCGATGGCACCTGCGGTGGGGTGGGCAGGGCGGTGACCACCGCCGCGGCGGTCAGAAATCCGACGATCCCGATCCCGGCCAACGCCCCTCCGCCGAGCGCCGCGTAGAGCGCCGCGCCGGCCAGCGGACCTATCAACCGCATCCCCTGGCGTACGGTCTGCAACAGGCCGTTCGCCTCGGCCAGCAGCTCGACCGGCACCAACTCCCGGATGAGCCCGCTGAGCGCCGCGCCGAGCGTGATGGACGACAGCCCGTACAGGGCGGCCACCAGGTAGACGACCCAGACGTCTCCCGCGTCCCGGACGGTGAACAGCGGGATGAGCAGGGCGGCGGTGACCACGTTCGCGGCCACGAAGAACGGACGGCGCGGATACCTGTCGACGAACCAGCCGACGAGCGGTGCCAGCATCATCGGCGCGATGACGGCGAAGATGGTCGCGCCGGCCAACCCGTCCGAACCAGTCAGATCCTTCACCCAGATGGCGAGCGCGAGCAGCAGGATCGACTCGGCGGTCATGCTGGCCAGCAGGCCGCCGAAGAGCAGGCGGAAGTCGGGTCGGCGCAGGACGGTGCGCATGGGGTTCCTCCGGCGGGATGGCGTGCCCAGGTGGGCGAGGTCGACGGGTCGCGACCGCGGGTCCGTCGTCGGCTGGCATTCCCGTGGTCCGATTTTCGTAAGACACGCCCCCGCCGGGAACCTCCGACGTCGGCCGCGCCGTCCATACTGACCGTGGGGGGCGAATTTCATACAGTTACCGTCGCGTCTGCGGCGGTCGACGGGAAAGAGGACACTGTGCCTCCTGCCGCACCCAGCCCGATCCTGCGTCGTCGCCGGTTGGGCGTCGAGTTGCGCCGCCTGCGGGAGGCCGCAGGTCTCACCGGCGACCAGGTAATCGAGCGTATCGGTTGGGCCTCCGCGTCCAAACTGTCGCGACTGGAGAATGGCCGCAGCCGACCGGACCCGCAGGACGTGGGCGACCTGCTGAATCTCTACGGCGCCGACCAGGCGGTGCGCGACGAGTTGCTCGGCATCACCAGCGAGGCCGGTGACATGCGCGGCTGGTTGAAGAACTTCCCGGTGATGACGCAGCAGCAGCGCAGCTGGGCCGAGTTGGAGGCGGGCTGCGCGGAGATCTCCGAGTACAACCCGACACTGGTGCCCGGCCTGTTGCAGACCCCGGGCTACGCCCAGGTCCGGATCGTCTCGGCCCGGCAGGTGGGCGCGGGCGCGGGCGAGCCGGAGCCCGACGACGAGCCGGAGACCGAGGTGCAGGCCCGGCTGGCCCGTCAGTCGCTGCTGACCCGTGAGCCTTACGCGCCGCGATACACAGCAGTGCTGGAGGAGGCCGCTCTCGGCCGCCGCGCCGGGCCACCCGAGGTGCTGCACGAGCAGTTGCTCCAGCTCTGCGAGCTGGCCCTGCTGCCCAACGTCACGCTGCACGTGCTGCTGCGGGACACCCAGATCGGCAATTGGTACCTCCCGCCGACGGCGTTCTCCGTCTACCGGTTCGCCGATCCCCTCGATCCGGAGACGCTCGCGATCGAAGGTGGCTTCACCGATGTCATGTCGACCGAGGCAATCACGCTAAATCGCTATAAAGTGGTGTTCGAGTGGCTATGCACGGCGGCACTAAACGCCTCGGACACCCTCTCCTGGCTGATCGAGGCGACGGGACGGCTGACCGAGGCGGTGCCCCCATCCACAGTGGCATTCGGGCCGGCAACGGCGCCGACCCAACGCCGCCGGGACTCGGGGCGGCTGACGGATCGGTGATCCACGGGGGACCCTCCGTCGGGGCGTGCGGCACCACTCGTCCCATCGGATCGCTTCACATCAGGAGCAGAACCATGAACGACATCCACAACACGCCGTCCGTCTCCGCCCACTCGCTGGCGGATGCCCCGTGGCGTACCAGCACACGCAGCCAGACCTCCAACTGCGTGGAGGTCGCCCCGCTCGGCACCGGCCCGTCGGCCGTCGCCCTGCGGGACAGCAAGGACCGAGGCGGTCCGGTGCTGCTGTTCAACCGTGCGGGATGGCTCGGTTTCATCGGCGGCGCGAAGAAGGGACAGTTCGACTTGAACTGATCCGGTGACCGGTACGGGGCCGTCGGCGCGTTGCCGGCGGCCCCGTCGTCGTACGGGCCTACCGACCCCGTTGGGCAGCATCCGCTGATCGGACGACGCTCGGGACCGATAGGCGCGTTTCAGTTGCTGGGACGAACACGGGGCGTAACATAGCCCTCGGGTACGTGGAACTTCCACACCAGCTCATTCGTCGCGGTTCATCCGGAGACCCTCATGCGGTTCCTGATCGTTCGCACCGACATCCGCGCCGTCGCCGACGGGGACATCGCCGCCGCCTGGGCCGACGGCCACCGACTTCGCGACGAGACGACCACGCCCGAGCCGCGACGGCAGATCGTGCACGCCGAGGACCGGGACGCCGCGCTCCTGCTGGCCCGCGCCCTCGCCACGGTCGGCGCGGTCCGCGCCGGCAAGCAACGGGTCAAGGTTCTGCCGTTGGCCGAACCCCGGGCCGCCTTCCGACACAGACCGGGGCCCACCGCAACCTGATTCGACGAGACGTCCGTCGTGGTCGGACCGGCTCCCCCGCCGCGTTCATCGCACCCCCGACCACGACGGCCCGTGTTCCCGGCCCGTGACCGCCGCGGCAACGGCGGCCACGGGTCGGGACCGTGCCTCAACGGTCCGCGCCCACCCAACCGTCCAGCCACCGGTGGATGAGGAACAGCGCGATCGACGACGGTGGGGGCAAGATCAACTGCGCGCCGTCACCCACGTCCACCGTCTGCCCGGCCAGCGCAGCCCCGATCTCCCGGCGCGAGAACCACCTGGCGTACGCGATCTCGGACGGGTCGACCTGCACCGGATCAGCCGGGTCGGCGGTGGCCAGGAAGCCCAGCATCAGCGAGCCGGGGAACGGCCACGCCTGGCTGCCCACGTACCCGATGCGGTCGACCGCGATGCCCACCTCCTCGCGGACCTCGCGCAGCACGGCGGCCTCCGCGGACTCGCCCGGCTCGACATAGCCGGCCAGGCAGGAGTAGCGCCGACCGCCGGGGGTGCCCGGCCAACCGGCGTTGTTGCCGAGCAGGCAACGCCCGTCGGGGCCGTCCACGCCGTCGTGCACCAGGACGATCATGGCCGGGTCGGTACGCGGCCAGATCCGCCCACCATTGCGGTCCACCCGGGACCAACCGGCCTCGTCCATCGCGGTCGGCGCCCCGGTGCTCGTCGAGTAGCCGTGCCGGGTGTGCCAGTTGAGCAACGCCAACGCGGTGGTGAAGATGCCCGCCTCGCGGTCGGTCAGCAGGTGACCGACCTCGCGCAGGTTGACCGCCCGGGTCCCCGGTATCGCCGGCAGCGGCGCGTCGACCGCGAAGACCGGCACCCCGTCCGGCTCCACGCCGAGGAACATCGCCACCGACTCGGACCCGGCCGGCACGTCGGCCGCACCGAACAACACCAGCGCCGGAGGCGAGGCGTCGGTACGGGCCAACGCCCGACCGTCGTCGGTCGAGTCGAGCAGCAACACCCGGGCCCGCAGCCACGCCTCGGTCAACCAGGCCGAGTCACCCCGCCGGTGCGCCGCCCGATCCAACGTGGAGCGCGCCAACGGCGGCGCCGCCTCCCCACTCACGCTGGTGGCTCGGTGTGGACCGTGGTCAGCGCGGCCAGAGCCGGAGTCACCCGCTCCGCGTCACCGAGCACCACGACCGCCGCCCGAGCCGGTGCCAGATACCGTGCACCCACCCGCGCGACGTCGTCGATGCTCGCCTTCGCCAACCTCGCCGCGTACTCGGCGAGGAAGTCCAGGCGCAGCCCGTTGCCCGCGTACGCGCTGGTCAACGCCGCCAGCCCGGCCTGGGTGGACATGCCGAGCTGGAGAGTGCCCAGGGCGTACTGACGGGCCTGCTCCAACTCCTCGGGCTTCGGTGGCAGCGACGCCAGCCGACCCAGCTCGTACGTCGTCTCCAGCAGGGCCGGACCGGTGACCTCGGTGGCCACCTCGGCGGAGGCGACCAGCACCGACCCGGCGACGGAGTGCTCGATCCCCGAGTGCGGGCCGTACGTGTAGCCCTTGTCCTCGCGGATGTTCTCCACCCACCGGGAGGAGAAGTAGCCCCCGAAGATCAGGTTGGCCAGTTGCAGCGGGGCGTGGTCGGGGTCGGTGCGGGACACCGCCGGAAGCGCGATCCGCAGCGAGGACTGCACCGAGCCGGGCCGGTCGACCAGCAGCAGCGGCCCCGGCTCCAACGGCGGGGTGACCGGCAGTTCGGCGATCCGCCCGGCGCCGGCCCAGCCGCCGAGCGCCCGCTCGGCCGCGTCCAGTGCCTTCTCCGGCTGCACGTCGCCGACCAGCACCAACTGTGCGCCGGCCGGATGGACCCGCTCCTCGTGCAGGGTGCGCAGTGCCGCCGGTCGGACGGCGCGGATCTGGCCCGGCTCCGGGGTCTGCGTCGCGTACGGGTGACGGCCGTAGATCCGCTTCAGCAGCGCCTCCCGGGCCAGGTGCGCCGGCTGGCTCTGCGCCACCTGGATCCGGTCGACCAGTCGGTCCCGTTCGGTGGCGACCTCGTCGCTCGGGTAGTTGGCGCTGGTCAGCACCTCGGCCAGCAACTCCAGCATCCGGTCCAGGCCGGTGACCAGCCCGGCGCCGGAGAGCATCAGCCGGTCCGGGTCGACGCCCGCGGAGAGTCCGCCGCCCACCTTCTGCAACTCGGCGGCGAGTTGCACACTGGTCTTCGACTCGGTGCCGGAGAGCATCGTCTGCGAGAGCATCGCCCCCCGGGCCAGGTGGACCCGGCCGAACGGCACCCAGAGCCGCAGCTCGACCAGGGGCACGGCGGGCCGGCGAACGGCGATCACGGTGAGGCCGTTGCGCAGCGTGCGCTCGGCCTGCTTCGGCACCTTGAGCTTGCGGGTCGGCCCCAGCGGGGGCAACGTGCGCGGTCCAGCGGGAGCAGTGCTCACACTCACCGTGTCTCCTTCTTTCGCGACTGCGGGGCTCGCAGGACCGGCTCACTCCTCGCGCTCACCGAACACCCCCGGGGATGACCTCGATCGCGGCCCGGCGTTCCGGCCGCAGGGTGGCCGCGGCGGCCCGGACCTGCTCCTCGGTGACCTCGCCGACCAGTCGGGGCAACTCGTTGAGCAGGCCCGGTTCGCCGCGCTGCTGCTCCAGCACGGCCATCCGCAGCGCGCGGCCGAGCACCGCGTCGGTGTCGCGCAACAGGTGGGTCGCCATGCGGGCCTGGGTGCGGTCCAGCTCACCGTCGGTCAGCCCGTCGGTGGCCAGCCGGTCCAGCTCCTCGTCGATGGTGCGCAGCACCTTGTCCACGTCGCCCCCGGGCGGCAGGTGCGCCTGCAACAGCAGCGCGGTGGGGTCACGGACGTCGAACGGGTCACCCATGAAACCGAGATATCCGCCGAGGCTGGTCACCATGCGGTCGCGCTGCACCAGCCGTTCGACGAGCCGCGAGGCGTCGCCGTCGGTGAGCACCTCGGCCAGCACCACGTACGGCAGGTAGCCGGTGAAGTCGCTGATCGGGTCGGGCACGCGCCAGGCGCCGGCCACCGCCGGCAGCGGGGCCAAAGCGTCGGTGTACGAGGTGCGCCGCTCGGCGGTCAGGTCGGGCTCGGTGAAGTCGGGCCGTTGCGGCGCCAGCCGGGCCGGCACGTCCCCGAAGTGCCGGGTGACCAGCTCGGTCGCCTCGGCCACGTCGATGTCACCGCTGACGGCCAGGACCGCGTTGCCGCTGGCGTAGTAGCGGCGGAAGAAGTCCGCGGCGTCGGCGACGGTCGCCGACTCCAGGTCGTCGAAGGAGCCGTAGCCGTCGTGCGCGTTCGGGAACGTGTCGAACATGACCGGCGGCAGGGTCAGCCAGGGGAAGCCGCCGTACGGCCGGTTGAGGACGTTGACCCGGATCTCCTCCTTGACCACGTCGACCTGGTTGCGCAGGTTCTCCTCGGTCAGCCGGGGGCCACGCATCCGGTCCGCCTCCAGGAACAGCGCGCGTTCCAGCGCGTTGCTCGGCAGCGTCTCGAAATAGTCGGTGTAGTCCAGATGGGTGGAGCCGTTGAAGGTGCCGCCCGCGCCCTGCACGTGCCGGAAGTGGGCCAGCTTCTCCAGGTTCTCCGAGCCCTGGAACATCAGGTGCTCGAAGAGGTGGGCGAAGCCGGTGCGCCCCTCCGGCTCGGAGCGGATGCCGACGTCGTAGACCACCGCCACCCCGATCACCGGGGCACTGCGATCGGGGGTGAGCACCACCCGCAGGCCGTTGTCGAGGGTGAACCGCTCGACCGGATACTTCGTCGCTGGAATTCTTGATCTCCGCGCCACGGGATCGACCCTAGCGCGTCGACACCCCCACCACCTGCGACCTTCCCGGAGCGGCCGCGACCGGGGTGGTGACCAGAGGCAGCACCTCGGCATCGACCCGCTCGGCCTCCTCGCGGTGCGCCCACCGCGGAGAGGACGAACTCGTCGACGCCGAGCGACGCGTACTCGTCGATCCGGGCCGCCACCTCGGCGTAGCTGCCGACCAGCGCGGTGCGGAGTTGCTTCTCTGGTCGGCCCCCGAGCACCATAAGACCTATAAGGCTGGTCGGAATTACCGACATGACTGAGAGGCGAAGTCCCGCCATGTGGGTGACTCTTGACGCTGACCAGAGGCTCGCCCAGTCTTCCTACCAACTAAGTAGGAATACTGCGGATTGGATGGACGATGAGACGGTCCCCCCTGCGCCGGATGGTCACCCTGGCCACCCTCGCCGCCCTCGGCGCGGCGACCCTGGGCAGCACCGCCGCGTGCGGCGACGACAGCGAGGGCGCGAGCGGGAGCTCCGGCCGGGTGACGTTGCGCCTCGGCTACTTCCCCAACATCACCCACGCGCCGGCGGTCGTCGGAGTGGAGAAGGGCATCTTCGCCGAGAAGCTCGGCGCGAACGTGAAGCTGGACCCGAAGACCTTCAACGCCGGGCCGGCCGCCATCGAGGCCGTCTTC
Organism: Micromonospora sp. WMMD961; assembly: GCF_029626145.1. Classification (NCBI taxonomy): domain Bacteria; kingdom Bacillati; phylum Actinomycetota; class Actinomycetes; order Micromonosporales; family Micromonosporaceae; genus Micromonospora; species Micromonospora sp. WMMD961. Next base: position 6,330,126 of record NZ_JARUBJ010000002.1, read on the forward strand.
TCCGGCGCGCTGGACGCCACCTACATCGGTCCGAACCCGACCGTGAACGCCTTCTCCAAGTCCAGGGGTGAGGCCGTCCGGGTCGTCTCCGGCGCGGCCTCCGGCGGCGTGGCCCTGGTGGTCAAGCCCGCCATCACCGGCGTGCAGGACCTGAAGGGCAAGAAGATCGCCACCCCGCAGCTGGGCAACACCCAGGACGTGGCGATCCGGTACTGGCTCAAGCAGCAGGGGCTGACCACCACGAAGGAGGGCGGCGGCGACGTCAAGATCGTGCCGCAGGAGAACGCGCAGACGGTCGAGACGTTCAACAGCGGCGCGATCGACGGTGCCTGGGTGCCCGAGCCGTTCGTCTCCCGCCTGGTCAACGCCGGCGGCAAGGTGCTCGTCGACGAGCGCGACCTGTGGCCGGACAAGAAGTTCGTCATCACCAACCTGCTGGTCAGCACGAAGTTCCTCAAGGCGCACCCGGACGTCGTACAGAAGCTGGTCGACGGCCAGGTGGCCGCGAACGAGTTCGTCAACAGCAAGCCCGAGGAGGCCCAGCAGGCCATCTCCGACGCGATCGGGAAGATCACCGGCAAGCCGCTGGACCTGAAGCTCATCAAGCAGGCGTGGCCGACGTTGGAGTTCACCAACGACCCGATCGCGACCTCGCTCAAGGCCGGCCTCGACCACGCCGTCGACGTCAAGCTGACCGAGCCGGTCGACCTCGACGGCCTCTACGACCTGACGTACCTCAACAACGCGCTCAAGGCCGCCGGCCGGCCCGAGGTCGTCCAGCCATGACGTCGACGACGACGCCGCAGAGCGCGACCACAGCGGTCGCGCTCTCCGGCGTGACCAAGGTGTACGGGCGCGGGGCGAACGCCGTCCTGGCCCTCGACGGTGTGTCGCTGGACGTCGCACCCGGCGAGTTCGTCTGCCTGGTCGGTGCCTCCGGCTGCGGCAAGAGCACGCTGCTGAACCTGGTCGCCGGTCTGGACCGGCCCAGCGGCGGGCAGATCACGCTGGCCGGTGACGCCAACCCGGGGCTGATGTTCCAGGAGCCGGCGCTGTTTCCCTGGCTGACCGTCGACGGCAACGTGGAGGTGCCACTGAAGCTGCGCCGGTTGCCCCGGGCCAGGCGGCGCGAGCGCGTGGCCGAACTGCTGCGTACGGTGCACCTGGCGGACTTCGGCCGAAAGCGCCCCCACGAGCTCTCCGGCGGCATGCGGCAACGCGTCGCGCTGGCCCGCACGCTGGCCCTGGACACCCCGGTGCTGCTGATGGACGAGCCGTTCGGCGCGCTGGACGCGATGACCCGGGACATCCTGCACGACGAGCTGGAACGGATTTGGTCCGAACGCAGACTCTCGGTGCTCTTCGTGACGCACAACGTCCGCGAGGCCGCCCGGCTGGCCGACCGGATCATCCTGCTCTCCAGCTGCCCGGGCCGGATCATCTACTCCACCGAGGTGGACGTCCCGCGCCCCCGACGGATCGACTCCCCCGAGGTCGCCGCCATCGCCGCCGAGGTCACCGAGCGGCTCCGTACGGAGGTGGGCCGCCATGGCCAATGACACCCTTGCCAGCGCCGCGCGTACCGACGCGCAGATCTCCGGCCTGGACGCACTGGAGATCGCCGGACGGGACACCGAGGTCTCCCGAGGTGCCCGGATCTGGGCGGCCACCTGGCCCAAGCTGGCGGCGCTGGTCATCGCCATCGCGGCCTGGCAGGTGGTGGTCTGGTCGGGCTGGAAGCCGCCGTACTCCCTGCCCGGGCCGCTGGAGGTCGGCCGTGAGCTGGCCGCCCAGGCCCAGGGCCCGCAGCTCTGGGAGGGCCTGCTCACCACCCTGCGGCGCGCCGCGGTCGGCTACGTCTTCTCGGTCGCGGTCGGCCTGCTGCTGGGCTTGGCGGTGGCCCGGTCGAAGGTGCTCCGGGCCGCCATCGGCTCGATGATCACCGCGTTGCAGACCATGCCGTCGATCGCCTGGTTCCCGCTGGCGATCCTGCTCTTCGAGCTGAGCGAGAAGGCGATCTTCTTCGTGGTGGTGCTCGGTGCCGCCCCGTCCATCGCCAACGGGGTGATCTCCGGTGTGGACTACGTGCCGCCGCTGCTGCTGCGGGCCGGTCGCAACCTCGGCGCCCGAGGTCTCGACCTCTACCGGTACGTCATCGCGCCGGCCGCCCTACCGGCGATCGTCGCCGGGCTCAAGCAGGGGTGGGCGTTCTCCTGGCGCAGCCTGATGGCCGGTGAACTGATCGTGGTCGGCATCTCGCAGACCTCGCTCGGCGCACAGCTGACCTACTCCCGCGAATTGTCCGACGCGCCCTGGCTGCTCTCCACCATGATCGTCATCCTGGTGCTCGGGCTCGGCGTGGACGCCGCCTTCGGCGCGGCCGACAAGGCGATCCGACGGCGCTGGGGCGTGCTCGACCAGGCGGGCAACTGACCCGTGCACGGCTCCGCGCGCTGCGACTACGCGCTCCGGGCGATGCTCGCCGGTGGTGGCGGCGACGGCGAGAGCGATGCGGGGCGCTCCCACCCGGATGATCGCGCTCGATCATGGAGCTAGGGCCTGTTTCATAAGAACTGGCCGGCCTGCGGCGGGCCCGGACGACGCCCGGCGGCGTTGCGGTTTCGTCCGGATACAACACCGGTATCCGGACGAAACCGCGCCTTGCCGGATCGCCGTCCGGACTCCGCCTCGGCTCGACCGCCCTTATGAAACAGGCCCTAGTGGCCTCGTCCCGGTTGGGAGGGCCCTACTTCCTGGTTCGAGCGCGATCATGCAGGGCTGTGAAACGCCTGCGTCGTCCTTTGGCACAACAATGGCCGACGAGGTGATGTGGTCGGGTCGGTGCCCCGCCGACCCGACCACATCTCGTACCGATCCTGACCGGGCCTGCCCCTCCGCCGGCGCCGGTCGGCCGGTCGCTGGTCAACCCACGTGTGCGACCGCCGGGCCGGTGCCCTGGTCGCCGGGGCCGCGCAGCTCCACCAGACCCGCCGGAGCGTTACCCGCCGGGGTGGCGTGCCAGGGCGCGAAGGCCGCAACCATGGCGAGCAGCAGCCCGGCGAGCGCGACCGCGACCACCAGGATCAGTTCCCGCAGTGCACCCGAGCCGGCTTCGCCCGCCATGGTCACCCCTCCCGTGCCGGGCCCCCCGCCCGACATCCCCCGGTGGTCAGCCTCGACCACCCCCCGCCGGGACGCAGTCGGCCAGCCGACCAAGCCGAGGCTGATTACCGACTCAGACGAGCGGTCGGGCGGCGCGGCCGACCGGCCACCGCATCGACCCGCATGCCCGGGCGATCACGGGTCGACAGCAGGGCGGTCCGCGGCACCAGCCGCCGACCGCCAGGCCACTCGCCACCGACGAAACCGACCCGCCCAGCCGAAGCGGAGCGGGTCGGTCGAGGCGCGGGAGATCAGACGGTACGCGGGCGGCGCGGGCGGCGGGACCGGCCCGACGCCCGGTGCGCCGGGCGGGGCGCGCCATCGGCGGCCAGGCCACCGGCACCGCGTCCCCGGGCGGCGGGCGCCGGCGGGGCGGCGATGGTCACCGGCACGCCGGACGGCTCGCGGGCACCGGTCACCCGGGCCAACGCCTCACCGTCGGCGCGCACCTGGACCGACTCGGGCCGGATGCCGGCGGTGGCCATCAACCGGGACACGTCCCGGCGCTGCTCGGGCAGGACCAGGGTGACCACCGTGCCGGACTCGCCGGCCCGGGCGGTCCGACCGCCCCGGTGCAGGTAGTCCTTCGCCTCGGTCGGGGGGTCCACGTTGACCACCATGTCCAGGCCGTCCACGTGGATGCCCCGGGCCGCCACGTCGGTGGCGACGAGTGCGGTCACCTGGCCGTTACGGAACTGCTCCAGGATCCGGGTGCGCTGCGGCTGGGACTTGCCGCCGTGCAGCGCGGCCGCGCGTACCCCCTTGGACAGCAACTGCCGGGCCAGGCGGTCGGCGCGGTGCTTGGTGCCCATGAACAGGATGGTCCGGCCCTCGCGGGCGGCGATCCGGGTCAGCGCGTCGGGCTTGTCCAGCGCGTCGACGTGCAGCACGTGGTGGGTCATCGCGGTCACGGTGGCGGTGCCCGGGTCGACCGAGTGGGTGACCGGGTTGCTCAGGAAGCGGCGGACCAGCCGGTCCACGCCACCGTCCAGGGTGGCCGAGAAGAGCATCCGCTGACCCTGCGGCGCGACCTGCTCCAACAGCTTGGTGACCTGCGGCAGGAAGCCCATGTCGGCCATCTGGTCGGCCTCGTCCAGCACGGTGATCGCGACCTGGTCGAGCCGGGCGTCGCCGCGGTTGATCAGGTCGTGCAGCCGGCCGGGGGTGGCGACGACCACCTCGGCACCGGCGCGCAGAGTGTCCGCCTGCCGCTGCAACGACAGCCCGCCGACGACGGTGGCGCAGCGCAGCCCGACGGCGCGGGCGTACGGGGCGAGCGCGGTGGTGACCTGCTGGGCCAGTTCGCGGGTCGGCACCAGCACCAGGGCGAGCGGGCGACCCGGACGGGCCTTGCGGCCGGCGGTGCGGGACAGCAGCGGAAGCCCGAATGCGAGGGTCTTACCGGACCCGGTGCGACCCCGGCCCAGCACGTCCCGGCCGGCGAGCGAGTCGGGCAGCGTCGCCGACTGGATCGGGAACGGCTCGGTGATGCCCTGCGCGGTCAACGCGGTGAGCAGCGCCGGAGCCAGGCCGGTATGTGCGAAAGAAGGAATAACTGTGGTCATGCGGAAGCCTTCCTCGACGCGGCACGTGTCGAGGGAGGGCACCGAAGTCGGCGCTGTCACCGGCGGCAGAAAGGCAGCCGGGACTCACAAGCACGAACCGATTGGAGTACGGGCCGGCCCGCCACCGGGCCGCCGCCTGCGTTGGCAGGCGGCGGCGAGGCGGGCCGGTCCCGTCACCGTCACGCCCGGAGGGCGCGACAGGTAATGCTGACCGATCCGAAGATCAGAGCGGGCGGATGTTCTCCGCCTGCGGGCCCTTCTGGCCCTGGGTCACCTCGAACTCGACCCGCTGGTTCTCGTCCAGGCTCCGGTAGCCGGAGGACTGGATCGCCGAGAAGTGGGCGAAGACGTCAGCGCCGCCGCCGTCCGGGGTGATGAAGCCGAAGCCCTTGTCAGCGTTGAACCACTTCACGGTGCCAATAGCCATGTGTTTCGTCTCCTTGACGGAACGTCGGACTCGCACTTGTTGCGTGCCCGAAGAGGAGCGCTCCGCGCGGGGATGCGCGAATCGCCTGTCGCTTCTGGTCGCCCCGCCCGGAGAACTCCGGACACAACAAAGAGCGCCTGGGGCCACAATCCCGCCAGGCGCACACAGAGTCTCTGGTAACCAAAACTGCAACCCGGTCAACCTACCACGGATTTCCCCGCCATGGTCAATGTTGGGCGGAATCTTCGGGCAACTGGGTGATCATGGCGGTGAGCCCCGCCACATCCAGCAGATCGGCGGGCCGGACCGTCACCCCGTGCCGGACGTAGTGGAAGGCGGCGCCCACCCGGTCGACCGGCACCCCGGCCAACTCCGCCCAGGCCAACCGGTACACGGCCAACTGCACGGCGGCCACCTCCGCCGCCGGCCCCGTCGGTTGTGCACCGGTCTTCCAGTCGACCACGTCGAACCGCCCACCCGGCCGGGCGAAGACCGCGTCCATCCGCCCCCGCACCACGACCCCGGCGATCACCGTGGCGAACGGCACCTCCACCTCCACCGGCGACCGCTCGGCCCACTCGCTGGCCAGGAACCGCTCCTGCAGCTCGACCAGTGCCTCGTCGGGCGCGGCATCCGCGTCGGCCGCACCGGGCAACTCGTCCAGATCCAGCAGCCGGTCAGCGCCGAAACGCTGCTCCAACCAGGCGTGGAAGGCGGTGCCTCGACGGGCGTACGGGTTGGGCTCGCTCGGCACCGGACGGCGCAGCGTACGGGCCAGCCCTGCCGGGTCACGCCGCAACGCCACCAGCTGGGTGACGCTCAACTGCCCGGGCAGGGCCACCTCGACGGCACCGGAGAGTCTGGTCAGCTCAGCCCGTTCGGCCAGCAGCAGATCCGCCTCGCGCTGCCAGCGCGCCACCTCCGGGTCCACCTCCGGCGCTGCTTCCTGCTCGACCGACGCCGGCAGCCCGGCCTGCACCGCCCCGACCGGCCCGGCAGGCACCGCCCCGACCGGCCCGGCGGGCACCGCCCCGGCCGGCCCGGCAGGCACCGCGCCCGGGCCGTCGGTCATCAGGCGGCGCACCAACCCAGCCGCCTCCGCCAGTGCCGGCCGGCGGCCACCCAGCGGGTCGGCCGGCCACTCCGCGCGGAGCACCACCTCGGCCGTGGGGTTCGTCGCATCCGGGGTCGGCTCCGGCGCCCACGCGTCGATCAGGTGCCCCGGCCCGCCGTCGAGGCACGCGTCGTACACCTCGCGGAGGAACACCGACGGACCCCGCGGCCGCTTGGTGCCCTCCCCCCACCAGTAGCCGGAGCAGAGCAGCAACCGGCGCGGCCGGGTGACCGCCACGTACGTCAGCCGGCGCTCCTCCCGCTCGTCGTGGGCCCGCCACGCGTCGGTGAAGTCGTTCACCGCTCGGGCGACAGCCCGCTGGTCGGCCGCCTCGTCGAGCGCCAGTTCGGGCAACCCGTCCGCGTCACCGCGCAACGGGAACGGCAGCACGCCCAGCCCACCCAGCCAGTGGTCGGAGTTGCGGACCGGGCCCGGCCACAGCCCACGGCTCAGCCCGGCCACCGCCACAACGTCCCACTCCAGGCCCTTGGCGGCGTGTGCGGTGACCACCTGCACCGCGCCCTCCACCACCTCGACCTCGCCCGGTGCCAGACCGCGCTCCTCGTCCTCGGCAGCGGCCAGGTAGGACAGGAAGCCGGAGAGCGTGGCACCCGGGGTCTCCCCGCTGAAGCGGGCCGCCACATCCCCCAGCGCGTCCAGATGGCCCCGGGCCAGGCCCGCGTCGCCGGCACCGTCCCGGCCGGCCCGCACCGCGACCTCCACGTCCAGGCCGATGGTCCGCTCGATGTCCGCGATCAGGTCCGGCAGGGCCTGGTCCAGCCGGTAGCGCAGCAGGGCCAACTCCAGCCCGTACGCGCGCAGCCGCGCGAAACCCTCCGCCGAGTACGCCTGCGCCGGGCCGAGATCGGCCAGTGCCTCCACCAGGGTCGCCTCGTCCAGCAGGTCGGGGCTGATGTCCGACGCCTCGTCGGCGGCCACCTGCCGTCGGGCGTTCGCGATGGCCCGAGCCCGCCGGTGCAGCGCCACCAGGTCCCGTGGCCCGATCCGCCAACGGGCGCCGGTGAGCAACCGCAACAGCGCGGCACCGTCGGTCGGGTCGGCCAGCACCCGCAGCGTGCAGACCACGTCGCGGACCTCGGGAGTGTCCAGCAGGCCGCCCAGCCCGACCACCTCCACCGGAAGACCGCGCTCGCGCAGCGCCGACTCGATCGCCGGTATCTGGCTGCGTACCCGGACCAGCACGGCCGTCGTCGGGCGCTGCGCCACCGGGATGTGCTCGGGAGCCGCGCCCGGCATCCGGGCGGCCCCACGCCACGCGGCGACCACGCTGTCCGCGATCCAGTCCGCCTCGTCGGCGTACGTCGACAGCATCGCGCAGTGCACGGTGCCGCCGGCCGCACCGCCGGGGCTGCGGTGCGGGATCGGCTCCCGGACGCTCAACGCGGAGCGCAGCTCCGGCACCCGGGCGCCCGCCGCGCGCAGCGGAGTGGACAGCGCGTTCGCCACCCGGAGGATCTCGGGGCGGTTGCGCCAACTCGTGGTGAGGCCGAGCGCCTGGGCGGGTCGACCGTCGGCGCGGGCGAACTCGGCGGGGAACCGGTCCAGGGTGCCGGCGCTGGCCCCCCGCCAGCCGTAGATGGACTGGCACGGATCGCCGACCGCGGTCACCGGGTGCCCGCCGCCGAACAGCGCGTTGAGCAGCACCACCTGGGCGTGGCTGGTGTCCTGGTACTCGTCGAGCAGCACCACCCGGAACCGGTCCCGCTCGATCTGACCGACCGCCGGGTGGTCCCGGGCCACCCGGGCCGCCCGCGCGAGCTGGTCGGCGAAGTCCATCGCCTCGAAGTCCTCCTTGCGCCGGGCGTACGCCCGCACCAGCGGCAGCAGGCGCAGCCGGGTCTGTTGCAGGGCGAGCGCCTTGCGCACGTCGGCGTACACCCGGCCCGGCCGGGACTGCACCTCGGCGAAGAACCGACCTGTCCAGGCCGCCAGCTGGTCCGGTGCCACCAGGTGCTCGTCCAGCTCGCCGGCGAGCGCCAGCACCGCGTCGGTGATGGTGCTCGGCATCCGGTCCACCTCGGACATGTCGCCGTCGTAGTTGCGCACCAGCAGGTCGACCAACTGCCAACGGGAGGCCTCGGTGAGCAGTCGGGTGGACGGCTCGTAACCGGCCCGTAGCCCGTGCTCGGTGACGATCCGTCCCGCGTACGAGTGGTACGTGGAGACGGTGGGCTCGCCGGCGAGCGGATCGTCCAACGGATCCCGGCCCTGCCGACCGACTCTGCGGATCAGTTGGTCGAGGCGGGTACGGACCCGGTGGGCCAGTTCGCCAGCCGCCTTCCGGGTGAAGGTCAGCCCGAGGATCTGCTCCGGACGCACGTACGAGTTGGCCACCAACCAGACCACCCGCGCGGCCATCGTCTCGGTCTTACCCGACCCGGCGCCCGCGACCACCAGCAACGGCTCCACCGGGGCGGCGATGATCGCGGCCTGCTCCCGGGTGGGCGCCGGCAACCGCAGCAGCTTGGCCAGTTCCGTCGGCGTGTACCGGGGGCCGGAGTCCGCCAACCGCGGCGTCGGCGCGGGGCCCGCGCCGAACAGGGTGGGCTGGGTCACTGTGTCATCTCAGTTCGGGACTGCGGGGCTCGCGACACCGGCTCACTCCTTGCCCTCACGGGTTCTCCGAAGGACGGACGGTCGGCGGCTCGACCACCTGGCGTCCCTGCCCGGAGACCGGGCAACTGGTCCGCACCGGGCAGACCCGGCACTTCGAGTTGGCCACCGCGGCGAACGTGGCGGCTGCCATCGTATCGGCGGTGCGCCGGACCAGTGCCGTCGCCCAGCCGGCCGCCGGTCCTTCGCCGGCTGCCGGCTGGTTCTGCTCCCGGGCGTCCTTGGCGGAGGTGCCGAGCTGCACCAGCGCGGCGCCCCCGGACTCGTCGCCGAACTCGGCGAACGCCCCCGCCTCCACCGCCGCCTGGTAGGCGCCGAGCTGCGGGTGTTCGGCCAACTCGGCGCCGGTGACGGCGGTGGACTTGCCGGTCTTCAGGTCGATCACCACGAGCCGCCCGGCCTCGTCGACCTCCAACCGGTCGACCCGACCGGCCAGGTCGACGGGCCGGTTCGGATCGTCCAGGCGGACGGCGAACTCGTGCTCGATGGCGAGCAGCCGCCGCGGGTTGGTGGCCAACCAGCGCAGCAGCTTGTCGACCATCGCCTCGGCGCGCTCGCGCTCCGGCCCGGCCATCCACCGGGCGGCCAGCTCGATCGCGTCGAACCGGGCAGCCACGTAGTCGAGCAGGGCGCCCCGGTCGGCGCTGGCATCCTCGGCGAGCATCGCGGCGGCGTGAACCAGGTTGCCCACCCCCTGCGCCGTGCTGGTCGGGCCGCTGCCACCGTGCCGTTCCAGCAACCACCGCAGGCTGCACCGCAGTGCGCTCTCCATCGCCGACGGGGTGACCCGTACCGGCTTACCCTCGTCGACCAGCGGCCGGTCGTCGGAGAGCGCGCGCAACCCCCACCAGTCGTCAGGATGCGCACCAGGCACGCCGGCGGCGGCGAGCCGGGCCAGCTCGGCCGCCGCGGCGCGTCGCCGGCCCGCCGGCGCGGCCGGGTCGGTGATGGCGGTACGCAGTTCCGCGACCAGTGCCGGCAGGGTGAGCGCCCGGGGTGGACGGGTCACCGGCAGCGCACCGGGACGGTCCGACTCGCCGTCCCCGGTCCCGCCGTCGCGGTCTGTCCCGCCGTCACCGGCCCCGCCGTCGCCGACGTTGAATAGGTCATCGGCGGGCGCGTCGTCGCCAGCCCTGCCGTTGCCGCCAGCTCCGCCGTTGTCGCCAGCCCCGCCGTGGCCGCTCATACCGCCGTTGCTGCCAGCCCCGTCGCCGTCGGTCCTGCGCGGACCGGGCGCTGCCGCCGGGCCGGGCGCTGCCGCCGGGCCGGGAGGTGCCGTCGGGCCGGGCGGGCGGGTGCCGTCGGGCGGGCCGGTGCCGTCGGGCGGGCGGGTGCCGTCGGGCGGTCGGGGCGGCGTGCTGGGGACCAGCTCGTGCAGGAACCGGCTCGGCTGTTCCTCGTGGTCGTCCCCGCCGACGGCGGCCGAAGCGACGGCGCTGACCAGCAACCGGTGCCGGGCCCGGCTGATGGCGACGTGGAAGAGTCGGCGCTCCTCGTCCAGCAACGCGGAGGTCTGACCCACGACGTTCGCCACGGTCGCCCCGTCGACGGACCGCCCGGCCAACACGTCGACCAGCCGCTCGGAGCCGAGCAGGCTGCCGCGCAGTCGCAGGTCCGGCCAGATGCCCTCCTGCACGCCGGCCACCGCGACCAGGTCCCACTCCAGGCCCTTCGCGGCGTGCGCGGTGAGCAGGCGTACCGCCGCGCCCCGGTCGGCGGTCGGCGCGATGGTGTCGGCCGGCAGGTCCTGGGCGAGCACGTGGTCGAGGAAGACCTCGGTGCGGGCACCGGGTAGTCGGTCGGTGAACCGGGCCGCCGCGTCGAAGAGCACCAGCACGGCGTCCAGGTCGCGGTCTGCCGCCTCGGCCCGCCGCCGCCGGGCCAGGTCGCCCTCACCGGCCGCGGGCCGACCCTGGATGATCGCGCCCGCCCAGCGCTCGGCGAGGTTGCTGGCGTGCCAGACCGCCCAGAGCACGTCCTCGGCGGTCGACCCGGGTCGGGCGGCGGCGTCCCGTGCGCAGGCCAGCAGCCCGGACACCGCCTGCGCCGGCTCGGCCCAACGCCGGTCGATGTCGGCCAGCTCCGCCGGATCGCGCAGCGCCTCGACGATCAGCTCCCCGGACGGGCGGCGGTCGCCGCCGGCCAGCGCGAGCGCGCGGAGGCCCTGCCGCAGCCGCCGCTCGGCCAGCGGGTCGGCGCCGCCCAGCGGCGAGTGCAGCAACGCGACAGCCGCCTCCTCGTCCAGGCGGTCCGGTTCGAGCGCGCAGCGCAGCAGGAGGAGCAGCGGCGCGACCGCCGGTTGCAGGTGCAGGGGCAGGTCCTCGCCGTGCACCACGGTGGGTACGCCGGCCGCGTGCAGCGCCCGGCGCAGGGTGGGCAACTGCAACGCGGTGGACCGCACCAGGACCGCCATCCGCGACCACGGCACGCCGTCGAGCAGGTGGGCGGAGCGCAGCGAGTGGGCCAGCCAGGCGGCCTCGCTGGTCGCGGAGCGGAACGTGTGCACCTCGACCGTCCCGGGCGGCGCGTCCGGCAGCGGGTGCAGCCGGCGGTGCGCCGCCGGGCCACGCAGCCGGCGGCCCAGCCGGGCGACAGCCGCGAGCAGATCCGGCCCGGCCCGGTACGACGTGGTCAGCAACACCTGTGCGGCCGGCGCCCCGGAGGCGGTGCGGAAGCGGTGCGGGAACGTGGTCACCCCGGCCGGGTCGGCACCCCGGAAGGCGTACGTGGAGGAGTCGGGGTCGGCGAACGCGACGAGTGACGTGCCACCACCGGCGATGACCGAGAGCAGCTCCATCTGGGCGGGGTCGGTGTCGGCCAGCTCGTCGAGGTACACGTGGGCGAGCCGGCGACGCTCGGCGGCCAGCAGCTCCTCGTCGTCGCGCAGCAGCCCGGTGGCCGCCCGGACCAGCTCGGCCGGGTCGTACGCGATGGAGCCCCGGTTGCTGACGTCGCGCAGGGCGAGCACGGCGACGTACTCCCGCAGGAAGCGGGCGGCGGCCGGCCAGTCGTCGCGGCCGAGCCTCTCGCCCAGCCGGGCCAGGTCGGCCGGGCCCACGCCCCGCTCGGCGGCGCGCATCAGCAGGTCGCGTAGCTGACCGGCGAACGCCCGGGTCCGCAGGGCGGGGCGCAGGTCGGTCGGCCAGCCGACCGGGTCGTCCTCGGGCTCCTCGCCCACCACGTCCAGCAGCTCGCGGATGATCAGATCCTGCTCGGGGCCGGTGAGCAGCCGGGGCGAAGGCTCACCTCGTTCGGCGGCGGCCCGGCGGAGCAGCCCGAAGGCGTACGCCGGGAAGGTGCGCACCAGCGGCTCGCGCAACACCCGGTGGCCGTCCTGCGCGATCCGGGCCTCGATGCGCTGCCGCAGCGCGGTGGCGCCTCGACGGCCGAAGGTCAGCACCAGGATCCGTTCGGGGTCGACCCCCTCGGCCACCCGGGCGGCGACGGCCTCGACCAGGGTGCTGGTCTTGCCGGTGCCCGGACCGCCGAGCACGAGCATCGGCCCGTCGGTGTGCCCGACCACCTCGGCCTGCACGGGGTCGACCCGTCGGCCAGACGCCCCGCTGTCCCGGTCGGCCAGCCCGTTGCCGACGACGCCGCCGGCGGCCGGGGTGCTCGGGTCGGGGAGCACGGTGCCGTCGGCGCTGCCGCCAGGCACGCCGTCGTCCTCCCGCGCCGGCCCGCCAGACCGCCGCACCAACCGGTACGCCTGCATCAGCTCATCCCATCAAACCCGTACGACACCCACCCGCCCCCACCCCACCAGCCCCACCCACCAGCCCCCACCCCACCAGCCCCCACCCACCATCCAGCTCCGTCGATCATGAAGTTAGCGACGCGACACGCCGACAGCGGCACCGCTAACTTCATGATCAACCGGGGAGAGCGGAGGGGGTCGGGGGCGGGAGCGGCGCGGAGGGGGCGGCGCGGGTGGGGTTGGGGTTCAGGTTAGGCGGGACTCCAGGACGTCAAGGGCTTCGGGGACGGTGGTGGTCACCATCAGCAGGTCGCGGCCGGCGGTCTTCAGGAAGTTCTGGTCGGCCAGGCTGTCGAGCCAGTCCAGCAGGGGGCGGAAGAACCCGTCGGTGTCGATCAGCACCATCGGCTTGACGTGCAGGGCGAGGGTCGCGGTGGTCCAGACCTCGAACAGCTCGTCCAGGGTGCCCAGCCCGCCGGGCAGAGTGAGGAACGCGTCCGACTTCTCGATCATCAGGGTCTTGCGGCTGGCCATCGAATCGGTGACCAGCAGCTCGTCCGAGGCCAGGTCGGCGACCTCCAGATCGACCAGCGACTGTGGGATCACCCCGACGGTGCGCCCGCCGCCCGATCGCGCGCCGTCCACCAGGGCTCCCATCATGCCGACGCAGCCACCACCGCTGACCACCGTGTGCCCGCGCCGGGCCAGCTCGGCACCGGTCTCGGCGGCCAGGTCCAACCAGCGCTGGTCCAGGGTGCGGGACGAGGCGCAGAAGACGCAGATCGCTGCCATCAGTTGTCCCGCGGCTGCTCGGCGGCCTGCTCGGCGGCGGCCTGCTGGTCCGCGCCGGTACGGGCGACGACCTCGTCGCGGACCGCCTCCTGCTCGGCGGACAGTGCGGCCTCCGCCTCGACGATGTGCCGGACCGCCGCGTTGACGTCGTCGGTGAGACAGATCAACTCCAGGTCGACCGGGCCGATCTTGCCGTCGGCGGCCATCGTGTCGCGTAGCCAGTCCAGCAGCCCCTGCCAGTACGCGACCCCCATCAGCACCACCGGAAACCGGGTGACCTTGCCGGTCTGCACCAGGGTGAGCGCCTCGAACAGTTCGTCCATGGTGCCGAAGCCGCCGGGCAGCACCACGAACGCCTGGGCGTACTTGACGAACATCGTCTTGCGGGCGAAGAAGTAGCGGAAGTCGATGGCCATATCGACCCACTCGTTGATGCCCTGCTCGAACGGAAGCTCGATGCCGAGCCCGACGGAGAGCCCGCCCGCCTCGCTGGCACCACGGTTGGCGGCCTCCATCACACCGGGCCCACCTCCGGTGATCACCGCGTAGCCGGCCCGGGCCAGCGCGCCGCCCAACTGCTCGGCCAGCTGACACTCGGCGCTGTCCGGTCCGCTACGCGCGGAGCCGAAGACGCTCACGGCTGGCGGCAGGTCGGCGAGGGTGTCGAAACCCTCGACGAACTCGGAGAGGATGCGCAGCGCGCGCCAGGCGTCCTTGGTCTTCCAGTCGCCCCGCCCCCGCGAATCCAGCAACCGCTGGTCGGCGGTGCTGCTCGGGATCGCCCCTCTGCGCAGGGTGACCGCGCCCCGATGCCGCTCCCGTCCCGGACCGCGACCGGCCTCCCGCCCGTTGCTCTGGCTCATGGAGCAACCGTAGTGGAGCAGCACCCGCCGGGTACGCGGGGCGGGGACGCCGAGAAATAGTTCGCGATCAAGGGCAACTATTCGGCGCTCCCGTACGTCTTACTATTCACATACCGGGTATGCCCCGGCGCGCGCCTTCGGGGGAGGAGACAGCGTGATCAGCAACAGCGAGATGATCCGCATCCGTCGCCAGATGCAGCGACGGATCCGGGACGTGGTGGCCGAACGCCGCCGCACCCGCGACCTGAGCCTCTCCTCCGCAGCCCCCGCACCAACCGGAACCGATCAAGAGGTTTGCGTCGCCGACAACGGGCCAGGCTGACGCAAACCTCTTGATCACCGGCGGGAGCCGGGGCCCCGGCAGGGCGCAGCTGGTCAGGCTGGGGCCAGCCAGCGGTGCAGGGTTGCCGCGCCGTCACGGATCTTGCTGATCTCGACGTGCTCGTCGGGGTGGTGGGCGAGGTTCGGGTCGCCCGGGCCGAAGTTCAGCGCGGGGATGCCCATGGCCGCGAAGCGCGCCACGTCCGTCCAGCCCAGCTTGCCGATCGGGGCCGCACCCACGGCCGCCAGGAACTCCTTCGCCGGAGCCGCCTCCAGCCCGGGGGCGGCGCCCGGCGCGATGTCGGTCACCCTGACCTCGAACCCGGCGAACACCTCCCGCAGGTGCGCCTCCGCCTCGGCGGGAGTGCGATCCGGGGCGAATCGGTAGTTGACCTCGATCTCACAGTGGTCCGGGACCACGTTGCCGGCGACCCCACCGTTGATCCGCACCGCGTTCATGCCCTCGCGGTAGTCGCAGCCGTCGATGGTGACCCGGCGCGCCTCGTACGTCTGGAGCCGTCGCAGCACCTCACCGGCGCCGTGGATGGCGTTCACCCCGTGCCAGGAGCGCGCCGAGTGGGCGCGTACGCCGGTCGTCGTGACCACCGAGCGCATGGTGCCCTGGCAGCCCGCCTCGACGATGCCGTACGTCGGCTCCAGCAGCACCGCGAAGTCCGCCTCCAGCCACTCCGGGTACGCCTGGGCGACGAGGTTCAGCCCGTTGTACCGGGACTCGATCTCCTCGGCCTCGTAGAAGAAGTACGTCACGTCGTAGCGCGGGTCGGGCAGGGTCACCGCGAGGTGCAGCGCGTACGCGGTGCCGGACTTCATGTCGGAGGTGCCACAGCCGTACATCAGGTCGCCGCGCATTGTCGACGGGAAGTTGTTGTTGAGCGGCACGGTGTCCAGGTGCCCGGCCAGCACGACGCGCTGCGACCGACCGAGGTCGGTGCGCGCCATCACGGTGTTGCCGTGCCGGTGGGTGCTCAGGTGCGGTACGCCTCGCAGGACCTCTTCGACGCAGTCGGCGATCGCCTTCTCGTTGAGGGACACGGACTCTATGTCGACCAGAGCGCGGGTCAGCTGCACCGGATCGGCGAGGACCTCGGGGGTCAGCGGGTTCTCCATGAATCGCACGGTACCTTCAGGGCTGTCAGCGTGAGCAGTGAGCTGAGGCCAGCCGGCCGCTACCGAGAGGTGTAACAGTGACGTCCGCAGATTCGGCCTGGGGCATCGGCCTGGCCACGGTCACCGCAGACGAGCAGGTGCTCGACACCTGGTACCCGACCGGCAAGCTGGGCCTGGGTGAGCTGCCGCTGGTCGCCGGCGAGGACAAGGCGGACGTGCTCGACCTGCCGCCGGCCGCCCTCGGCGACCGGTCGCTGCCCGGTCTGCGTACCGTGCAGGTGGTCACCGTGATCGGCTCGCTGGACGACCCGATCAAGGACGCGTCCGACGCGTACCTCCGGTTGCACCTGCTCTCGCACCGCCTGGTGCGACCCAACCAGGTCAACCTGGACGGCATCTTCGGCAAGCTGGCCAACGTGGCCTGGACGTCCGCCGGGCCGTGCCCACCGGAGCGGGTGGACGAGCTGCGGGTGATCGAGCGCGCGGCGGGCCGGCACCTGTCGGTGTACGGGGTGGACAAGTTCCCCCGGATGACCGACTACGTGGTCCCCTCCGGTGTGCGGATCGCCGACGCCGACCGGGTCCGCCTGGGCGCGCACCTGGCCGCCGGCACGACGGTGATGCACGAGGGCTTCTGCAACTTCAACGCCGGCACGCTCGGCACCTCGATGGTCGAGGGGCGGATCGTGCAGGGCGTGGTGGTCGGGGACGGCTCCGACGTGGGCGCGGGCGCGTCGATCATGGGCACCCTGTCCGGCGGCGGCACCGACAAGGTCCGCATCGGCGAGCGCAGCCTGGTCGGCGCGAACGCCGGCATCGGCATCTCGCTGGGCGACGACTGCGTGGTCGAGGCCGGCTGCTACGTCACGGCCGGCTCGAAGGTCACCCTGCCGGACGGCCGGGTGGTCAAGGCCCGCGAGTTGTCCGGTGTCGACGGGCTGCTGTTCTGGCGCAACTCGGTGACCGGCGCGCTGGAGGCGAAGCCCCGCACCGGCCGGGGCATCGAGCTGAACGCCGCGCTGCACGCCAACGACTGACGTCCCCGCCGGGTCCGCGGCGCTCGGCCGCGGACCCGGAGGGGGTACGCCTCAGCGCAACCGGTACGCCTGGATGATCCGTTCGGTCACCGTGTTGCCGGCGGCGTCCTTGGCGGTGGCCCGCAGGGACGCGTAACCGGGCCCGGCGGGATGCCGGACGGTGGCCGTCCACCCGCGCCCACCGTTACGCACCTTGGCGGCCTGCCAGGTCTTGCCGCCGTCGTAGGAGACGTCCACTGTCAGCTTGGTCACCCACGACCCGGCAGCACCGGGCTGGCGCTGCACCTGCACCGGGATGACCAGACTCCGGCCGGCAGGAGCCGCGTTGTCCACGCTCAGCGGCGGCGTGAACCGGATGGCCGACACCGGCAGTTGACGGTATTCGTCCCCGCCGACGTGCCGGGAACGGAACGTCCACGCGGTGCTGACCTCGGTGCTCAGGTCGGTGAAACTCCGCTTCGCCGACACCTCCAACCGATAGCGGGCGTTGCCGGGCGGCACCGTGAACTGTGCGAATCCCGACTCCGTCGACTCACCCACCAGCTTGCCGTCGCGGTAGAGGGCGGTCCGGCCTTCGTCGGCGAACGAGAATCCCGCGTGCCCCTCGGCGTCGCTGTGCAGAGGGACTCCCACCTGGATCTCGTCACCGAGTCGACTGACGCTCTGACCGGGCCAGCGCGGCGTCGGGAAGGACGGCCCGTACGGCGCGCTGTTCCAGCTCTCCCGGGTGTGCCGCCCGGGCCGGTACGCCCGCGTGTCGGAGGTCAGATCCACCTTCAGGTCGAGCCATCCCTCCTCGGTGACGACCCCGAACATCAGTTCCGAGGACCACCGCACTCCGTTGGTGTTGTAGTGCTCGACCCGCTGCCCCGGCACTGTGGTGGGCAGGCCGACCGCCCAGCCACCCAGGTCGGGTTCGAGATGTGGGAACACCACCCGCTCGGCGACCAGGCCCGGATAGCCGCCCCGGAACCGCTGCGTGACCCTCGCCAGGTCCCTGCTCCGGTAGGTCTTGTCGAAGCCGGTCGGCATCCGGCCGGGAATCGTCTCGGCGAGCGCGTACAGGTAGGGGCTGTTGTCCAGCTCCGCTGTCGCCCACTGACTGCTGATCGTCGAGACGAACCGCTTACCGGACACCGCCCGGCCGAGGTGCCCGGTGGCCAACCCGGTGAAGTCGAACGAGAGCAGGCCGAACCCGAAGGCGTCGTCGCCCTCCAGGAACAGCGCCCCGATGTCCACGAGCGCCGGCACAGCCGAGGGCTCCGGGACTGCCGTACGCACCGGCCGGGCCTTCCGGTTGTCGACTGTCAGCGCGGTGTCGGCGTCCACGACCAGCTCCGGTTGGGCGAACTGGGTGGCTCCGTCCTCGAAGAAGAGAATGCTGACGAGCCCGTAGCGGCCCTTGGGCAACCGGACGTCGACGGTGCCGTCCGGGTCGTACAGGTCGTAGGACCTGAAGGTGTCCAGGTCGATCAACGTGGTGATGTGGTCGGTCGCGGGTGCTCCCGTGGAATCCAGGTGGCGCACCGTGACCTGGTAACTCTCCGCCTCCCGGTGGACCGCCACCGGCGTGACCGCGACGGTCTCCCCGGAGCGGGCCACGATCCGTCCGGTCCAGTAGCCGTCGGTGCCGAGCCGGGTGTCCGCGGTGACAGTGGTGCCGGCGGTGCCGCCGGCCGGCACCGTGACCTGGGCTGCCGCCAGGGTGAACAGGCCGGCCGGTGCCGGCTGGCCGTCCGGCCCGGTCACCTCGAGGCTGAGGTCCAGGGTGATCGGGTCCGGCCCGTCGTTACGCCAGTCGACCTCCCGGGTGATCGGGGTGTCGTCGTCGTGTGGCCACGCCGGCTGCCCGAAGGCGACGCTGACCGGGTCGCTGACCACCCGCTGGGTGATCGCCCGGGCCACGTCGACCCGGCCGGCACCCTGCTGGAAGGAGGTCTGCTCCGGGTGCGGCTTCGCCGACGCCATCAGGGTCGCCTTGAGCTGGGCCGCCGCCCAGCCGCTGTGTTGCTGGGCGAGCAGCGCCACCGCGCCGCTCACGTGCGGCGCGGCCATCGAGGTGCCGGAGATGCTGACGTACTTGTCTCCCACCGGGTCGCCGAGCAGGGTGCCGTCCCCGCGGGCGGCCACGATCTCCACCCCCGGCGCGGTGATGTCCGGCTTGAGCCCACCGTCGCCCACCCGAGGACCACGGCTGGAGAAGTCGGCCAGCGCGTCGTCGCGGTCCACCGCGCCCACCGACAGCGCGGCCTCTGCCGTGCTCGGCGAGCTGACCGAGCCGTCGGTTCCGTCGTTGCCGGAGGAGATCACGAAGAGCGCGCCGGTCTGCGCGGTCAACGACTCGACGGCCGCCTCCAGCGGGTCGACGTCGGGCGTGTCGGTGCCGCCCAGACTCATGTTGATCACGTCGGCGTTCTGGTCGACGGCGGCCCACTGCATGCCGGCAAGGATCGCCGAGTCCGTGCAGCCGAGGTCCTCGCAGACCTTGCCGTTGAGCAGCGTGGCGTCCGGCGCGACGCCCCGGTACTTGCCGCCCGAGGCGGCGCCGCTGCCGGCGATGATCGAGGCGACGTGGGTGCCGTGGCCGACGGTGTCACCGGCATCGGTGGCCTCGGTGAAGTTGTGCGACTCGGCGACCCGGCCCGCCAGGTCGGGGTGGTCGGCGTCGATGCCGGTGTCCAGCACCGCGACGCGTACCCCCTGACCGGTGAAGCCTGCCTGGTGGGCGGCCGGCGCGCCGATCTGCGGCACGCTGTGGTCCAGCGTGACGTGTCGGCGTCCGTCGAGCCAGATCCGGTCGGCACCCCCCGCCGTGCCGACCCGGGCGCTCGCGCCGGTGAGCGCTGCCCAGACCGTGGCGACCTGCTTCTTGTCCGCCGTGGCAGCGACCCCGCCGATCGCGGGCAGGTGCGCGGTCACGCTCAGCCCGGTGGGAGCGACGGCCCGCTGCCGAGCGCCCGCGCCGCCGGCGACGAGCACCGGAAGGTTGTCCCGCCGGGCGTCGTCGTAACCGGCGGCGATCAGCCCGGTCACGTCGAACAGTCGGCGGTCGACCCGACCGGACCGGACCAGCGGCACGGCGTCCTGCGGCAGTACGGTGACCTGACCGCGGTCACGGGTGGTGACGAAGCGCAGGTGAGCCCGGCCCGGGCCGGGCCGGACGGCGGCCGACCCGGACGCGGTGACGGTGACCTGGTCACCGGTGAGCAGGGTGACGGTCTTCGTGGTGGAGACGCCGGCCGCGGCACGCGGGGTGACGTCGGGTGCGGTGCTGGTGGGTGGGCTGGCCACGGCGAGCGCTGGAGTGCCCAGGACGAGGGCTGCTACCGCGGTGAGGGCTGTGGTCATTTTTCTGCGTCGATGCAACGGATCCTCCTCGGTGGAGCGTCGATACCGATGACGGGTTCCATAGACCGAAGCCAGTATTACATACCCGGTATGCATAAAAGGGGTCGAAAATATGACGGACCTGCCAACCCACGAGAGGGTTGGCAGGCATCATCGACCGGATGAGCTCCATGAAGGACCGAATGCTCGCCGGCGAGCCGTACCTCGCTGACGATCCCGAGATCATCGCCGACCTGGACCACGCCGCCCTGCTGATGGAACGCTTCAACACCAGTGCCGCAACCGACCCACAGGCACGCCTCGAAGCGCTCCGCGACCTCCTCGGCGACCTGGGCGAGGGCACGTGGGTCCGCCCACCGTTCTACTGCGACTACGGCTGGCAGATCCGGATCGGACCGCGCAGCTTCGTCAACTACCACGCCGTCTTCCTCGACGTCGCGCCGATCATCATCGGTGCGGACGTCCAGATCGGACCGAACGTCCAGCTCCTGACCCCCACACATCCGGTGGAGCCCGGCCCGCGTCGCGACAAGTGGGAGGCCGCCAAGCCGATCACCATCGGGGACAACGTGTGGCTCGGCGGCGGTGCCATCGTGCTCGCCGGCGTGACGATCGGTGCGAACACCGTGGTCGGTGCCGGCGCGGTGGTCACCCGGGACCTGCCGGCCAACGTGGTCGCCGTCGGCAACCCCGCCCGGGCGGTCCGAGAGTTGGACTGATGCTCGTCGCCCCCGACGGGCCGGTCAGGCCGCCGGCGGCTCGGGGAGGCGGACCACCAGGTCGGCCCGCTCGGCGGTGGGGGTGATCAGAGCCGCATTGGCCTCGTCACTGCCCAGCGCCCACTCACGGGCCTGCTCCGGCGACCGCCCGAACGCCTCGTGCCGTGCGGTCAGCCGCCGGTGGCGGATCTCCGCGTCCAGGTCCAGGAACCACGACTCGTGCAGCAGCGGCAGGATCTCCCGCCACGGGTCGTCCGGCAACAGCAGATAGTTGCCCTCGGTCACCACCAGTCGTACCGACGGCTGCACCTCGATCGCCCCCGCCACCGGCTCCTCCAGCTCCCGCCGGAACTCCGGCGCGTAGACCGAGGTCGGTTCCAGGCGGTGCAACCGGCGCAGCATCGAGACGTAACCGTTGGCGTCGAAGGTGTCCGCCGCGCCCTTGCGTTCGGCGCGGCCCAGGCGGACCAGCTGCGACTGCGCCAGGTGGAAACCGTCCATCGGCACCAGCCGGGCGGTCGGCCCGACCTTCGCGACGATCAACTCGGCCAGCGTGGACTTCCCGGCGCCCGGCGCACCGGCGATGCCGAGCAGTTGCCGCGGCCCGGCCTCGGCCAGCACCAGTGCCCGTTCCACCAGCTCGTCGACGGACAGCACCTGGGCCGGCGGCATCAGTCGAGGACCGGGGCGCTGATCGTGAACCGCGCCTGCACCGCCGCCTGCACGGTCTGCGGCTGCGGATCCAGCTCAAGCTCCGGCGCACCACCACCCGCGCCACCCCCGGCGAACGCCGCACGAGCGAACATCGGTCGGTCCGCCGGGCCGGCATCGGCCAACTCGATCAGTGCGGTGACCCGGGCGCCGAGCGCCTCCGCGTACTCCCGGGCCCGCAGCAGCGCGTCGCCGATCGCGGCGTGTCGGGCCTCGCGGTGCGCGGGGCTGTCCGGGCGGAGCTCCCACCAGGGCCCGGCCACCTCGACCTGGTCCTGGTCGGCCAACCGGAGCATCAGCTCGCCGAGGGCGGTGAAGTCGGTGACGGTGACGGTGGTGGTCACGCTGCCGTGCCAGGCGACCACCCGCTCACCCGAACGTCGGGTCTCCGGCCGCACCCGCAGGTCGCCGGTCTCCCGCCGAGCCACCGTGGGCCCGGAACCGTCGAGCAGCACCCGGACGGCGGCGGCCCGCTCGGCCAGCCGGGTCAGCGTCGCCTCCCGGTCCCGGTCGCGCGCTGTCGCGGTGACCGCGAACCGGGCCAGCTCGGGCGGCACTTCCCGGTACGCCTCGCCACGCACCTGCACCACCGGACTGTCCGTCGCCATACCCTCAGACTAGTCAGCCACCGGCAGCCACGCGGTGTAGGAGACCGCCCCGGAGTCGACCTGACACCCGGTCAGATGCCCGCCGACGTCCCCCAGCCCGCGCAGCCAGGCCACCTCGGCGTCCCGGTCGCCGCCGACCGCGAACTCCCGGGTCTGACCGGTGAACCGCCGGCCTGACAACGCGGACCGGGCAGCCCTGGCCTCCGCGTACCGGGCGACGAGCGCAGCGGCGTCGTCGGACCGCAGGGCGGCAGCCAGCCCGTCCAGGAAGGCGCGGACCTCGGCCAGCTCGTGCAGCACCCGGTCGCGGTTGCCGAGCAGCATGTTCGCGGTCCGCTCGGCCGGTGTGCCGGCGACGCGGGTGCCGTCGGAGAAACTGCCCGCGGCCAACGTCAGCACCGCGTCGCGCAGCGGTGCCCGCTGCGTCGCCCCGGCCAACGCGCCGGCCAGCAGGTGCGGCACGTGCGAGGCGAGCGCTGCCGCCGAGTCGTGTGTCGGCGCCGACATCGGCACGACACGAGCGGCGAACAGCTCCACCAGCAGCCCGGTCAGCCAGCGGAAGGCGTCCGTCGCGGTGCCCGGCGTCGGGCAGAGCACCCAGGCGGCGCCGGTCAGCAGGGTCGGCGAGGCGGCGGTCAGGCCGGCGGACTCCGCGCCGGCCATCGGGTGCCCGGGAACGAACCGGTCGGTGAGCCCCAGTCGATCGGCCGCCTCGGCCACCTCGACCTTGGTGCTGCCCACGTCGGTGAGCACGCAGCCGGGCGCGGTCAGCTCGGCCACCCGGGCCAGGGTGTGCGCAAGAGTGGGCAGCGGACCGCAGAGGAAGACCACGTCCCGACCGGCCACGGCCTGCTCGATCGTGGCCGGGGCAACCACTCCCCGCTGCTGGGCCCGCTCACGGGTCACCGGGTCCGGATCCCATCCGGCGACGTCCAGGCCGGCCTCGGCCAGGCGCAGCAGCACGGAGCCGCCGATCAGGCCGGTGCCGATCACGGCCGCGCGCACCCCCGCGTACCGCCCGGTCGTGCCGTCGGTCATCGCCGGACGCCCGGGGGTCAGGCCCGCAGCCGGCCGGCGACCGCCGCGACGTGCTCGTCGGACTCGGTCAGCGCGACCCGGACGTACTGCCCGGCGGTGGGGCCGTAGAAGACTCCGGCGGCGACCAGGATGCCCCGACGGGCCAGCCAGTCGACGGTCTCCCAGCAGTCCTCACCTCTGGTGAGCCACAGGTAGAGACCCGCCTCGGAGTGCTCGACGGTGAACCCGGCACCGGTGAACGCGGCCCGGAGCACCTCACGCCGGGCCCGGTAGCGCTCCCGCTGCTCCTCGGCGTGTCGCTCGTCGTCCAGCGCGGCCACCATCGCCGCCTGCACGGGCGCGGGCACGATCATGCCCGCGTGCTTGCGCACCTTGAGCAGCTCGGCGACGAGCACCGGGTCACCGGCGACGAACCCGGCCCGGTAGCCGGCCAGGTTGGACCGCTTGGACAGCGAGTGCAGGGCGAGCACCCCGGCGTAACTGCCGCCGCTGACCTGCGGAGACAGCACGGAGACCGGGTCGGCCGACCAGCCCAGCGGCAGGTAGCACTCGTCGCTGGCGACCACCGCGCCGCGTTCCCGGGCCCAGTCGACGACCTTCTTCAGGTGCGCTGCGGGCAGCACCCGGCCGGTCGGGTTGCCGGGCGAGTTGACCCAGACCAACCGGACCCGCGAGGTCGGCCCGACCGAGGTGAGCGAGTCGGTACGGACGACGGTGGCGCCGGCCAACCGGGCACCGTCCTCGTACGTGGGGTACGCGATCGACGGCACCACCACCACGTCACCCGGACCGATGCCGAGCAGGGTGGGCAGCCAAGCGACCAACTCCTTCGAGCCGATCGTCGGCAGCACTCCGAGACCGTCGACCCCTGCGCCGCAGGCCCGGGACACCCACGCCGCGATGGCGGCCCGCAATGCCGGGGTGCCAGCGGTCAGCGGGTAGCCGGGAGCGTCGGACGCGTCAGCCAAGGCTCGGCGGATCACCTCGGGCACCGGGTCGACCGGCGTACCCATGGAGAGGTTGATCAGACCCTCCGGATGCGCCGCGGCCAGGGTGGCCGCGGCATCCAGGGTGTCCCAGGTGAACTCGGGCAGCCGCGACGAGACCGGCGCGGGCCGGTTCAGTGGCCCTCGCCGCGCGGCGGCTGCGCGGCGACGAAGGTGGCGTCCTTCTCCACCTTGCCGATCTTCGAGGCGCCACCGGGCGAGCCCAACTCCTCGAAGAACTCGTAGTTGGCGCCGGTGTAGTCCTTCCACTGCTCCGGGACGTCGTCCTCGTAGAAGATCGCCTCCACGGGGCAGACGGGCTCACAGGCACCACAGTCGACGCACTCGTCGGGGTGGATGTAGAGCATCCGGTTGCCCTCGTAAATGCAGTCGACCGGGCACTCCTCGATGCATGCCTTGTCGAGCACATCCACGCACGGCTCGGCGATGATGTAGGTCACCGGTCTTCTCCTCCGCAAGACACGTCGCGATCTCCCGCGACGGTAAGAGCCTAGTATCTCGCCGGGGAGGGGGTCGATCGTGCTCCGACAGCAGGATGTGGGACACCGGATCGTGGTCCGCCGGATTGTGGGGATTCGCGAGGGCCGCCCACTCTTTTCCGATGCCCTCGGCGAGCTGGTGGAGCTGAGCGAGACTCATCTCACCCTGGCCACGGCGAAGGGGCCACTACGGGTTCCGGTGGCGCAGGTCCACCGCGCCAAGCGGGTGCCACCGACGCGTCGGCCGACCGCGGCGGCGGTGGTGGCGCTGGAGCGGGCCGCCGACGAGGCCTGGCCGGCGCCGACGCGGGACCGGCTCGGTGACTGGCTGCTCCGGTCGGCGGACGGTTGGACCGGGCGGGCCAACTCGGCGCTGCCGATCGGCGACCCGGACCGCCCGCTGCCGGCCGCGGTGGACGCGGTCGAGCGCTGGTACGCCGAGCGGGGCCAACCCGCCATGATCAACACGCCGCTGCCGCTCGCCGCGCCGGTCGGCACCGAACTGGACGCCCGCGGCTGGACCGCACGCCCGCCGACACTGGTGCAGACCGCACCACTCCCGCTGCCGTCCGACGGTCGACCTGCCCGACGACCCGGGGAGGGGGAAGATCTCGAGGTCACCGACACACCGGATGCGGCGGAAGCGCCGCCCGGCGCGGTCGTCGAGCTGCGCACCGCGCCAGGTGAGCAATGGTTGGCCATCGCCGCGGGACGCAAGGGCGGCCTGCCGGACGCCGCCCGGCACGTGCTCACCGCAGTGGACCAGGTCCGCTTCGCCCACGTGTACGTCGACGGCACGCTGGTGGCCGTCGGCCGGGGCACGGTGACCGGCCAGGGGCGCTGGTTGGGCCTCAGCCTGATCGAGGTGGTCCCGGTGGCCCGCCGGCAGGGGCTGGCCCGCCAGGTGATCCACGAGCTGACCGCCTGGGGCGTCTCCGCCGGCGCGACACACGCGTTCCTTCAGGTCGAGCAGCACAACACGGCGGCGGTCACGCTCTACCAGCGGCTCGGCTTCACCACCCACCACACGTACCTGACCCGCCTCGCCCCGCCCTGACCCCCGCCCCGCCCCCGTCGCCCCGCCCCGTCGAGATCTTGGAGGGAAAACGCCCCTCCGGGGGCAGGTTCCTTCCAAGATCTCCACGATCGCCGCTGGCGGCAGGACGGGTGGGTGGGTCAGCGGCGGACTACTCGGCGGGGCTTGGCGGCCTTGACCTCGGCGTACCGCTTGAGCTGCTGCGATCGGTAGTCACGCCCGAGCGCGGTGAGCACCAGATAACCGACCAGCAACCCGGCGACGGTGGCGAGCAGGTAGAGCCAGATCTGGGCGAAGAACGTCGGCGCGCCGCCCGCGAACGGGTTGTGGCCGATGAGCAGAGGCCCGACCAACACGGTCAACACCATCGCCACCGGCACCACGAGGGCCATGTCGGCCGCCCAGTCCGCCAGCGGCCGACGACGGCCCCAGCGGAAGGCGACCACTGCCAGGATCAACCCGATCACCGCGAACATCGCCAACGACACCCGGTCGGCGGCGGTGTCGTCACCCTCGAAACCGAGCCGGATGATCAGCCGGGCGACCACGTTCACCGCGAACAGCGCCGCAACGAGCACCCCGATGTCACGCCACCGTTTGTCCATCGCCGGACCTCCCGCCGTACGCCCCGTCGCGGGGCCCCCATCTCTGGCAGGAATATCTACCACTCCTACCTGGGTGACGTCATCAGCCGCCGAGGTTGGGGGTCGGGGCGAGGATCTGCCGGAAGCCCATCACCGCGAAGGTCATCGCGCCGGCCACGATCATGGCCAGGCCCACCCAGTTGTCACCGGCGAGCAGCAGGTCGCCCTCGCTGGTCCGGACGGCGGCCACCGCCATCAGCGCGAACCACGGCACCGCCGGCAACGCCACCGCCCACCTGCGGCCGACCGCCTCGTACGCGAACCAGCTCAGCACGATGTTGGCGCCGACGGCGAGGAGCGCCGAGACGCCGACCAGGTATCCGCCGACGCGGACCGTGGCGAGCAGCAGCTCCAGCACCCCGGTCACCACCCCGGCGACCACCACGACGATCGCGCCGGCCACCCGCAGACCGAGGTCGAGCACCCTCGGCGGCGGCCCCGCCGGGGGCGGGGCGGCCTGGTCGTCCACGACCGTCATCGGCGCGGCGGGCGAGGTCACCGGAGACCGGCCGCCGCGACCGGAGACCGGCCCGGGGCGGTCTCCTCGGGCAGCCCGGCGAAGAGGTCGTCCTCCCAGCCGTACGGCCCGGCGCCCGGGCCCTTCTCGCCGACGGCGAGGGTGAAGTACTCGACACCCATGAACTCGCCGCCGAAGTTGCCGGCGATCGAGTAGAGCCAGGAGTTGGCCGGGATCTGGGTGGCGTGCGCCCGCATCGCGGCTTCCTTGGCGGTGTGCTGGTCGGTGCCGTCGACCCGGGCGGCGATCTCGGCGTCCGGGGTGCCGAAGGGCAGGTCAGCGATGTCCTCGATGCCGCCGAACGGGTTGTCCGCGGATTCCGCGAACTGCGCCATCCCGGCCTCCAACACGCTCAGCGGCATCGCCGTCCAGTAGACCTTGAGTGGGGCGCAGCCCTCGGCGGCGGCCAACTCGACGGCGCGCATCGCCACCCGGTGCGCCTGGATGTGGTCGGGGTGGCCGTAGAAGCCGTTCGGGTCGTACGTGACCAGCACCTGCGGGCGTACCTCCCGCATGATCTCGACCAGGTGCCCGGCGGCCTCGTCGAGGTCGGCCTGCCAGAACGCGCGGGGGTGCTCGTTGGTCGCGAGCCCCATCATCCCCGAGTCGCGGTAGCGGCCGGCACCGCCGAGGAAGCGGTGGTCGTCGACGCCGAGGGCGGCGCACGCGGCGGCCAGCTCGGCGATCCGGTACCCGCCGAGCTGGTCGGCCTCGGCGGCGGCGAGCTGGGCCAGCGCGGGCACGTGCACCTCGCCCTCCTCGCCGAGGGTGCAGGTCACCAGCGTGACGTGCGCGCCGTTCGCGGCGTAGTGAGCCATCGTCGAGCCGGTGCCGATCGACTCGTCGTCGGGGTGCGCGTGGACCAGCAGCAGGCGGCGGTCGGGCAGCATCGTCACGACGGTCACTCTAACCGGCGGTTCCTCCCAGCCGACGCAGACGCGTCCGCCCAGGTCGGCCACATCACCTCCGGTCCGGCTCTACGATTTGGCCTGTGGACTTTCCGGAGCTGGCCGCCCGCACCCGCCGGTTCAGCCACGGCGCGCCGCGCGCTGTCTCCGTGGCCGAGGACGGCTCCCGGGTGATCTTCCTGCGCTCCGCCGGCCCGGAGGACCCGGCGGACGCGCTCTGGCTGCTGGACGTGGCCACCGCCGAGGAGCGCCTGGTCGCCGATCCGGCAACCCTGCTCGGTGAGGACGGGGACGTCAGGTCCCTCTCCCCCGGTGAACGCGCGCTGCGGGAACGGCTGCGGCTCAACGCCGCCGGCATCGGCTCGTACGCGCTGGACGCCGCCGGTCGGGTTGCGGTGTTCGCGCTGGCCGGACGGTTGTTCCGGGCCGATCTGGTGCACGGCGACGTGGTGGAGGTGACCGCCGTCGGCCCGGTACTGGACCCGCGTCCGGACCCGACCGGGCAGCGGCTGGCGTACGTGACCGACGCGGCCGAGGGTGTGCGCCGGGGCGAGCTGCGGGTGATCGAGGCGGACGGCACCGACAGCCTGCTGGCCGGCGAGGACGCCGGGGTGAGCTGGGGTTTGGCGGAACACATCGCGGCTGAGGAGTTCGGCAGGTACCGGGGCTACTGGTGGGCTCCGGACGGCCGGATGGTGCTCGCCGCCCGGGTCGACGAGTCCCGCCTGGAACGCTGGCACCTGCACGACCCGGCCCAACCGGCCAGCCCGCCGACCGCCGTCGCGTACCCCCGGGCCGGTGGGCCGAACGCGGAGGTCAGCCTGCACCTGCTCGACCTGGACGACGGCTGGGTCGACGTGCACTGGGACCGGGAGACGTACCCGTACCTGACCGGGGTCAGCTGGGGTGAGGGCAGCCCGTTGATCACCGTGCTGCGCCGGTCGCAGCAGCACGGGCTGGTGTTGGCGGTGGACCCCCGCACCGGCGAGACGCAGGTGCACGCCGAGCTGGCCGACCCGCGCTGGGTCGAACCGATCGCCGGCACCCCGGCCCACCTGCCGGACGGCCGGGTGCTGGTCGGCGGAGAGCTGGCCCACGACGGGTACGACGCCCGTTGCCTGTTCGCCGACGGCACCCTGCTCACCCCACCGTCGCTGTACGTCCGGCGGGTGGTGGGTCGGATTCCGGCCGCCAGCGGTCCGGCCGATCTGCTGGTCGAGGCGAGCGACGGCGAGCCGAGCGAACGGCACCTGTTCCGGGTCCGCACCACCATCGGCGGCGGGGTGGACGCGCGTCGACTCACCACCGACTCCGGCTGGTACACCGCCTCGGTGGGCGGGGACGTGCTGGCGGTCGGTGTCGCGTCACTGGACCACGCCGGAATGCGCTGGACGGTGCGTCGCGGCCAGCAGGAGCTGGCCGAACTGCGGTCGTTCGCCGCCAACCCGCCGTATTCTCCGCTGCCGCTGCTGGAACGGGTGACCGATCGACGGCTGCCGGCGGCGGTGCTCTACCCGGACAACCACGTGACGGGTCGACGGTTGCCGGTGCTGCTGGACATCTACGGCGGGCCGGGACACCAGGAGGTCGTGGCGGCGCGGGCCGCGTGGTTGGAACGGCAGTGGTGGGCCGACGCCGGGTTCGCGGTGGTCACCATCGACAACCGGGGTACGCCGGGAGTGGCCCCGTCGTTCGAGAAGGCGATCCACCGCCGGGTGGCCGACGTGATCCTCACCGACCAGATCGACGCGCTGACCGCGCTCGCCGGCAAGCACCCGGACCTGGACCTGGGCCGGGTGGGGGTACGCGGTTGGTCGTTCGGTGGGTGGCTGGCCGGGTTGGCGGTGCTGCGCCACCCGGAGCTGTTCCGGTGCGGGATCGCGGGTGCGCCGGTGACCGACTGGGCGCTGTACGACACCGCGTACACCGAGCGTTATCTGGGGTTGCCGGAAGACGGCCAGGACATCTACGCGCACCATTCGCTCGTCGAGTTGGCCGCCGAGCCGGTCACCGGCCCGGACCAGGCCCGCCCGTTGCTGCTGGTGCACGGGATGGCCGACGACAACGTGGTGGCCGCGCACACGCTCCGGCTGTCGGCGGCCCTGCTGAGCACCGGTCGCCCGCACGCCGTGCTGCCGTTGACCGGGGCCACGCACATGGCGGCGAACGGCACCGCCGAGCGGCTGCTCCCCCTGGAGCTGGACTTCCTGCGGACTCATCTGCGGTAAGCGGCCTTCGACAACTCAGGCCGGCGCACCTGGGCACCCGGAACAGCTCGACGCCCCGCTGCCGGCCCGGCCCGCCGTCAGCGATGGTCCTCCGCAGCGGGATTCCGGTTTGCCCACCCGCCTGGACTCTTTCGGGGCTGCACGATGAGCAGTGCCGTCACCACCTGGGCAGCTGCCACCGGCAGAGCTTTCGGCAGACCATAGGCGCTGAACACGAACAGCGGAAACGGCGCGGCGAAGAGCAGGATCGCCGCCAACCGGAACCAGTACCAGCGGACGTCCGACATCAGACGCAGCACTCCCAGGCAGACGGTGGCCGCGACACTCAGGAGCGCCCACAGCGGGGCGAGAAGCACGATCCCGATAAATATCAATAGCAGGTCTTCGGCGATCGCGCGGCCCGGAGGAAGATCCATCAAGGCGTAAACGACATATCCCGCCAGCCACACACCGAGATAGAGCAGCACGTGGAGACCAAACCAAAGGGCCCACGGCAGGTCGGCGAGACGGTCCAGTGGCCGGCCGCGAAGTGTGTTGATGCCCACCGCCGCATCGTATCGACCGGGCAGCCGTGACGATGCCCCGTTCTTTGCACGATCCCGCCTCACATCGGGGGTGAACCCTCATGCCCCCCAGCACCTGGCCCGCTGCGGCAAGCTGACGGTCACCAACGCTCCACGAGGTGTTCCCGGCCCCGCGGCGGATCGTACGGGTCGGGCCAGTAGTCGATGATCTTGTTGATCAGCCCAGGCCCGGACAGCTCCAGCCAGACGCACGCGTCCTGCTGCTCGTCACCGACGCGAACGTCGAGCCACAGCGCAGCCAGGCGGCCATCGGCGATCACCCGTCGCGGCCGGAGGTGCCAATCGCCGGGATACTCGGTGTTGAACTGCAGGAACGCGTCCTTGCCGCGAATGCGCTCCCGAGTCTGCGGCATCTCGTAGACCAGATCATCGGCGAGCAGGGCGGCCAACCCGGCCCAGTCGCGGCGCTCCAGAAGGTCAACGTAGGCGTGGGCGGTCTGCCGAGCCGCCGAGGTGTCGTCCACGACGCGGACCCTAGCCTCCGCCAGCGACAATCTGGCGAGCTCTCGGCGGCACGTTGCGCCAGTCTCCGCGGTCGGCGTCGTATGCCCTTCAGGGGCGTGCGTCGTACTGGGTCCGGGCTTCGAAGACACGGTCCATGTGCGTCTCCGCCCAGCTCTTGATCGCGACCATGACCGGGAACAGTTCATGGCCGAGCGGGGTGAGCTCGTAGTCGACGCGGACCGGCACCGAGGCGGTGACCGTGCGGGTGACCAGGCCGTCGCGCTCCAGCGTGCGCAGGGTCTGGGTGAGCATCTTCTGGCTGACGCCGGCGACGCGCCGGGCGAGCTCGCCGTGCCGCTGCGGGCCGTCGACGAGCGCTGGGATCACCAGGGCGACCCACTTGTCGGTGAGCCTGCTCAGCAGCTCACGGGTCGGGCACTGTTCCAGGAACGCGTCGTACTCGCGTTTGGCCTGGTCGCGGCGTTGCGCCGCAGTTGTCGTCGCCATCAATTCCCCCTCCGGTGCCTTAGGCACTTCAAGGTACCTACTTACTGACAGTGCCAGTAATTCGTACGGTTTTGGTGATCACGAAACACCACGGACGAAGGAAACGACGATGCGCGCAGTCAGCTATGCACAGTTCGGAGGGCCCGAGGTCCTGCAGGTGGCCGAGGTGCCGGTGCCCGAGCCCGGTGCGGGTCAGGTGCGGGTGCGGGTCGCGGCGTCAGTTGTCCATCCGGTCGATCTGATGGTCCGCTCCGGACGATTCCCGGCCCCGTTGCCGACCGGCCTGCCGTACACGCCCGGCTGGGACGTTGCCGGCAGCGTCGACGCGGTCGGCCCGTCGGTCGAGGAGTTCACCATCGGCGACGAGGTCATCGGCTTCTCGCCGTGGCTGCAAACCACGGCCGGCGCCCACGCCGAGTACGTGGTCCTCGACGCCGCCTGGCTGACCTCCGCACCCGCCGGTGTCCCGGCCACCGAGGCGGCGACCCTGCCGACCAACGGCCTCGCCGCCGCCCAGGCCCTCGACCTGCTCGCGCTCCCGGCGGGCTCGACAGTGCTCGTCACCGGCGCCGCCGGGCAGGTCGGCGGGTTCGTCCTGGCACTGGCCCGGGCGACCGGCCTGCACGCCACGGGACTCGCCGGGGCCGACGACCGCGAGTTCGTCGAGTCGCTGGGCGCGGCGTTCCTGTCGCGCGCCGACGATCCCACGGGGACGTTCGACGCGGTCATCGACCTGGCGGTGATCGGCGCGTCGCTGCTGGACCTCATCCGGGACGGCAGCGGCTACGTGGCCGCGTCACCTCCGCTTCGCCCGGAGCCGGTGCGGGGGATCCGGACCTTCGCGCTGGAGGTGGAACCGAACGGATCCCGACTGGGTGAGTTGGTCAAACTCGTCACCACCGGCGACATCCCGCTCCGGGTGGCCGGCGTGTACCCCTTCGCCGACGCGGCGGCCGCCCACGAGCGGCTGGCCCAGGGCGGCGTACGCGGCGGCGTGGTGCTCGTCCCCTGATCCACGGCGAGCCTGCCGCGCGACCAGGACCTCTCGCTTCAGCGTGCGCTGTGGCTAGCCCGGCCTGCCGATGTGCCGATGAGCGGTATACCGCAGAGGTGTAAATATGCCTCTGCGGTATACCGCTCGACATAGCACACGTCCCGCCGGAGGTGACCGACGGCGGTCAGTCCTTGGGGCTGGCGCCGAAACGGTTCGCTCCGGGCGTGCCGTCCATCACGAAGAACACGATCAGGACGATGGCGCCCACGATCGGCACCAGGGCGATGAGCAGCCACCACCCCGACCGGTCGGTGTCGTGCAGGCGTCGCACCGCGACGGCCAGCCCGGGCAGCAGCAGCGCCAGCGAGACGATGGTTCCGATGGGACCGCTCGACGAACCGTCCATGTAGTTCAGTCCCAGCGCGCTGTCCAGGACGGCGGTGACGATACTGACCAGGATGGTGAACAGAAAGAACCACCAGTACTCGGACCGGCGGGCCCGGCCCGTGAAGCCGACGTACTTGCTGAGGACCGACTTGACGGCGGCACCGAAGGACATCACTATCTCCCGTTTTTTTGAGGGGTTCTCAAGGTAATCGCGGAGGCATCCAAACAGACTGATTCGGCGGGGTCAACAGCCGAGCGGCCGACGCGTGCTGACCTCAGCGCCCACGAGTGATCAGCCGCGTTTGCCGGGCGCTGCGGAATTGCATGCGGTCATCGCGTTCGGCGCTCCCAGGCCGGCTGCTGGGGCTGGTCGTTGTGCACGACGATGTCGGCGAGCCGGGTCGGGTGGGCGGTAGCGAAATAGAGCTGCTGGGAGGGGAGGTAACGCTCGCGCCAGCGCCGTTCGATCTCGGCCCGAGATGACACCCGGCGCTCTCGGATCACGGCACGGTCCACGGTCTTCTCCAGTGCCGTCGACACGAAGATGCGCAGGTCCCACCGGTCAACCAGGTCCGGGCGCAGAAGGAAGACGCCGTCGAAGAGCAGCACGGCGTCGATGGGGGCGGTCGTGACCGGCGGGGACAGCACCGTGTCCGTGGCGCGGTCGTACACCGCGGGTTGGAAGCGTCGATCTCCGCCCGGGCCGAGCGGATCGAGCAGAATCCGATTCAGTGTTTGGTAGTCGTGGGTGTCGTGGTAGCAGCCTTCAGCCGAGTACTCGCCGCGCGGATAGCGTCGCGCCCGAGGGAAGAGGAAGTCATCGATCGTCGCACGGATGACGTCGCGGCCCTGGTCGCGTAGGACGGCGGCCAACTCGTCCGCGAGAGTGGTCTTGCCAGCGGCCGGCGGTCCGTCGATGGCTACCCGCGTCGGGTGGGCGACGGTGACCGATCCGACCGCCTCAGACAGTCGACCCAGCATCTCGTCGCGAGTCCCGTGGATCATGTCCCGCCCCCTCCGGATCCCATCCCGGACATCATGCGCGGAAACGGCAAGGGCCCCTGGCCGACGACGCTGTCGACCAGGGGCCTGTCCGAGAGGTCTTACGGCTTGACGTGCGCGTTCACGAAGGACGCGTAGCCGAAGACGCTGGAGATGAAGATCCCGCCCGCCTTGGACCCGTGCACGTTGTAGGCCACGTCGACGTAGAGCGGCACCACCGGCGCGTACTCCTTCATGATCCGCTCGTCGAGCTTGGCCCACTCCGGGCCCTGGTCGGCCGGGGCGAGCGCCAGGATGCGGTCCATCTCGGCGTTGATCGCCGGGTCGTTGAAGTAGGACTGGTTGCTGTTGCCCTCGGCCTTGATGGTGCGGCCGTCGTAGAGCACCGGCAGGATCGACGCCCCGCTGGGCCAGTCGGCCGCCCAGTTACCGATGTACAGGTCCCAGGGGTTGTCCTTCTTCTTGATCTCGTCGAGCTTGGCGTCGTCGGAGATGTTCCGGAGCGTGATCTTGAAGCCGGCCCGCTCCAGGTTCGCCTTGAGTTGGGCGCCCTGCTGCTGCTCGGTGGAGTTGTCGGCGACGCCGAGGACCAGCTCAGGAGTCTTCCCGCCGAGCAGTTCCTTGGCCTTGTCGACGTTGCCGTTGGCACCCGCCGGGTACGCCTCGTACGCCTTGTAGCCGATCGTGGCCGGCGGCATCAGGGTGGTCAGCGGCGCGGCGACGTTCTGGCCGCCGAGCGCCTTGATCATGCCCTCGCGGTCGATGGCGTAGTTGAGCGCCTGCCGGACCTTGAGGTCGGTGACCCGCTGGTTGTTGATGACCAGCTGGTTGGCGCTCGGGGTCGGGGAGAGGATGCTGCGCGACTTGAGCGTGGCGTCCCCGGCCACCTTGGCGACCAGCGAGGCGGGCACGGTGTTGAAGGCGAGGGCGCTCTGGTCGGTGCCGTTGTCGGCGATCACCCGGTTGTTGGCGGCGTCGGCGGTCGGCCCGAAGGTCCAGACGAACTGGTCGGGGTACTGGTGCCGCACCGGATCGGTGGTCGGGTCCCAGTTGGGGTTGCGGTCCAGGGTGAGTTGTACGCCGACCTGGTTCTTGGCGACCTTGTACGGGCCGGACGAGAACGGCTGCTTGTCCAGGTCGATGCCGGTGTCCTTGTCGGCGGGCAGCGGCGCGGTGGTCGGCAGCGAGACCGCGAACGGCAGGTCACAGCGCGGCTTGGCGAACTCGAAGCGCAGCGTCTTCTCATCCGGCGTGCTCAGGCCGGGCGGCAGCGACGTCTTGTTCTTCTTGAAGTCCCACTTGGTGTCGAACTGCGCGGTGTCGGCCAGCCACTCCTGGATGTAGGTCGGGCCGCCGGAGAGGTCCGGGTCGAAGGACCGGGCGATGCCGTACGCGATCTCCTTGGAGGTGATCGGCCGACCGTCCTCGAACTTCACCCCATCCTTGATCTTGAATTCCCAGACCTTGCAGTCGTTGTTGACGTTGGTGCCCGGCGTTTCGGCCAGGTCACCCACCAGGACCAGACCGCCCTTGCCGTCGTCCTTCCAGGTGGTCAGGTACCGGGCGAAGAGCGGGCTGGCCATGAGGCCGGCGAACGAGTACGTCCGCTGCGGGTCGAGGTGGGAGATCGGCGACTCCCGGATGACGGTGAAGGTGCCGCCCTTCGTAGCGCCACTCACCTCGGCCGCCGGGCCCTGCGAGTCCTTGGGGTCGGTCGCGATGACCCCGGTCTGCTTCCGCTCAGTGTCCACAGTGGTGCCCTCGCCCGTGTTCTTCGAGCACGCACCCAGTGCCACAACCAGAGCGATCGCGCCGCCTGCGGCAACCGCCACGCGTGGTCGCATGAAGTACCTCCTTCAGCCATCTGCCGTGCGGTTCGTCGGGGCGAGAACCGCCGACGTCCCGAGGATCGTAAGGAAGAAAACCTACGAGTTGTGTAACAGTTGTCGATAAATTCCGCCAGCAGCCGGCCGGAGGCCACCCGCAGGCCAGCGGGCACCCGCAGGGATCGGCTCAGCGCAGCCGCACCCGGGGGTCGATGGCCGCGTAGAGCAGGTCCACCAGCACATTCGCCAGCACCACGAAGACGGCCGCGATCAGCACGGTGGCCATGATGGTGGGCAGGTCGCCGGCCTTCACCGCGTCCACCGCCGTACGCCCCAACCCCTGGATGCCGAAGGTCGTCTCGGTGATCACCGTGCCGCCCAGCGCCCCGCCCACGTCCAGCCCCGCGATCGTCACCACCGGGGTGATCGCCGCGCGCAGCGCGTGTCGCCCGTACACAGTGGGTTTGGCCAGGCCCTTGGCCCGCGCAGTTCGGACGAAGTCCTCCGACAGCGTCTCCAACATCTGCGCGCGGGACAACCTGGCGTAGATGGCCGAGAAGAGGAAGGCCAACGCCACCCAGGCCAGCACCAGGCCACTGGCCCACTTCGCTGGGTTGTCGAACAGTGAGGTGTAGCTGGGCACCGGCAGCCACCGCAGGTGGTAGACGAACACCAGCAGCAGCACCGCACCCACGAAGTAGAGCTGCAACGAGGCGCCGGTCAGCGAGAAGCCGATGGCGGCCCGGTCCAGCCAGGTCCCCCGCCGCAACGCGGAGACCATGCCCAACCCCACCCCCAGCAGCAGCCACAGGATCGCCGCCGGGATCACGATGCTCAAGGTCACCGGCAGCACCCGGGCGATGGTGTCCGAGACGGCCTCGTTGGTGACGTACGACCAGCCCAGGCAGGGCGCGTCGCACCGGCCACCCTGGGCGCTACCCAGGTCCCGACCGGTCACGATGCCCTTCATGTAACCGGCGTACTGGCTGATCAGCGGGTCGTTCAGGCCCAGGTCGTCGCGGACCCGCTCCAGCCGCTCCGGGTTGCAGTTCTTCGAGCAGATACTGCTCACCGGGTCGCGCGGCAGGGCGAAGAACATCAGGAAGGTCAGCACGCTCACCGCGAACAGGGTCAGCGTGGCGGAGAACAGCCGCTTGATCAGAAATCTCGCCATGATCTCCCCCTACCGGGACGACTTCGGGTCGAGCGCGTCGCGCAACGCGTCGCCGAAGAGGTTGAAGGCGAACACCAGCGCGAAGATCGTGATGCCCGGGAAGAACACGTACGCCGGGTCGGTCTGGAGGTAGTCCAGACTGCGGTAGATCATCCGGCCGAAGCTCGGCGTCTCGTCGCTGAGGCCGACGCCGATGAACGACAGCGCGGCCTCGCTGGTGATGAACTGCGGCACCGCGAGGGAGAACGAGACCAGGATCGGCGCCCAGATGTTCGGCAGCAGTTGCCGGAAGATGATGTGCCCCAGCCCGGCGCCGCTGGCCTTGGCCGCCTCCACGAACTCCCGCTCGCGCAGCGCGATCACCTGCCCGCGCACCAGCCGGGCCGTGCTGGTCCAGCCGAAGATGGCGAAGACGGCGATCAGCACGCCCACCCCGAACGCCGCCGACACCTGCCCCCGCTCACCGTAGAAGCGCAGCGTGATGGTGGGGGTGAGCGCCAGCGCGATGATCAGGAAGGGCATGGCCAGGGTCAGGTCGGTGATCCAGTTGATCACCGCGTCGAGCCAGCCGCCGAGGTAGCCGGCGAGCGCGCCCAGCACGACGCCGATCGCCGCGGTGATCAGGGCCGCCGCGATCGCGATGAAGAGCGACGTCCGCAGCCCGTAGATCAACCGGATGAAGATGTCCCGGCCCAGCCCCGGCTCCAGACCGAACCAGTGCTCCCCGGTCACACCGCCCACGTAGCCAAGCGGCATGCCGTTGCCGTCCAGCAGGTTCTGGAACTGCTCGCGCGGGCCGATCCCGTAGACCATCTCGATCAGCGGAGCGGTCAACCCCAACAGCAGGAAGAAGACCAGGAGTACGCCGCTGACCACCGCCGTCCGGTCGCGGCGCAGCCGCAGCCAGGCGAGCTGACCGGGCGAGCGGCCGACGACACCCTTCGCGGCGGGCCCGCCCGCCTCCGCGTCAGCCTCGATCTCGGCCAGCGCCACACCCTCCACCGGGGACAGGCTCACGACGACACCTCCTCGTCGACCTGGGCAGCCGACTCGGCTGACTCCGGGCTCGTGCTGGCCGCTTCCCTCTCCGGGCTCGTGCTGGCCGCTTCCCTCTCCGGGCTCGTGCTGGCCGCTTCCCTCTCCGGGAAGTGACACGCGGTGGCCTGCCGGCCGCCGTCGCGCGGGACCAGCGCCGGCTCCTCCGTGGCACAGACGTCCTGCGCCTTCCAGCAACGGGTACGGAACCGGCAGCCCGATGGCGGGTCGAGCGGGGTGGGCACGTCACCGGTCAGCCGGATCCGACCCGCCGGGCCGAGCTGGGTGACGTCCGGGATCGCCGAGAGCAACGCCCGGGTGTACGGGTGCTGCGGGCGCTCGTAGATGTCCTCCCGGTCGCCGATCTCCACGATCCGCCCCAGGTACATGACCGCGACCCGCTGGCAGAAGTGCCGGACCACGGCCAGGTCGTGCGCGATGAACACGAACGCCAGGCCGAGCTCCCGTTGCAGGTCACGCAGCAGGTTGACGACCTGCGCCTGGATCGAGACGTCCAGCGCGGACACCGGCTCGTCCGCGACGATCAGCTTGGGCCGCAGGGCCAGTGCCCGGGCGATGCCGATGCGTTGGCGCTGACCGCCGGAGAACTCGTGCGGGTACCGGTTGTAGTGCTCCGGGTTCAACCCGACCAGCTCCAGCAGCTCCTGCACCCGGGCCTTGATCCCACCCGGCGGCTTGATCCCGTTGACCTGCAACGGCATCGCCACGATCCGCCCGACGGTGTGCCGGGGGTTCAGGGACGCGTACGGGTCCTGGAAGATGATCTGAAGTTCCTGACGCAGCGGACGCAACTCCCGGCGGCCGGCGTGCGTGATGTCCCGCCCGGCGAACTCGATGCTGCCGCTCGTCGGCTCCAGCAGCCGCACCAGCATCCGGCCGGTGGTGGTCTTGCCGCAGCCCGACTCCCCCACCAGGCCGAGCGTCTCGCCGGGGCGCACGTCGAAGTCCAGCCCGTCCACCGCCCGCACCAGGCCGGTGGAGCGCAACCCCTCGCGTACCGGGAAGTGCTTGGTCAGGCCGCGTACCCGCAACAACGGTTCGTCGGTCACCTCCACGGTCTGCGCCGCGTCCCTCGCCCTCACACAGCCACCCCCACTCGTGCGACGTCCTCGGCGTAGAACGCGGCGCGCTCCTCGGCGCTCAGATGACAGGCGACGAGGTGACCGTCGACCCCGGCCGCGCGCAGCTCGGGCACCTCGCTGCGGGACCGACTGCCGGCACGGTCCGCGTACCGGCAGCGCGGGTGGAACGCGCAGCCGGACGGCAGGTTGATCAGGCTCGGCGGGTTGCCGGGGATCGGCACCAGGTCCGCGTCCGCGTCGCCGTGCAGCGACGGCACGCTGGAGAGCAACCCCCAGGTGTACGGATGCTGCGGCGAGCGGAGCACCTGCTCGGCGCTGCCCCGCTCGACGGCGCGCCCCCCGTACATCACCAGCACGTCGTCGGCGACCTGGCCGACCACGCCGAGATCGTGGGTGATCAGGATGATCGCGGAGTGGAACTCGGCCTGGAGGTCGGCGAGCAGGTCCAGGATCTGTGCCTGCACGGTGACGTCGAGCGCGGTGGTCGGCTCGTCGGCGATCAGCAGTGCCGGGTCGTTGACCAGCGACATCGCGATCATCGCCCGTTGCCGCATGCCGCCGGAGAACTCGTGCGGGTACTGGTCGAAGCGGCGTGCCGGCTGCGGGATGCCGACCCGGTCCAGCATGTCGACCGCCCGCTGGCGGACCTCGCGACGGTTGGCCTTCGGGTGGTGCACCCGGTACGCCTCGGCGATCTGTCGACCCACCGTGTAGTACGGGTGCAGCGCCGACAGCGGATCCTGGAAGATCATCGCCATGTCCCGGCCGCGCAGCCGGCGTACCTCCTCGTCGGGCAGGCCGACCACCTGCCGGCCGCCGACGGAGATCTCGCCGGTGATGGTGGCCCGTTTGGGGTCGTGCAGGCCGAGGATCGCCAGCGAGGTGACGCTCTTGCCGGAGCCGGACTCGCCGACGATACCGAGGGTGCGGCCCCGCTCGACGGCGAACGACACCCCGTCGACCGCACGCACCACGCCGTCGGAGGTGTCGAACCGAACGCGCAGGTCACGTACCCGCAGGTAGGCGTCCTCGTCGCC
This sequence comes from Micromonospora sp. WMMD961, assembly GCF_029626145.1. Lineage (NCBI taxonomy): Bacteria > Bacillati > Actinomycetota > Actinomycetes > Micromonosporales > Micromonosporaceae > Micromonospora > Micromonospora sp. WMMD961. The sequence goes on from NZ_JARUBJ010000002.1 coordinate 6,370,202, forward strand.
GCGCTGCGTCGGCACGGCGGGATGGTCGTCCGGCTTCCCGGACGGCGCCGGATCCGAGCTGTGCACGGCAACCTCCCTCAGTGACGAAGAGAACTTACAACAAAGTCCCGAGGGTGAAAATAAGCTACAAAGTCGGCACGTGTCAGCGGGCCCGAGCGTAACGAGTCGGCATCGGCCCCGCACCCCCGTCACCTCGCCATCGACGCTCGTTCCTGCAGAAACCGCACCTCAGGTGCGACCATGACAAGAGCAGCCAGCAGAGGATGTTCGTGGCACGAGGCGGAGGTGACCCATGACCGCGGCGGTGTTCGATCACGAAGGTCCGTGGACCGAAGAGGAGTTCCTCGCCCTCGGCGAGACGCAGGATCGCGTCGAACTCTTCGACTGGAGCCTCCACGTGACCCCAGGACCCACCCCACGGCATCAACGCATCTCTCGCAAGCTCGGCAACATCCTGGAAGCAGCCGCGGAGGCAGCCAACCTTGAGCTGCTGGAGGCGGTGAACGTCCGGCTCCGGCCCGGTCGAATACCGATTCCTGATCTTGTCGTCACCAACGCAATCGATCTCGACGAACCCAACATCGAGTCGGCTGACGTGCGGCTGGTCTGCGAAATCATCTCGCCGAGCAACGCGTCCACCGACAAGGTCCTCAAGATGCACTACTACGCCGCAGCCGGCATTGAGTGGTACCTGCTGGTGGAGCAGGGGACGGGCGCAATGCGTCTTTACCAACGGCAGGGTGGGCACTACGTGGAGAGGGCAACGACGAAGCGCGGCGAGGTTCTGGAACTGACCGAGCCGGTGCGGGCCACGATTCGGCCGGAGGATCTCGTCCTCTGACGGGTGTCGGTCGTCTGGCCTAGGGTCGGTCCATGACCGAGTTCGACGCGGCCACCGCCGCCGTCCAGGCCGCCCTCGACGCGGGAGCGCGGTACGCCGACGCACGGGTGATGCACCGCCGCTACGAGTCGATGACCGCGCGCAACGGCGACGTGGAGGAGCTGACCCAGGACGAGAGCATCGGGCTCGGCGTCCGAGCGTTGGTCGGCGCGAGTTGGGGCTTCTACGCCGTACCCGATCTGTCGGACGCCGCCGTTCGCGACGCCGGCCGACGCGCGACGCGTACCGCCATGGCGAGCGCGCGGGTGCCCGGCCCGCCGGTCGACCTGGTGCCGACCGAGGCGGTCACCGCGAGTTGGGCCTCCGGCTGCCGAATCGACCCGCTCGGGGTGCCCCTGTCGGACAAGGGCGACCTGCTGGTCGACGCGACCCGCACGATGGCCGAGCACGGTGCGGACCTGGCCGAGGGCCTGTACCAGATCTGGGACACCACGAAGTGGTTCGTCTCCAGTGAGGGCCACCGGATCGACCAGCGGATCCGCGAATGCGGCGGCGGCATCTCCGCCACCGCCATCGGTGACGGCGAGACGCAGCGCCGCTCCTGGCCGAGCTACCGGGGGCAGTACGGCACCACCGGGTGGGAGCTGGTCGAGTCGCTCGACCTGGCCGCGCACGCCGCGCAGATCGCCGACGAGTCCCGAGCTTTGCTCACCGCGCCGCTCTGCCCGGCCGGCGAGACGGATCTGATCCTCGGCGGCGAACAGTTGGCCCTGCAGATCCACGAGTCGGTCGGGCACGCCATCGAGCTGGACCGGATCCTCGGCTGGGAGGCGGCGTTCGCCGGCACGTCCTGGCTGGACCTGGCCCAGCTCGGCTCGCTGCGCTACGGCTCCGAGCTGATGAACATCACCATCGACCCGACGATCCCCGGCGCGCTGGGCAGCTTCGGCTTCGACGACGAGGGCTCCCCGGCGGTCAAGCGGGACGCGGTCCGCGACGGTCGCTGGGTCGGCGTGCTCGCCGGTCGGGATTCCGCCGCGATGGCCAGCCTCGACTACGGCGGCAGCGTACGGGCCGACGGGTGGGCACGATTGCCGATGGTGCGGATGACGAACGTCGGCCTGGAACCCGGCCCGCACACCCTGGAGGAGATCATCGCGGCCACCGACGACGGCGTTCTGATGGACCTCAACCGATCCTGGTCGATCGACGACAAGCGGCTCAACTTCCAGTTCGGCTGCGAGGTCGGCTGGGAGATCAAGAAGGGGCGGCGGGGGCGGATGCTGCGCAACCCCACGTACACGGGGATCGGCCCGCTCTTCTGGCGCTCGATGGACATGCTCTCCGGCGAGACGATCTCCTGGGGCACGCCCAACTGCGGCAAGGGCCAACCTGGCCAGATCGGGCACACCGGCCACCCGGCGGCACCGGCCCGGTTCCGCAACGTCCGGGTGGGGGTGTCCGCGTGAGCGCGAGGAGTGAGCCGATCTTGCGAGCCCCGCAGTCGCGAACGAAAGGCGGCCCCGCGTGAGCGCGAGGAGTGAGCCGATCTTGCGAGCCCCGCAGTCCCGAACGAAAGGCGGCCCAGCGTGAGCGCGAGGAGTGAGCTGGAGCTGGCGGGGCAGGTCGTCGAGTTGGTCCGGCAGCTCGGCGGACCGGCGGCGCAGGCCGATGCGGTGGTGACGCGGGCGGATCTGGCGCTGACCCGGTTCGCCAACTCGGCCATCCACCAGAACGTCGCGGAGTCGACGGTCGGTGTCCGGCTGCGGCTGCACGTGGACGGCCGGACCGCCGCCGGCAGCGGCAGCGTGGTCACCACCGACGGGCTGCGCGCGCTGGTGGAGCGCACCCTGGCCGCGGCGCGTCTCTGCCCACCCGACCCGGGTTGGCCGGGGCTGACCGCGCCGACGTCCACGCCGGACGCGCCGCCCGTGGACGAGGCGACCGCGCACGCCGAGCCGGATCAGCGGGCCGACCGGGTGGGCGCGTTCGTGGCCGCCGCCGGGGGCCTGAGCACAGCGGGTTACTGCCGCACCGCGCACCGCTCGTCGGGGTTCGCCAACTCGGCCGGGCACTCCGCGTACGGCCGCTCGGTGGAGGCGGCGATGGACGGCATCGCCCGCCGCGATGGCGCGGACGGGGTGGCCCGGCGCAGCGCGGATCGGCTCTCCGACGTCGACGGTGCCGAGTTGGGGGCGCACGCTGCGGCGAAGGCGCAGGCGGCGGCCGACCCGGTCGAGTTGCCGCCGGGGCACTACGAGGTGGTGTTCGAGCCGGCCGCCGTGGCGGACCTCCTGCAGAACCTGTCGTTCTACGGCTTCAACGGCAAGCGGTACGCCGAACGGCAGTCGTTCGCCGAGCCGGGGGTTGCCCAGTTCGACCGGGCGGTGACCCTGGTTGACGACCCGCTGGGAGCGTCGGGCCTGCCGTTCGACGCGGAGGGCACGGGCCGACGGGCGCTGACCCTGGTCGAGGCGGGCACCACCCGGGCGGTGGCACACGATCGGCGGACCGCGGCCGAGGCGGGTACGCAGTCCACCGGGCACGCGGTCGCGGGTGCCGCCACCTGGGGTCCGATGGCGCGCACCATGCGGCTGTCCGGCGCGGTCGCGGGGCCGGCCAGCGCGAGCGGCCGGAGCACCACCGGCGCGGCGGCCGGGGCGGTCGTCGACGCGGACACCGCCGCACTGGTCAGCGGCGTACGGCGAGGGCTGCTGGTCAGCGATCTGTGGTACACGAGGGTGCTCGATCCGAAGAGCCTCGTCGTCACCGGGTTGACCCGTAACGGCGTCTGGCTCATCGAGGACGGCACTGTCGTGCGGGCCGTACGCGACCTGCGGTTCACCGAGTCGTACCCGCGGGCGCTCGGGCCGGGGGCGGTGCTCGGGCTGGGCGCGCGGCCGGTGCGGCAACCAGACCGGGTGGACGGTGCGTGGTGGGCGGCGCCGTCGCTGCGGCTGGCGTCCTGGCACTTCACCGGGGGCGCCTCCGGCTGACGATCGACGATGTGGCGCCGACCGGCGCATCGAGGGTCTTTTCCGCAGGCCAGACACACGGGACGGTCCCTTGCGCGGACGGCTCGCAGAGATCGGCGTAACGTGTGTCACTTAGCTGCGTCGGTCGATCCGGCGTGGTCGTTGTGTGCGCAGGACGTGGCAGCGGGTGCGGTTCTCCGGTCCGCGTGCCGACCGGTGAACGATCAGCCCGCCCGTACGGGCCCGTCGAGGAGACGACTCGAATGACTTCAACGGCAACGAAGCCGCAGGGAGCGCGGGCGCGCGCCGCCATCGCGGCGAAGACGTTGCGTACCGACCGGTGGTGGTTCGCCCCGCTGATCACCGTGATCGGGCTCAGCGCCTGGGTCGCGTACGCGACGGTCCGGGTCTTCATGCACGACTTCTACTGGGTCGCGGATTACCACTACCTGACCCCGTTCTACTCGCCCTGCGTCACGGAGCGGTGCATCGAGGGCGCCTCGCACTTCGGGCGGTTCCTGCCCGGGTGGTGGATCATCCCGGACGCCGCGCTGACCCTGCCGTTCCTGCTGCTGTTCCGGCTCACCTGCTACTACTACCGCAAGGCGTACTACCGGTCGTTCTGGCTGTCGCCGCCGGCCTGCGCGGTGCCGGACGGTCACAGGGAGTACGGCGGTGAGACCCGTTTCCCGCTGCTCGGTCAGAACCTGCACCGCTACTTCTTCTACGCCGCCATGATCATCTCGCTGATCAACACCTGGGACGCGATCCTCGCCTTCCACTCCCCCGAGGGCTTCGGCTTCGGGCTGGGCAACATCATCCTGGTGCTCAACGTGGTGATGCTCTGGGCGTACACCATCTCCTGCCACTCCTGCCGGCACATCATCGGCGGCCGGTTGAAGCACTTCTCCAAGCACCCGGTGCGGTACAAGGCCTGGACGTTCGTCTCGGCGTTGAACGTCCGGCACATGCAGCTCGCCTGGATCACCCTCGGCACCCTGGCACTGGCGGACTTCTACATCATGGCGCTCGCTGCCGGCTGGTTCTCCGACCTGCGGTTCATCAACTAAAGGGCCCCTGACATGACCACTACCACTCGCATCGAACGACACCACTACGACGTCGTCGTCATCGGGGCCGGCGGCGCCGGTCTGCGTGCCGCCATCGAGGCCCGGCTCGCCGGCAAGAAGACCGCGATCATCTCCAAGTCGCTGTTCGGCAAGGCGCACACGGTGATGGCCGAGGGCGGCGCCGCCGCGGCGATGGGCAACGTGAACAGCCGGGACAACTGGCAGGTGCACTTCCGCGACACCATGCGCGGCGGCAAGTTCCTCAACAACTTCCGGATGGCCGAGCTGCACGCGAAGGAGTCGCCGCAGCGGATCTGGGAGCTGGAGACGTACGGGGCGCTCTTCGACCGCACCAAGGACGGCAAGATCTCGCAGCGCAACTTCGGTGGCCACGAGTATCCGCGCCTGGCGCACGTGGGCGACCGGACCGGCCTGGAGCTGATCCGCACCCTCCAGCAGAAGATCGTCTCGCTTCAGCAGGACGACCACCGGGAGTTCGGCTCGTACGACGCCCGGATCAAGGTGTTCTCCGAGACCACCATCACCGAGCTGCTGCTCGACGGTGACCGGGTCGCCGGCGCGTTCGGTTACTACCGTGAGTCGGGCGAGTTCATCCTCTTCGAGGCGCCGGCCGTGGTGCTGGCGACCGGCGGTGTCGGGCGCTCCTACAAGGTCACCTCGAACTCCTGGGAGTACACCGGGGACGGGCACGCGTTGGCGCTGCGCGCCGGGGCGACGCTGATCAACATGGAGTTCCTCCAGTTCCACCCGACCGGCATGGTCTGGCCGCCCTCGGTGAAGGGCATCCTGGTCACCGAGTCGGTCCGTGGTGACGGCGGAGTCCTGAAGAACTCCGAGGGCAAGCGGTTCATGTTCGACTACGTCCCCGACGTCTTCCGCAAGCAGTACGCGGAGACCGAGGAGGAGGCGGACCGCTGGTACACCGACCCGGACAACAACCGGCGTCCGCCGGAGCTGCTGCCCCGCGACGAGGTGGCCCGCGCGATCAACAGCGAGGTCAAGGCCGGCCGGGGCTCCCCCGCCGGTGGGGTCTTCCTGGACATCGCCAGCCGGCGTTCGGCCGACGAGATCCGTCGGCGGCTGCCGTCGATGTACCACCAGTTCAAGGAGCTGGCCGACGTCGACATCACCTCCGAGGCGATGGAGGTCGGGCCGACCTGCCACTACGTGATGGGCGGCGTCGAGGTCGACCCGGACTCGGGTGCGGCGTTCGGCCACGTACGCGGGTTGTTCGCCGCCGGTGAGGTGTCCGGTGGCATGCACGGTTCCAACCGGCTGGGCGGCAACTCCCTGTCCGACCTGTTGGTCTTCGGTAAGCGGGCGGGCGGGCACGCGGCGAGCTACGCCGACGGGCTGGCCGCTCGACCGAAGGTGGCCGTGGACGCGGTCGAGGCCGCCGTGGAGACCGCCCTGGCTCCGCTGCAGCGGGACACCGGCGAGAGCCCGTACACCCTCCAGCAGGACCTTCAGGCGGTGATGGGCGACCTGGTGGGCATCATCCGCCGGGAGGGTGAGCTGGCCGACGCGCTGGTGCGTTTGGCCGAGCTGCGCGAGCGGGTGGCGAAGGTGAGCGCGGCCGGTGGGCGGCGCTACAACCCGGGCTGGCACCTGGCCCTGGACCTGCGCAACATGCTGGTGGTCTCGGAGTGCACCGCGAAGGCGGCGCTGGAGCGGCAGGAGTCGCGCGGCGGGCACACCCGGGAGGACTACCCGGCGATGGAGCCGAAGTGGCGGCAGGTCAACCTGGTCTGCTCGCTGGACGGCGACAGCGTACGGCTGACCCGTAAGCCGCTGCCGAAGATGCGGCCGGAGCTGATCGGCCTCTTCGACCGCGCGGAGCTTTCCAAGTACCTCACCGACGAGGAGTTGGCCGACTTCGACGCCCTCGTCGCCGACGCTGGAGAGGCGGACAACCGATGAGCGCGAAGCGTCAGTTCCGGATCTGGCGGGGCGACGAGACCGGCGGGGACCTGCAGGACTACATGGTGGAGGTGAACGAGGGCGAGGTCGTCCTCGACGTCATCCACCGTCTGCAGGCCACCGACGCGCCCGACCTGGCCTGCCGGTGGAACTGCAAGGCCGGCAAGTGCGGCTCCTGCTCCATGGAGATCAACGGCAAGCCGCGCCTGGGCTGCATGACCCGGATGTCGACCTTCGGCGACGACGAGACGGTCACGGTCACCCCGCTGCGGACCTTCCCGGTCATCCGGGACCTGGTCACCGACGTCTCGTTCAACTACGAGAAGGCACGGGAGACGCCGGCGTTCGCCCCACCGGCCGACGTCGCACCCGGTGACTACCGGATGCAGCAGGTCGACGTGGAGCGCTCGCAGGAGTTCCGCAAGTGCATCGAGTGCTTCCTGTGCCAGACGGTCTGCCACGTGATCCGCGACCACGACGAGAACAAGCAGGCGTTCTCCGGGCCCCGGTACTTCATCCGGGCGGCCGAGCTGGACATGCACCCGCTGGACACCCGGACCGACCGCAAGGAGTACGCGCAGGCCGAACAGGGCCTCGGTTTCTGCAACATCACCAAGTGCTGCACCGAGGTCTGCCCCGAGCACATCAAGATCACTGACAACGGGATCATCCCCATGAAGGAACGGGTCGTCGACCGCAGGTACGATCCCCTTGTGTGGCTTGGTAGCAAGATCTTCCGCCGGGGCGAGACGCCCCAGACCAGCGTGACCACCGCCCGTCAGGGCTCGGCGACGCCGGGTTCAGCCCACGGTGGGCTGCACTCGCACGCCGGTGGTTCCCACGACTCCCGGGCCGAGGCGCAGGCTCAGAGCGGCGTCAACTGGGATCGGGAGGTGCCCCACCCGACCGCTCCGGCGGTGGACGACCGGGGCAAGCTGCCGCTGACCGAGCTCACCTTCGACCGGCCGGCCGCACCGTCGCCGTTCGGTGACGACGTGACCTTCCCGCTGCCTCCGGAGCACCTCAACTTCGCGCACCCGGACCAGGACAAGCACTGACCACCCGAACCAGACGGGGGCCGCGGCTGTTGCCGCGGCCCCCGTCCCGTTCCCACCTCCACCCCACCCCGGTGATCAAAGACCCGCCGCCGCTGGGTCCGGCTGGTCCTGGGCGCCGACCGTCGCAACTCTCCGGCTGACCCGGTGCCACCCCGGCATGTCCGTGATGAGCGTGATTCCGCTGTGGCATCTAGATGCCACAGCGGAATCAACGTCGTTCCAATCCTGGCCCGCGTTTACCGGGCGTTCGGTCACCGGAGGCCAGATCCTGACCGAAATCTCCTGATCAACCGGAAGCAGGGCGGGGCCGGGGGTCAGGAACAGGGCAGGGGCGGGGTCAGAGGTTTTTCAGGACGGGGCGGAGGGCTGCGACGATGGGGGCGTCGGCGGGGAGCCAGGTGACCGAGTCCAGCTCGTCGGCGGTCAGCCACCGCAACCCCTCGTGCTCCAACGCCTGCGGCTCGTCGCCGTCGAGCAGGCGGGCGGCGTACACCTTGAGCACCGAACGGCCGTGTGCCATCCGGACGTCCCGGCCGACCCGATCGCCGATCTCGACGCGTACGGCCAGTTCCTCGACGCACTCCCGGATCAGCGCGTCGACCTCGGCCTCTCCCGGCTCGACCTTGCCGCCGGGGAACTCCCACATCCCCGCCACCTCGGGAGGGGCGGAACGCGCGCAGGCGAGCACCCGCCCGTCCCGGATTATCGCCGCGCCGACGATCACCTTCAGGTCCCGTCGTTCGGCCTGCCCGCCATCATTCGCCCGTTCGGTCCGCACGGGCGTCCAGGGTGCCAGATCAATCGGCGGTTTGGGTACCGTAACCGTCCGCTAGGCCAATAGAACACGGAAGTGTGGGCGTGGACACCCCTCCTGCGTGGGGAGAGACTAGGGGACACCGACAAGACACGGGATGGCGACGATTTGGCCACAAGCCGGCAACGGCGCTTGGGGGGTGCGGTGATGCGCGTGCTGTTCAACAGCAGGTCAAAGCACGACTACCTTGCCGACGCGTTGACCTTGCTATCTGGTTGGACACGCGAAGGGGAGCAGATCCGACGGACGCTCGTGATCGACGATACCCAACACGCGGCGCTAACTGAACGAGTCAAGGTCGTCGCGGACGCGCTGCACCTGCGCCCGGAGATCAGCCGACGGTCCGACAGCACCCAGATCCGGGTCGGGCACGGCAACGGCGACCCCCTGACCGAGGGCGAGGTCCTGCTGGCCGCCCGCATCGAGGACGCCTACCGGGCCGTCACCGAGTCCTGACGTCCGAGATGGAACACGGCGAGTTCCAGCATCCCCGCCTGGTCGAGGTCTACGACGCGGAGTGCCGGTGGGGGGCCGGACGACGACTTCTTCCAGGCTGTCGTGGGCGAGACTCCGGCGGCCCGGGTGCTCGACCTCGGCTGCGGCACCGGCCGGTTGACAGTCGCCCTCGCTGCCTCGGGTCACACCGTCACCGGCGTCGACCCCGCCGGCGCGTCCCTGACCGCCGCCCGCGCCCGGCCAGGTGGCGAGCGGGTGACCTGGATCGAGGGCACCTCGGCCCTGCTCCCGAGCGGGTTGTTCGACGTGGCGGTGCTGACCAGCCACGTGGCGCAGCTCTTCGTGGACGACGCGGAGTGGGCGCGTACCCTCGCCGACCTGCGCCGTGCGCTCGTGCCCGGCGGTCGGCTGGTGTTCGACGCCCGCGACCCGGCGGACCGCCGCTGGGAGCTGTGGAACCCGGTGGATTCGCAGCGGCGGATCACACTGCCGGGCGGCGGCGAGGTCCGCGCGTGGACAGCTGTCACCGGGGTAGGCGACGGAGTGGTCGACTTCACCCACCACTACCAGTTCGCCGACGGCGAGCGGTTGGTCAGCTCGGCGACCCTGCGCTTCCGCACCGAGGCGGAGCTGCGCGCCTCTCTGACCAGTGCGGGTTTCGTGGTGGACCGCGTCTACGGGGGTTGGCGTCACGAGCCCGTCGGCCACGGCGACGGCGAGTTCGTGGTCCTCGCCCGGGCGGGCACTGTGGCACCGGTTTCCTAGCCTGGGACGCATGGCGAACATCGCGTACGACCGCAAGGAGCAGGTCCAGCAGATCGAGAGCGGCCTCCTCGAGGGTGAGCAGATCATCGCCGTCTACGACGCCGTCGGCACGGGCACCGGGTTCATCGGGCTGACCGACCGCCGCGTGATCATCCAGGACCGCTCGTTCGTCGGGAAGCGGTTCGCGATCACCAGCATCCCGTACTCGAAGATCACCAGCGTGAGCGTGGTCAGCAACAAGTCCTGGGGAGGTTCGTTCTTCTCCACCGGGTCGATCGCGATCCACGTCGGCACGCACACCTACGAGGTGGAGTTCCGTGGTGCGCAGAAGAGCCACCACGTGCACAACGTGATCCTGCACCACATCTCCTGACCTGAAGTCCCGCTGCGGGCCCGGTCGGCGTAAATGCCTTGCCGGGCCCGCGGCGTCTCTGGTGTCCTCGGTCGACTGCCACGCGAAGGGAGCAGCGCCATGCCCAACACGACGAAGTACCTCCGACCCGACGTCAACCGCACCGAGGAATCGAGACTTCGTGAGCAGATCTGTTCCCCCGACCACGGCGCCGCTGCGCGCCGCTGACCCCAACCCCGGAGGCCGCTGATGTCGGTCTTCGACGATCCCGGCCTCTTCGGCCGGTTGTGGGCCGCCGACTACGACGGCCCGGGCAACCCCGACCCGATGCCGGCGGTGGACTTCCTGGCCGATCTGGCCGATGGCGGTCCGGTCCTGGAACTGGCGATCGGCACCGGCCGGGTCGCGCTTCCACTGGCCGAGCGCGGTCTCACCGTGCACGGCGTCGAGGCGTCCGAGGAGATGGTGGCGCAGTTGCGGGCCAAGCCCGGCGGCGACCAGATCCCGGTGGTCGTCGCCGACATGGCCGACGTGCCGGTGCCGGGTGAGTTCCGGCTCGCGTACCTGGTCTTCAACACGCTGTTCAACCTGGTCGACGCCGAGCGGCAGGCGGACTGCTTCCGCAACGTCGCCCGGGTGCTGTCGCCGGGCGGCGCGTTCGTCATCGAGACGTTCGTGCCCGACCCGCGCGACTTCGACTCCGACGAGCAGGTCCAGGTGTGGGCCGTGGCCGAGGATTCCGCGACGATCCGGCTGCACAGGTACGACCGGCCGGGGCAGCGCTTCATCCGGCAGACCATCACGTTCGACGGCGACGGTGTGCACCTGAAGCCGTTCGCCATGCGGTACGCCTGGCCGCACCAGATCGACGAGATGGCGCAGCAGGCGGGGCTCCGGCTCACCGAGCGGTACGCCGACTGGCAACGGCGACCGTTCCAGGCCGACAGCCCGTCGCACATCTCCGTCTACCGGGCGGAGTAGCGGTTTGATCGGCTCGGGTTCCGGAGAAGTCGGGGTGACATCGCCACGACGTCAAGGAACCCGAGCCGATCTCCCGCCGCCGAAAGTGAGCTGCCGCCATGAGTAGACGAGCCATCCAGGCAGTCCTGGCCGTGTCGGTCGTCCTGATGGTCACCGGCATCATCCTCAGGGTGGCCGGGGACGGCGGTGCCGACACCGCCGGCACGGTGGCGGTGGCGCTTGCCTCGGTGGGTTCGATCGTGGCGACCATCGGCTCGTCCTTCCGCGCTTCCCGCGAAAACGACCGCCGGGACCGGTGAGCCGGCCAGCGCGCTGTCCGATCCGACGGGCACGGAAACTCTCGGCGGGCGCGTGAGCGTCGAGGTGCCACTGTGGGAACGACGACCTGTCACCGAGGGGCCGGGGTCGATCTCCGTCGGTGGAAGTGGGTGCCCGAAATGTTCAAACGGTCGCGCGAACCCCCGGCGAACCAGCCGTCATGGAGATCAGTGCCGGTCGCTGATCTGGACGTCGTCCGGTGCCGAACGGCCGCGTTCGATCGCCTCGGCGATCCGCTTGATCCGGCGCAGACGGGCGTCCCAGGTCGCGCCCACCGCCGACAGTTGGGCGACCGCGCGGGCGAGCTGCGCCTCGTCGACCTGGTAGTGACGCTCACGGCCGGCCGGCTCGCCGTGGATCAGCCCCACCCGGTCCAGGACGGCCAGGTGCTTCGCGACGGCCTGGCGGGTGACGGGCAGCCGCCTGCTCAGCGACGTGGCAGTGCCCGGTCCGTCGGCGAGAAGGAGATCGATCATGGTACGACGGGTGGGGTCGCCGATCGCGGACCACAGCTCGTCGTCGACGGCCGTACTCACGGGGTGGCGACCAGCCGCGCGACGTACGTGCCGAGCCTGGGCATGTAGTGGTCCCAGCCGTTCTCGTGGTCGCGGTACTGCTCCTCCAGGACGGCGACCTCCCAGCCCATCTCGCGGAACCCGGTCTCGGTCATGCGGACCCGGGTGCCCGCACCGCTGGGCGCCAGGTCGAAGGTGACGAGCAGCGCCTGCCCGCTGCGGTCCTCGTCGGTGAAGCACCACCGGAAGGAGAATCGTTTCGGCGGGTCGACCTCGACCACGGCGAGGGCGACGGTCGTCGTCTCGCCGGTGTCACCGTTGCGCCAGACCAGCTCGCCCGGTGCGCCCGCGACCGACTCGAACCGTGCGTCGTCCGGCCACCACTCCCGCATGTGCTCCGGTCGGCTGACCACCTCGAAGACCACCTCGGGTGACGCGTCGACGTGGATGTCGCGCTCGATCGTTCCCTGTTCCATACCCTCACCGTCTCGCAACCTTTGGTTGCACCTAACCTACGTCAGCGACCCTCCGTCACGCAACCCTTTGTTGCATGTCTCGGGATCGTCGTACCGAGGTCGGACAATGCCGGGCATGTCTGAGACGACTCCGCACCAGCACCACGCCATCGACTACGTCGAGTTCACGGTGACCGACCTCGTCGAGGCCAAGCGCTTCTACACCGAGGCGTTCGGTTGGCAGTTCAACGACTACGGCCCGGGGTACGCGGGCATCCGCAGCCCACAGGGCGACTCGGAGGTGGGCGGTCTGCGCCTGGACGAGACTGTGCGGGCCGGCGGTCCACTGGTGCTGCTCTTCTCGGCCGACCTCGACACGTCGGTGCAGGCGGTCAAGGACGCCGGCGGTCAGGTGGTCGACGGGCCGTACGAGTTCCCCGGCGGCCGGCGGTTCCACTTCACCGACCCCAGCGGCAACGAGCTGGGCGTCTGGGCCGAGCAGTAGGCCTCTGCCGTACGGTGGCCGGCCAGCTTGACCGGCCACCATACGATCCGCACATGCGGCGCGCGGAGCTAGACGGAGTTCCGGTCTTCCAACGCGATCTGCCGGGCGTACTGGGCGCATCGTTGACGTTCGGCTGCGGCACCCGCGACGAGGAGCTCGACTCCATCGGCCTGAACCATCTGGTGCATCATCTGCTGGAACGGTCCGACCCGTACGTCGCGGAGAAGTACGCGAACGACACCTGGGTGAACGAGACCTCGTTCTTCGCCGCCGGCACACCCGAGCAGGTCGCGGAGCACTTCACCACTCTCTGCTCGACTATCAGCCATATTCCGCCGACGGACCTGCCAGACGCGGTCGCCGACGTCGACGCGGACGACCGGGACGTGTCCGACATCGACGAGGGCGTGCTCGACCCGTGGGGATCACTGCTCGCCCGGCGGTTCGGGCCGCGCGGACACGGCCTGGCGCGTTGGCCCGCCGTGGATTACCGGCTCTTCACGGCCGACGAGATCAGACAGCATGTGGGCAGGTTCTTCACCAGCGGCAACGCCGTCCTCGCCACGACCGCCGAAGCGCCTCCGTCGATGCGACTGCTACTGCCCGCCGGGTCCCGTGCAGACCACGAGACACGCCTCGTGAACCACCAGTCGGGCCCGGTCTGGTACGCCGATGAGGTGCACGGTGTCGCGCTGGTCGTCGGCTCCGCGCCCAGCGTGGAAGCCCTCCTGCTGATGTCCGCGCTGAGGTCGCGTGTCGACCAGGCGGTGCAGCGAGCCGGGATCGGCCGGTTCGCCGAGCTCATGACCGAGGTCGTCGACGGCGCGCGGCACGAACTCGGCATCAGGATCAGCCCGACGAGCGCCAGGCGGTTCGACGCCGCGTCGGCGGCGGAACTGCTCTGGGCGGAGCTACGGAGACTCGTGCACGACGGGCTCGACCCAGCCGACATGGCGAACCTGGAAGCGAGTCGGACCGCGGCCATACCCGCGGACCTCGTACCGACGTACGACGCGTTGGCCTGGATGCGGCCGATCCAAAAGCTCGAATCCGCTGTCCACCTGGAGTTGTTCGGCACCACCGAGCACTACCTCACGGATCCGCTCACCGAACCGGACGGGCTCTCTCCGGCCGCGGCGCGGGACCTCATGTCGGGCTGGCTCTCCTCCGCCATGATCGTCGTGCCGTACGGATCTCGACCGGACCTCCCCGGGGCCGCCGACGCCTCCTGCCCCGGCGCTCGCTTCGTGCCGGCCGGTGACGTGGTCCGGCCGGCCTTCAGGAAGCGGTTCGGCAACAAGGGCTCGCTGGTGATCGGCACCGATGCTGTTTCCACAGTGGACGGCGAGGGCAACGTGCACACCGTCCCGCTGTCTCAGGCGCTCGTGGTCGAGCGGGACGACGCACTCTGGCTCGCGCACGTCGGCCACGGCTGCGTCACCACCATCTCGGACTTCGCCCACGCGGCCGGCAAGCTCCGGTCCGCGCTACCCCCGCGACGGTTCCGCAGAGCGTCAGAGACCTGACCCCGCAGGCGGGTTGCCAACGGCCGTCACTGCCGCCGAGCGCGCAGCACCCCGGTCAGCATCGGCAGTGTGAACTCGCCCTCGGCGGTCTCCAGCCTGCTCGCGAGAAACGAACGGATCCGGCCGAGCAAGGCCTCCCGGTCCGCTTCCGGCATGACCAGCATTCCCGCCCGGGTCGCGAGCGTCGCGACGAGCGAGTCGGCGGTACGGCGCTGCCCGTGCGGAAACTCGGCCTGCTCCGACGCCCGGAATCGGGTGACCGGACCGAGCATGTCCGCTGTCGCCGTCCGCCAGGCGCTCAACGTGTCACGCGGGCCGATGGCCGCGCTACCGCTGATCCCTTCGAGGTCGGCAACCCAGTCGATCCGGTCGTCCATGACGTTCCACAAACCAGCCAGGACGCCTCCCGGTGCGAGGATCCGGGTGATTTCCGGCCCCGCGACGGCCATGTCGAACCAGTGCAGGGCGTTGCCGGCCAACACCGCGTCGACGGACGCGTCCGGCAACGGGATGGCCTCGGCGCTACCCGGCAGGGCACGAACGGCCGGCAACGCGCGGCGCAGCTCGGTGAGCATCGCGGTGTCGGGCTCGACCGCGACGACGTCCACGCCCACCGCGAGCAGCGTGGCGGAGAGCTTGCCGGTGCCGGCACCGAGGTCGAGCACGCGCTGGCCGGGCGCGCCGTCAAGCGCCCATCGAACGGCGTCCTGCGCGTAGTCCGGGCGGTGCTCGGCGTATGCGGCAGCCGCCGCGCCGAACGACGATCGGAGCAGCTGTTCCGTCATGCGGTCAACCTACCCCGGTCAATGGACGTCGGCTGCGACCATGACCACCGTGAAGATCGCGCGGACCTGGTGGCGGATGCGTTACCCCGCCTACGTACTCGGCATCGTGGCCGGGCTGGTCATGATGTGGCTGCCCAGCAAGACGTTCGACGACAACGAGGCGTGGGGAACCCGGCTGCGGGCTGACGGCGTGCCCGTCCAGGCGGTCATCCACGAGACCGTCTACAAGGCCCGCAACAGCCGCACGATGCATCTGCGCTACCAGGTCGCCGGCGTCCCGCATCGGGCCGAGGTCGGCTGCTGGGAGGTCTGCCTCCCGGCCGGCACGGAGGTGCGGATCTGGGTCAACCCCGACGACCCCGAGGACTTCGTGACCGAGTTCGGGATGTTGAGTGGGCATCGCGGCCGGCTGCAGGGCGTGGTCGGGGCTGCGGGTCTGATCCTGTCCGGCACGATGCTGGCCGCCGTGGTCGGGCGCCTCCTCGGACGACGACGAGACCGCCGTCAACGCGACTGGCAGCGGCAACAGCGAGAACATCGCCGCCGGCAGTTCCTGAACACCAAGGGCGGAACGAAGCGCAAACCGAGCCACCGCTGATCGCGCCGTCGCCCACCCCGGGCCAAGGCTCGACGTAGCTGTCCTCGGACTACACGCAGACCCAGCAGTACAGCCGATGACCCCGATCAGTCGCATGACGTGCGAGCAGGGACAGTTCACCCAGGAATCCGGCTATCAGGTCCGGGTCACCCTGGCCCCAGAACTCCTCCGTCTGCGACCACGAGACGGCCACCGCGGACAATCGCTCGGGTGTGCACTCGACCAGTGCCTGCTGCAACTCGTCAGTGAGCGACAGCACCAGCCGCTCGCCGTGGTCTCGGACGGCTACGTCCATCGCCCACCGGGGGCGAGCGAAGATGGCGTCCATACCGACGCCGGTGAGCAGATCCTCCAGCGTCCCCATCTGCACCATCGGGTCGACGCCCTTGACGGCCAGCACCGGCAGACCATGCTCGGAGAATCGGACGCGCGGTCGCCTGGCGCGGTCCAACGCCGCACGGTCGCCGGCACGGATCGCCGCCTGCAACTCGGGTGACACGGGCTCGACCCCACCCGGGCCACCCTCGACGTCGATCGTCGCGGCAGCATCCTCGTCCGACCCGGCAGCGAAGTATTCGTAGAGGTTTCCCACCCGGGAATCATCCCCCACCCGCCGCGATCGGCTCACCAGCAGAAGCCGCTCAGGCGGCTACCGGGGGTCGCGCTGGGTCGAGCGCAGGCGCTGGCGCAGCAACACCGCCGTCACCAGGTAGCCAACGCCGAGCAGTGCTGCCAACGCAGCGACGATGACGGACCAACTGATCGGCTCGCCGACGGCGAACACCCCGTACGCCACGGCCAGGACGAGCCAGAACCCTCCCAGGACAAAGCCCTGCTTCGGAGTTCTCGCTGTCTGCCACCACCGGCTGGCGGTCGGTCCCACGTACGCGATCCTGTCATCTCCGTTGCCCCGCCTGTTCCCCAGACTCTTCGTCGAGAGCCGCCAGAAGGGCGGGACCTGCGCAGTGTCCGCGTCGAAGGCACCATGGATCTGGTGCTGGTCACCCGGATAGAAACGCTGCTGGACCTGCTGTAGCGACTCGCAGCGCAACAAGCCGTGCGGGTCCGGATCTGCCGTGATCGGCGTAGCCAAGGTACGGCGACATCGTCGCACGAGGACGAGGACGAGGACGAGGACGAGCACGGGCCGAGCTGGCCGTGCCGGCGGCCGCGGCCCGCAGGTTGACCACGAGGAAGACGGTCGGCCTCTGCCGGTGCGCTCAGCGGAGGCGATCCGCGTGCCGGGATAGTTTCGCCAGCACCGCGTCCAGTGGCAGGCTTGCGGCGCTGGTAAGCAGCAGGTCTGCAGTGGTGAAGCGGGCGTGGTCCGCATGCGGGTTCGGCACTGCCACGCAACGCAGCCCAGCCGCTTGCGCCGCTGCGACACCGTGCGCGGTGTCCTCGAACGCGACCGCCTCCTCCGCCGGCAGCCCGAGCCTCTCCAGTGCCAGCAGATATACGGCCGGGTCCGGCTTGTGCGCGGCCACCTCCTCGCCGGTTGCCAGCACCTCAAACCGCGCCCGCAACCCGGCCCGATCCAGCATGGCGCTCACATGGACTAGCGGAGAACTGCTCGCCACCGCCAGCCGCAGCCCCAGAGCCGCGGCCCGGTCCAGCCAGCCGATGATGCCCGGCGCCGGCCCGAGCGTCGCATTCAGTTCCGCCCGGTACGCCATCCGCAGCTCGTGACTGGATATGCGGTCGTAGGCCGCTCCGACCGCTGCGGCGAGCGCGGCGTAGCGCGGCTCGTTCGCGTCGCCGCCGTGGTCAGCGAAGAAGCCGCGCGGGTCGAGCTCGAGGCCGTGCCGCCGCCACTCCCAGCGCCAGCTCTCCAGCAGAGTGGTCTCCGTGTCCATCAGCAGGCCGTCGAAGTCGAAGATGAGCGCTTTGACCGTCACGGCGGCAGTATTCCAATCCCCGGTTCCAGTCGAGACGCAGGACCGGCCCGGGCCCGTGCCAGACTCCACCCCGCCGACGACGACAGCGGGATCAACGAGCACCTCCTCGACGACTGGCGCGCCGCCCAGCGGCGACCCAAGCCAGTCGACCCGGACACGCTGCTCGCAGCGCAACCCGACTCGGGCACGCACTCCATCATCGACATGGCCAACGGCGTGTCGGCCGAGCCGGCGTTGTTCACCGTCTCTCCACTAACCGACGAGCAGGCGATCGAGTTCTTCGGCACCCGAACGCCGACGCCGGATCAGGTCGTGGATTGGATGGAGAGCTTCGACCCGTCCTCGATCCGCGAACGATGGCAGGGCATATACATCCTCAGCTACCTCGACGGCCGTCCCGAGCAGATCCACTTCACCGGGTTCTCCGGTGACTGAACGACGCCCAGATCCCATGGAGCCTCGCCATCCCGTCGCCGTCGACCCGCCCCTGCGCGAGCGGGCCGCCTCCGGGACCGCTCACGTCAGGACGGCCTTGACGCATGGACGGACGCTGGCGGTCCCGGCGATGGTCTGCTCGGCTCGCCCCGGGCCGTCGGCGACGGGATGGGATGAGGCGTGGGGTTGCGCCCCAGGTGTGTCCCAGACCGAAGCATCAACGCTCTGAGCTGCCATAACAGCCCGGATTCAGACGTTGAAGCGGAACTCCACGACGTCGCCGTCCTGCATGACGTACTCCTTGCCCTCGATGCGGACCTTGCCCGCCGCCTTGGCCGCCGCCATCGAACCGTGCTCGACCAGGTCGTCGTAGGAGACCACCTCGGCCTTGATGAAGCCGCGCTGGAAGTCGCTGTGGATGACACCCGCGGCCTCCGGCGCGGTGGCGCCGACCGGGACGGTCCAGGCACGCGCTTCCTTGGGGCCGGCCGTGAGGTACGTCTGGAGGCCGAGGGTGCGGAAGCCGACCCGGACGAGCTGGTTGAGGCCGGGCTCGTTCTGGCCGATCGACTCCAGCAGCTCGCGGGCCTCCTCTTCGGGCAGGTCCACCAGCTCTGACTCGATCTTGGCGTCCATGAAGACGGCCTCTGCGGGGGCCACCAGGGCGCGCAGTTCGTCGAGGAACGCCTCGTTGGCCAGCTCGGCCTCGTCGACGTTGAAGACGTACAGGAAGGGCTTGGTGGTGAGCAGGTGCAGCTCCCGCAGGTGCTCCAGCTCGATCTTGGCGGCGGCGGCCCCGGAGTAGAGGGTGGTGCCGCCGTCGAGCACCTCGATGGCGGCCTTCGCGGCGGCGACCGCGGCGGCCCGATCCTTGCGGAGCTTGGCCTCCTTCTCCAGCCGGGGCAGCGCCTTGTCCAGGGTCTGCAGGTCGGCGAGGATCAGCTCGGTGTTGATCGTCTCGATGTCGTCGGCCGGGGAGATCTTGCCGTCGACGTGCACCACGTTCGGGTCGGAGAAGGCCCGGACCACCTGGCAGATCGCCGACGCGTCCCGGATGTTCGCCAGGAACGCGTTGCCCCGGCCCTGCCCCTTCGACGCGCCGCGGACCAGGCCGGCGATGTCGACGAACGAGACCGGCGCCGGCAGCACCTTCTGCGAGGAGAAGATCTCGGCCAGCTTGCCCAGCCGTTCGTCAGGAAGCCCGACCACGCCGACGTTGGGCTCGATGGTGGCGAACGGGTAGTTCGCCGCCAGCACGTCGTTCTTGGTCAACGCGTTGAAAAGCGTGCTCTTGCCGACGTTGGGCAGGCCGACGATGCCGATGGAGAGACTCACGACCAGCCAGCTTACGCGGGTGCCGGCCGGGCCGACCGAGGCGGCTCCGATCCAACCCGAAACGACGGCCGGCAGAGCCGTCGACGCTCAGCCGAGCAGGCGCGGCGCGATGACCGACTCCCGGACGCTGCCGTCCACGCCTCGGCTGACCTCGTACGCCGAGACGCCCTCACGGTCCGCGACTGCCTCGACCAGCCGCGTGCCCCGGTAGACCAGGCCGACTCCGTCGTCGGTGCAGTGGCTTGTCGGCAGCGTCTCGTCACCCACGAGCTGGTGCATGAGCGGGCGGCGTTGGCCCTCGCTGTCGTAGTGCACCCCGTTGCCGTAGGGCAGCCAGCCCAGGCCATCCGTGAAGCCGCGCAGCCGGGGGCCGAAGCTGTCGGTGGCACCGCCGACGTGCCAGCAGATCGAGCCGGCGGAGACGCCGGCCAGCACCACGCCGGCCTGCCAGCACTCGTGCAGGATCTCGTCGAGCCCGTGCACCCGCCAGACGGCGACCAGATTGGCCACGCTGCCGCCGCCGACCCAGACCACGTCCTGGGCGAGCAGGTGGGCGCGGACGTCCTCGACGTTCGGCATGGGGAACAGGGCGAGGTGCGACAGCCGGAACCGGGTGGCGGCGAACGCGCCGTAGACAGCGGTCAGCGAGGTGGGCTGGTCGCCGACGGCCTGCCCGAGATAACAGACCCGCGGTTGCGGACCCGCCTCGGCCAGCTCGGCCGCCAGGTCGAAGACCGGGCTGGGGCGCATGTCGTAGGGCCCTCGGTCACCCCGGGAGAAGCCCATGCTGGTGGCGATGATGGTCGGCTCGCTGGCAGGCATCGGGGCGTCCTTCCGTCGGGGCGTTGCGGTGCCCATCCTGCCTCAGCCGACACACCGCGCAGGCTCGACGGTCACCGGGACCCCTCCGGTCGCCGTTGGCGAGGCACCTCGACCTCGGGCCAGCAGGCGAGGGCCGGCCGGTCGGCCAGGGGCAGTTGCCCTGCGGCGGCCCGGGGCAGGGTGAACCGGTCGGCTGCTGCCGGGCCGGCCGAGATCGACTCGCGCAACATCCACCGCACCTCGTCGGCCAGCCAACCCAACCCCGGCCGGGCGGCGATCTCGCGAACGAGCCGCCGGCCGACGCGGGTGTCGTCGTCGTAGAAGCGCATGCACCAGTGGTGTGTCCACATCCCGAGCGCCCGCAGGCCCGCGTCGTCGAGTGAACCGGCCAACCGGCCACACGCGGTGTCGGAGAAGACCCGGTCGGGGTCGCCCGCCCGGTCCCGGTCGATCGCGCCCACGGCGGCCGGTGCGACAGCCCGCATCCGTCGGTAGAAGGACTGCACCACAGCGCGGGGCAACGGCGGGAACGCGCCCGTTGTCGACGCCGCCGCCCAACCCGCCACGCTCGTCATGTCCCGCACCCCTTCTTCAGTTGGTGGCCGGACGGTACCCGTCACGACCGACACTTCCGGGCGGGAGACACCTGTCACCTTCTCGCGGGCACTCCCGCACGCGGAGCCACGAACAGGACGAACCGGTCCGCCGAATTTGTCGGCGCCGGTGTGCCCGCTCATTCTTGGGTCATGACCGATCCCGGCCACCCGAGGTGCGCGCTGCGGAGGCACCGATGACCGCCGCCATGGCCCGGGTGCCCGACTCCCTGCGGGGACAGATCGTCACACCCGGCGACCGCCGGTACGCGCAGCTGCGCTCGACGTACACCACGTCGGCGTCGCCGGCCGCCGTCCTGCTGCCGAAGACCACCGCGCAGGTGGTCGACGCGCTCCGCTACGCGCGGGAGCAGCGGCTGCCCATCGCCGTCCGCAGTGGCGGGCACGGCTTCTCCGGCGCCTCCTCCAACAACGGCGGCGTGGTCATCGACCTGTCCATGCTCGACCGGGTGCAGGTGCTCGACGAACGGGCCGGGCTGGTCCGGGTCGAGGCCGGGGCCCGCTGGGCGAACGTGGCGAAGACACTGGCCCCGTACGGCCTGGTGATCAGCTCTGGTGACCACGGCGGTGTCGGCGTCGGCGGCCTGGCCACCGGCGGAGGCATCGGTTGGTTGGTCCGCGCCCACGGTCTCACCATCGACCGCGTCCGCGCGGTCGAGGTGGTCCTCGCGGACGGAACGCTGGTACGCACGGACGCCGACCACGAGCCGGAGCTGTTCTGGCTGGTCCGCGGCGCGGGAGCGGGAGCGGGGATCGTGGTGGCCTTCGAGATCGAGGCCGCCGAGCAGCGCAACGTCGGCGTGGCGCAGGTCGTCGTCGAGGCGCGTCCGGACGGACGCACCATCCGGGAGTGGACCAGCTACCTCGCGCAGGCACCACGGGAGTTGTCCGCGGCCGCCGTGGTGTACGCCGAGGGCCGCTCGGCACTCATGTCCATCACCGCTGTGGTGGCCGCCGAGAGCCTGCGGCGGGCCCGACCCGCGGTGGAGCCGCTGCTCGCCATCGGCAGGGTGCTCGAACACCGGACCGACCTGCTGCCATATCCGAGCCTGGTACCGACCGCGCACCTGCACCCCAACGTCGGGCAGCAGCGCGGCACCACCACCAACGGTCTGTTCCGCGACCTGGACGACGCCGGCGCGCGGGCTGTGATGCGAGCGGTGACCGGGCCGGGGCGGGCGGTGGTCCAGCTCCGCTCGTTGGGCGGAGCGATCAACGACGTCGCTTCCGACGCGACCGCGTACCCGCATCGCCACCAGGACACGATGGTGGTCGCCTCGGTGTTCCCACCGCAGGGCGCGGGAGCGTTGGACACGGCCTGGCGGGCGATCGGCGCGCGGGCCGACGGGGCGTACGTCAACTTCGAGAGCCGGCCCGGCCCGGGCGCGTTCGCCCGGATCTACCCGGGCGAGACCGGAGCCCGGGTGCGGCGGCTGTGGAAGCGGTACGACCCGGACGGCGTGTTCCGCCCGGCCCTGCTGACCGGCCAACCGCAACGCGCCACGCGACCGACCCGGTCCGCCCAGCCTGCCGGATCTGGCCAGCCTGCCGGATCTGGCCAGCCGCATCGGCGCCGTCGACGCCCCCGTTGACGGCGGCCCTGGACACCAGCACTCCCAGGTCCGATTCCCGCCAGCCGACGACGCGCCGGGCGGGGCATCATCGGGGACATGGAGATGGACTTCGAGCGGTGTTACCGGGCCGTGGACAGCCGCGACCAGCGGTTCGACGGCTGGTTCTACACCGGCGTGACGTCCACCGGCATCTACTGCCGACCGTCCTGCCCCGCGATCACACCCAAGCGGCAGAACGTCCGGTTCTTCCCGTCGGCCGCCGCCGCGCAGGGCGCCGGGCTGCGCGCCTGCCGACGCTGCCGTCCGGACGCCGCGCCCGGCTCACCGCAGTGGGACATCCGCGCGGACGTGGTCGGCCGGGCGATGCGGCTGATCGCCGACGGGGTGGTCGACCGCGCCGGCGTACCGGGCCTGGCCTCCCGCCTCGGCTACACCGAGCGGCACCTGCACCGGATGCTGAGCGCCGAGATGGGCGCGGGCCCGCTAGCGCTGGCCCGGGCGCAGCGGGCGCAGACCGCCCGGATCCTGATCGAGACGACGGATCTGGGAATGGCCGAGATCGCGTTCGCCGCGGGCTTCGGCAGTGTGCGGCAGTTCAACGACACGCTCCGCGAGGTGTACGCGAGCGCACCGTCGGACCTGCGGGCGACCCGTGGTCGCCAGCAGGCAGCGACCGGGGCGGGGACCATCGCGCTGCGGTTGGCGTACCGCCCGCCGTTGCACGCCCGGGCGCTGCTGGACTTCCTCGCGGTGCGGGCGTTACCCGGGGTGGACGAGGTCCGCGATGGGACGTACCACCGGGGTCTGCGGTTGCCGCACGGCACCGGTGAGGTGGCGCTGACCCCGGCGCACGGGCACGTGGCGGTGACGCTGCGGCTGGCCGACCTGCGCGACCTGGCGCCCGCGGTGGCCCGGTGTCGTCGGCTGCTCGACCTGGACGCGGACCCGACGGCGATCGACGCCACGCTCGCGGCCGACCCGGCGCTGGCGCGGGCAGTCGCCACCGAACCCGGGGTCCGGCTCCCCCGCGCGGTGGACGGCTTCGAGATGGCCGTGCGCGCCGTCATCGGCCAACAGGTCTCGGTAACCGCGGCCCAGAAAACCCTCACCCGCCTCCTCCGCACCACCCAGGTCGATCATGAGGTTGACGAGGCCGACGGAGATCGAACTCCGGGCCAACCTCATGATCGACCAGGTGGACCGGCGGGGTCGGGACGACTGCGGGGGTTCTTGACCGCCGAGGAGCTGTTGTCCTTGCCGGACAGCACGTTCGGGATGCCTTCGGCGCGGCGGGAGACCCTGCGGGGGTTGGCTCGGGCCGTGGTGGACGGCGATCTGGACCTCGCGCCGGGCGTGGACCGGGAGGAGGCCGTGCGGCGGCTGCTCGCGCTGCCGGGGATCGGCCCGTGGACCGCCAACTATCTGGCCATGCGTGCTCTCGGCGACCCGGACATCCTGCTCAGCACCGACCTCGCGGTCCGGCGCGGCGCCGCCGCTCTCGGCCTGCCCGACACCCAAAAGACCCTCGACCGGTACGCCGAGCGATGGCGTCCCTGGCGGTCCTACGCCACGACCAGACTCTGGAGAGCCGCATGAGCATCGACAGCGCCGTCCTGAACACACCTACCGGCCCGCTGAGCATCCTCGCCGGCCCCGACGGTGACGTCCTGGCCGCTGGTTTCACCCCCGACCCGGCGGCGCTGCTGCCCCTGGTCCACCCGACCCTGCGGGCACCGCTGCGGCAGCGGGCCGACCTCGGCCCGGTCAGCGCGGCGGTCCGCTCCTACCTGGACGGTGACCTCGCCGCCATCGACGCGGTGCCGGTCCGGCAACGCACCGGTGGCGAGTTCATGGCACACGCCTGGCAGGTGCTGCGCGAGGTGCCGCCGGGCACCCCGGTCACCTACACCGGGTACGCGGCACTGGCCGGCCGGCCACCGGCGGTGCGAGCCGCCGCAGCGGCCTGCGCCCGCAACGCGGCGGCGCTGTTCGTGCCGTGCCACCGGGTGCTGCGTACCGACGGGTCGCTCGGTGGCTACCGCTGGGGGCTGGAGGTGAAGCAGTGGCTTCTCGGTCATGAGCGACGCTTGACGGCAAGCTGACAGAGGCATCGACACCTGTTAGACGCTACCGTCTGGTAGTGCCTGTGGAGAGCGACGGCGACCCGGCCGCGCGGGCCGCTGCGGGCACCCACCCCGTGCACAACCTCTGGCGGCTGCGCCGCTACCTGCGCCCGTACGCGGCCGAGTTCGCCTGGTTGCTCCTCGCCGGGCTCGCCGGCACGGCCGCCGGGATCGCCGTACCACTGGTGGTGCAGCGGGTGGTGGACGGCCCGGTGGCCCGACACGAAGCCGGCGGGCTGCTCCAGCTCGGCGGTCTGGCACTGCTGCTCGGCGTGACCGAGGCGGTGCTCATCTTCATCCGCCGCTGGGTGCAGTCCTCCTCGTCCGTCGGCATGGAGGCGGCGCTGCGCGCCGACGTCTACGCCCACCTGCAACGACTGCCGACGAGCTTCCACGACCGTTGGCAGTCCGGCCAGCTGCTCTCCCGGATCACCAGCGACCTGTCGGTGATCCGGCGGTTCCTCTCCTTCGGCGTGTTCTTCCTGGTGCTCAACCTGACCACCTACGTGGTCGTGGTGGTGTTGCTGATCAACCTGCACCCCGTGCTCGGGGTGCTGGTGGCGGCCAGTGCGGTGCCGCTGCTGTTGATCAGCCGCCGGTTCGGGCGGCATTACCACACCGCGTCCCGGCGGATGCAGGACCAGCAGGGCGACGTGGCGACCCTGGTCGAGGAGACCGCGCAGGGCCTGCGCACCATGAAGGCGTACGGCCGGGGGCCGGAACTCGCTGCCCGCTTCGCCGGTGCCGCCCGCCGGTTGCACGACACCGGGGTCGGCAAGGGGCGGCTACTGGCCAACACCTCGGCGCTGCTCGACCTGGTGCCCAACGTGACCCTGGGCGTGGTGCTGGTGGCCGGAGCGGCCGCCGCCGCGGAGGGCGCACTCACCATCGGCGAGCTGGTCGCGTTCGTCAGCCTCCAACTGATGCTCATCTGGCCGGTGCAGTCGCTGGGTTGGATCATCGCCAACGGCCAGGAGGCCGCCACCGCCGCCGACCGGATCCAGGAGGTGCTGGACACGCCACCGGAGATCGTGGACTCCCCCGGCGCGCTCACGCTGCCCCGCGACGCGGTGCACGGTCGGCTCCGCTTCGAGCGGGTCGCCTTCAGCTATCCGGGTGCCACCGCACCGGTGCTGTGCGAGATCGACCTGACCATCGAACCGGGCGAGACGCTGGCCCTGGTCGGCGCCACCGGCTGCGGCAAGAGCACACTGCTGTCCCTGGTGCCCCGGCTGCACGACGTCACCGCCGGCCGGATCACCCTGGACGGGCACGACCTGCGCGAGCTTCGGCTGGCGTCGCTACGCCGGCTGGTCGGGGTGGCGTTCGAGGAGCCCACGCTGTTCTCCATGTCGGTCCGGGAAAACCTCACCCTGGGTCACCCGGACGCCGATGACCAGGACGTCCGGGCGGCCCTGGCGCTGGCCCAGGCCGACTTCGCGCACGACCTACCGTGGGGGTTGGCCACCCGCGTGGGTGAGCAGGGGCTGTCCCTCTCCGGCGGGCAACGGCAACGGCTCGCGTTGGCGCGGGCGGTGCTGGGCCGGCCGGCGGTGCTGGTGTTGGACGACCCGTTGTCCGCGCTCGACGTGCACACCGAGGCGCTGGTCGAGGCGGCGCTGCGCCGGGTCCTGCGGGACAGCACCGCGCTGCTGGTGGTGCACCGGCCGTCGACGATCGCATTGGCCGACCGGGTCGCCCTGCTCGAAGACGGGCGGATCACGGCGATCGGGCGGCACTCGGAGCTGCTTGCCGGTGTGCCGGCCTACCGGGCGCTGCTCGCCGCCGAGCCACCCGCCGGGCAGCCACCGCCGTCCGGCGCCGCCGGGTCGAGCCCGTCCGCTTCGGACGGCTGGGGCCTGGTGCACTCGTGACCGTGCCGACGCAGGCCGACCCGCCGCCGGAGGAGGAGCCGGAGCTGGCCCGCTGGCGCGGAACCGCCACCGACCCGGAGGCCGACCGGAGCCGAGCCGAGGACGCCGCACCCGAGGCGGTGGCCCGACTGCGCGGGCTGAGCCGGGCACTGTTGGCCGACCTGCTCCGCCCGCACCGGGGACGACTCGCCGCCGCGGTCGGCCTGCTGCTGGCCCAGAACGCCGCCGCGATGGCCGGCCCGTACCTGGTCATGATCGGCATCGACCGGGCCATCGCGCCGCTGCGCGCCGGCGACCCGGGCCCACTGATCACCGTCGCCGGGGCGTTCGCGGTGGCCTCGGTGACCGAGTACGCGGCCCGCCGCGGCTTCCTCACCCTCTCCGCCCGGATCGGCCAGGCCGTCCTGCTGGACCTGCGGCAGCGGGTGTTCGGACACTTCCTGCGGCTGTCGGTCGGCTTCCACGAGCGGTACACCTCCGGCCGGATGGTCTCCCGGCTCACCAGTGACCTGGACTCGATCGCCGAGCTGGTCGACGGCGGCATCGACAGCCTGGTACTGGCCGGGCTGTCGATCCTGTCGGTGGCCGCCATCCTGCTCTGGCTGGACCTGCCGCTGGCCGCCGTGACGCTGTTCGCCTTCCCGTTCCTGTTCTGGCTCTCCCGCTGGTTCGCCCGGGCGTCGGCCAGCGCGTACCGCCGGACCCGGGACGCGGTCGCGCTGGTCATCGTGCACTTCGTCGAGTCGATGCGGGGCATCCGGGCGGTGCAGGCGTTCCGCCGGGAACCGCGCAACCAACGGATCTTCGTGGCGCTCGGCGACGACTACCGACGGACCAGCCTGCACGCGTTCCGGCTGATCGCCACGTACTCGCCCGCGATCAAGCTGATCGGCAACGTCACCGTGGCGGTGGTGCTCTGCTACGGCGGTTGGCGGGTGCTCGACGGGCAGACCGAGATCGGCGTGCTCGCCGCGTTCCTGCTCTACCTGCGCCGCTTCTTCGAGCCGATGCAGGAGCTGAGCCAGTTCTACAACTCGCTGCAGTCGGCCACCGCCGCGCTGGAAAAGCTGGCCGGGGTGCTCGACGAACGGCCGGGCGTCGCCGAGCCGGCCCGGCCCACACCGTTGCCGGCCGGGCGCGGACGCGGTGAGTTGACCTTCCAGGCGGTCTCCTTCGGGTACCGGGCGGGCACCCCGATCCTCGGCGGGCTGGAGCTGACCGTGCCGGCCGGGCAGACCGTGGCGCTGATCGGGCCGACCGGCGCGGGCAAGTCGACAATCGCCAAGCTGGTCGCCCGGTTCCATGACCCGGACGCCGGCACGGTCCGGCTCGACGGGGTGGACCTGCGCGACGTGAGCGACGCCGACCTGCGCCGGGCGGTGGTGTTGGTGACACAGGAGAACCACCTCTTCAGCGGGACCGTCGCGGAGAACATCCGGTTCGGCCGCCCGAGCGCCGACGACGCCGCGGTCCAGGCCGCCGCGCGGGCGATCGGCGCGCACGACTTCATCGCCGCCCTACCCGAGGGGTACGCCACCCAGGTGCACCGACGCGGCGGCCGGCTCTCCGCCGGGCAACGGCAGCTGGTCGCGTTCGCCCGGGCGTTCCTGGCCGACCCGACCGTGCTGATCCTGGACGAGGCGACGTCGTCGCTGGACGTGCCGACCGAGCGGTTGGTCCAGCGGGCACTCGGCACCATCCTGCGTGACCGCACCGCCCTGGTGATCGCACACCGACTCTCCACCGTGGAGACCGCCGACCGGGTGCTCGTCCTCGACGCCGGCACTGTCGTCGAGGACGGCCCACCCGGCGTGCTGGCCGAGGCCGACGGTCGGTACGCGGCCCTGCACCGCCAGTGGCGCGACTCGCTGATCTGAACCGGCGATCCGTAACTACGTGGCCCGACCCCCTGGTGGTGCCTACGATCGCTAGATGACCGACACGGCGAGGACGGCCCGCGCCGGCGTTCCCGAGCGTCCGACCCTGGACGGGCTCGAGGAGAGCTGGGCGCGCCGCTGGCAGGAGGAGGGCACGTACGCGTTCGACCGCTCACGGGAGCGGAAGGACGTGTACGCGATCGACACCCCTCCGCCGACCGTATCGGGCGAGCTGCACATGGGGCACGTCTTCTCGTACACGCACACCGACACCGTGGCGCGCTACCAGCGGATGCGCGGCAAGGCCGTCTTCTACCCGATGGGCTGGGACGACAACGGCCTGCCCACCGAGCGTCGCGTGCAGAACGTGTACGGGGTGCGCTGCGATCCGGCGCTGTCGTACGACCCGGTGTGGCGGCCACCGGCGGCCCCGGTCGACGACGCGGCCCGCCGTGACCCCACCCCGATCTCCCGGCGCAACTTCATCGAGCTGTGCGAACGGCTGACGGTCACCGACGAGCAGGCCTTCGAGGCCCTGTGGCGGCGGCTCGGGCTCTCGGTGGACTGGTCGTTGACGTACACGACGATCGGCCGGATCGCCCGGGCCACCAGCCAACGGGCGTTCGTGCGCAACGTGCTGCGCGGTGAGGCGTACCAGGCGGAGGCGCCGACGTTGTGGGACGTGGGCTTCGCCACCGCGGTCGCCCAGGCGGAGTTGGAGGACCGGGAGCGCCCCGGCGCCTACCACCGGCTGCGGTTCACCGCGCCCGGCGGGCGTGAGGTGCTCATCGACACCACCCGACCCGAGCTGTTGCCGGCCTGCGTGGCGCTGGTCTGCCACCCCGACGACGAGCGGTACGCCGACCTGGTGGGCGGCACGGCGCGCAGCCCGTTGTTCGACGTCGAGGTGCCGGTGTATTCCCACCCGCTCGCCGACCCCGCCAAGGGCACCGGCGTGGCGATGGTCTGCACGTTCGGTGACCTGACCGACGTGACCTGGTGGCGTGAGCTGGGGCTGGCGACGCGGGTGGTGATCGGGCGGGACGGGCGGCTGCTCCCCGAGCCGCCGGCCGGGGTGCCGGCCCAGCCGTACGCGGCGCTGGCCGGGCAGACCGTCAACGGCGCCCGCCGGGAGATCGTCGGCCTGCTGGGCGATACGGGTGACCTGATCGGTGAGCCGCGCCCGATCACCCACCCGGTGAAGTTCTACGAACGCGGCGACCGGCCACTGGAGATCGTCTCGACTCGACAGTGGTATCTGCGCAACGGCGGCCGGGATGCCGCGCTGCGGGCGACGCTGCTGGCCCGGGGCGGGGAGCTGCACTGGGTGCCGGCGCACATGAAGCACCGCTACGACAACTGGGTGGGCGGTCTGACCGGTGACTGGCTGGTCAGCCGGCAACGCTTCTTCGGCGTGCCGGTGCCGGTGTGGTACCGGCTCGACGACACTGGCGAGCCGGACTGGTCCCACCCTCTCACGCCGGACGAGTCCGCGCTGCCGGTTGACCCGTCCAGTGATCCGGCACCCGGCTACGAGGAGTCGCAACGCGGTTATCCGGGCGGCTTCATCGGTGACCCGGACGTGTTGGACACCTGGGCCACCTCGTCGTTGACCCCGCAGATCGTCGGTGGTTGGGAGACCGACCCGGACCTGTTCGCCCGGGTCTTCCCGATGGATCTCCGGCCGCAGGGGCAGGAGATCATCCGGACCTGGCTCTTCGACAGCGTGGTCCGCGCACACTTCGAACACGGGGTGCTGCCCTGGCGGGACGCCGTGCTCTCCGGCTGGATCCTCGACCCGGACCGGAAGAAGATGGCCAAGTCCAAGGGCAACGTGGTCACCCCGCTGGCGCTGCTGGAGCAGCACGGCTCGGACGCCGTGCGCTACTGGGCGGCCAGTGGCAAGCCCGGCATGGACCTGGCCTTCGACCCGGCGCAGATCAAGATCGGCCGGCGGCTGGCCACCAAGCTGCTCAACGCGTCCAAGTTCGCGCTCGGGCTGGGTGCGGCGGACGCACTACGCGCCCCGCACGACAGCTCCAACTCGGCGCGTCTGACGCCACGCCGTGACCTGGAGCTGCCGGCCACCGCCCCACTGGACCGGGCCATGCTCGCCGAGCTGGCCACCGTGGTCACCGCCGCGAGCACCGCCTTCGACTCGTACGACCACACGGCGGCGTTGCAGGTCACCGAGGCGTTCTTCTGGCGGTTCTGCGACGACTACATCGAGCTGGTCAAGGAGCGCGCGTACGGCACCGGCGCGGGGGCCGACTCGGCGCGGGCGGGGCTGGCCTCGGCGCTGTCGGTGCAGCTACGACTGTTCGCCCCGTTCCTGCCCTACGTGACCGAGGAGGTCTGGTCGTGGTGGCGGTACGGCTCCGTGCACCGTGCGCCGTGGCCGACCACCTACGAGGTGGCCCGGACGATCGAGGGGTCGGGTGAGCCGGCTCTGTTGCGCCTCGCCGGCGACGCGTTGAGTCAGGTGCGGCGGGCCAAGTCGGAGCGGAAGCTGTCGATGAAGGCGGAGGTGCCGCTGGCCGAGGCGCTCGGCCCCGCGGCGCTCCTGGAGCAGCTCACCCTGGTCGCCGACGACCTGCGCGCGGCGGGTCGGATCGCCAAACTCGACCTGCTCCCCGACCGAACCCCGGAGCTGGTCATCGCCTGCGCCTTCTGACCCGCGTCCGCCGCCGCCCACCCCGCCGGGGCGGCGGCGGACCGGGTCACCAACCGCGCAGGAAGCGCAGCCCGAGCAGGAGCGCGACCACCGCAGGCCCGACCAGCAGGGTGATCGCCTGGAGGCGGTACGGCATCCGGTGCCGGGTCAGCTCACCCGCGTTGCCCAGGACGATGGCCCCGGCCAACATCAGGAACGCACCCCACCAGCCGGTCTTCGGGTCGATCAGATCCACCCGGATCAGTTGCAGGGTCAGGCCGAGCAACGCGCCGGTCAGCGCCAGCAGGGCCACCGCCCGGTGCAGCCCCCGGGCCAGCGGGTGGGCCGCCCGCCAGCCGTAGGTGCCGGCGACCGCCAGGCAGGGCAGCACCACCAGCAGCGGCCAACCTCGCCCCATCACACTGAACATCAGCAGCGCGCCCACCGCGAAGACAATCGTGCCGACGCAGGCGAGCATGTACCCGGCGAAGGCCCGGCCACCTCCCCGGGCCAGCAACGGACCGCCGCTGGCCGCGATCAAGGCGGCCGGGATCAGGATGAACACGGCCCACCAGTGGAACTGGCCGCTGCCCTGGGCGGCCGTGGCGACCGTGGCGCAGGCCAGCCCGGCGACCGCCAGGCTGGTCAGCCACGGCCGGCTGCTTCGGGAGTACGGCTCAGCCAACGACGTCCGATCCGCTTCGACGCTCACACCCGACAGCCTGGCCCGAAGGGCCTCGACCGGTCCATCCGGCCAGCCCTACCGCCGGGCGGGGGCTGGCCGGATCAGCGGCTCGCACCGGAGTCAGCTCGTCTCGCCGGCCACGCTGAACGACCGCAGACGGTCGATGGCCAGCACCGTGAAACCGACGCTGACCAGCGCGGTCATCACCGACGCCACCGGCACCGACACGCTGGTCTCCAGCAGCCCGGTGGGGGCGAGCCGGTCGGCGAGCGCGATCACGTACTGCTGGATGGAGAGCACCTTGGTGCCGCTGACGAAGTTGCCCAGCAGGCCCTCCCAGATGAGCACGTAGACCAGGCCGAGCAGCACCGGCCGCCTGGTGACCAGGCTGAGCGCGAGGAACAGCGCCGAGTACGCCAGCGCGCCGAGCGCCGCCGCGACGGCCAACGCCAGTCCGAGGCGTACCGAATCAGCGAGCACGCCCGCGACGTAGAGCGGCAGCGCGACGGTGGCCGCGCTGACCCCGGCGGCCACCGCGAGCTTCGGCAGCACGATCTGCCAGCGCGGCAGCGGCTTGGTCAGGATGTGCACGACAGTGCCGTCGTCGATCTCGGCGCCCAGCACGCCCGTGCCGACGATCAGCGCGACCACCGGCAGCACCACGGCCAGCCCGAGGCCGACCAGCACCGGCGGCCCCCACTCGCCCGGGTCCACCCCCAGCGACCGGCAGAGCGCGGCCAGCCCGAGCAGCACCAACGGCAACGGGAGCAGCAGCAGGAACCGACGCCGGCCGAACAGCCCGCGTGCGGTGATCCAGGTAACGGTCGACATGTCAGGCCTCCACCAGGTAGGAGAAGACGCTCTCCAGAGACTCGTCGGACGGCACCAGTTGGCGCACCCGGATGCCTTGCTTGAGCGCGATCCGGGGTAGCGCCCGGGTGAAGGCGCCGTAGTCACCGGCCCGCACGGTCAGGCCGGTGGGGTCCAACTCGACCCCGCTGACCGACGGCTCGGCGATCAGCGCGACGGCAAGCGCCCGGTCGTTCGTCGACCGCACCGCGAACACGTGCGGGCGATTGGTCATCAACCGGCGGATGGTCCGGAAGTCGCCGGAGGCCGCCAACCGCCCGGCCACCATCACCTGCACCGTCCCGGAGACCTGCTCGACCTCCTCCAGGATGTGCGAGCTGAACAGGATGGTCCGGCCGGCGTCGCCCAGGCTGTGCAGCAGCTGCATCATGTGCAGCCGCTGGCGCGGGTCCATCCCGTTGAACGGCTCGTCGAGCAGCAGCACCTGCGGGTCGTGCACCATCGCGGCGGCCACCCGGGCCCGCTGCCGCATGCCCTTGGAGTAGGTGCCGATCCGGCGGTCCTGCGCCGACTCCAGCTCCACCAGGTCGATCGCCCGCCGGGCCGCCGCCGCCGGGTCGGGCAGCCGGTGCAGCTTCGCGCTGGCCAGCACGAACTCGTACGCGGTGAGGAAACCCTGCACCGCCTCCCGTTCACTGACCAGCCCCAGCCGCCGGTAGACGTCGGGGTTGCGCCAGGTCGGCTGGTCGCCGAGCGTGACCGTGCCGCGCGACGGGGCGAGGAAACCGGCCATCATGTGCAGCAGGGTGGTCTTGCCGGCGCCGTTCGGGCCGAGCAGCCCGGTCACGCCCGCCCCCAGGGCCATGCTGATGTCGTTGACCGCGACCACGTTGCCGTACCACCGGGACACCCCGGTCAGGCTCAGCGTGCTCATCAGGAGGCAACCTTCCGGTAGCGGGCCAGCAGGAGGGCGGTCGCGCCGGCGACCAGCAGCACCGCGGCCAGGGCGTAGACCGGGCCGAACCCGCCGATCATCATCTCGCCCGGATCGCCCTCGACCAACAGGTCGCCCAACGACCAGATGCCGACTCCCTGCACCAGTGTGGACGGCGAGGCGAGCCCGGCCAGCTCGTTGGCGGTACGCGACGGCAGGATGCTCAGCACCCCGACGATCGGGGTCGTCATCAGGAAGACCGCGACGACCCCGCCAGCGGCGAAGGCGCGCTTGCCGGTCAGCGACGCGACCAGCAGCCCGATCGAGGCGAAGACCACCGCCCACAGCCCGGCGTAGAGCAGCCCGGGCAACAGGTCGAGCAGCTCGTTCCAGACCCCGCGCATGCCGTCCTTGGTGGTGAACGCGCCGCCCAGGAACATCACCAACTGCGGCCCACCGAGCAGCAGCCAGAGCGCCGTCACCAGGGCCAGCAGCTTGGCCAGCGCGTAGTCGGCGCGCGGTAGCGGCCGGGAGAAGTACAGCGGCAGCACCCCGCTGCGCAGGTCCCGAGAGACCAGCTCCGGAGCGACGACCGCGACGAAGAAGATGACCAGCCAGCTCATCGCGTCGGCGAACTGGGCGTACGTGGCGACCACTTCGCCGGTCTGGCTGCGGATCGCGGCCAGGGCCACCGCGACCAGGGTCACGATGCCGACCACCAACCAGGGGAAGATCTTGGCCTTGGCGCTGCGCCCGAAGCCGAACGCGGTGCGCAGCCCGTGCAGGTAGAGGGCGCCGAAGACCTGGCGGCGGCCCAGCCTCGGGCCCTGGTAGCGCTGGTAGCCGATGTCGTGGATGACGCCTGTCGGCGCGGTGCGCACGGCGGCTGCGGACGGCTCAGGCATGGGTGAGCTCCCTCGTGGCGAAGAGTTCGGCCACCCGGTGCCGGCGCTGGTCCAGTCGGTGCAGGGGCAGGTCCAGTTCGGCGACCGCGCCGAGGATCAGGTCGTAGGTGCCGTCGTCGGCGAGTGGTACGAGGAGCAGTCGGCCGTCCCGCGCCACCGGCAGCTGCAGCTCGGCCAGCCGGGCGGCGAGCTCCTCGGTGCCCTCGCTGACCTCGACGGCGAGCACGTCGGTGGCCGAGGTCATCGCGGAGATGTGGTCGGCGCGCAGCAGTTTGCCGCCGTCGATGGCGATCAGGGTGTCGCAGATCCGCTCCACCTCGCCGAGCAGGTGCGAGCAGACCAGCACGGAGATGCCGAACTCGGTGCCGATCCGGTGCACCAGGGCCAGCATGGCGTCGCGGCCGGCCGGGTCCAGGCCGTTGGTCGGCTCGTCGAGCAGCAGCAGGTCGGGGTCGTGCACCAGCGCCTGGGCCAGCTTGACGCGTTGCTTCATGCCGGTCGAGTAGCCACCGACCGGGCGGTAGCGCTCCTCGTAGAGGCCGACGTGCCGCAGCGCCTCCGACGCCCGCTCGCGGGCGGCGGTGCGGGGTAGACCGCTCATCCGGCCGAGGTGGGTGACCAGCTCGGCGGCGGACAGGTCCGGCGGAAGGCAGTCGTGCTCGGGCATGTAGCCGACCCGGGCGCGGACCTGCGCCGGGTCGGCGGTCGGGTCGATGCCGAGCACCGAGACCTGACCACTTGTCGGTGGGATCAGGCCGAGCAGGATCTTGATCAACGTGGATTTGCCGGCGCCGTTCGCGCCCACCAAGCCGATGATCCCGGGCTCGACGGCGACGGTGAGGTCGGCGAGCGCGGTGACCCGACCTCCGTACGTCTTGGTGAGCGACTGGGTCGCGATCAGTGTCACGCTGCCCAGCGTAGGGAGTGGATGCCCGGCGCAGACACCGGCGCGCCCCCGGCGCTTCCCTGATCCTTTGCGCGGCGGACCCCTAAGGTCCCGCTACCCGGCTGGTCGGAAGGTTCTCCCCTGCGTCCGGCCCGACCCCGTTTCGGAAAAGCCCGTCGGGGGTGGGACGATTCATCTTCCGTTCAGTGGGCAGCAATCCGTCGGGCGCTCGCCGACGGCGCGAGGTCTTGGGCGGGCTGAGGTGGGCGTGCCCACGGTGGCCGACTCCGGTTCCGCGACGAGCGGTGGGCGGGGAGCCGGATGCGGTCGGTGACGGGCTGGCGGATCCGGCGTCGGACCTACCCGCCGGGGTCGTGGAGTGGCGCTCTCGACCGATCGGCGGTCGGCTGCGAAACTGTGTGCCGGTCAGCGAGTGGGGGGTGTGGATGAGCAACGGTTGGGTGCTGCCCGACGAGGTGCTGCGGGACGCACCGGCGTACACGCCGCGTCCGGGTGAGCTCGCGGATCTTGAGCTGCTGCTGACCGGCGCGTACGCCCCTCTGACCGGTTTCATGACCCGCGCCGATCTGGTCTCGGTGAGTCGACGCGGCCGGCTGGCCGATGGTGCGCCGTGGCAGGTCGCGGTGACGCTCCAGGTGCCGACCTCCCTGGCCGAGAGCTTCGATCCGCGGGACCCGGCGCGCCGGGCGTTGGTGCTGACCGACGGCGAGGGCGCCCCGGCGGCTGCCCTGGACGTGACCGACGTCTGGCAGGTGCGCGACGGCATCGCCGGCGTCGGTGGCCCGGTCCGGCGGCTGGGCGACGGTGGCCATGGCCCGTTCCAGCGGCTGCGCCGCAACCCGGAGGAGGTCCGGGCGCTGCTGCCCCCGGGCCGGGTGCTCGGGGTCATCGCCGATCGGCCGCTGCACCGTCCGCAGCTCGCCCAGATCGCCCATGCCGCCCGCACGTTGGCCGCGCACCTGCTGGTGATGATCCCGGTCGGTGAGGGCGGCGTCGGTGGGCTCCCGCCGGAGGCACTGGTACGCGCCATCTTCGCCGCCCGGGACCGGATGCCGCCGGCGACCGTGGTCGCGGTGCCCCTGTCGCACCGACGTGAGGAGATCAGCGATGCGCTGCTGCGCGCCCGGGTCTCCGCGTCGTACGGGGTGACCCACCTGCTCTCCACCGGGGAGATGCTCTCCGGCGCCGGGCTGCGGGTGCTGGTGCCGCGTGAACTCGCCTACGACAACCGGGACGGGCAGTGGCGCTGGCGGGAGGACATCCCACCGCGTAACCGCCGGCTCGCCCTGACCCAGCAGGAGATCGACGACCTGCTCGACCGAGGTTTCCCGCTGCCGGAGTGGCACACTCCGCCGGCCGTGGCGAGGGAGCTGGCCCGGGCCCGACCGCCGCGCCGGCACCGAGGGCTGGTGGTCTTCATGACCGGCCTCTCCGGGTCGGGCAAGTCGACGATCGCCCGAGGGCTGGCGGACGCCCTGCGGGAGAGCGGCGACCGCACGGTGACCCTGCTCGACGGGGACGTGGTGCGCCGGGAGCTCTCCGCCGGGCTGGGTTTCAGCAAGGCCGACCGGGATCTCAACGTCCGGCGGATCGGTTGGGTGGCAGCCGAGGTCGCCCGGCACCGTGGGGTGGGCATCTGCTGCCCGATCGCCCCGTACGCGGCCGCCCGCGCCACGGCCCGGGAGATGGCCCTGGCCGCCGGGGCGGGGTTCGTGCTGGTGCACGTGGCCACCCCGCTGGAGGTGTGCGAGCGCCGGGACCGCAAGGGCCTGTACGCGCGAGCACGCGCGGGCCTGCTCACCGGGATGACCGGCATCGACGACCCGTACGAGGAGCCGACCGACGCCGACCTGGTGCTCGACACCACCGACATGAGCGTGGCGGACGCGGTGCAGGCGGTGCTTCATCACCTGACCGAGACCGGCTGGGTGGAGTTGAAGATCGCGTCGGCCTGAGGCGTCGCCGTACCCCGTTCCTTCCACCGCTTCACGCTACGCGCTAGTGTTCATTCTTGTTGGAACACGTTTGACCGCGTGAGAGTCGGGGACCTCGGGAGGCACGGCAATGCTCGCTCAGCAGCGGCAGGCGGCCATCCTGGAGCGGGTCCGGTCGACCGGCGGCGTCCGGGTCAGCGAGCTGGCCACCGAGTTCGGCGTCTCCGACATGACCATCCGGCGCGACCTGGAGGCACTGCACGAGCGCGGCCTACTGGCCAAGGTGCACGGCGGCGCCACGACAGCCGGACCGAGCTCGACCGACGAGCCGGGCTTCCACGCCAAGTCGGTCCGTCAGTTGCCGGAGAAGGCCGCCATCGCGGACCACGCCGCCCACCTGGTGCACCCCGGCGCCGCGGTCGCCCTCTCCGCCGGCACCACCACCGCCGAGCTGGCCCGCAGGCTGGTGGACGTGCCCGGCCTGACCGTGGTGACCAACTCCCTGCCGGTGGCCGAGATCCTGCACGCCGGCGGTCGACCGGACCAGACAGTGGTGCTCACCGGAGGCGTACGCACGCCGTCGGACGCGTTGGTCGGCCCCCTCGCGGTCGGGGCGGTCCGGTCGCTGCACCTGGACCTGCTCTTCCTGGGCGTGCACGGCATCACCGAACGTGCCGGCTTCACCACCCCGAACCTGATGGAGGCGGAGACCGACCGGGCGCTCGTGGCCGCCGCGGACCGGCTGGTGGTGCTCGCCGACCACACCAAGTGGGGCACCGTGGGCATCTCCTCGATCGTCGAGCTGGCTGCGGCACACGTACTGGTCAGCGACGACCGGTTGCCCCCACCCGCCCGACGGGTACTCGGCGAACAGGTGGGCGAATTGATCATGGTGAAGGCAACAGGGGCGGGCCGCGCGACGCGCACGCCGACGAGTGAGGGGACGGCGCAGTGAAGCGCACCGCGATCGACCTGGCCGACGGCCGGGAGCTGATCTACTTCGACGAGCGCGACGACGCCGTCCGCGACCAGCCGGACCGCCGCGACCTGCCACCGCCGCCTCCCGCGTCCCAGCTGCGCTACGACCCACTGACCGACGAGTGGGTTGCCGTCGCCGTGCACCGGCAGACCCGCATCTTCCTGCCGCCGGCGAACGAGTGCCCGCTCGACCCGTCGGTGGGCGACCGGCTGACCGAGATTCCCGCCCCCGACTACGACGTGGTGGTCTTCGAGAACCGGTTCCCGTCGCTCAGCGGCCGGGTGGCCGACGAACCCGGGGCCATCACCCCGTTCACGTCCGTCCGGCCGGGCCTCGGGCGGTGCGAGGTGGTGTGCTTCACCTCCGACCACAACGCGTCCTTCGCCAGCCTGCCCCCGCGTCGGGTCCGCACCGTGCTGGACGCGCTCGCCGACCGCACCGAGGTGCTCGGCGAGCTGCCCGGCGTCGAGCAGGTCTTCTGCTTCGAGAACCGGGGCGTCGAAATCGGCGTCACCCTGCACCACCCGCACGGGCAGATCTACGCGTACCCCTTCGTGACGCCGCGCACCCGCGCGCTGCTGGCCGCCGCCCGCCGGCACGCCGAGCGGACCGCCGGGGGCAACCTGTACGCGGACGTGCTGGCCGCCGAACGCGCCGCCGGTGAGCGGGTGGTCGCCGAGAACGAACACTGGACGGCGTTCGTCCCGGCGGCTGCCCGCTGGCCGTTCGAGGTGCACGTCGCGCCGCGCCGGGTGGTGCCGGACATCCCGGCGCTCAGCGACAGCGAGCGGGACGCCTTCGGGCCGCTCTACCTGGATCTGCTGCGCCGCTTCGACGGCCTGTTCGACATGCCGATGCCGTACATCTCGGCGTGGCACCAGGCGCCGGTGCGGATCGACCGGGAGTTCGGCCACCTGCACCTGCAGCTGTTCAGCATCCGGCGCGCCAAGGACAAGCTGAAGTACCTGGCGGGCTCCGAGTCCGGGATGGGCGTCTTCATCAACGACATCTCCCCGGAGCGCGCCGCCGAGTTGCTCCGCGCCACCTGAGCGCCCCTGTCTCCCCACCTTGCGGTGAGCGGCGGGAAACAGGGCGCGGGGGGCCCGGGACAGGGCCCCCCGCAGGGAAGGGACGGCTGGCTGTGCACGGCACAGCCGGGAAGGCTGGCTGATCGGCGCACGGGTGCCGCGGGTCGACCGTGGTCAACCTTCCTGGACGCGACTGGCATCTCGTCCATCCTGGTCAACGAGGCGCGCCGACGGCGGTGACGCCGGTCGGCGCGGCACCGCCAGACACGCCGAAGCCCGCCGGCGAGTGGCCGGCGGGCTCCGATGACGCGGTACGCCTGGATCAGGCAGCGAGCTTACGGGCGAGGTTCTCGTCGAGCGCGTTCATGAACTCGTCGGTGGTCAGCCACGGGGCGTCGCGCGAGATGAGCAGCGCGAGGTCCTTGGTCATCTGGCCGCCCTCGACGGTGTCGACGATGACCTGCTCGAGGGTGTTGGCGAACTCGGTGACCGCCGGGGTGCCGTCCAGCTTGCCCCGGTGGGCCAGGCCACGGGTCCAGGCGTAGATCGACGCGATCGGGTTGGTCGAGGTCTTCTCGCCCTTCTGGTACTGCCGGTAGTGCCGGGTGACAGTGCCGTGCGCGGCCTCGGCCTCGACGGTCCGACCGTCCGGGGAGAGCAGAACCGAGGTCATCAGACCCAGCGAGCCGAAGCCCTGCGCGACGGTGTCGGACTGCACGTCACCGTCGTAGTTCTTGCAGGCCCAGACGTAGCCGCCCTCCCACTTGAGCGCGGCGGCGACCATGTCGTCGATGAGCCGGTGCTCGTAGGTGAGGCCGGCGGCGTCGAACTCGGCCTTGAACTCGGCCTCGAACACCTCGGCGAAGATGTCCTTGAACCGGCCGTCGTACGCCTTCAGGATCGTGTTCTTGGTCGACATGTAGACCGGGTAGTTGCGGTCCAGGCCGTACCGGAACGAGGCGCGGGCGAAGTCCCGGATCGACTCGTCGTAGTTGTACATGCCCATGGCGATGCCGCCGCCGGGGAAGTTGGCGACCTCCATCTCCATCGGCGTGCCGCCGTCGGCCGGGGTGTAGGTGATGGTCACCGTGCCCGGGCCGGGGACGACGAAGTCGGTGGCCTTGTACTGGTCACCGTGGGCGTGCCGGCCGATGATGATCGGCTTGGTCCAGCCGGGCACCAGCCGCGGCACGTTGGACATGATGATCGGCTCGCGGAAGACGACGCCGCCGAGGATGTTGCGGATGGTGCCGTTCGGCGACCGCCACATCTTCTTCAGGCCGAACTCCTCGACCCGGGCCTCGTCCGGGGTGATGGTCGCGCACTTGACGCCGACGCCGTGCTCCTTGATGGCGTTGGCGGCGTCGATCGTGACCTGGTCGTCGGTCTCGTCGCGGTACTGGATCGACAGGTCGTAGTAGTGCAGGTCGACGTCGAGGTAGGGCAGGATCAGCTGCTCCCGGATCTGCTTCCAGATGATCCGGGTCATCTCGTCGCCGTCGAGCTCCACGACCGGGTTGTTTACCTTGATCTTCGCCATCGGCCGGCGCTCCTCTCGGGGGACACGTGCTCAAGCAGTACGAGCGTACTGCAATTGGGCCGGCGGCCCCCAGCCGGCCTCGACCGGCCGGCGGAAACCGGGCTGCGCGGAACAGGAATGCCCCGGAATCATCGCCCGATGCCGCTGAACCGCACCCTCGGGTCTATCACGGTCACCGCGCTCACCGACGCAGAGGGTGCCTTCTTCCAGCCGCGCGGGGAGGCGTTCCCGCAGGCCGCGGCAGCGCACTGGGAGGAGGCCGACAGGCGTGACCCCGCCTCGGTCACGGCCGACGGACGGTGGTGGCTGCCGTTCCGCAGCTTCGCGATCCGCGCCGGCGACGGACCGGTCACCCTGGTCGACGCGGGAATCGGCCCGGCCGACGCGCCGGCCGCGAGCTGGGCGCCGGTGCCCGGCCGGATGCCCGCCGAGCTGGCCGCCACCGGCATCGACCCGGCCGGAGTCGAGACGGTGGTGCTGACCCGCCTGCACAGCGACCACATCGGCTGGGCCGTCATCGGCACGCCCGGCCTGCCGTACTTCCCGAACGCGAGCTACCTGGTCCAGCGCGCCGAGGTGGACGCGGCGCAGACACTCGACCCGGGGCTGCCGGCCGGCCTGATCGCGCCGTTGCGCGCCGCCGGCCAACTCCGGGTGGTCGACGGCGAGACGACCCTCACCCCGGCGGCACGCCTGCTCCCCACTCCCGGCCACCAGTCGGTGCTCGTGACCTCAGCCGACGAACGGATGCTGCTCACCGGCGACCTGCTGGTGCACGCCGTGCAACTCGTCGACCCCGACCTGGCGTACGCCCACGAGGAAGACCCGGACGAGGCCCGCGCCTCCCGCCTGACCACCCTCCGAGCCCACTCCCCCACCATCCTGGCCACCCCCCACCTAGGCACCCCCTTCACCCCCCACCCCTGACCCCCACCCCCTGACCCCCGTTGATCATGAAGTTATTGCCCCGACACGCCGAGCTGGAGGGCAATAACTTCATGATCAACGGGGCCTACGCGAGGGGCGCGCCGGCTTGCCGGCGCGCCCCTCGCGTACTGCTGGTTCGATCACATGCTGGAGATGTCGCCCTGCTTCGCGCGGACGGCCTCGGCCGCCTCCAGGAGGCTGGCGCGCTCGTCGGCGTCCAGGTCGGTCTCGACGACCCGCTTGACGCCCTCGGCGCCGATCTCGGCCTCGACACCCAGGTAGACGCCGGAGATGCCGTACTCGCCGTCGACCCAGGCGCAGACCGGCATGACCTCGCCGGAGTCCTCCGCGACGGCCTTCGCCATCCGGGCGGCGGCGGCCGACGGGGCGTAGTAGGCCGAACCGGTCTTGAGCAGCGCGACCACCTCGGCGCCACCGTTGCGGGTCTTGACGACCAGCTCCTCGATCTGTTCGGCCGGCATCGCGTCGCGCAGCGGCTTGCCGTTGACGGTGCTCTTCGACGGCACCGGGACCATGGTGTCGCCGTGCGAGCCCAGGGTCAGCGTGCGTACCGACGCCACCGGCACGTTCAGCGCCTCGGCGACGAAGTTGCTGAACCGGGCGGTGTCGAGCATGCCGGCCTGGCCGAGTACCCGGTTCTTCGGGAACTGGGTGGCGAGCTGCGCCAGCGCGGTCATCTCGTCCAGCGGGTTGGAGACGACGATGACGACGGCGTTCGGGGCGTACTTGGCGACGTTCTCGGCGACCTGACGAACGATCTTGGCGTTGGTCTCCAGCAGGTCCATCCGGCTCATGCCGGGCTTGCGCGGCAAGCCAGCGGTGATCACGACGACGTCGGAGCCCTCGATGCTCTCGTAGCCCTCACCGTTGGGGCCGGTGGTAACGCCGACCACCTTGGTCTCGAAGCCCTCGATGGCCCGGGACTGGTTGAGGTCGAGCGCGAGGCCCGCGGGCTTGCCCTCCACGATGTCGGTGATCACTACGGTGTCGAAGACGTCGTACTCGGCCAGGCGCTGTGCGGTGGTAGAGCCGTAGAAGCCAGCCCCGACGACAGTGACCTTCTTACCCATGGTCGTCCCACTCCCTGATACCAGTCGGTTTTCCGGACCGTATCAGTCATCCTGGCACCGATCAGGCCAGGGGCGGCGGGCATCCCCGGGATGGGGCGAACGTCACCGGTGTCTCCGGCGCACGGTTCAGCCGCGCTCCGCGCGCTCCACCACGTTGGTGAGCAGCATGGCCCGGGTCATCGGCCCGACTCCGCCGGGCATGGGGACCAGCGCGCCGGCCGTCTCGGCCACCTCCGGGTCCACGTCGCCGGTGTAACGGCCCTTGCCGTCCGCCCCGATCACCCGCGTGATGCCGACGTCCACCACGACCGCGCCCGGGTTGATCATGTCGGCGGTGAGCAGGCCCGGTACGCCGGCCGCGACGATGACGATGTCGGCGGCACGGGTGTGCGAGGCGAGGTCGAGGGTGCCGGTGTGGCACAGGGTGACCGTGGCGTTTTCGGAACGCCGGGTGAGCAGCAGGCCGAGCGGTCGGCCGACGGTGTTACCCCGGCCGACGACAGCGACGGTGGCACCGCGCAGCGCCACGTCGTGACGGCGGAGCAGTTCGACGATGCCGCGCGGGGTGCAGGGCAGCGGGCCGTCGTAGCCGAGGACGAGCCGGCCCAGGTTGACCGGGTGCAGGCCGTCGGCGTCCTTGTCCGGGTCGATCAGCTCCAGCACGCGCTGGGTGTCGAGGTGGGCGGGCAGCGGCAGCTGGACGATGTAGCCGTGGCACGCCGGGTCGGCGTTCAGTTCGGCCACCACGTCGTCGACCTGCTGCTGGGTGGCGTCGGCCGGCAACTCCCGGCGGATCGAGGCGATGCCCACCTCGGCGCAGTCGCGGTGCTTGCCGTTGACGTACGCCTGACTGCCCGGGTCCGTCCCGACCAGGACCGTGCCCAGCCCGGGGGTGATGCCGCGTTCCGCGAGTGCCTTCACCCGGATTCGCAGCTCGTCCTTGATCTCAGCTGCGGTTGCCTTGCCGTCCAGAAGCGTCGCCGTCACGACCAGATCGTCTCACGACCGCCGCCCGCGGTTCCGACGACCTCGATCGGGCGACCCGTCGTCGACTCGATCAACACCGCCACCCGTGACCATCAGTGACGTGTTGCTAGTCACTCTGAGTGAACAATTGTTCATTCGGTCACCATCGAAACAGGCAGACCGATGGCCGCCGACAGGGACCGGACGGACGACACGACGAGTGCCAGTTTGATCCAGACCGTCGCATCAGACCCCGAAGACAACAGCATATTCGCAGGCAGACGACGTTTCGCATGATTTGGGCTAGCAGGCCGACACC
Source organism: Micromonospora sp. WMMD961 (assembly GCF_029626145.1). NCBI lineage: Bacteria > Bacillati > Actinomycetota > Actinomycetes > Micromonosporales > Micromonosporaceae > Micromonospora > Micromonospora sp. WMMD961. Next base: position 6,414,387 of record NZ_JARUBJ010000002.1, read on the forward strand.
AGGTCGACAAGGGGCTCGACCCCAGCCGTTACCCACCCGCAACCGCGGCGTTGTCGAAGCCTCGCCGCCGACCTACCGTTACCGCTTGTTGCGCAGCGTAAACCCAGCGTCGGGCCTGACTGCGCAGCGTGAGGAGATGAGGAGGCTCAATGCGAGTTCGTAGACTCGCCGCCTGGACCGCCCTCCCGCTCGCGGTGACGCTGGGCCTCGCGGCCTGCGGCAGCGGCGGAGACGGTGGATCCGGTGGCAGCGACGGTTCGGCGGTCAGCATCCAGATCGGCGAGCCGAAGCACCTGGTTCCCACCAACACCACCGAGACGTCCGGCGCACAGGTGCTCACCGGCCTGTTCAGCCCGCTCGTCGACTACGACGCCCAGAACAAGCCGTACGAGGTCGCCGCGCAGTCGATCACCTCGTCCGACAACAAGGTCTGGACGATCAAGCTCAAGGACGGCTACACCTTCCACAACGGCGAGAAGGTCACGTCCGAGGACTACATCAACGCCTGGAACTACGGCGCGTACGCCCCCAACGGTCAGGACAGCAACTACTTCTTCGAGAAGATCGCTGGCTACACGGACCTGCAGGGCAAGGAGCCGAAGGCCAAGGAGATGTCCGGCCTGAAGAAGGTCGACGACCTCACCTTCAGCGTGACGCTGGCCGACCCGTACATCGACTTCCGGACGATGCTCGGCTACACCGCCTTCTACCCGATGCCGGACGCCGCGTTCTCGGCTCCGGGCGTGCTCAAGGACTCCTACGAGCAGGCGCCGATCGGGCAGGGCCCCTTCAAGATGAAGGGCACCTGGCAGCACGACAGCAAGATCGATGTCGAGCGCTACGACGCGTACCCGGGTGAGAAGCCCAAGGTGAAGAACGTCGAGTTCCGGATCTACCAGCAGCTCACCGCGGCCTACGCGGACGTCCTGGCGGACAACCTGGACGTGCTGCCCACGATCCCGACCGAGAGCCTGAGCACCGCGCCGAGCGACCTGGGCGACCGGTACCAGACCAGCCCGATGTCGTCGTTCCAGTTCCTGGCGTTCCCGACGTTCGACAAGGACTACAGCAACCCGGACGTCCGTAAGGCCATCTCGATGGCGATCGACCGTGACGAGATCACCAAGTCGGTCTTCAAGGGCTCGCAGACGCCGGCGCGCTCCTTCGTCTCGCCGGTCCTGCCGGGCTACCGGGAGAACACCGCGGGCACGGCCGCCGAGTTCAACCCGACCGAGGCCAAGAAGCTCTACCAGGCCGCCGGTGGCCCGTCGAAGATCGTCATCTCCTACAACGGCGACGGCGGTCACAAGGACTGGGTCGACGCCACGGTCAACCAGCTCAAGGCCAACCTGGGTGTCGACGCCGTCGGTTCGGCCGAGCCGAAGTTCGCCGACCTGCTCACCAAGGTCGAGAAGAAGCAGCCGGTGGGTGCCTTCCGGATGGGTTGGGTCATGGACTACCCGACCATGGAGGACTACCTCGGCCCGCTGTACAGCACGAACGGCTCGTCGAACTACTACGGCTACAGCAGCCCGGAGTTCGACAGGCTGGTCAAGGAGGGTTCCGCCGCCAAGACGCAGGACGAGGCGATCGCCAAGTACCAGCAGGCGGAGGACATCCTGGCCAAGGACATGCCGGTGATCCCGCTCCGCTTCGGCGAGAACGTGTTCGGCCACTCGTCCAAGGTCAAGAACGTGGAGATGGACCTGTTCCAGCGGGTCAACCTCGTCAAGATCGAAGCGGCCAGCTGAGCTGACCATGGTGCGGGCCACCCGGGCGACGATGCCCGGGTGGCCCGGACCGCACCACCGGGGGCCGGGCCGCAACAGCGGGCCCGGCCCGACCCGGTGGCGCCGGCATCCCCGGGCCGGACGGCACGTCTCCGATATTTCGGGTACGACCAGAGATGCCGTCCTGCGACCCTTTCGCACATTTCCGGAGAGACTGCTAAGCATGTTCCGCTACATCTTGCGGCGCCTACTGCAGATGGTCCTGGCGTTCTTCGGGACCACCCTGATCGTCTACGCGCTGACATTCGCCGGGCAGGGTGACCCGATCCAGGCGCTCGCCGGTGAGCGGCCGGTGACGCCAGCCCAACGGGCCTACCTGACCGAGAAGTACCACCTGGACGCCACCGGCGTCGGTGGCTTCTTCTACCGCTACTTCGACTACGTGAAGAACCTGCTCCAGGGCAACCTGGGCGAGTCACTCACCGGTCGGAACATCGGCGACATTCTCCAGCAGGCCTGGCCGGTCACCGTACGGCTCGCGCTCATCGCGCTCGCCGTGGCGATCATCTTCGGGGTCAGTGCCGGAGTGATCGCCGGCATTCGCCGGGCCGGCATCTTCGACAACTCGACGCTGGTGCTGACCCTGTTGGTGCTGGGCATCCCGACCATCGTGCTGGCGCCGCTGGCGCAGTTCTTCCTAGGCGTCAAGTGGCAGCTCTTCCCGCCCACGGCCGGCTCCGACCCGTCGTTCTACGCGCTCCTGCTGCCAGGCATCGTGCTCGGCTCGCTGTCGCTGGCCACCGCGCTGCGGCTCACCCGCGCCTCGGTGGCGGAGAACCTGCGTGCGGACTACGTCCGGACCGCCCGGTCGAAGGGCCTGGTCAAGCGCCGCATCGTCATCGTCCACGTACTGCGCAACTCCCTCATCCCGGTCATCACCTTCCTCGGTGTGGAGCTGGGCAACCTGATGAGCGGCGCGATCATCACCGAGGGCGTCTTCAACATCCCCGGCGTGGGCTTCAACCTGTTCCGCGGCATCCGCACCGAGGACGGCCCCCTGGTGGTGGGCATCGTCAGTGTGCTCGTCGTGGTCTACCTGGTCTCGAACCTGGTGGTGGACGTCCTGTACGCCGTACTCGACCCGAGGATCCGCTATGAGTGAGCGCAGCGAACGAATCATCAGCGCAGCGTGCCTGGCCCCTCATGCCGGCGCCGAGCGCAGCGAGGTGCGGGCATGAGCGACTTCGAAACCGTGGCCTCCAGCGAGAACCAGGCCGCGCGGCGTGGCCCCTCGGGCGAGCCGGGAACACCAAACCAGGTCGGTACGCCGAACAAGCCCCGCAGCCTGGCCGGAGACGCCTGGCGCGACCTGCGCCGCAACCCGATCTTCTGGATCTCGCTGACGCTGGTGGTCATCTTCACCCTGATGGCGCTGCTCCCCGGGGTGTTCACCGCCAACAACCCGAACGACTGCCTGCTGTCCCGGCAGCACGCCGGGCCGTCCGGCGGGGCCATCTTCGGGTACGACTTCCAGGGGTGCGACACCTACTCCCGGGCGGTCTACGGCACCCGGGCCTCGCTGCTGGTCGGCGCGCTCGCGGCGCTCGGCACCGGGATCATCGCCCTGGTGATCGGCATGCTGGCCGGTTACTTCGGCCGGTGGGTCGACGCGGTGCTCTCCCGGGTGATCGACGTGGTGCTCGGCATTCCGCTGCTGCTGGCCGCGATCGTGCTGCTCAAGCGGGTGTCCAGCGACAGCCAGTGGGCGCGGATCGGTGCGGTCGTCTTCGTGCTGGCCCTCCTCGGCTGGACCACCGCCGCCCGGGTGGTCCGCTCCTCGGTGATCACCGCCAAGGAGCAGGACTACGTCGCCGCGGCGCGGATGCTCGGCGCCGGCAACAGCCGGATCATGTGGCGGCACATCCTGCCGAACTCGCTGGCCCCGGTCATCGTCGTGCTGACCATCGCGCTCGGCTCGTTCATCGCGGCCGAGGCGACGCTCTCCTTCCTGGGCATCGGCCTGAAGGCGCCGACCATCTCGTGGGGGCAGGACATCGACACCGGCCGGATCCACATGCGGGAGGCGGCCACGCCGTTGATCGTCCCGTCGGCGTTCCTCGCGCTGACCGTGCTGGCGTTCATCATGCTCGGCGACGCGATCCGTGACGCCTTCGACCCGAAGCTGCGGTGAGCATGCGAGCGCGAGGAGTGAGCGCGGCAGGCCCCGCAGTCGCGAGCGAAAGGCAGGCACCGTCATGACCGTTCAACCCACACCCGCCTCCGCCACGCCCGAGGGCGGCCACCTGCTCGAGTTGCGGGACCTGCACGTCGAGTTCCGCACCAACGAGGGTGTGGCCCGCGTGATCAACGGCGTGTCGTACCACCTGGACGCCGGCGAGACACTTGCCGTGCTCGGCGAGTCGGGCTCGGGCAAGTCGGTCACCGCCCAGGCGATCATGGGCATCCTGGACACCCCGCCCGCGTTCGTCCGCTCCGGCCAGATCCTCTACCGGGGTCAGGACCTGCTCACCAGCTCCGAGGAGCAGCGTCGACAGGTACGCGGCAAGGAGATCGCGATGATCTTCCAGGACGCACTCTCCGCCCTGAACCCGGTGTTCCCGGTCGGCTGGCAGATCGGTGAGACGTTGCGTCAACGCGGGGGCATGTCCCGGGCCGACGCCCGGCGGCGCGCCATCGAGTTGATGGACCTGGTCAAGATCCCGGGCGCCGCCAAGCGCATCGGCGACTACCCGCACCAGTTCTCCGGCGGCATGCGGCAGCGCGTCATGATCGCCATGGCGCTGGCGCTGGACCCGAAGGTGTTGATCGCCGACGAGCCCACCACGGCCCTCGACGTGACCGTCCAGGCCCAGATCATGGACCTGCTCGCCGACCTGCGCCGCGAACTCAACATGGCGATGATCCTGATCACCCACGACCTGGGAGTGGTCGCCGGTGTCGCGGACCGGATCGCCGTCATGTACGCCGGTCGGATCGTCGAGCACGCGGACGTCCGCTCGCTCTACAAGGCGCCCGCCCACCCGTACACCAAGGGGTTGTTGGAGTCGATCCCGCGCCTGGACGTCCGTGGCGAGGAGCTGTCGACGATCAAGGGGTTGCCGCCGAACCTGATGCGCATCCCGTCCGGCTGCCCGTTCCACCCCCGGTGCCCGTACGTCCAGCAGGTCTGCGTGGACGTCGTACCGCACGACCTGGTCCTCGGCGACGGCCGGACCAGCGCTTGCCACTTCGCGCAGGAGGTCCGTGATGACAGCGTCGCCCGCTAACCCCACCAAGGTCCGCGGCGAGGCCATCCTCTCCGTCGACAACCTGGTGAAGCACTTCCCGATCACCCAGGGCGTGCTGTTCCAGCGGCAGGTCGGCGCGGTCAAGGCCGTCGACGGGGTGAGCTTCGAGCTGCGTCGGGGAGAGACGCTCGGTGTCGTCGGCGAGTCCGGCTGCGGCAAGTCCACCCTCGCCCGGCTGCTGATGCGGCTGGAGACGCCCACCTCGGGAAGCGCGACCCTGGAGGGCCGGGACCTGTTCAAGGCCTCCGGTGGTGAACTGCGCCGGGTGCGCCGCAACATGCAGATGGTGATGCAGGACCCGTACACCTCGCTCAACCCGCGGATGACCGTCGGCGACATCATCGGCGAGCCGTTCGAGATCCACCCGGATGCCGCGCCCAAGGGCAGCAAGCAGCGGCGTGTCCAGGAACTGTTGGACCTGGTCGGGCTCAACCCGGAGCACATCAACAGGTACCCGCACCAGTTCTCCGGCGGCCAGCGTCAGCGCATTGGCATCGCCCGGGCGCTCGCGCTCCGGCCCGACGTGATCGTCTGCGACGAGCCGGTGTCGGCGCTCGACGTCTCCATCCAGGCCCAGGTGATCAACCTGCTCAAGCAGTTGCAGGACGAGCTGGGACTGTCGTACATCTTCATCGCCCACGACTTGTCCGTGGTGCGGCACATCGCCGACCGGGTCGCGGTGATGTACCTCGGTCGGATCGTGGAGATCGGCACCGAGGACGAGATCTACGAGCGGGCCACCCACCCGTACACCCAGGCTCTGCTCTCCGCCGTGCCGGTGCCCGACCCGGAGGCCCGCGACCAGCGCACCATGATCCGGCTGGTCGGCGACGTGCCCAGCCCGGCCGACCCGCCGAGCGGGTGCCACTTCCGCACCCGCTGCTGGAAGGCCCAGGACATCTGCGCCAAGGAAGATCCGCAAGCGGTCCCGAGGGCGGCCGACCCGCACCCGTCCGCCTGCCACTTCGCCGAACTCCACCCCACACCCTGACCCGTCCGCCTCACACGTCGATCATGGAGTTGTGGTGGCCGATTTATCGACCGATACCCCTTTTGCGGGGCACCACAACTCCATGATCGACCGGGGCGGGGGGCGGGGGCGGGGGGTTAGTGGAAGAAGTGGCGGGTTCCGGTTAGGTACATCGTCACGTTGGCCTTCTTGGCCGCTTCGATGACTTCTTCGTCGCGGATCGAGCCGCCCGGCTGGACGATGGCGCGGACGCCGGCGTCGATGAGGATCTGCGGGCCGTCGGCGAACGGGAAGAACGCGTCCGAGGCCGCCACCGAACCGCGGGCCCGGTCGGGGCCGGCGCGGTTCACCGCGAGCTGCGCGGAGTCCACCCGGTTGACCTGACCCATGCCGACGCCGACGGTGGCGCCGTCCTTGGCCAGCAGGATCGCGTTGCTCTTCACCGCGCGGACCGCCCGCCAGGCGAACGCGAGATCGCGCAGCAACTCCTCGTCGGCGGCCTCGCCGGTGGCCAACCGCCAGTTGGCCGGGTCGTCGCCGGAGGCGTTCACCCGGTCGGCGACCTGGGACAGCACGCCACCGGTCACCTGCCGCCACTCGACAGTCGCCGGGGTCCAAACCGGCGCGCGCAGCAGCCGGATGTTCTTCTTGGCCTGCAACACCTCGACCGCGCCCTCGTCGAACCCGGGGGCGACCACCACCTCGGTGAAGATGTCGGCGACCTGCCGGGCCAGTTCGACCGAGACCGGCCGGTTGACCGCGATGACGCCGCCGAACGCCGACACCGGGTCGCAGGCGTGCGCCCTGCGGTGCGCCTCGGCCACGTCCACGCCCACCGCGATGCCGCACGGGTTGGCGTGCTTGATGATCGCCACGGCCGGCTGGTCGGCGAAGTCGTTCGCGGCCCGCCAGGCGGCGTCGGCGTCGACGTAGTTGTTGTACGACATCTCCTTGCCGTGCAACTGCTCGGCCTGGGCCAGCCCCGCCGGGGCGTCCGGGTCGGTGTAGAGCCCCGCCGGCTGGTGCGGGTTCTCGCCGTAACGCAGCGCTGTCGACTTGCGCAGCGCCAGCCCCGCGAACTGCGGCCACCCGTCGTCGGCGGGCGCCAGCTCCTGGGCGCACCACTGGGCCACCGCGACGTCGTACTCGGCGATGTCGGCGAACGCCCGGGCGGCCAGCGCGCGGCGCTGGGCCAGGGTGAAGCCTCCCTCGGCGAGCGCGCCGAGCAGCGCCGGGTAAGCGGCCGGGTCGGTGAGCACGGCGACCGAGGCGTGGTTCTTGGCGGCGGCGCGCACCATGGCCGGGCCACCGATGTCGATCTGCTCCACGCACTCCTCGACTCCGGCGCCGGAGGCGACGGTCGCCTGGAACGGGTAGAGGTTGGAGACCAGCAGGTCGAACGCCGCCACCCCCAACTCGTCGAGCTGCGCGACGTGCGTGTCCTTACGCAGGTCGGCCAGGAGGCCGGCGTGCACCTTCGGGTGCAGGGTCTTCACCCGGCCGTCGAGCACCTCGGGGAACCCGGTCACCGTCTCCACCGCCGTCACCGGCACGCCGGCGGCGGCGATGGTGCCCGCCGTGCTGCCGGTGGACACGATCTCCACACCGGCGGCGTGCAGGGCCTGGGCCAGGTCGGCCAGCCCGGTCTTGTCGTAGACGCTGACCAGCGCCCGCCTGATCGGGCGGCGCCCGTCCTGAGTGGGACTCACGGAACCGTGACCTTCCTTCCGGTGATGGTCCAACCTTCGCGGACCAGACGGCCGACCTGCTCGACGAGCTGGCGCCGCTCGGCTTCCTTGATGCGCTCGGTGAGCGTGTCCACGTCGTCGTCGTCGAGCACCGGCACCGCGACCTGCGCGACGATCGGCCCGGTGTCCATGCCGGCGTCGACGAAGAAGAGGGTGGCACCGGTGAGCTTCACGCCGTAGGCGAGCGCGTCACGCGGGCCGTGGATGCCGGGAAACGCCGGCAGCAGGGTGTTGTGGGTGTTCAGGTAGCGGTCGCCGAAGGCGGCGAGGAAGTGCGGCCCGACCAGCTTGAGGAAACCGGCGGAGATGACCAGGTCGGGTTGGTGCTTCGCGACGTGCGCGGTGAGCGCCCGGTCCCAGTCCTCCCGGGTGTCGTGGTCCCGGACCCGCTCGACGAAGGTCGGCACCCCGGCCGCCTCGGCCCGGTCCAGGCCCGCGATGCCGTCGCGGTCCGCGCCGACCGCCACGACCTGCGCGCCGTACGCGGGGTCGGCGGCGGCATCCAGCAGCGACTGGAGGTTGCTCCCGGAGCCGGAGATGAGGACGACGATGCGGGCGACAGGCGCGGGCTCGGTCACCGGGCCACCCTATCGGGCAGGTCAGCACGCCCTTCGGCTGGGCGGCGCGCCGATCTCTGACAGCGTCGACGTGCATCGACCCGGTACGCTGCCGCTCGCTCGGGCCGAACGCCGCGCCGGTCCGCGACCCGTACCGATCCGGTCAACGGCAACCGTCGATCACCGGCACCATGACGATGTCGTCGTGATCCTGCGCTGTGCATTCCGAGGACTGACAGCGATCATGGGTGGAAACAACAGCAGTAACTGACGGAACCAGTTCAAGGAGCTTGTGAATGCAACCCGGTAACCCCGGCCAGGACCCGTACGGCCAGCAGCCCAACGACCCCACCGCGCCCCAGCCGCCGCAGAACCCGTACGGCCAGCCGCCGGCCGCCCCGTACGGTCAGCAGCCGACCTCCGGTCAGCCGTACGGTCAGCCGCAGCCGTACCAGGACCCGTACGGCCAGCAGCAGCCGCAGTACGGCGGCGGTCCGGCGTACCCGAACGCCGGCTACCCGCAGGGTCAGGGGCAGAACAACACCCTCGGCCTGGTGGCGATGATCCTCGGTATCGCGTCGATCCCGCTGGCCTGCTGTCCCCTCCTGGGCATCCCGGTCGGCATCGGAGGCGCGGTGACCGGCTACCTGGGCCGGCAGAAGGCGGCACAGGGGCAGGCGAGCAACGCCGGTCAGGCCAAGGCCGGGCTGATCTGTGGTGCGGTCGGCGTCGCGCTCGGCATCATCTCGGTCATCCTGAGCGTCGCGCTGAACGTCGGCCTGCCGACCAACCCCTGACGGATCCCGCAGCTACGGGGCGTTCCGGACTCCGTCCGGGGCGCCCCAGGCTCGTCTACTGGGCGGGTGAGCGGGTGAGCGCTCGGGTGCCGGCGGCGCCGAGCAGTGCGCCGACCGCGATGACGACAGCCGCCACCGCACCGACCTGCCAGCCCACCGGCCCGACCTGCGCCAGCCGACCGGCGCCCAACGGCCCACCGGAAACCGCGGCGACCAGACCGAGCAGCACACCGGCCACCGGGCCGGCCAGCGCCGCCGGCGCCAACACCTCCGCCCAGCGTTGCGGGGCGCGCTCCGGCCCGGCCAGTCGGGCCACCCGGCGGGCGAGCAGCCAACCCGCGACCATCCCGGCCAGCACCGGCACCGCGAGCAACAAGGCGCCGAAGCCGTCCACCGGGCCGCGCGGCAGGCCGGCGAGCAGAGGCACCGCCGGCAACGCGCCGACCGACACCTCGCTGGTACGAACCGCGGTGTCGGTGCCGACCGCGAAGCCTGGCCCGAGCAGATAGCTGGCGGACCAGATCGCCGCGTTCGGCGCGTACGCGACACTGACCAGGGTGATCCCGGCCTGACCGGCGACCCCCGTCCGGTACGCCCCGATCATGTCCGCCGCGTCGCCGCCTCCGGTGGCCACCGCCAGGCCCGCCGCACCGGCACCCGCGCCGAGCAACAGCAGCCCCGCCACCAGGCCGGTGCGAACGCCGTCCCGGACCGGGCCGGGCATCCGGGCGGCGAGCACCCGGGTCACCGCGGTGATCCGGGTGGCGCCGACCAGCGCGGCGAGTGTGCCGACCACCGCGAACGTGGCACCCGCCCGGATCGGGGACACCTCCGCCCCACCGGCGCCGACCAGCACCGCCGCGAGCGCACCGAACAGCGCGTACGCGATGCCGACCGCGCCCGCGGCGAGCAGCGCGCGGCGCGGTGAGCGGGTGTCCCGCGCGCCGATCGCGCGGCTGACGTGCACACCGGCCCGGCTGAGCCGCCAGAGGACGAGCACTGTCAACGCCAGCGGGGCGAGCCCGAGCGGACCGGCGTCGGTGTGCAGCGGCACCCCGTGGCCGAGCAGCCAACCGGCCAGCGCCGTACGCAGGGTGCTGGCCAGGGTGGTCGAGTCGGTGCCGAGCTGGACCAGACCGAGCACGACGGCGACCGGGAGGTAGGAGGTGAGGGCGGCCCCTCCCGCCGCCACCCCGGCGGCGACGGGCAGCGGTGCGCGTCCGCGTGGCGACCCGCCGGGGCGGGGCGCGGGCACCCGGCGGGCCGGCGTGGCACGGTCGAGCGGCCGGTCGCCGGCGCGCACACCGCCGGGACGGCTGGGACGGTCAGGGGTGACGGGGGACATCCGCTCTACTCTGGCACGTCGCGCGGGCGGTGGCAGTCCGTTAACCCCTCCCGGGGCGCGTTTCATAAGGGCGGTCAGGTCGAGGCGGCGTCCGGGCGGTGATCCGGGAAGGCCCCGCGGGCGGCGACGGGCGTGTGTGCGTCGGGCACGCGGGTGGGTGTTCCGCGCGCTTACTGTCGTTGCAGCACCTGGGGCGGCGAGTTCACCGAAGCGGCGCCCAGGTCACCCGGCGCGGTCTAGCCTCGGCCCAGAGGGGGCGCGAGTCGCCGCCACCCGGGTCGGGCGCCGGTCGCGGCCCGGGTCGGTACGCCGCCCACGACCGCCCGGAGGAAGCCGTGACGACCGCATACCCGCCGCCCCCACCCCCGCCGCCACCGGCCCGGGGACGGGACCGGACGACCCTCTGGGGCGTGCTCGGCATCGTGTTGGGTCTGATCTGCTGCGGCATCCTCGGGATCGTCTTCGGCTATCTGTCCATCCGCGACGCCCGGCGCTACGGGCAGTCGTCGGTGCTCGGCTACCTCGCCATCGTGTTCGGCGTGATCAACATCATCGGTGGCTCGATCCTGCGACTCACCGGCAACTACCCGTTCTGGAACAACGACTGAGCAGCGCAGAGCGCACGCGCGCCGAAGGGGGCCGACCGGTTCCGGTCGACCCCCCTTCGATGTTGCCCTTCCGGCTCAGCTGCCGGACATGATCTCCCGCATCAGCTTCGCGGTCTCGGTCGGCGTCTTGCCGACCTTGACGCCGACCGCCTCCAGCGCCGCCTGCTTCGCCTCGGCGGTGCCGGCCGAACCGGAGATGATCGCCCCGGCGTGACCCATGGTCTTGCCGGGCGGCGCGGTGAAGCCGGCGATGTAGCCGACCACCGGCTTGGTGACGTTCGCCTTGATGAACTCGGCGGCCCGCTCCTCGGCGTCGCCACCGATCTCACCGATCATCACGATGGCGTCGGTCTCCGGGTCGGCCTCGAACGCCGCGAGGGCGTCGATGTGGGTGGTCCCGATGATCGGGTCACCGCCGATGCCGACGCAGGTGGAGAAGCCGATGTCGCGCAGCTCGTACATCATCTGGTAGGTCAGCGTGCCGCTCTTGCTGACCAGGCCGATCCGGCCGGAGCCGGTGATGTCGGCCGGGATGATGCCGGCGTTGGACGCGCCCGGCGAGGCGATGCCCGGGCAGTTCGGCCCGATGATCCGGGTCCGCTCGCCCTGCGACACGTTGTACGCCCAGAACGCCGCGGTGTCGTGCACCGGCACGCCCTCGGTGATCACCACAGCCAGCGGGATCGCGGCGTCGATCGCCTCGACCACCGCGGCCTTGGTGAACTGCGGCGGCACGAAGATGACGGTGACGTCAGCCCCGGTCTCGGCCATCGCGTCCGCGACGGAAGCGAAGACCGGCAGCTCGGTGCCGTCGAAGTCGACCTTCTGACCCGCCTTGCGCGGGTTGACGCCGCCCACCACGTTGGTGCCGGCGGCGAGCATCCGCCGGGTGTGCTTGGAACCCTCGGAACCGGTCATCCCCTGGACGATGACCTTCGAGTCCTTGGTCAGCCAGATAGCCATGATCAGACCCCCGCAGCTGCCAGCTCGGCGGCCCGCTCGGCCGCGCCGTCCATGGTGTCCACCCGCTGCACGAGCGGGTTGTTCGCGCTGTCCAGGATCGCCCGGCCAGCCTCCGCGTTGTTGCCGTCCAGACGGACGACGAGCGGCTTGCTGACCTGCTCGCCGCGCTGCTCCAGCAGGGCCAGCGCCTGGATGATGCCGTTCGCCACCTCGTCGCAGGCGGTGATGCCGCCGAAGACGTTGACGAAGACACTCTTCACGGCCGGGTCGGAGAGCACGATCTCCAAACCGTTCGCCATCACCGCGGCGCTCGCGCCGCCGCCGATGTCGAGGAAGTTGGCCGGCTTGACGTTGCCGTGCCGCTCGCCGGCGTACGCGACCACGTCGAGGGTCGACATGACCAGACCCGCGCCGTTGCCGATGATGCCGACCTCGCCGTCGAGCTTGACGTAGTTGAGGTCCTTCGCTTTGGCGGCCTGCTCCAGCGGGTCCACCGCGGCCTGGTCGACAAGCGCCTCGTGGTCCGGGTGCCGGAACGCCGCGTTCTCGTCCAGACTGATCTTGGCGTCGAGCAGCAGCATCCGGCCGTCGCCGTTCTTGGCCAGCGGGTTGACCTCGACCAGGGTGGCGTCCTCGGCGACGAACGCCTGCCACAGGCCGACGGCGATCTCGACCACCTGGTCGGCGACCTCGGCCAGGAAGCCGGCGGCGGTCACGATCTCGCGGGCCTTGGCCTCGTCCACGCCCTTCACGGCGTCGATCGGGGCCTTGACGACCTTGTCGGGGGTATCGGCGGCGACCTGCTCGATGTCCATGCCGCCGGCGACGCTGGCGATGCAGAGGAAGGTGCGGTTCGCCCGGTCGAGCAGGTACGAGAAGTAGTACTCCTCGGCCACGTCCGCGGTCACCGTGATCATGACCTTGTGGACGGTGTGACCCTTGATGTCCATGCCGAGGATGTCGGTGGCGCGGGCCACCGTCTCCTCGGCGCCCTCGGCCAGCTTGACGCCGCCGGCCTTACCTCGGCCGCCGACCTTCACCTGCGCCTTGACGACCACGCGACCGCCGAGGCGTTCGGCGATCGCACGGGCCTCTTCCGGGGTAGTGGCGACGCCGCCGGCCAGCACGGGCAAGCCGTGCCGCTCGAACAGGTCCCGCCCCTGGTACTCGTACAGGTCCACGTTTGCGCGTCCCGTCCCGTCTCCGCGGCGCGCCGTCGCGCCGCCACCAGCGTTCAGAAAACAGTTTGACGCCTGTCATCACTCGAAACAGGCCATTGGCCGCAGCCTAGCGAGGTCGGCACCGCCGGCAACCGAGCGGGTGTGCGGTGTGCGGTAATGCACAACCGGACATCCGGCGGGGCTGCTTTCGGCTCACGACGCCGGCGTCATCCACCGTCCGGGCGATGTTGTCCGGCTTGCGTAACCCCGCCGTGGGGGCGTCGTTGAGTCAGGTGTCGGAGCGCTGAACAGCGCGATGACGGGAGACGGCCGATGCCCTGTCGGTCGAGGGGTGGCGGCGGGGCATCGTGCATAGAGGGGCCGGACGTGTGAGGGGTGCGTCCGGCCCCTCCCCCGTGCCCAGATCCGGTCGTCGCAGCGGATCGGTACGCCTCAGGAAACCGGCTGTGCGACGTTCTCTCGGACCCACTCGACAATCGCCTGAGTGGTGGCGCCCGGAGTGAAGATCTTTGCGACGCCCAGCTTCTCCAACTCGGGAATGTCGCCGTTCGGAATGATGCCGCCGCCGAACACGACGATGTCGCGGGCGTCCCGCTCACCGAGCAGTTCCAGCACCCGCCGGAAGAGCGTCATGTGCGCGCCGGAGAGGACGGACAGGCCGACCGCGTCGGCGTCCTCCTGGATCGCGGTCTCCACGATCTGCTCGGGGGTCTGGTGCAGGCCGGTGTAGACGACCTCCATCCCGGCATCCCGTAGGGCACGCGCGACGACCTTCGCGCCCCGGTCATGGCCGTCCAGACCGGGCTTGGCGACGACGACCCGGATACGAGAGCTCATCAGCGCACACCTTTCACCGGCTTGACCGCCTTCACCTGAACGAACGGTAACCCGACGGACCCGGCCCGGGAAATCCGGGCCGGAAAGCCGGCTCGGTTGCCGGTCACCGCCCGCGCAGCCACTCCCCGCGCAGGCCCACAGCCCGGAGAGGATCGCCGTGGCGGTCCGGCACTGCGGCAGCGGCGGTCCGGCACTGCGGCAGCGGCGGCCCGGCACTGCGGCAGTCAAGTCGGACGAGTCCGCCGGATCGGTCACGCTCGGCGACGAACGGGCAGCATCGAGGGCACCGTTTGGCGTCGCGATGCGTGACAATAATGGACGCAAACGGACAGAACGACACGCCAATTTGGCGCTCTAGCTTGTGACTCGCCTGGTGGTTGGCTAACGTGTCCACGGTTGTCATCAGGTCCATGGACGGGTGACGACGCGGTCAGCGGACGTTCACTGGAGCTCCACGAACGCCCACCGGCCGCCTCGGAACCCCGACAACGGAGGGTGTGCGTGCGCCAGCGCCTGTCGTCTGAACCCGATCGATATCGCGGTCGTCGCCGTGTGCCCACCCCGCCGCGCAGCCGTTACGCCGCTGTCGTCACCACCGCGTTCGTGGGGGCCGGCATCGTCGCCCTCGGCGCGAGCGCCCTGCCGGACGCCAAGGACGTCAGCCCGACGGTGCTCGACGAGCTCAAGCAGGCGTCGGTCACCAGCCAGGACGCCGCGGCCCGCGCGGACAACGCCGACCGCGCCTCCCGCGACAGCCGCAGCGAGGACAGCGCCGAGCCCGAGGTCTGGCTGCTGCCACTGCAGGGCTACGACTTCAACTCCCCCTACGGGATGCGCTGGGGCAAGCTGCACACCGGTGTGGACCTGGTCGCGCCCGAGGGCACTCCCTACGTGGCGATCCACGACGGGCTGGTCACCAAGGCCGGCTGGTTCGGCGGGTATGGCAACGCCGTCATCGTGCAGCACGCCGACGGCAGTGAGGCCATCTACGGCCACTCCTCAGCGGTGAGCGTGAAGGAAGGCCAGCAGATCAAGGCCGGCGACCAGCTCGGCCTGGTGGGCCAGACGGGTCACGCCTACGGCACCCACCTGCACCTGGAGATCCATGTCAAGGGCGAGCCGGTCGACCCGGTCCCCTACCTCCAGGAGCGCGGAGTGGACATCAAGCTGCAAGTCGAGGCAATTTACAGCGAGGTAGCCGCGTCCTGACGCTGCGTACCGACCGATGACCGCCCGGATCTTTCGATCTGGGCGGTTTTTCGTTGCCCACGTCCGGTGGATGTGTGCCGAGTCACCACCGCGACTGTGACCGGCGACACTCCAGCTCATGATCACTTTTCCGGATATAGCACCCCAGAGCGGGTCATACGTGGGCAGTCATCATGTTGTCCGTCGCCGCTGATCCGGTCCCCGCGCCTGCCCCACCTCGGCCCGACACCAGTATTTCGAGGTCAAGTGCCCCCTCGACTGTGAAGGTCCGCCGTGCAGGAAGACAGCCCCGTCCAGAACGAGACCACCCCGGACACCGCCTCGACCGAGCGACCGCAACGCGCCCGCCGGCGGAACCGTCTCATCGTGCTCGGCGCCGCCGCACTGGTGGCCCTCGGCCTCGGTGGCGTCGCCGTCGCCACCACCGGCAGCGACCGCCCGGCACCTGCCGCCGTCTCCCTCGACTCGCAGTCCCGAGCCGACGCCGCCAGCCGGGCGGACCGCTCCGCCCGCGAGTCGAGCACACCGGTCGCCCCCTCGGCCAGCCCGACGGCGAGTCCGTCGGCGGCCAGCGCCAGCCCGACACCGACGAAGACGGCCACCGCGAAGGCCAAGCCGAAGCCGAAGAACACCACCAAGCCCACCCCCGCCTGGGTCGACCCGATGCCGGGCGCTGCCGTCACGTCCTGCTACGGGCCGCGCTGGGGCACCCTGCACGCCGGTATCGACCTGGCGCTGCCCTCCGGTGCGCCGATCCACGCCGCAGCCGCCGGCACCGTGACGCAGGCCGGTGACGTCTCCGACGGGTACGGGAACTCCGTCTTCATCGACCACGGCAACGGCTACCTGACCCACTACGCCCACCAGAGCCGGATCGCGGTCACCGTCGGTCAGAAGGTGAAGGCCGGCCAGGTCATCGGCTACGAGGGCGCGACCGGCGACGCCACCGGCCCGCACCTGCACTTCGAGGTGCACCAGGGCATGTGGAACCAGATCGACCCGGCCCCGTTCATGCGGGCCCGTGGCGTCGACCTGGGCTGCTGACCCGACATCCCTGCGCGATCCGGAGCAACATCAAGGAAAGAGTGGCCTCAGGCACCGCTGAGACCACTCTTTCCCTGATTTAGTGCGATCTTGGAGCGCGACCGGGTCAGAGCTTGTCGACCGGGGCGTGCCGGAGCACCAGCCACATGGTCTGGTCGCCGAAGTCGATCTGCGCGCGGGCGCCCGGGCCATGCCCCTCGACGGCGAGCACCCGTCCCAGCCCGTACCGCTGGTGGTTGACCCGGTCGCCGGCCGCCACCTTCGGCCCCTGCGGCAACTCACTGGCCGTGGTCAGCCTGCTGGCGTCCACGCCGAGCCGCTGGGCCAACTGGGCCGCCTTCGGCGTGCCGCCGGTGAACGTGCCCCGGCCGCCGGGCGCGCGGTCGGCACGACCGCCGACGCCGCCGCCCCCGCCAGCCCACGAGGTGTACGACCCCTCGGTGCGTTCCCAGTGCACCAACTCGGTCGGCAGCTCCTCCAGGAAGCGTGACGGCGGGTTGTAGGACGGCTGCCCCCAGGCCGAGCGGGTCACCGCCCGGGAGAGGTAGAGCCGCTGCCGGGCGCGGGTGATGCCGACGTACGCCAGCCGGCGCTCCTCCTCCAACTCGCGGGTGTCACCCAGCGAGCGCAGGTGCGGGAAGACGCCGTCCTCCAGCCCGGTCAGGAAGACCACCGGGAACTCCAGCCCCTTGGCGGTGTGCAATGTCATCAGGGTGACCACGCCCTGGTGGTCGGGGTCGTCGGAGGGGATCTGGTCGGCGTCGGCGACCAGCGCCACCTGCTCCAGGAACCCGGCGAGGGTGGCGCGTTCCCCCTCCTCGCCCAGCGCCTCGATCCGCTCGGTGTACTCCCGGGCGACGCTGACCAACTCCTGGAGGTTGTCCACCCGACCGGCGTCCTGCGGGTCCAGGCTCTCCTCCAACTCG
This sequence comes from Micromonospora sp. WMMD961, assembly GCF_029626145.1. Taxonomy (NCBI): domain Bacteria; kingdom Bacillati; phylum Actinomycetota; class Actinomycetes; order Micromonosporales; family Micromonosporaceae; genus Micromonospora; species Micromonospora sp. WMMD961. Next base: position 6,431,610 of record NZ_JARUBJ010000002.1, read on the forward strand.
GTGAGGTAGCCCGAGCGGGTCAACAGGGCCTCCAGCACCTCCTCCGGGGTGCCGGTCTCGGCCAACTCCCGGGCGCCGTCGAGCAACGCGACGAAGTCGCCGATGCCGTTGGCCGCCCGGGTGGAGATGCCCGGTGCCTCCCGGGCTCGCCGCAGCGCCGCGCCGAACGAGATCCGGTCACGGCTGGAGAGCGCCTCGACGCACGCCTCGGCGCGGTCGCCGATCCCCCGGCGGGGGGTGTTGAGCACCCGCCGCAGGCTCACCGTGTCGTCGTCGTTGACCACCGAGCGCAGGTACGCCAGCGCGTCGCGGACCTCCTTGCGCTCGTAGAAGCGCACCCCACCGACGACCTTGTAGGGAAGGCCGACGCGGATGAACACCTCTTCGAAGACGCGGGACTGGGCGTTGGTGCGGTAGAAGACCGCGACGTCGCCGGGGCGGGTCTCGTCCGCGTCGACCAGCCGGTCGATCTCCCGGGCCACCCAGTCGGCCTCGGCGTGCTCGGTGTCGGCCACGTAACCGACGATCTGCTCGCCGGCGCCGGACTCGCTCCACAGCCGCTTGGGTTTGCGGGAGGTGTTGCGGTCGATCACCGCGTTGGCCGCGTTGAGGATGGTCTGGGTGGAGCGGTAGTTCTGCTCCAACAGGATCGTCCGCGCGTCGGTGAAGTCCCGTTCGAACTCCAGGATGTTGCGGATCGTCGCACCCCGGAACGCGTAGATCGACTGGTCGGCGTCGCCGACCACGCACAGCTCGGCCGGCGCCAGCCCGTCGGTGCCGGAGACCAACTCCTTGATCAGGACGTACTGGGCGTGGTTGGTGTCCTGGTATTCGTCCACCAGCACGTGCCGGAACCGCCGGCGGTAACTCTCCGCGACGTGCGGGTGGGACTGGAGCAGGTGCACCGTGGTCATGATCAGGTCGTCGAAGTCCAGCGCGTGCGCCTCGCGTAGCCGGCGCTGGTAGAGCGTGTACGCCTCCGCGAGGGCCCGCTCGTTGGGCCCGGTGGCCCGTGCGGCGAACTGCTCCGGGTCGACCAGCTCGTTCTTGAGGTTGGAGACCTGGGCGGCCAACCCGCGCGCCGGGTAGCGCTTCGGGTCGAGATCCAGCTCGCGGGTCACCAGCTGCATCAACCGGCGGGAGTCGTCCGCGTCGTAGATCGAGAACGTCGACTTGAGGCCGGCGTGCTCGTGCTCGGCGCGCAGGATCCGCACGCAGGCGGAGTGGAACGTCGACACCCACATCAGCCGGGCCCGGGGGCCGACCAGCGCGGCGACGCGCTCCTTCATCTCGCCGGCCGCCTTGTTGGTGAAGGTGATCGCGATGATCTCACCGGGGTGCACGTCCCGTGCGGCGAGCAGGTAGGCGATCCGGTGCGTGAGCACCCGGGTCTTGCCGGACCCGGCGCCGGCCACGATCAGCAGCGGCGAGCCGGCGTGACTGACCGCGTCGCGCTGTGGCCCGTTCAGGCCGTCGAGCAGCTGCTGCGGATCGAGGCGGACGGCGGCGGGCCGGGGCCGGTCCGGGCGGGCCGGCGCGGACTCCGGCGCAGGCGGGGACGCGGGGATGTCGAAGAGAGGATGCATCGCCCGACAAGTCTATGCCGCCACTCGGACACTGCGTCGCTGGCGCTCGGCAGCTCGTGCCCGACCGCGTGCTGCCACCGCGGCACGCCCAGGTCGAAGAAAGATCCCCGGTGCACCGCCGAATGCTTGCGCACCCACCGCCGACGTGGGCATACTCGACGGCGTGATCGCTGCGCGCTACTACTTTTACTACGGCACCGGGAGTCCGGCTGCCGTAGGTCGCGCCTGATCGATTCAGACCTACGAAAGCCCCGGGCTCCTGGAGTCCGGGGCTTCTTCCGTCCCGGGTTCCGGGCACCGGGCACCACCGCGCGAGAGGTACCCGATGATGACAGACGTGATGGAGCAGAGCGGCGGCCCGATTCGACCGGAGGCTGGGCAGCCTGTGGTCAGCGGGCGCGAGACGGCGGCACCCGTGCCGCCGACGGCGGGGGACGCCGAGCAGGCCGAGGCACAGACCGGCACCGAAGAGCCCTCCGCCGCCGCGCGAATCGTGCAGATCAGGGAACGGATCGACGAGATCGACCACGCGCTGATCGCACTCTGGCAGGAGCGTGCCGCGTTGTCCCAGGAGGTCGGGGCCACCCGGATGGCGTCCGGCGGGACTCGCCTGGTGCTGTCCCGGGAGCGGGAGATCCTGGAGCGGTTCCGGGTCGCCCTCGGCGCGGACGGCACCCAGTTGGCTCTGCTGCTGCTCCGCGCGGGCCGCGGGCCGCTGTAGGCCGCTCCGACCCGCGGCGGGTCACCCGGCCCGCTGACACCTCGTGCTGCGCCATCCAGTGCCCGCCCGAGGCGCAGGCCCGGCCCGCCCGGCCGCCGGCACCTCAGGGTCGCCGGACAGACGAAACCGCCTGCCGTCGTCGTGGAGACGTCGGCAGGCGGTTTCGGTGACTCAGACCTCGTGGGTGGCGACGACCTCGCGACGATCCGCGAAGTGGCAGGCGCTCGGGTGGTCCGAGTTCCGCCGGATCTCCAGCAGCGGGACCTGCTCGGCGCACACGTCCTGCGCCTTCCAGCAGCGGGTCCGGAACCGGCAGCCCGAGGGCGGGCTGATCGGCGACGGCACGTCACCCGTCAACCGGATGATCGTCTTGTTGTTCCGCTGGGTCGGGTCCGGCACCGGCACCGCGGAGAGCAGAGCCTGGGTGTACGGGTGGGTCGGCCGCTCGTAGATCTCGTCCTCGGTGCCGATCTCCACGATCTTGCCGAGGTACATCACCGCGACCCGGTCCGAGAGGTGGCGGACCACCGACAGGTCGTGCGCGATGAAGACGTACGACAGCCCGAACTCGCCCTGGAGCTGCTCCAGCAGGTTCATCACCTGCGCCTGGATGGAGACGTCGAGCGCCGACACCGGCTCGTCGCAGACGATGATCTCGGGCCGGAGCGCGAGCGCCCGGGCGATGCCGATGCGCTGGCGCTGACCGCCGGAGAACTGGTGCGGGTACCTGTTGATGTGCTCCGGGTTGAGCCCGACCAGGTCGAGCAGTTCGCGGACCTTGGCCCGGCGGCTGCCCTTCGGCGCCACCTCCGGGTGGATGTCGAACGGCTCACCCAGCAGGTCACCGACGGTCATCCGCGGGTTCAGCGAGGTGTACGGGTCCTGCATGACCAGCTGGATCTGCCGGCGAAGGCGTCGCAGCGCCCCACCGGACAGCTTGGAGATGTCCTGGCCCTTGTAGACCACGCTGCCGGCGGTCGGCTTCTCCAGGTTCATCAGAACCCGGGCGAGGGTCGACTTGCCGCAGCCGGACTCGCCGACCACACCGAGCGTCTCACCGGCGCGCAGACCGAACGAGACCCCGTCGACCGCCTTGACCTGACCGACGGTCTTCTTGAACACCACGCCCTGGGTGACGGGGTAGTGCTTGACCAGGTCGTTGACCTCGAGGATGTTCTCAGACACGGTTCACCAGCTCCTCGGCGAAGTGGCAGGCGCTGGCCCGGCCGGTGCCCACCTGCAGCAGCGGCGGGACCTTCTCCCGGCACACCGGCTGAGCCATCGGGCAGCGCGGGTTGAAGGGGCAGCCCGGCGGAATGTTCATCAGGTTCGGCGGGAGGCCCTTGATCGTCCGGAGCTGCTGCCCCTTCTCGTCCAGGCGCGGGATCGAGTCGATCAGACCCATCGTGTACGGGTGCGCCGGCTTGGCGTACAGGTCGTACACGTCCGCTTCCTCGACGATCCGTCCCGCGTACATGACCGCGATCCGGTCCGCGACGTCGGCGACCACGCCGAGGTCGTGGGTGATCAGGATCATGCCCATCTGCCGCTCACGCTGGAGCTCCGCGAGCAGGTCCATGATCTGGGCCTGCACCGTCACGTCGAGCGCCGTGGTGGGCTCGTCCGCGATCAGCACCTCCGGGTCGAGCGCCAGCGACATCGCGATCATCGCGCGCTGCCGCATACCGCCGGAGAACTGGTGTGGGTAGTTGTTGAACCGACCCTTGGCGTTCGGGATCTTGACCTGGTCGAGCATGTCGATAGCGCGCTTCTTGGCCTCCGCGCGACCCATGCCCCGCCGGACCCGGAACTGCTCGGCGATCTGGAACCCGACGGTGAAGACGGGGTTCAGGGCGGAGAGCGCGTCCTGGAAGATCATCGCGATGCCCTCGCCGCGGATGCGGCGGCGCTCCTCGGCGGACATGCCGAGCATGTCCTTGCCGTGGAACCGGACCTGCCCACCGGTCACGAAGCCCGGCGGCGTGTCGAGGATGCCCATGATGGTCTGCGCCGTGACGCTCTTACCGGAACCGGACTCGCCGAGCACGGCGAGGGTCTCCCCCGCGTCGACGTGGTAGGTGACCCCGTTGATGACCTTTGCGACGCCGTCCCGGGTACGGAACTCCACCCGCAGGTCATCGACCTCGAGCAGCCGGCCGGAGGGACGCCCGGACCCGCCGGATCCCGGCGCGGACTGCTCGGACACGAGAATGTCGGACACTGGATCTCCCCTAGCGGAGTTTCGGATCGAGGGCCTCGCGGACCGATTCACCGAGCATCACGAAGCTCAGCACTGCGGTGACGAGGAACGCGGCGGGGAAGAACACCAGCCCTGGCGCGACCCGGACGAAATTCTGCCCATCGCTGATCATGATGCCCCAGGACACCACCGGCGACTTGAGACCGACGCCCAGGAACGACAGGGTGGCCTCGGCGCCGATGAACGAGCCGACCATGATCGTGCCGTAGACCAGCAGTGGGGCCAGGCAGTTCGGCAGCAGGTGCTTGAGGATGATCCGGCCGGTGCCGGCACCCAGTGCGCGGGCCGCGACGATGTAGTCGGCCTCCTTGGTGGCAAGCACCGAGGAGCGCATCAGTCGCATCACGACCGGCCAGCTCAGCACGATCAGGGACGCGGTCACCAGACCCATGATCTTGTTCTTGCTGTTGCCGGCGCCCGAGCCGTTGAAGGTGGTCAGGATGACGATCGCCCCGAGCACGAAGGGCAGACCGAAGAAGACGTCGGCGATCCGGCTGAGCAGCGCGTCCACCCAGCCACCGCGGTAACCGGAGATGATGCCCATGGCCCCGCCGATGAGCAGGGTGCCCAGCACGGAGAGCACGGCGACCTGGATGGACGCCCGGGCCCCGTAGATGACCCGGGCGTAGACGTCACGGCCCTGCACGTCGTAGCCGAACCAGCCATTGGCGGACGGCTTGTCGAGGCTGCGGGACAGCGAGCCGTTGACGGCGTCGCCCGGGGCGAACAGCGCAGGGAAGGCCGCCATCAGCAGGAAGATCAGGATCAGCGTGGCCGAGATCCAGAACAGCGGCTTGCGTCGCAGGTCCCGCCAGGCGTCGCCGAGCAGGCCACGCGGCTTCTCGTTGCCCTGCGGCTGGCCCGCGGTGGCGGGGGCGGCAGAGTCGGTGGAGTGTGCGCCAGGGGTGCTGGCGATCGATGTGGTACTTGGGTCACTCATAACGGATCCTCGGGTCCAGTGCGGCGTAGAGCAGGTCAACCAGCAGGTTCATCACGAGATAGACCAGCACCAGGACGACCACGATTCCTACCACCGTGGCGCTTTCCTTGGTGATGATCGCCCGGAAGACCTGGCGGCCGATTCCGTTGATGCCGAAGATTCCCTCGGTGACGATCGCGCCACCCATCAGGGCACCGAGGTCGGTGCCGAGCAGGGTCACCACCGGGATGAGCGAGTTGCGCAGCAGGTGCACCCCCACCACCCGGCGCATCGGCAGGCCCTTGGCGATGGCGGTGCGCACGTAGTCCGCACGACGGTTCTCGGCAATGCTCGTTCGTGCCACCCGGGCGATGTACGCCACTGACGCGCTGCCGAGCACGAAGCCGGGCACGATCAGCTCGGACCACCGCATCTCGGAGGAGACGGTCGGCTTGATGATGCCCCACTGCACACCCAGCAGCCACTGCAGCACGAAGCCGACGACGAAGACCGGCAGCGCGATCAGGAAGAGGGTGGAGACCAGGACCAGGTTGTCCAGGAAGCCGTTACGCCGCAGACCGCTCAGCACGCCGGCGCCGAGGCCGATGATCGCTTCGATGGCGAGCGCGACGACGGCCAGCTTCAGGGTGTTCGGGTAGGCGGTCGCGATGATGTCGCTGATCTCGCGTTGCTGGAACGTCTGACCGAAGTCGCCCTGGAACAGGTTCTTCATGTAGTTCGCGTACTGCACGAAGACGTTCTGGTCGAGGTGGTACTTCTCGGTCATGAAGGCGATGTACTGGTCCGGGCAGCGGCGCTCACCGCACTTGCCGGCGAACGGATCGCCCGGAACGGCCCAGACGAGCCAGTAGATCAGGAACGTCGTACCGATGAAGACCGGCACGAGTTGGAGCAGCCGTCTCAACAGATAACGGCCCATGGGGTGGTCCTCCAGACAGGGGGCGCGTCGGACGGCCGACACGGTGGTGACAACGTGCGAGTGGAGTGTTGTAACACCCACTCGCGGAACGGCCCCGGGCCGGGCTCACCGGATGTGGCGAGCCCGACCCGGGGTCAGACCGTTCGGATCAGAGCTCGACCGAGGTGATGTCGATCTCGCCGACGTTGTTCAGCTCGAGCTTCTTGATCTTCTCCGAGTGGCCGGACTGCTGACCGTAGAAGTAGACCGGGATGCTCGGGACGTCCTGGTCGACCTTCTCGACCGCCTTGGCGAACGCCTCGTGGGAGGCCTCCAGGCTCGGAGCGGCGCTGGCCTGCTTGGCAAGGGCGTCGACCTCAGGGTTGCTGTAGAGGCCGTCGTTCGAGGAGCCGCCCGTGACGTACAGCGGGTTGACCCAGTTCTCGACGTCCGGGTAGTCCTGCTGCCAGGCAGCACGGTACGGGCCGGTCATCTTGTGGGCGTTGATGTTCTGGCGGAACACCGCGAAGGTCGGCACACCTTCGGCCCGGGCGTTGATGTTGAGGTTGGTCTTGATCTGCTGCGCGACGGCGTCCATCCAGTCCTTGTGGGCGGAGTCCGCGTTGTAGTAGAAGACCATCTCACCGGTGAAGCCACCGGCCTCGGCGAGCAGCGTCTTGGCCGTCTCCGGGTCGAACTTGCAAGCGGTGCAGTTACCCGGCTTGGCGCCCGGGGTCAGCGGGTTCGCCCAGCTGTCGGCCGGCTTGCGGGTGCCGAAGAAGATCTTGTCCGAGATCTCCTGCCGGTTGATCGCCAGCGACACGGCACGACGGAGCTTCGGGTTCTGGAAGCGCTTGTCGTAGATCGGGAACGCGATCAGCGCGGTCGACGGCGTGACGGTCGAGCGGCCCCGGTCACCGAGGTCGGTCTTCCACTTGTCACCGGCGAGCGCCGAGGTGGGGACAACCTCCATGAAGTCGAGGTTGTTCGCCAGCAGGTCGGCGTAGGCGGCGTTGTCGTCCTGGTACAGCTTGACGTCGACGTCCTTGATCTTCATCTTGTCGCGAAGATTGTAGTCGTCGAAGCGCGTCAGCTTGATGAGGGCGTTGTCCTCCCACGACACGAACTTCACCGGGCCGTTGCCGATCGGCTTGCGGCCGAAGTCCTCGGGCTTCTGGGTGAAGAACACGTCCGGCAGCGGCATGAAGGCGCTGTAGCCGAGCTTGGTCGGGAAGACCGCGGTCGGCGCCGCCAGGGTGACCTCGAAGGTCTGCTCGTCGATGACCTTCAGGCCGGACAGCTTGTCCGTCGTCGGCGTCGGGGCCTTCTTCGGGCCGTCCGCGCCGTCCGGGTCGGAGGTGTAGGTCTGGTCGAAGCCCGCGATGTCCGCGAAGAAGGTGCCGTTCTGCGCACCGTTCGGCGAGTAGGCGGCCCAGTTCCAGGCGTCGACGAAGTTCTTCGCCTTGACCTCGGTACCGTCGTGGAACTTGGTACCGGCCTTGATCTTGATCGTGAAGACCTTGGAGTCCGTGGTGTTGATGGACTCCGCCAGCGCGTTGCGCGGGGCCCCACCGTCGTTCGGGTACTCGACCAGGCCGGTAAACAGCCAGTCGACGATCTTGCCGCCGCCGGTCTCCGTGGTGTTCGACGGGACCAGCGGGTTCTCCGGCTGGACGCCGTGGACAACGATCGAGCCGTCCTTGCTGGCGGCAGCGTCGCCGTCGCCGTCACCGCTCGAGCAACCGCTCGCGACAAGCGCGGCAGCCGCGCTGAGCGCGATCGCGCTCGTCGCCCGCTTCGAGACTCTCATTCCGAGGGGCCTCCTCTTTCTAACCAGGTTCCGTCGTGGGTTTCACGCACGTTTGGGGGGTGACACCGCCCGACCACCCCGGGGCGCGGGTCGCCGGGACCACAGGGAAGTTGGAGACACCCCTGATGTACCGATCCGCCGGGCTCCCCCGCCAACGAGGCGCGACACGACGCAGGAGACACAGCCACGAACCGCCGCGAGCGGCGAGGACATGGTCGTGGGCCGTACGGAGTGCCACACACCGATGGTGAGGTGCTGCCACTGTGACACCCACTGGCCGCTTCCGTGAAGGTGCCGTTATCAAGCCGTTAGTTGCCCGCCACGTTGCCGATACTTGAAAAATGATCATAAAACGGTCGGCTCGGGCAGCACTGAGCAGGAAATACGTTGCGCCACCCGCGTACGAGGGCTCGGCCCGCGCGCACGCCTCGGACCCACCCCTGTCCGATCGGACGTCGGTCGCCACTCACATTTCGACCCATCCGGACTAGGTCGACTTCGGCTGCACAGGCACGATCACCGACTGGGTGGATGAGGGTGTCGAGATCGTTTGTCTGATCCTCGGCCCCGGGCGAGGCCGGTCAGACGAGGCGGCGATCGGCCGCCCAGCGGGACAGCTCGTAGCGGTTGGACATCTGCAGCTTGCGGAGCACGTTCGACACGTGCGTCTCCACCGTCTTGATGGAGATGAACAGCTCCTTGGCGATCTCCTTGTACGCGTACCCGCGGGCCAGCAGCCGGAGCACCTCGCGCTCACGGTTGGTCAGCTGGTCCAGCTCGGGGTCGGCCACCGGGGCATCCGGTCGGGCCGCGAAGGCATCCAGCACGAAGCCGGCCAACCGTGGGCTGAACACCGCGTCCCCGTCGGCCACCCGGCGGATCGCCGCGGCCAGCTCGTCCGGTGAGATGGTCTTGGTGACGTAACCCCGGGCGCCGGCCCGGATCAACCCGATCACGTCCTCCGCCGCGTCGGAGACGCTCAACGCGAGAAACTTGACCTGCGGGTGGGTACGCCTCATCGCCTCCAGCACCGCGCGCCCGCCACCGTCGGGCATGTGCACGTCGAGCAGCACCACGTCCGGCCCGACGGCGGCGATCCGGGTGACCGCCTCGGCCACCGTGCTCGCCTCGCCCACCACCTCGACGTGGGCGCCCAGCTCGGCGCGCACCCCGGCTCGGAACATGGCGTGATCGTCCACCAGGAACACCCGCAGCCGCTCGGGGCGGGCATCCGCCTGGTCGAGGTGCTCGGTCGACTGCTCGGCCATGGTCATCTGTTCCTCTCCGCTGCGGACGAGTCCCGGGAGATCGGCAGGATCAACCGAACCTCGGTCCCCTCCCCCGGACCGGACCGGATTTCGGCCCGTCCGCCGTGCCGCTTCATCCGCCCGATGATCGAGCCGCGTACGCCGTGCCGGTGGTCCTCCACGGTATCCGGATCGAAGCCCTTCCCCCGGTCCCGGACGAAGACGCTGACCTGATCGGGCTCCACCTCCGCGTAGAGGGACACCGTCTGCACGCCAGCGTGGCGGGCCGCGTTCACCAGTGCCTCCCGTGCGGCCGCGACCAGCGCGCCGACCTTCTCGTCGGTCTCCCGATCGCCGACCACCACCGCCTCCACCGTGATCGCGAAGGTGTCCTCGACCTCGGCGGCGGCCTGCTCCAACGCGGCGGCGAAGCGCTCGCTCGGCGACGCGGTGGGTTTGTACAGCCAGTTACGCAGGGAACGCTCCTGCCCCCGGGCCAGCCGCTGCACCATCTTGACGTCGCCGGCGTTGCGCTGGATCAGCGCCAACGTGTGCAACACCTGGTCGTGCACCATCGCGGCCAACTCGGCCCGCTCCTGCTCGCGAATGCGGCCCTCGCGCTCCGAGCGGAGCTGACTGTACGTCCGCCAGAGCACCGGCGCGGCGACCACGCCGACCCCGGCCAACCCGACCAGCGCGAAGATCACGCCATTGATCACCGCGTCGAAGTTCTGCGCCGGCGAGTAGACCGCCGCGACGCCGATGATGCCGACCGCGACCAGCACTCCCCCGCCGATGAACCGGAGCACGAAGGCCCGCCGGTCGCTCTCCTCGACGACCGCGCCGAGCCAGGGCACCGGCATCGTCTCGCCCCACTGCCGCCGCCGCTCGGGCGCGGACTGGTGCCAGATGACCCCGGCGCCGACCGCGATGATGGCCACCAGCCAGCCCGCGGTGCCCGCCGCGCCGACCGAGTCGAAGACCATCACCTGGATCAGCAGGACACCGAGCCCGATCCCCACGAACGGCAGGAGCTGCGCCACGTCGCGCCGGGGCGGCACCGCGGTGTCCCCTGGCCGCAGCGGCACCACGGCCCAGAAGGCCGCGTAGAGCAGCAGGCCGAGCCCACTCAGCCCGAGCAGCACCATGAACGCGACGCGCACCCGCAGCACCGAGATGCCGAGATGGTCGGCGATACCGGCGGCGACGCCGGCGGCCATCCGGTGCTCCGGGGCGCGGTAGAGGCGCGGGGGCGAGGTCACGGCGCTGATCGGAGGCTCCCTGGTCACGGTGGCGGACAGGTCGAGGTCGGGTGACTCGATCGTCACACGCTGCGGCGTCCACGACCACGGGGACGCCCCCGACATTCCGGCCGCCGGATCTCAGGGTGGGGTCAGGGTCGGGTCCTGAGGTCGTTCGGGTGCACCGGGCAGCAGGATCGAGGCATGACCGAGGAAGCCACCCCGCCACCCCGCCCGGGGTCGGCACCGCCGGAGGGCTCGTCACCGCCCGCGCCGGCCGCGACGCCCGGCGCCTGGACCGAACCCAGCACGCCCGGTGCGCACCCGGGCGCCGCGCCGACCGATCCGTACGGTGGCTTCGGGCCGCCCGCCGACGCGAGCTACGGCCCGGGGTTCGCGGCCGGCACCGGTTACGGGGCCGCCGGCGCACCACCCGGACCCGGCGGTGGTCCCGGTCCGTCCGCCCCGCCACCGCCACTGGGTGGCACCGGTTTCACCTCGCGGTACGGGTTGGTCCGGCCGCGCGAGGGGCGGTATCTCGCCGGTGTCTGCGCGGCGATCGGACGCGCCACCAACACCGACCCGGTGCTGTGGCGGGTGCTGCTCGCGGTGCTCGGGTTCTTCGGGGGTATCGGCATCCTGGTGTACGTCGCGGCCTGGCTGATCATCCCGAACGAGGGTGACACCGCGTCCCCGATCGAGTCGATGCTCGGGCGCGGCCGTTCCAGCATGTCGCCGGTGACCGTGATCATCCTGGGCATCCTGGTCGCGGCCAGCTTCGGCTACATCGTCACCGACGCCTTCCGCGCGGTGCTGCTCGGCGCGGCCATCCTGGTCGCCGGCGCGCTGCTGCTCAACCGGGACAGCCGCAACCCACCGGCCGGCACCCCGGGCGCTCCGGTGCCGCCCGCGCCGACCGGCACCCCACCCGGTCCGGTCCCACCGGTGGCCTGGCCGGCGCCGCCGTCCGACGCCGGGCCAACCACCGCGACAGCAGCACCCGGGGCAGCCGGCTATCCCGCCTACGCCACCGCGACGACGGGAGGGGCACCCACCTTGGCGTACGACGTACCGCCGACCGGTGGACCGCAGCCGGCCGCCACCGGGCAGCCGGTGTCCGGCCCGGGCCCGGTGTCCGGGCAGCCGGCCGGCACGACGGCTGTCCAGCCCGGCTGGCCGGCACCGACCACGGGTTGGCCCAGCGCCGCCGCACCCAGCGTCGGCTGGCCGTCGGCCCCGGTGACCGGGGCACCCGCGGCGACGTCCGGCTATCCGACCGCCACGCCAGCGTCCGCGTACCGTCAGCCGTTCGCGCCGCACGGCCCGTACGCCTCACCGAGCCCGGCACCGTCCCCACCGGCGAAGCCACCGAAGCCGCCGAAGCGCCCGAAGGAGCGGTCGCCACTCGGCGCGGTGACCTTCTCCCTGATCTTCCTGGTCCTCGGTGTGGTCGCCCTGCTCGACCTGCTCGACGTCTTCGCCATCAGCGCCTCGGCGTACTTCGCGGCGGCGTTGGCCACCATCGCGCTGGGGCTGCTGGTCGGCACCTGGTTCGGCCGGGCCCGCTGGCTCATCGCGCTCGGCCTGGTGACCGCTGCGGCACTGGGCACGGCGACGGTCGCCGAGTCCTACGACCGGATCCGCGGGGTCGACGGTGCGGTGACCTGGGCACCAACCGACTATCGCGACCTCGCCGACCGGTACGAGAACAGCTTCGGTGACGCCATACTCGACCTGCGCGGCATCGACTTCGCGAAGCGGGACAGCCAGATCACCGTCGCCATCAACTTCGGTCAGGCGACAGTCGTCGTACCGCCGAACGTCGACGTCACCACGGTGGCCGACGTCAACGCGGGCGATGCCAACATCTTCGGCAACCGGTCCGGCGGGTTGGACGGTCGCCTGCGGGAGTTCACCGATGTCGGCGCGGACGGCCCCGGCGGCGGGACCCTGCGCCTGTACATCCACGTCAATGCCGGCAACCTGGAGGTGACCCGGTGAAGGCTCACCGTACTGATCTGGTGTCGTTCGCCTTCGGGCTCGTGTTCCTGGCGCTGTCCGGCTGGTGGCTGCTCGCCCAGTTGCTCGGGCTCGCCCTGCCGGCGGTGGGCTGGTTCCTGGCCAGCGCGCTCATTCTGATCGGCGTCTTCGGACTGGTCGGCGCGCTGCGCTCGGGTCGGTCGCCGCAGCCGGCGGCCACCGCCGACGCCGCCGAGGCGGCCGCGCCGGTCTCCGGCGCCAGGGCGCCGGTCTCCGGCGCCAGGGCGCCGGTCTCCGGCGCCAGGGCGCCGGTCTCCGGTGCCGCGGTGCCGGTCTCCGGTGCCGCGGTGCCGACGTCCGGCGCGGCTCTGCCGGTCTGGGAAGCCGAACGGTCCACCTGGGACGCTCCCCCGTCGGTAGCGACACCGCAGGCACCGACCGCCGAGGTGATCCATCCGGCCTGGCTGGCTCATCCGCCGGCAGAGCCGCAGACGTCCTCGATCCCCGGTCAGCCCGACGACCGACACGAGGAGCCGACCATCGGCCTCGGCACCGGGCCGGCCCGGGTCGAGGGGGACGAACCGACCCGGTCGGATCACCCGATCGAGGCCGTCCGCGATCAGGCGGAGGACGAACGGGAGGGCCGGCGCGGGCAGCTCTGACCTCGGGCGTCCCCCGGCGGCGGACTACTCGACCGCTACGGCGGTGCGGCTGGCGCGAACGGGCGCATATGCTGGCCGGTGGAGATCTCGCCCTCCGCCGGCCGGCCCGTCCCGCCATGGCGGTCCCGCCGCGATTCCCGTCTCTACCCCCGTCAGGAGCCCGCCCGACATGACCCAGTCCCCCGCCGTGCGTATCACCGGTCGGTCCGGTCCGGTCCGCATCGGCGAGCGAGCCGCCCGTACGCTCGTCACCGAGCTGGCCCGGATCAACGATCCCAAGGCCGCCCTCCTGGTCGGGGCGGGCCCGGAGTCCGCAGTGCTGGCCGCGGCGATCGAGGCTCTGCTCCCCGGTGACCGGCTCACCGTGGTGCCCGCCGAACCGCTCGGCGCTACCGCGCTCCGCGAGCACGTCACCGCCCAGGGCCGTTGGGTCGCCGACCGGGTGAGCGTCGTCGACTCGCTTGCCGAGGCTGAGCCCGCCGGGGTCGTCATCGCCGGAGAGGCGTTCGTCGGCACCGCCGAGGAAACCCGCAGCGGTATCGAGGGCCTGGCGAAGTACCTCTCCGACGGTGCGGTACTCAGCGTGGCGACCGTCGCCACGCCCGGCCGGACCACCGGGGCGGCGGCCGAGTTGGCTCGACAGGACGCCCTCTACGGCGTCGGCGCTGATCTGGTGCTGCGTAACTCGCCGCCGGTGCGGGTCTACCGGCTGCGGTTCACCCCGGCCAGCCCGGCCGCGGCCGACCGGTTGGCCCCCGCGCACCGCCCGTCGAGCGTGCCGCTGACCCGGGGCATGCACATCGACTCCAACGGCGTGGCCGCGGCGGGCATCGCGCTGGGCCTCGCGGCGCTGGCCCGGGTGGCGCGTCCGTCGTCCAAGCTCTGGCTGCTGCCAGCGCTGGCCGCCGGGCCGGTCGCCGCGTTCTTCCGCGACCCCGAGCGGGACGTGCCGGAGGACCCGACCGCGGTGGTCGCCAGCGCGGACGGCAAGGTCCTGTCGGTGCAGCGACTGCACGACGAGCGTTTCGGCGACGGCGAGTGGCTCCGGGTGGCGGTCTTCCTGTCGGTGCTGGACGTGCACGTCAACCGTGCCCCGGTTGCCGGCAAGGTGGTGGACTACTTCGTCGCCGACGGCGGGTTCGTCAACGCGATGAAGCCGGACGCCGAGCACAACGTGGCGGCGTACACAGTGCTGGACACCGCTCGCGGCACGGTGGTGGTCGCGCAGCGGACCGGGCTGATCGCTCGCCGGATCGTGCAGCGCGCGCCGATCGGCGCACTGCTGGCCAGGGGCGAGCGCTTCGGTCTGATCCGGTTCGGCTCGCGGACCGACGTCTACCTCCCGGCCGAGGCTGCCGACCCGTTGGTCGGGCCGGGCGACAAGGTGGTCGGCGGGTCCACCGTCATCGCCCGCTGGCGTTGACCCACGAAACCGTCATCGCCCGCTGGCGTTGACCCACGAAACCGTCATCGCCCGCTGGCGTTGACCCACGAAACCGTCATCGCCCGCTGGCGTTGACCCACGAACGTGAAACGGGGCGCCGCTGTCCGCGGCGCCCCGTTTCAGTCTGCTGTGCTGCGGTCAGGCGGTGCGGCGCTGCCGCAGCCAGAGCACCGGCCCGCTGACCAGGTAGCCCACCACGATCAGGGCGAACGTGATCCGGATGTCGACCAACGCGCCGATCACCGGGGCCAGCCAGAGCCACGGGGGCAGCTTCACCAGGCGGGCGAGCTTGGCGTACGGGAAGCTCGACACCATCGCGAAGGCCAGCAGCGCCACCCCGGCGACCAGCACGGCACCGGGCACCGGCAGGCCGATCGCCACGGTCACGGCGAGCACCGCCGCCGCCATGGTGGTGGGCACCCCGCAGAAGAACCGGCCGTCCTTCGGCGAGACGTTGAAGCGGGCCAGTCGAATCGCGGCACACGCCGCGACCAGTGCGCACGCCACCGCCGCCGCGGCGGTCGAGACGGAGCCGGCGAGTGAGGCGTAGACCACGACGGGCGCGGCGAGACCGAACGAGCACATGTCGGCCAGGGAGTCCATCTGCGCGCCGAACGGGCTGGCCACGCCGAGTCGACGGGCCAGTGCGCCGTCCAGACCGTCGAAGGCGACGCAGGCGATCAGGCAGAGCGCGGCGATGCGCACCTCACCCTGCATGGCCAGGAAGATGGCCAGCATGCCGAGCATCAGGCTGGCCAGGGTGCAGGCGTTGACCAGGCCGAACTTCATCCGGCGGGCGATGGTGCGCTCGCCCGGGAGCAGCGGGATCGACCGGGCCGAGGCCTCGTCGGTGTGCACCATCGGCGGCATCGCCGGGCTGACCGGCATAACCGTTTCGATCTCCGCCCGACCGACGCTCCCCGCCGGCCGGCTGAGCCGGTCCAGGCCGTAGCGACGGCGCTGCCGGTCGGCGTACCGGTGCTCGGGCGACGCCACGTCGGTCGGGAGCAGCTCGCCGTCGCGGCGACCAACTCGGACCAACAGCACCTGGCGGGCGAACGTGCTGCTGCGGCGCAACGGGCCCGCCCAGCGACGCCCTGCGGGGCGCGGACTGTCAGTAGTACGACGCCGGCGCCATGGGGCTCTCGGCACGTTTCCTCCATCACCGGATCGGCTGACCGCCGTGTGGCGGGTGTCCGGCTGTCTCGTGCCGGACCTTGCGTGGCCCGGCAGCCGTTTTGCGGAGTACACCATCGCATAGGGGAACGTGGCTTGGCGATAGCTGCCGGCGGTACTTATATCTGGCTTAAACCGCTCGAACCGCTCGATTGTTCCCATCCCGGGCTTCAGCGCCCGTTTCCTCCACCATTCCCGCCTTTGACTGTACCGGAGGGTCACCATCTCGGCTCACCGAGCGGCGTGCTATCGGCCACTCTGTCCGATTACCGAGGCAGCGATGTCACTCAACGGCAGGTCATCAGCTTGGGCGCGGGTGAACCAGCCGGCCCGCGCCGTCGAACCTCCGGCGGATTCGGTGACCACCGCATCGGTGGGTACGTCCACCAGCACCCGATAGATCACCCGTACGCCGTGCCAGTCCAGCGGGCGACCCTCCGGGCCCAGTGCGGCGGGGTTGTGCAGGTTGTCCACTCCGAGGAGTTCCACCACCCGGCCGACCTGGCCACCCTCCTCGACCAGCTCCCGGAGCAGGCCGGTCGTCGGCTGCTCACCGTGATCGGTGCCCCCACCGGGCAGGTGCCACAAGCCGGCCCCCGGATAGCCGTCCGCGATCTGGGTGAGCAGGATCCGTCCGGCCGGGTCGGTGACCAGCCCGTACGCCCCGAAGCGCAGCCGACGGTCAGGGTGCGCCGACGGAGGGGGCTCCGGCGGACGGTACGTTCCGGAGGGCAGTGGCGTGACCGGCTGGCCGAGCACCTCGGCGGTGAACGGGGCCAGCGTCAACCGCGACAGTTCCTCCAGGGTGAGCCAGCGGACCTGGTCGGCCGAGCCGCCCGGCGCCCCGCCGCCTGTCGCGTCATCGCCCACGGTGAGGTCGAACATCAGCCGGTCGGTGTGCAGTGCGACACCCTCGGGACGCTCGGTCGCATCGGCGATCACCGTACGCAGTCGACCCGCCGTGACGGTCAGTCCCGTCTGCTCGGCGACCGTGCGGACGACAGCTCGCTCGGGATGCTCGGCGTGCTCGACGGCACCACCCGGCAGCCGCCACACCCCGGGGAACTCACCATCCGTCCCGTCCCGGACCACCAGAACCTTGTCCGCATCCCGCAGAACCCCGTAAACCCCGACCCGCCGCACAAACCCGCCCCCGCCCGCTCCGCCGTCCCACCGAACCCGTCGATCATGAAGTTATCGCCGTCCATCTCGGCGTGTCCTGACAATAACTTCATGATCAACGGGGCGAGGCGGGGTGGGGGTGGCCGGGTGAGGCGGGGTGGGGGTGGCCGGGTGGGGGTGGGGGTGGGGGTGGGTCAGGTTAGTTGGGCTGCCTGGACTGCTTCGGCGGTGACCTCGGTGAGGTGGTGGGTGGGGAGAGCCCCCAACTCCTCGCGGCCGAACCAGCGGGCCTCGCAGGTGGAACCGCCGACGTCGGCCACGGTCAGCGGGTTGGGCTTGTCGACCACGACGCGGTAGAAGGCCCGCACCCCGTGCCAGTCGATCGGGTAGCCCTCCGGGCCGAGCGAGGCGGCGTCGCGGTGACTGGCCACTCCGAGCAGCTCGACCAGGCGGCCGGTCTGCCCGGTCTCCTCGACCAACTCCCGGATGAGAGCCGCGCCGGGCTGCTCGCCGTAGTCCGTGCCGCCGCCGGGCAGGTGCCAGCAGCCAGCGCCGGGGTAGCCGGCGGAGACCCGGGTGAGCAGCACCCGCCCGGCCGGGTCGGTGCAGACCGCGTACGCGGCGAAGCGTTGCGCCCGGTGCAGCCCGTCCGGGCCGGGCACGGCGTAGAACGAGGGGAACTCGGGCGCCTCGTCGGGCACCACGTCGGCCGAGGAGGCCGGCAACCCGAGGGCACGTGCGGTGAACGAACGCAGCGGCAGCTTGCGCGCCTCGTCGAGGGTGTACCAGCGGGCCAGGTCGGTGGGGCGGTCGCCGACCCGGTCGGCCAGGGTGCCGCCGCGGACCCCCACCCGGTAGATCAGCCGGTCGGTGTGGATCGTGATGCCCCGCTCCGGCAGTGCCCGCATGTCGGCGAGCACGTCGGCCAGGCCGGAGACGGCGACCGACAGGCCGGTCTCGGCGGCGGTTTCGCGGACGACTGTGTGGTTCGGGTCCTCGCCGTGGTCGACAGCCCCGCCGGGCAGCGACCACGTGCCGGGGGTGCCGGAGCGCTCCGATGCGCGGACCAGCAGGACTCGGCCTCTTGAATCAGCACAAACTGCGTATGCCGCGATCCTGCGGAGCGGCTGGAGCAAGGTGGTCACGGGAGCAAATTCTCCCCGGGCCGGGTTACCGGAACGGAAAAGAGTCAGATTCCTGACTGTCGGGCCCCGCTCAGGGATCGGTCAGGGTAAGGATCCGGGCAGTCACCGAGGGCGGGCCGGGCGGCAGCGCGGACCGTGGGGGTATGACATCCACCGCCGCTCCCCACGCCCCGTACAAGCAGCTCCGGCGCCCCACCACCGACCGCATGGTCGCCGGGGTCGCCAGTGGCGTCGGCCGTTACTTCGCCGTCGACCCCACACTCGTCCGGGTGGCCTTCGCGGTCACCGGACTGCTCACCGGCGGGCTCGCGCTGTTCGCGTACCCGATCATGTGGTTCCTGATGCCGGAGGAGCCCACCGGCGCACCGGCCTGGCCGCACGCGGCGGGCGTCGCGCCGCAGGCCGGCCCGCCGTCCACCGCCGGGCCCGCGCCCGGTGGACCACAGCCGGGATACGCCCCGACCCCGCCCTACCCGCCGACGACCCCGTCGGACCCGCCGCCGGCCGCGTGAGCAGCGCTCACTCCCACTCGATGGTGCCCGGCGGCTTGCTGGTCACGTCCAGGACCACCCGGTTCACCTCGGCCACCTCGTTGGTGATCCGGGTGGAGATCCGGGCGACCACCTCGTAGGGCAGTCGTGACCAGTCGGCGGTCATCGCGTCCTCGCTGGAGACCGGGCGCAGCACCACGGGATGCCCGTAGCTGCGCCCGTCTCCCTGCACACCGACGCTGCGCACGTCGGCGAGCAGCACCACCGGGAACTGCCACACGCCCCGGTCCAGACCGGCGGCGGTCAGCTCCTCGCGAGCGATCAGGTCGGCCTCGCGGAGCAGGTCGAGGCGCTGCTGGTCGACCGCGCCGATGATCCGGATGGCCAGGCCGGGGCCCGGGAACGGGTGCCGCCAGACCATGGCCTCGGGCAGGCCCAGTTGCAGACCGAGCGCCCGGACCTCGTCCTTGAAGAGTGTGCGCAGCGGCTCGACCAGGGCGAACTTCAGGTCCTCCGGCAGACCGCCGACGTTGTGGTGGCTCTTGATGTTGGCGGTACCGGTGCCGCCGCCGGACTCCACGACGTCGGGGTAGAGCGTGCCCTGGACGAGGAACTCCACGTCGCCGTGCGAGGCGATCTCGCGGGCGGCGGCCTCGAAGACCCGGATGAACTCCCGACCGATGATCTTGCGCTTCTGCTCCGGATCGGTCACCCCGGCCAGCGCGCCGAGGAACCGGTCGGCGGCGTCGACCACCTTCAGCTTGATGCCGGTGGCGGCCACGTAGTCCTTCTCCACCTGCTCGGCCTCGCCGGCGCGCAGCAGACCGTGGTCGACGAAGACGCAGGTGAGCTGGTCACCGACCGCCCTGTGCACCAGCGCCGCGGCGACCGCCGAGTCCACCCCGCCGGACAGGCCGCAGATGACCTCCTTGTCGCCGACCTGGGCGCGGATCCGGGCAACCTGCTCGTCGATGATGTTCTCGGGCGTCCAGGTCGGCTCGATGCCGGCGATGTCGTAGAGGAAACGGGTCAACATCTCCTGGCCGTGCGCGGTGTGCCCGACCTCCGGGTGGAACTGCACGCCGGCACGCCGCCCGGCCAGATCCTCGAACGCGGCCACCGGCGCGCCCGCCGACTCGGCGGTGACCGTGAAGCCCTCCGGGGCCTCGGTGACGCAGTCGCCGTGGCTCATCCACACCGGCAGGTCGGCAGGCAGGTCACGCAGCAGCACACCGGGGTCGAGGAGGCGGGGGCGCAGCGGCGTACCGCCGTACTCGCGGTTACCGGTCTTCGCCACGGTGCCGCCGAGCGCCTGGGCCATCGCCTGGAAGCCGTAGCAGATGCCGAACACCGGCACGTCGGCGGTGAACACGCCCGCGTCGATCTGCGGCGCGTCAGGTGCGTAGACGCTGGCCGGGCCGCCGGAGAGGATGATCGCGGCGGGGTTCTTCGCCAGCATCTCGGCGATCGGCATCGAGTGCGGCACGATCTCGGAGTAGACCTTCGCCTCACGGACCCGGCGGGCGATGAGCTGGGCGTACTGGGCTCCGAAGTCCACCACGAGGACAGGGCGAGGCAGGCTCATGTGCACAAAGCCTACCGACAGTCACGGCCGCGCCCGGCACCGGCTCGCCCTGCGGAGTCGGCCGGGCTCAGTGACGGAGCGCGCCCGGGGCGTCCGCCGGCACCGCCGGCTGGTGCGGGGGTACGGCTGCCAGCCGGCGGTACGGGGACCCCAGCGGCGGGCGGGGGTCCTCCTCGCCCTTGTTGGGCCAGAAGGACATCGCCCGTTCCGCCTGGGCGGTGATCGTCAGCGACGGGTTCACGCCGAGGTTGGCCGAGACCGCCGCGCCGTCGACGACGTGCAGCCCCGGATGCCCGTACACCCGGTGCCAGGGGTCGATCACCCCGTCGGCCGGTGTGGCGCCGATGACCGCCCCGCCCAGGATGTGCGCGGTGATCGGGATGTCGAACGGCTCGGTGAGCGAGCCGCCCGGAGTGCCGCCGATCTCCTCGGCGAGCATGCGGGCGGCGGCGTTACCGGCCGGGATCCAGGTGGGGCTGGAGGTGCCGTGGCCCGGGCCGGTGACCAGCCGACGGCCGAGCAGGCCGCGCCGCCACCGGGTGGTCAGCGAGTTGTCCACCGACTGCATGACCAGGGCGATCACCGTCCGTTCCGACCAGCCGCGCACCGACAACATCCGGGCGGCCAGTCGCGGTTGCCGCACGACGCTGCCCAGCCACCGCCGCACCCGGTGGGGGCCACCGTCGACGAGTAGCGACTGGAGCAGGCCCATGGCGTTGGAACCACGCCCGTAACGGACCGGCTCGACGTGGGTCTGCGGGTCGGGGTGGAACGAGCTGGTGATGGCCACCCCCTCGGTGTAGTCCAGCCGCTCGGACCGCGCCCGTCGGCGGGGCACCGAGGCACCGAGGATCGCTTCCGAGTTGGTCCGGGTCAGGTCGCCGAGGCGGGGTGAGAGCCGGGGCAGCACGCCGTCGGCCCGCATGGCGTGCAGCAGTCGTTGGGTACCGAGCGCGCCGGCCGCGAACACCACCTGGTCGGCGTGGATGACCTGCCGTCGCTTGCGCAGCCACGCGCCGGTGCGTTCGGCGTGTACGTCGTACCCACCGTCGGCGGTCGGACGGACGGCGGTCACCGTGGTCATCGGCAGCACCGTGGCCCCGAGCCGTTCGGCGAGCCACAGGTAGTTCTTGACCAGCGTGTTCTTCGCGCCGTGCCGGCACCCGGTCATGCACGCGCCGCAGTGCAGGCAGCCGGTGCGTTCCGGGCCGGCACCACCGAAGTACGGGTCGGCGACCCGCCGGCCGGGGCGGCCGATGTGCACGCCGACCGGGGTGGCGTGGAAGGTGTGCCCCACCCCCATCCGCTCGGCCACCGCCCGCATGGCGCGGTCCGCGCCGGTGTCCACCGGGTACGTGGTGACGCCGAGCATGCGTTTGGCCTGGTCGTAGTGGCGGGCCAACTCGTCGCGCCAGTCGGTGATGTCGCGCCACTGCCGGTCGACGTAGAAGGCGGGCAACGGTTCGTAGAGGGTGTTCGCGTAGACCAGCGAGCCGCCACCCACCCCGGTGCCGGAGAGCACCAGCACCCCGCTGCCGGAACCTCGGCGGGCCGGGCGGAGCAGGGTCAGCCGCTGGATGCCGTAGCAGCCCAGCCTCGGCGCCCAGAGGAACCGGCGGACCCGCCAGGACGTCTGCGGGAACTCGTCGTCGGCGAAGCGCCGGCCGGCCTCCAGCACGGCGACCGAATACCCCTTCTCGGCCAGCCGGAGCGCGGTGACGGCACCGCCGAAGCCGGACCCGATGACGAGCACGTCGTACCGCATGGGCGCATCATTACTCGCGAGTAGCGCTCGCGCCAGCGGCAGTTTACGCGCGATCATGCTCCGGCCGACCGACCCGGCGCCTCCCGGCCGCAACCCGGAGCACCCGTCGGAGCGTTGTTCACCAGACGGGTGGAAGGAATCCAAGATGATCCTCGGGTCGATGGCGCCGCGCCGACGATGGCTGCTGCTGGGGTTGGCGGCCCTCGCCGCGGTCGCGCTTGTCGCGGCCGGCGCAGTGGTGATCACCCGGCTGACCGGTGACAGCAAGCCGGGCGGCGGCCCGGTGGCCGGCTCGCCGACCCCGTCGCCGGTCGGCACGCCCACCCCGAGCCCCAGCGGCCCACCGCCGGGTGCGGACATCACCGGCCCGCTCAACCTGCTGCTGGTCGGCGTGGACACCCGGGTCAGCGTGCCCGGGTGGGAACCGCACTCGGACGCCGTGCTGGTGCTGCACGTGCCGAAGGGTTTGGGCCAGGCGTACCTCTTCTCGCTCCCCCGCGACCTGCTGGTCGACATCCCGGCGTTCCCGAAGGCCGGTTACAAGGGCGGAAAGACGAAGCTCACCCACGCGATGAGCTTCGGCAGCCGGGTGCCGGGCAAACCGAAGGAGCCGAACACGGCCCAGGGGTACGAGCTGCTGCGCAGCACGGTCAGCGGGTACACCGGGCTGCGCATCGACGCCGGCGCGGTGCTCACCTTCAACGGGTTCGACCGGCTGGTCAACGCTCTCGGCGGGGTGGACATCTACGTCGACCAGCGGGTCGAATCGCTGCACCGCCGACCGGACGGCAAGTACCGGGAGAGCGCGCCGGGCGGCTACACCGGGCCGCAGCAGGTCTACGAGAAGGGCGAGCAGCACCTCAACGGCTGGCAGGCACTCGACTACGCGCGGCAGCGCTACATCACCGGCGGCGACTACGCCCGGCAGCGTCACCAGCAGCAACTGATCAAGGCGCTCACCCGCAAGATCCTGGACGAGAACCTGGCCCGGCAACCCGAGCGGGTCGACCAGGTGGTCGCCGCACTCGGAGACACCCTGATCTACGTGGGTGGTCGGCGGATCGTCGACATCGCGTACGCCCTCAGCGGGGTGCCGGAGAACAAGTTCGTGCTGGTGGGGCTGCCCGGTTCCGGCGTCGGCAAGGGCAGCGCCTACCGCGGCGAACAGCTCACCAAGGTCGGGCGTGACTTCATCACGGAACTCCGTGCCGGTCGCGCCGACGCCTACCTGGCAGCCCACCCCACCCTGGTCGTCAAGAACTGACCCGCGCTCGCCGGCTCAGAGGCGCTTGGGCGGGACCGGCTTCTTCGTGCCGTAGAGCCAGGCGTCGAAGACCGCGTCCAGTTGCTTGCCGGAGATGCGTTCGGCCAGGGCGACGAACTCGGCGGTGGTGGCGTTGCCGTTGCGCTTCTCCGCGGCCCAGGTCTTGACGATCTCGAAGAACGCCTTGTCGCCCACGGCCACCCGCAGGGCGTGCACGGTCATTGCACCGCGTTGGTAGACCGACTCGCTGAACAGCTGCTTCACACCCGGCTTGCCCGGCGGCGTCTTCCACACCTGCGCGGGCACCTGGGCGTACCGGAAGTCGAACGCCTGCTTGGCCGTGTACGTCTTGGTGTGCTCGGCCCAGAGCCACTCCGCGTACGTCGCGAAGCCCTCGTTGAGCCAGATGTCCTCCCAGGTGGCCAGCGCGACACTGTCACCGAACCACTGGTGCGCCAGCTCGTGGGCGACCACCTCGGTGTTCTCGCCCTGCCGGAAGAACCCGGCGGAGTAGACCGGCCGGCTCTGCGTCTCCAGGGCGTACGAGATCCGGCTGTCCGAGACCACCACCCCGCCGTACGCGTCGAACGGGTACGGCCCGAAGACGCTCTCCAGGTAGTCGGCCACCTTGACGGTCTGCGCGATCGAGGTGTCCGCGGCGCCCTTGGCCACATTGGTGGCGACCGCGTTGTACACCGGACGGCCCTTGTGCTCGCCGGTGGTGATCCGGAACTTGCCGATCACCAGCGTGCTGAGGTAGCTCGCCATCGGTGACGTCTCCGACCACTTCCAGGTGGTCCATCCGTCCGCGCTGGTCTTCCCGCCGGGAACACCGTTGCTGACGGCGGTCAGACCATCAGGGACGGTGACCTCGAAGTCGTACGCCGCCTTGTCGGACGGGTGGTCGTTGACCGGGAACCAGGTGCTGGCCGACTCGGGCTGGCCCAGCGCGATGGCGCCCTCGGCGGTGTGCAGGAAGCCACCGTCACCGAGGATCTCGTTCTTCAGCGGCTTCGGCACACCCTCGTAGGTGACCTCGGCGACGAACCCGTTGCCGTTGATCAGACCGGACGCTGGCGTGATGACCAGCTCGTTCCGTTTCCGCTTGTGGGTCGCCGGTGCACCGTCCACGGTGACCGCGGTGACGGTCAGGCCGGCCAGGTCGAGGTTGAACGTCGAAAGGTCGGCCGTGGCGGTGGCCTGCACGGTGGTCGTGCCGGTCAACTGGTCCTTCGCGGGGTCGTAGCGCACCTTGACCGTGTACCGCCCGACGTCGTACCCGCCGTTGCCGTAGCTCGGGAAGTAGGCGTCGCCGACCCCCTCCGCGCCCGGGGTGAACGTCCGCGACGGGGTGGGGGACGCGATCGGCGACGGCGCCGCCGTCGGTGCCGTCGAGCCGCACCCGGACAGCGCGAGCGCCCCGGCCACCAGCAGACCGGCGGCCATCCGCATTCTGTGCCGCGTCACCCGCATCTCGTCCTCCCCGTGTGGCGGTGGCGGCCTACGCCGCTCCGCGCGGAACAGCGGTTTGCGCTGATCGCAGGCGGGAGCATATCGACCGGTGATCACGGCTCCGTCACGGCAGCGTGGGGGCCGACCCGCCCACCAACCAGGCGTCGAAGAGCGGCCGCAACTGCCGGCCCGCCACCCGCTCGGCCAGCGCGACGAGATCCGCTGTGGTCGCGTTGCCCGCAGCCCGCTCGGCGGTCCAGGTCCGCA
Source organism: Micromonospora sp. WMMD961 (assembly GCF_029626145.1). NCBI lineage: Bacteria > Bacillati > Actinomycetota > Actinomycetes > Micromonosporales > Micromonosporaceae > Micromonospora > Micromonospora sp. WMMD961. Next base: position 6,456,666 of record NZ_JARUBJ010000002.1, read on the forward strand.
GGATGCGGAAGAACGTGTCGTCACCGACGGTCCGGCGCAACGCGTGCACGGCGAGTGCCCCGCGCTTGTAGACGGCCGTGCCGAACATCAGGTCCCGGCCGGGCTCGACCGACGGCTGTGACCAGTCGGTCTTCGCGTACTGGAGTTCGAAGTTGCGCTGGGCGGTCCGGCCGCCGTCGTGCTCCTCCCACAGCCACTCGGCGTAGCTGGCGAAGCCCTCGTTCAGCCAGATGTCGCCCCACCTGGCCAGCGACACGCTGTCGCCGAACCACTGGTGGGCCAACTCGTGCACGACGACGCCCACGTTCGGCCGGTCGTCGGCGAAGAAGGCCGGCCCGTAGACCGGGCGCGACTGGGTCTCCAGCGCGTACCCGACCCGGTCGTCGGCGATCACGATCCCGCCGTACGAGTCGAACGGGTACGGGCCGAAGCGGCTGGCCAGGAAGTCGACGATCTCCCCGGTGCGGGCCAGGGAGTTGGCCGCGCCACCGTTCGCCGGCAGGCTCGCCGCCACGGCCGTGACCATCGGCCGGCCGGCGTGGGTGTCGGTCACCACCCGGTAGTCGCCGATCACCAGGGTGCTCAGGTAGCTGGCCATCGGGGCGCGCTCCGACCAGCGCCAGGTGGTCCAGCCGTCGGCGCTGCTCTTCGGGCCGGGCACCCCGTTGCTCAGTGCGGCCAGGCCGTCCGGGACGGTCACCGCCAGGTCGTAGCTGGCCTTGTCCGACGGGTGGTCGTTGACCGGGAACCAGGTGGCGGCCGAGTCGGGTTGCCCGAGCGCGACCGCACCGTCGGCGGTGTGCAGGAAGCCGCCGCTGCCCAACGAACCGTCCTCGACGGCGGTGGGCACTCCCGCGTAGTCGATGGTCACGGTGAACTGGCGACCGCGAGGGAGCCCGTCGCGCGGGGTCACCACGAGTTCGGCCTTGCTCCGGCGGTGGTCGGCCGGTGCGTCGCCCACCCGCACCCCGCCGACATCCAGGGCGACCAGGTCCAGATTGAACCGGGACAGGTCCTGGGTGGCCGTGGCCGTGATGACCGCCTGCCCGGTCAGCCGGTCGGTCGACGGGTCGTAGCGGACGTCCAGGCCGTAGTGCGTGACGTCGTAGCCGCCGTTGCCGTGCCCCGGCACGTACGGATCGCCGGCGTCGGCGGCGCCGGGCCGGAAGCCGTCGCGGTCGTCACCCGTACAGCCGGCGGTGACCAGCACGACGACGCAGGTCAGCGCGGCGGCGGTGACAACCAGCCGACCGCCGGCCGGCGTCCGTTGGGTCCGGACCATGCACTCCTCCTGCGGCATCGCGGTCAGGACGAGCGTAGTCAGCGCCACCCGCCGCGCGGCCAATATCGACGATCATCAGTCACTTTCGTTGGAACAAACAAAAGTGACGATCGATCGAATCTATCTTTCGACTTGGACCGACGTTAGTGTCTGGTCCCGACCACCGTCGCGAAAGGTGGAACCATGCCCGACCACACCGCACCCGACGCCACCACCACCGGCCGGCTCAGCCGTCGGTCCCTGCTCGCCGCCTCCGCCGGCGCCGCCGCCGCGATCGGCGCGGCCGGCCTGCCGGTCCTCGCCACCGGCACCCCCGCACTCGCCAACCCCGGCAACGCGAGCAAGCTGCGGGTCGAGCCGCTGATCCCGGCTCGCAACCGCGGCATCATCCTCTACAGCGTCCGTGACCGGATCACCGCCGCACCCGACGACAGCGGGGTGCCCTACGGCTTCGAGCGCGTCCTCGCCCGGCTCGCCGAGATCGGCTACAAGGAGATCGAGTTCGCCGGCTACACGCAGAGCACCGAGATCCTCGGCCGGCAGATCACCCCGACCGAGATCCGCAAGATCCTCGACGACAACGGCCTGGTCGCCAACGGCACCCACGCCACGATCCAGCCGACCACCTTCCAACAGCAGCTGGACATCGCCGAGGAACTCGGCATGAAGAACATCGGCACCGGCAGCGACCCGACCAACAGCGCCTACAAGGCCGAGTGGGACGCCGCCGCGGACATCTGGAACGAGCTGGGCCGGCAGGCCAAGGCCCGGGGCATGCGCCTCTACACGCACAACCACGACGCCGCGTACAGCTTCCTGATCGACCGTGGCCCGCGCGACGCGCAGGGCCGGCAGACCAGGTCGTCCGGCATCCGCCGGCTCGAATACTTCTTCGAGATCACCGACCCGCGGTACGTCTTCTTCGAGCTCGACATCTACTGGGCCTACGTGGCCCGCTACAAGCACCAGAAGTACGTCAACGCGGCCGGCCAGGAGGTCACCGACCTGTTCGACCCGATCCTCACCGTGGCCGACCGGACCACCCGGTTCCCGCTCTTCCACGCCAAGGACGGCGACCGGGACACCAGCGTCCCCAACGGCCACCAGATGGTTCCGCTCGGCGACGGCGACATCAACTTCCAGCAGTTCTTCCAGACCATCGGCGAGCGCAACTTCCACCACGCCAACTGGGAGATGGACACCGCACCCGGCGGCGTCGACAACAGGGGGCAGTCGCTCGACTTCGCGGCGACCAGCTACCGCAACATGTCCGACCTGACCATCTACGTCGAGAAGTAACACCCGGCTGAACGCGACGAAGGCCGGCCCGTGCGGGCCGGCCTTCGTGGTGTGACGGAAGGGTCAGCGGTCGAGGACCAGGCCGACCTTCTGGAACTCCTTCAGGTCGCGGTAGCCGCACTTGGCCATCGCCCGACGCAAACCACCGAACAGGTTGAGCTGACCGTCGGCCTCGTCCGCCGGCCCGAAGAGCAACTCCTCCATCGACCCGAGCGGCTCACCGGCGACCTCGAACGCGCCACGCGGCAGCGACGGGTGACTCGCCGCAGAGTGCCACCAGGCGCCGCCGGCGGGCGCCTCGTCGCAGAGCGACAGCGGCTCACCGAGCATCACCGCGTCCGCGCCGCAACCGAGCGCCTTGGCGATGTCGCCCGAGGTCTGCATGTCACCGTCGGCGATCAGGTGCACGTACCGGCCGCCGGTCTCGTCGAGGTAGTCGCGACGGGCCGCCGCCGCGTCGGCGATCGCGGTGGCCATCGGCACCCGGATGCCCAGCACCGACTCGGTGGTCGACCACTCGTCGCCACCGATGCCCACGATCACGCCGGCCGCGCCGGTGCGCATCAGGTGCAGAGCCGTCTTGTAGTCAGTGCAACCGCCGACGATGACCGGCAGGTCCAGGTCGGCGATGAACTCCTTGAGGTTCAACGGCTCGTCCGTGGTCGACACGTGCTCGGCCGAGACGATGGTGCCCTGGATGACCAGGATGTCCACCCCGGCGTCCAGGATCACCGGGGCCAGCGCGAGGGTGTGCTGCGGGGAGACCCGCACCGCCACCGTGCCGCCGCCGGCGCGCAGTTCACGCACGCGCTCGGCGATCAGGTCCGGGCGGATCGGCTCGGCGTACACCTCCTGGAGCCGCTTGGTGGCGCGGGCGTCCTCGTCGAGGCCGGCCAGCTCCTCCAGCACCTTGGTCGGGTTCTCGTAGCGGGTCCAGAGCCCTTCGACGTTGAGCACGCCGAGGCCGCCGAGCTGACCGAGCCGCACCGCCGAGGCCGGGCTCATGGTGGCGTCGGAGGGGTGGCCGACGCACGGAATGCCGAACGGGTACGCGTCGAGCTGCCAGGAGGTGGAGACGTCGTCGACGTCCCGGGTGCGGCGGCTCGGCACGATGGCGATGTCGTCCAGGTGGTAACCGCGCTGCGCGGTCTTGCCCAGCCCGATCTCGACCACGTCACGCATGGGGGACTCCTGGTGGTTGGGGGTGGTGGGTCAGCGGGTGTGGTAGTTGGGCGCCTCGACGGTCATCTGGATGTCGTGCGGGTGGCTCTCCTTCAGGCCAGCCGCGGTGATCCGGATGAGCTGGCCCCGGCGGTGCAGGTCGGGGATGTTCTCCGCGCCGGCGTACCCCATGGCCAGCCGCAGCCCGCCGACCAGCTGGTGGGCCACCCGGGACAGCGGCCCCCGGTAGGGAACCTGGCCCTCGACGCCCTCCGGGACGAGCTTGTCGTCGCTGAGCACGTCCTGCTGGAAGTAGCGGTCCTTGCTGTACGACTTGGCCTGGCCCCGGGACTGCATCGCGCCGAGCGACCCCATCCCGCGGTACGTCTTGTACTGCTTGCCGTTCACGAAGATCAGCTCGCCGGGGCTCTCCTCGCAGCCGGCCAGCAGGCTGCCGAGCATCACCGTGTCGGCGCCGGCCACCAGGGCCTTGGCGATGTCGCCGGAGTATTGGATGCCGCCGTCGCCGATCACCGGCACACCGGCCGGACGGGCGGCACGGGCCGCCTCCATGATCGCGGTCACCTGCGGCACGCCGACCCCGGCGACGATCCGGGTGGTGCAGATCGCGCCCGGCCCCACGCCCACCTTGACGCCGTCGGCGCCGGCGTCGACCAGCGCCTTCGCGCCGGCGTACGTGGCCACGTTGCCGCCCATGATGTCGACGGTGACGTCGGCCTTGAGCCGACGGACCATGTCCAGCACGGCCCGCTGGTGGCCGTGCGCGGTGTCCACGATCAGCACGTCGACGCCCGCGTCGACCAGGGCACGGGCCCGCTTGTACGCGTCCTCGCCGACGCCGATGGCGGCGGCGACCCGAAGGCGACCGGCGTCGTCCTTGCTGGCGTCCGGGTACTGCTCGCTCTTGGTGAAATCCTTGACGGTGATCAGGCCACGCAACCGACCCGAGTCGTCGACGATCGGCAGCTTCTCGACCTTGTGCTGACGCAGCAGCGCCAACGCGTCGTCCTTGCTCACACCCACCCGGGCGGTGATCAGCGGGGTGCGGGTCATGATCTCGCGGACCGGAGTGTCCGGCTCCGAGACGAAACGCATGTCCCGGTTGGTGACGATGCCGACCAACTGGCCGTCGCCGTCCACCACCGGAACCCCGGAGATGCGGTAACGCCCGCACAGCTCGTCGACCTCGCGCAGCGTGTCGTCCGGGCTGGCGGTCACCGGGTTGGTGATCATGCCGGACTCGGAGCGCTTGACCAGGTCGACCTGGAGCGCCTGGTCCTCCAGGGACAGGTTGCGGTGCAACACGCCGATGCCGCCCTGGCGGGCCATGGCGATCGCCATCCGGGCCTCGGTCACCGTGTCCATCGCGCTGGAGAGCAACGGAATCGACAACTCGACGTTGCGGGTGAGCTTCGTACGGGTGTTGACCCGGCTGGGCACCACGTCCGACTCGCCCGGCTGCAACAGCACGTCGTCGAAGGTGAGCCCGAGCGGAACCACCCGAGCGGAGCCGGCCGGCAGCTCGGGCAGGTGGCCGCCCAGGTCGGCGTGCTCGACGCCGGCCGGAAGATCGGTGCTGGGCGAATTTTCCACGATTGCTCCCCTGAGCTGCTCGGATGGGCTTCAGCGAGGTGGCGCGGGCGGGCACCGGAGCGCGCCACGGTGCCGGCACGTCGCCTCATCGTACCCAGTGAGCTGGGCGACCCGTCCGTGGCGGCCCGGCCCGGCGCGCGGCCGGGGGGCGGACGTCCGCGCCGCGTTGGGTCTACGGTGAAGGGGTGCACGACGAGCCCATCGACCCGTTCAACGGCGACCCGGCCGATCCGACCGCCGGTCTGGATGACCCGGGCGATGACGCGACGCCGGATCCGCTGACCGACGTCGAACGGCAGGACGTGCTGGAAGACCTCGCCGACCTGGAGATCTACCAGGCCCTGCTGGCTCCGATCGGGGTCCGCGGGTTGGTGATCGAATGCGAGGACTGCCGAGAACCGCACTACTTCGACTGGGACCTGCTCCGGGGCAACCTGCGGCACCTGCTCAACTCGGGTCGCCCCCGCGTGCACGAGCCGGCCTACGACCCCGACCCGGACCACTACGTGACCTGGGACTACGCCCGGGGTTACGCCGACGGCGTGCACGACACGCTGTCCGAAGGCACCGAGGACGAGCCGGGCACCCCGACCGCCACCCAGTGACGCCGCCGTTCGGTCAGGCGACCAGGCCGGCGCGGAAGCCCGCTGCGACCGCGTGCGCCCGGTCCCGGGCACCAAGCTTGCGGAACAACCGCCGGGCGTGCGTCTTGACGGTGTCCTCCGAGACGAAGAGCTCCCGGCCGATCTCCGCGTTGCTCTTGCCCTCGGCCATGCCCAGCAGCACCTGAAGCTCACGCTCGGTCAGCCCGATCGACGCACGGGTGGGTCGGGCGTTCGGGGTGGGCCGTGCCGGATCGGTCTGCTCCGCCGGCGACTCGCCGGTCGCCGACTCGGCCTCGTCGTCCCCCCGCTGCACGGGCACCGAGGGCACACCCGCCGTTCCCTCGCCAGGCGCGGCCGTCCAGTCGGGTTCGCCGGAGCCACGTGGGGACGGCCCCGAGCGACCGGAACCGCCCACCGCCGCAGCGTTCCGGGCCGGGTCGGTGATCCGCTGACGGGAGGCCCGGCCGGGCGCGGCGAGCAGCAGCAGCGCCTTGGCCACCGCGCTGGTCAGATCGTGGTCGACGTTCTGGATGAGGCCCCGGGCACCGGCGCTGATGGTGGCCGCCGCAGCCTCGGGTTCCTCGGTGCCGAGCAACAGCACCGCGGCCTGCGGGGCGCGGGCCAACACCCGACGGACGAAGCCGGCGCTGTCCGGCCGGGTGAGGGCCGTGTCGGCCAGCACCACGTCGGCCGGTCGCTCGGCCAGCCGCAGCATCACCTCAGGATCGGAGACGGCGGTACGAACGATTGCTGACAACCCCAGCCGCGCGGCAGCAGAAGTAAGGTGCTGGGCCGCGAGTGGTGTCCGAACGCACACAAGGACGCTACGCACTGTGGTCTCCTCTCCGCCAACGAGCAGACCATGACGGGGTCGGCTCGGGAGGGGGTTCCCGGCAATCCTTCGAACTTTTCCGACAGATGGGGCAAAAGCCGCAATTTGCGGGACGTTTTCGATCACACACGTGTGAGGTGACGACAGCCCGGGTACCGGGGGGTCCAGGCCGGGAACGGTGCGCCTGCGCGGCCCGCCGCCCGGACACCGGCCACAAGGATTCTCGCGGAGCCGCGCGGGAGGAGGGGTGCTGATGTCGAACGTACGTAGACTGCCCGGACCCATCGTCGATCTCTGGGACTGGCAGCGGCTCGGTGCCTGCCGAGGGCGGGACAGCGCCCAGTTCTTCCACCCCGACGGCGAGCGCGGCTCCTCCCGACTTCGTCGCGAGTCCGCCGCCAAGTCGGTCTGTCGCACCTGCCCGGTCCGCGCCGAATGCGCCGCGCACGCCCTGTCGGTTCGCGAACCGTACGGCGTGTGGGGCGGCTTCAGCGAGTCGGAGCGGCTGCGGCTACTCGCCGTCGGCTGGGAGGACCTGGCAGACCGCCGGCACGCCCGGGTCGACATCACGCGCCTGGAGGCCCGACTGGGCCACCCGCACAAGTCGACCATTCCGATCCAACGCAACGTGGCCTGACTCGACACGTACCTACATCGCGGAACGCGCCCCCGGTTCGGGGGCGCGTTCCGGCGTTCCAGGGTTCGGGGCGCGTTCCCGCGCCCCTCCGGTACCGGGCGTTCCGGTCCGTCCGCTCCGTTGATCCGTTCCGGCGCGTTCCGGTCCGTCCGCTTCGATGGGCCGTTCCGGGGCGTTCCGGTCCGTCCGCTTCGATGGGCCGTTCCGGCGCGTTCCGACCAGGATGCTTTGGGCCCTAGCCGTGACGGGCACAACGCTCGCGAGCATTCGGGCGTTATGTCGGGTCTGACCTGTTCCAGGTGTAGCCCATTGCGGCTGAATGCACGGTTCAGGGCGTACCGTCCGGTGACCGGCCCCACTCGTTGGCCGGAATCATGGCCGGCCCGGAGTCGTTACATCCCCTGACGATCGCAGTACCAAGGCCCGCCAGCCGAGAGCCCGGGCTGGAATGCCGGCCACCGGGCGGTCGTTGCAGTCCCCACGAGCGACCGACCTAGCGTCGCAGGCCCCCGCGAGTGCCAACGGATGGCCCCCGGGAATGAGCCCCGGCCCCCGGTCGTTACACCCGGACCCGGCGTCACGAGCCGTCCGGCTGGTAGGTCGCCGACCCCGGCTTCACGGGCCCCCGCTCGTACGGGCCGGACCCGCGCCGCGAGCAGCCCCCGGCCCGCAGGCGCCGACCCCTGACTTTTCCCCCGTTTGCAGCGCCGGACGAGGTGCTCACATCCGCAACCGTTCAGGCGGGTGTCCTTACCCCCGAAGGAGCTTCCCCATGAACACGATCATGCGTAAGAGCGTGCTGTCCGTTGCTGGTCTCGCGTTCGCCGGTGGTGTGTTCGCCGGCCCGATCGCCGCACACAACAACTCCGTGGACGCCAAGCCGGTCGCGGTAGCGGTGCAGGCCGACAAGCCGGACACCGCCCAGCTGATCCCGCACGGCACCCAGGGCGACCAGTCGCACATCACCCTCAACGACGAGCAGACCGCCAACGTCAAGGCGATCATCGCCGCCACGAAGAAGGCCGGCCTGCCCGAGCGGGCCGCGGTCATCTCGATCGCCACCAGCCTGCAGGAGTCGAAGCTGGAGAACCTCGGCCACCTGGGCGATATGAACGACCACGACTCGCTGGGTCTGTTCCAGCAGCGCCCCTCCAGTGGTTGGGGCACCCCGGAGCAGATCACCGACCCCGAGTACTCCACCACGGCGTTCCTGAAGGGCCTGAAGCAGGTCGACGGGTGGCAGGACATGCCCCTGACCGAGGCCGCGCAGACCGTGCAGGTCTCCGCCTACCCCGACGCGTACGCCCAGTGGGAGCAGCAGGCCGCCGACCTGGTCGGCCAGTACTGGAACAGCTGACCCACCGCACAGCCCGACCGCTGGCCGGCACCCCACCCGGGTGCCGGCCAGCGGCACGTCCACACCGAGATCTTGGACAGTTTCCGTTACGCGAGAACGCGAGAACGGAAACTGTCCAAGATCTCCATGTGCGGGCTCGCACCGGCCAGGCGGGCGGGCTGCGCCGGCCCACCGGGACGCGCCGCGCGGCTGACGGAGGCGGACCACGCGGCGCTGGCCGCCCGGCCCCTGGCCGAAGGCGGACCAACCGGCGCTGACCCAGGTGGGCGGGTGACCACCAGTGCCGTGGTCAGCGGACGGTGACCGTGACCGTGTGCCAGCCGGTGGCACCGTCCGGGGCGACGCCCTGCGTACGCTCGGTCTGGGTCTCGCCGGTCGCGTCCGTTGCCCGAACCTGGAGGCGGTGCTCGCCCGGCGTGGCGTCCCAGCGCCACGACCACTGCACCCAGGTGTCCACCGACACCGTCGGGGCCAGTGTCGCCTCCTGCCAGGGCCCGTCGTCGACGCGTACCTCGACGCGGCGGATGCCCCGGTGCTGCGCCCACGCCACCCCGGCCACGGTGATCGGGCCGGTGGTCAGCCGGTTGCGTCGCCGGGGCGCGTCGATCCGGGACTGGGTCTTGATCGGCCCCTGGGCTGACCAGCCGCGCGGCACCCAGTACGCGTCGAAGTCGGCGAACCGGGTCAGCTCCAGCTCGGTGACCCACTTGCACGCCGACACGTAGCCGTAGAGGCCGGGCACCACCATCCGGGCCGGGAAGCCGTGCTCGACCGGCAGCGGCTCGCCGTTCATGCCGACCGCCAGCAGAGCGTCCCGCCCGTCGCGCAGCGCGGCGGTGGGGGTGCCGCAGGTCCAGCCGTCGACCGAGCGGCCGACGACCTGGTCGGCGTCCCCGTCCGGATCCACCTCGTCCAGCAGTTCCCGAAGGGGTACGCCGAGCCAGCGGGCGTTGCCGATCAGGTCCCCGCCCACCTCGTTGGAGACGCACGCCAGCGTGACGTACCGCTCCACCAGCGGCCGGGCCAGCAGTTCGGCGTACGTGTAGGTGCGTTCGGTGCCGACCCGCCCATGGATCCGCAGCCGCCAGGTGTCCGGGTCGACCTGTGGCACCACCAGCGCGGTGTCGATCCGGTAGAAGCCGAGGTTCGACGTGACGTACGGCGCGAGCTGCGTCAGTGAGAGGTCCGCACCGGCCGGCACGGCCGGTGCGGGGGCGACCGGTGCGGGCAGTCGGATCGCGTCCCGCGCGGCGGAGACTCCGCGTCGTCCGGCCAGCCAGCGCCCACCGAGACCAGCCACCACGGCGCTGCCGAGCAGCACCCCACTGCCGGTGAGGAACCGCCGCCGAGACTCGGGGTCCACCTCCGCAGGACCGGCCGGGACCGCCGGCGCGGGCGCGGCGGGTGTCGCCGGCAACCCCTCCGGGCCCGGCGAAGCCGGCTCGCTTTCCGGGCGCGCCGAAGCCGGCTCGGCCCGCGACTCTCGCACCGGACCGGCAGGTGGCACCGGATCGGCGGGCGGCTCGGTCGGGGTGGGTGGCGACCAGGGCCAGGGATCCAGCTCGAACGGCCCGTCGATGAACAGCCAGAGCACCAGCGCGCCGATGCCGGCGCCGACCAGTGACGGCAGCGCGTCGAAGGCGTCCGCACCGGGGCGGGTCAGCGCGGCGGCCACGCCGATGACGCCGAACGCGGTGATGCCGGCCAGGCCGAACGCCAGACGACGGACCGCCAGGACACCGAACAGCGCGGCGAACCCTCCCAGCAGCAGGCCCGTGCCGACCAGCAGCGCGATCTTGTCGGCGGTGCCGAAGATGTCGATGGCGAACTGCTTCAGCGACTCCGGGACGGCGTCCACGACCACCCCGCCGACCGCTACCAGGGGTGCCGACCGGGGACCGGTCAGCACCGCCACCGGTTCGGCGATCCCGATCGCGACGGCGGCGGCGGTCACTCCGGCCAGCGCGGCGTAGCGCCGCGATGTGGTGCTCATCGGCCCAGTGTGCGCGATCATCTCGCCCGGTCGCCAACAACGTCAGCGTTCGGTAATGACCGGCCGGGAGGCAGGGCTCGCAAGACGGACCGGGGCACACCGCCGTACGACGGTGTGCCCCGGAACGGGTGTCGCTACCGGGTCAGAAGCCCGGGCCGTGCTGGTGGCCGTGACCGTGGCCGTGCCCACCGGCGGCGGCCGGCTCGGCCTGCTCCGGCTTGTCCACCACGAGGCTCTCCGTGGTGAGCAGCAGACCGGCGATCGAGGCGGCGTTGGTGACCGCGTTGCGGGTCACCTTCACCGGGTCGATGATGCCGGCCTTGACCAGGTCGACGTACTCGCCCTTGGCGGCGTCGAGGCCGTTGCCCCAGTCGAGGTCGGCGACCTTCTGGGTCACGACGTAGCCGTCGTGACCGGCGTTCTGGGCGATCCAGCGCAGCGGCTCGACGAGCGCCTTGCGCACGACCGAGACGCCGACCTTCTCGTCACCGGTGAAGCCCAGGTCGTCGTCGAGCGCCGAGAGGATCTGCACCAGGGCGGCGCCGCCGCCGGGCACGGTGCCCTCCTCGACCGCGGCCTTGGTCGCGGCGATGGCGTCCTCGATGCGGTGCTTGCGCTCCTTCATCTCGACCTCGGTGGCCGCGCCAGCCTTGATCACGGCGATGCCACCGGAGAGCTTCGCCAGCCGCTCGGCCAGCTTCTCCCGGTCCCAGTCGGAGTCGGAGGCCTCGATCTCCTTGCGGATCTGGGCCACCCGGTCGGCGACGTCGGCCTTCTGGCCGCCGCCGTCGACGATCGTGGTGTTCTCCTTGTCGACCACGACGCGCCGAGCGGTGCCGAGCACCTCAAGGCCGACCTGGTCGAGCTTGTAGCCCAGCTCCGGGGCGACCAGCTCGGCACCCGTGGAGATCGCGATGTCCTGGAGCATCGCCTTGCGCCGGTCACCGAAGCCCGGGGCCTTGACCGCGCAGACCTTGAGGGTCTTGCGCAGCGAGTTGACCACCAGGGTGGAGAGCGCCTGGCCGTCCACGTCCTCGGCGATGATCAGCAGGGGCTTGCTGTTCTGCAGGACCTTCTCCAGCAGCGGCAGCAGCTCCTCGATCGCCGAGATCTTCTGGGTGGTGACCAGGATGTACGCGTCCTCGAGGACGGACTCCTGGCTCTCCAGGTCGGTGACGAAGTTCGGCGAGATGAAGCCCTTGTCGAACTGGAGACCCTCGGTCACGTCCAGTTCGGTGGTGAGCATCGAGCCTTCCTCGACGGTGATGACACCGTCGCGGCCGACCCGCTCCATCGCCTCGGCGATCAGGTCGCCGATCGTGGCGTCCTGCGCGGAGATCGTCGCCACGTTCGCGATCGACTCCTTGCTGGTGACCTCGGCGGCACGGCCGAGCAGCGCCTCGGAGACCTTGGTGGCCGCCGCGTCGATGCCCCGCTTGAGGCCGGCCGGGTTGGTCCCGGCGGTCACGTTGCGCAGACCCTCGCGAACCATCGCCTGGGCCAGCACGGTCGCGGTGGTGGTCCCGTCGCCGGCGACGTCGTTGGTCTTGGTCGCCACCTCCTTGACCAGCTGCGCGCCAAGGTTCTCGTACGGGTTGGTGAGCTCGATCTCCTTGGCGATGGTCACACCATCGTTGGTGATCGTCGGCGCACCGAATTTCTTGTCCAGGACGACGTTGCGCCCGCGCGGGCCGAGGGTGACCTTGACCGCGTCCGCGAGGGCGTTGACACCGTGCTCCAGCAGGTGCCGGGCGTCGTCCGAGAAGCTCAGGATCTTCGCCATTAATGTCCCTTCGAAGCGCCACTGCCCCGGCCCGGCGAGCCGGACCGGGGCAATGGAACTGATCGGTTGCTTACTTCTCGATGACCGCGAGGACGTCGCGGGCGGAGAGCACCAGGTACTCCTCGCCGGCGTACTTGACCTCGGTGCCGCCGTACTTCGAGTAGAGGACGGTGTCGCCGACCTGCACGTCAACCGGAACCCGGTTGCCGTTGTCGTCGACGCGCCCCGGGCCCACAGCGAGGACGGTGCCCTCCTGCGGCTTCTCCTTGGCGGTGTCGGGGATCACGATGCCCGACGCCGTGGTGGTCTCAGCCTCGTTCGCCTGGACCACGATGCGGTCCTCGAGCGGCTTGATCGCAACCTTGGTCGCGGTAGTCACGGGCATACCCTCCTGGGGTACTGGTTTCGTTGCTGGCCGGCGGGGCCGACCAGCGTCAATCTGCCTCATGCCACCGGGCGGGGCCGTCGTCGCGGGTGCCGGTCCGCCTGGCGTGCGCACCCAGGTCGTGAGACCCGGAAGCTGGCACCCTCAGGGTGAGAGTGCTAATCGCAGGTTATTCCGTGGCTAGCACTCCGTCAAGGAGAGTGCCAGCGCGTCGCGCCCCGCCAGCCTGGATTCCTGGTTCGACCGGGAGAATGACCGGGTGGATCTCGATCAGCTGGCGGCGCTGCGTACCCCCGAGGGGTCGGCCGCGCTCACGGCGGCGGCCGGTCTGGCCGGCGGTGACCCACTGGTCGCGGCCTCGGCGCTGCGCGCCACCGGGGTGCCGCCGGCGTTGGCCGCGGCGGCCCTCACCCAGGCCGAGCTACGCCACCGGGCGGTGGGCAAGTTCGGTCCGGCCGCCGCCGGGATGTTCCTCACCCGCCCCGGCCTGGAGCAGGCCACCCGCCGGGTGGTCGCCGACCGGCGGGCCGCCCGGCTGTACGCGGCCGGCGTGCGCACCCTGGCCGACCTCGGGTGCGGCCTCGGCGCCGACGCGCTGGCCGCCGCCCGCGCCGGCATCCGGGTGTACGGGGTGGAGGCCGATCCGGTGACCGCCGCGATGGCCGCCGCCAACGCCGCGGCGGCCGGGCTGGCCGACCTGTTCACCGTCGAGTGCGGGGATGCCACCGCGTTCGACGTGTCAGGGGTCGACGGGGTCTTCTGCGACCCGGCCCGCCGCACCACCGGCACCGGGCGGCGGATCTTCGACCCGCGCGCCTACTCGCCGCCGTGGGACTTCGTCACGGGGTTGGCCGAGCGGGTGCCGCGCACCGTGGTGAAGGTGGCACCGGGCCTGGACCACGGGCTTGTTCCGGCTGGTGCGGAGGCGGAGTGGGTCGGCGTGGACGGCGACCTGGTCGAGGCCGCGCTCTGGTGCGGCGAGCTGGCCGAGGTGCCCCGCCGCGCCACCCTCTACCGCCAGCGGGGCGCCGAGACTCACCACCATCAGCTGACCGGCTCGGGCGCCGCCGAGGCGCCGGTCGGGCCGCCACGCCGCTACCTGTACGACCCGGACCCGGCGGTGGTACGCGCACACCTCGTCGCCGAACTCGCCACCGAACTGGACGCCACCCTCGGCGACCCGAGCATCGCCTACCTCTACGCCGACCAGCCGATCCGCACCCCGTACGCGCGCGGCCTGGAGATCACCGACGTGCTGCCGTTCTCGCTCAAGCGCCTGCGGGCGCTGCTGCGCGATCGGGGGGTGGGCCGGGTGGAGATCCTCAAGCGGGGTTCCGCACTCACTCCGGAGCAGCTCCGGCGGGACCTGCGACTGGCCGGCGACGGAGCGGCGAGCCTGGTGCTCACCCGGGTCGCCGGCGCACCGACCGTGCTGATCGGGCAGCCGGTCGACTAGCGTCGTCGGTGTGGCGGGACAGGGCACTCCGGCGACGGCACTGTTGGTCAAGCGTGGGATCGAGCACCGCACCCATCCGTACCGGGTGGCACCGGATGCGCCGAACTACGGCGCGTTGGTGGCGGTGGCGCTCGGTGTGGCACCGGAGCGGGTGTTCAAGTCGCTGGTGACCGCTGTCGACGGCGCGCTCACCGTGGCGGTCGTTCCGGTCACCGGCGAGCTGGATCTCAAGGCGCTCGCGGCGGCGGTCGGCGGCAAGCGGGCGGTGTTGGCCGACCGGGAGGTCGCCGAGCGGGCCACCGGTTACGTACGCGGTGGGATCAGCCCGCTCGGGCAACGCCGGCGGTTGCCGACCGTGCTGGACGAATCCGCGCTGGATCTCCCGACGATCTACGTGTCGGCTGGTCGGCGTGGCCTGCAGGTCGAACTGACCGCGGCGGATCTGATGGCGCTGACCGGCGCCCGCACCGCGTCGTTGCAGACCCGCTGACGACATTCGTGACGGCCGAGCCCTCGGCGGGTAGCCGGGGAGTAACAGCCACGTTGCTGAATTGTTATCGCTCCCAACAAACTTGGCACCTGCGCGGTCTTGTGGAGCCGGTGTGACGCGAAATACGTTGCCGGACACAACAAAACGACACCTCCCCCACCCGAAAGGACCCTGCACATGCGTAAGGGGATCCTCACCATCGCCGCCGTGGGCCTACTCGCAACCGGTGGCTTGACCGCCTGCGGCGACGACTCCGGCCCTGGTTCGACCGACTCCGCCAAGACCCCCAAGATCGGCGTGATCCTCCCGGACAGCAAGTCCTCCGTCCGCTGGGAGACCGCGGACCGTCGATTCCTGGAAGAGGCGTTCAAGGCCGCCGGCGTCCAGTCCGACATCCAGAACGCCCAGAACGACAAGACCGCCTTCCAGACCATCGCCGACCAGATGATCACCGGCGGCGTCACCGTCCTGATGATCGTCAACCTGGACTCCGGCACCGGCAAGGCCGTGCTCGACAAGGCCAAGTCGCAGGGCGTCGCCACCATCGACTACGACCGGCTCACCCTGGGCGGCTCCGCCCAGTACTACGTCAGCTTCGACAACGAGGTCGTCGGCAAGCTGCAGGGCGAAGGTCTGGTCAAGTGCCTGACCGAGAAGGGCGCCAAGAACCCGGTCGTGTCGTACCTGAACGGCTCCCCCACCGACAACAACGCCACCCTGTTCAAGAACGGCTACGACTCGGTGCTCAAGCCGAAGTTCGACTCCAACGAGTACGTCAAGGGCCCCGAGGACGCGGTGCCGGCGTGGGACAACGCGCAGGCCGCGACGATCTTCGAGCAGCAGCTCACCAAGGCCAACGGCAAGATCGACGGCGTGCTGGCCGCCAACGACGGTCTCGGCAACGCGGCCATCTCGATCCTGAAGAAGAACAAGCTCAACGGCAAGGTGCCGGTGACCGGGCAGGACGCCAGCACCGAGGGCCTGCAGAACATCCTCGCCGGTGACCAGTGCATGACCGTCTACAAGGCGGTCCGGGAAGAGGCCAAGGCGGCCTCCGACCTGGCCATCGCGCTCGCCAAGGGCGAGAAGAAGGACACCGGCCAGACGGTGAAGGACCCGGAGGGCAACCGCGACGTCCCGTCGGTGCTGCTCACCCCGAAGGCCATCTACAAGGACAACGTCAAGGACGTCATCGCCGACGGCTACGTGACCAAGGAAGAGGTCTGCGCCGGGGCGTACGCCACGCTCTGCGCCGACGCCGGTATCAGCTGACCGACGCCGCAGTACCCGCCGGGACGACCACCGCCGCCCGGCACGGGAGCCACTCTCCCGTGCCGGGCGGCGCCCGCCGGACGGGCCCCGACCCTCCCTTAAGAAGGAGACCTCCGTGTCCGCGACCCCCCTGCTGGAACTCCGCGGGATCGACAAGAGCTTCGGTCCCGTCCAGGTGCTCCGCGACGTCGCCCTGACCGTCCACCCGGGCGAAGTCACCGCACTGGTCGGAGACAACGGCGCCGGCAAGTCGACCCTGGTGAAGTGCATCAGTGGCATCCACCCCACCGATGCCGGCGAGTTCCTGTTCAACGGTGAACCAGTCCATATCGGCAGCCCCCGCGACGCCGCCGCGCTCGGCATCGAGGTCGTCTACCAGGACCTCGCGCTCTGCGACAACCTGGACATCGTGCAGAACATGTTCCTCGGCCGGGAGAAGCTCAGCGGCATCGTCCTCGACGAGCCGACCATGGAACAGCTCGCCGCCGAGACACTGGCCGGGCTCTCCATCCGCACCGTCACCTCCCTGCGACAGCACGTGTCCAGCCTCTCCGGTGGTCAGCGCCAGACCGTGGCCATCGCCAAGGCGGTGCTGTGGAACAGCAAGCTGGTCATCCTGGACGAGCCGACCGCGGCACTGGGTGTGGCACAGACCGCCCAGGTGCTCGAACTGGTCCGCCGTCTCGCCGACAACGGCCTGGCCGTGGTGCTCATCTCGCACAACATGAACGACGTCTTCGCCGTCTCCGACCGGATCGCCGCGCTGTACCTCGGCCAGATGGTCGCCCAGGTGAAGACCACCGACATCACCCACGCGCAGGTGGTCGAGCTGATCACCGCCGGGCGCTCGGGCGGGCTCGGCATCGCCGCCGACCCGGGCAGCAACGGCGACGGCCCGCAGCCGGCCGACTCGATCTCAGGAGGCGCCCGATGACCACCACCGCCGTACGGAAGGACGACCCCGCGGCCGTCACACCGACGCCGACCGTCGGGGGCCACGCCCGCAACTACTGGAGCCGGGTACGCGGTGGCGACGTCGGCGCGCTACCGGCCGTGCTCGGCCTGATCGTGCTCTGCACCGTCTTCGCGGTCATGCGGCCGTCGTCGTTCCTGTCGGCCGGCAACTTCGCCAACCTCTTCACCCAGGGCGCGGCGGTCACGCTGATCGCGATGGGTCTGGTCTTCGTGCTGCTGCTCGGCGAGATCGACCTCTCCGCCGGCTTCGCCAGCGGCGTCTGCGCGGCGGTGCTGGCCAATGTGGTCACCGTCCTCGGCTACCCCTGGTGGGTCGCCGTGCTCGCCGCGATCGCCACCGGCCTGGTCATCGGCACCAGCCTCGGCCTGCTCGTCGCGAAGATCGGCATTCCGTCCTTCGTGGTCACCCTCGCCGGCTTCCTCGCCTTCCAGGGCATCGTGCTGCTGCTCGTGCAGGAGGGCACCAACATCTCCGTCCGGGACGAGGTGCTGGTCGCCATCGCCAACCGCAACCTCACACCCGTCCTGGGCTGGGCGCTGACGGCGCTCGCGGTCGTCGGCTACGCGGCGGTGCAACTGCTGCGGCACCGCAACCGGTCGGCTCGCGGCCTGATCACCGACCCGATCGCGGTGGTGGTTCTGCGGATCGGTGGGCTCGCCGTCATCCTCGGCACGGCGGTGTACGTGCTCAACCTCGAACGCAGCCGCAACGTCCTGATCAGCTCACTCAAGGGCGTGCCGATCGTGGTGCCGATCATCGCCGTGCTGCTGATCGTGTGGACCTTCGTGCTCCAACGCACCAGCTACGGTCGGCACATCTACGCCGTCGGCGGCAACCGGGAGGCCGCCCGCCGGGCCGGCATCGACGTCGACCGGATCCGGATCTCGGTCTTCATGATCTGCTCGTCCATGGCGGCCGTCGGCGGCATCGTGGCGGCCAGCCGGGCCAACTCGGTCGACCCGAACACGGGGGGCAGTAACGTACTGCTCTACGCGGTCGGCGCGGCGGTGATCGGCGGTACCAGCCTCTTCGGCGGCAAGGGCCGCGTCCTCGATGCCGTGCTCGGCGGGGCGGTTGTCGCGGTCATCGAAAACGGAATGGGCCTGATGGGGTACAGCGCGGGAGTCAAGTACGTGGTCACCGGCGTAGTCCTGCTGCTCGCTGCCAGCGTCGACGCTCTCTCCCGCCGCCGCGCGGCAGCCACCGGCACCCGCTGACGCGCGCGGGAGGTAGCACCACGATGCGCCCAGGACCGAGCCAGGACGACGTCAGACGGCAGAACCTCGGGGCCCTGCTGAGGCACGTACACGTCCACGGGGCGACCACGCGTGCCGAACTGACCACCACCCTGGGCCTCAACCGCAGCACCATCGGCGCGCTCACCGCCGACCTGAGCGCGGTGGGGCTGGTCAGCGAGGGGGCGCCGAAGGAGACCGGCCGGGCCGGACGACCGTCACTTGTCGTCCGGCCCGAGTCGGCCCGGGTCTACGCGTACGCGTACTCGGTGGAGGTGGACCGGTTGCGCGCCGCGAGGATCGGGCTGGGTGGCGCGGTCCTGGACCGCCGCGAACTGGACCGACCTCGCGGACTCCTGGCCGCCGAGGCCGCACCGCTGTTGGCCGGCGCGGTCAAGGAGATGCAGCAGGTGGTTCCGCGCGACGCGATCTGCGTCGGCGCTGGTGTCGCGGTCTGCGGCATGGTCCGCCGAGACGACGGCCTGGTCCGGCTCGGTCCGACCACCGGCTGGGTGGACGAACCGATCGGCGCGGCCGTCGCCGACGAGTTGGGCATCGACGTACCGGTCACTGTGGGCAACGTGGCCGACGTCGCCGCGTTCGCCGAGCACACCCGGGGTGTGGCGGCCGGCTGCGACAACGTCCTCTACCTGTACGGGGACGTCGGCGTGGGTGCCGGCATCATCGCTGGTGGCCGTCGACTGACCGGGCACGGCGGGTACGGCGGCGAGGTCGGACACATGAAGGTGGTCCGCGACGGAAGGCCCTGTGAGTGCGGTGCCCGGGGCTGTTGGGAGACCGAGATCGGCGAGCACGGTCTCCTCCGCGCCGCCGGACGTTCCGACGCCCGGGGTCGAGACGCGTTGCTGGAGGTCTTCGACGCCGCCGACCGGGGTGACGCCCGGGCACAGACGGCGGTCCGCCAGGCGGGCGACTGGCTCGGCTTCGGAGTCGCCAACCTGGTGAACGTCTTCAACCCCGAGATGGTCATCTTCGGCGGCACCATGCGTGACCTCTACCTCGCCGCCGCCGCCCAGATCCGCAGCCGGCTGAATTCCAACGCGCTCGGCGCCTGCCTGGAGCACGTCCGGCTGCGCACGCCCAAACTGGGCGTGGACGCCCCGCTGATCGGGGCCGCCGAACTGGCCTTCGAACGGCTCCTCGCCGACCCCCTCGACGTGGGCTGATCCGCGTACGCTGTCCGGCGTGGATGTCGAGTTGCGCGCCTCCGACGACGACCGCAACCGGGTGGTCGCCGAGCTGCACCGGCACACCGCGGCGGGTCGGCTGACCCTCGACGAGTTCTCCGAACGGGCCGGTGCGGTCTGGTCGGCACGCACCCTCGGCGACCTGGCTGCGCTGACCCGCGACCTGCCGGCCCTGTCCGGCCCGGCCGTCGGAGACGACACTGTCGGGCACGGGCGTCGGGAGCTGCTGATGCTCTTCGCCGCCGCCGCGATCACCCTGCTGCTGCTCGGCGGCTTTCTCGCCGTCACACGCTGATCCACGTCGCCAACCGGTGAACTGATCACGCGATCAGTCCGTACCAGTGAGCGGACGGGCGGCCGGGAGGACATGGCCGCCCGGTCCAGACGCGATCCGGTCCGGACCGAGGAGGCACCACAGACATGGCACCGCTCAGATCCGCCCATCGCCGACTGGGCAACCGGACCCACCGAGCGGCGATGCTGCTCATCGCGATCATCGCGGGGGTCGGCGTCCTGCCCGGCGTGGCCGTCGCCGCGCCCGCCGGCGGCCAGCAGCTCAATGCCGCCGACATGACACTGCTCAACGGGGTACGGCTGGCCGGGCTGTGGGAGATGCCAGCCGGCCAGATGGCCGCCGAGAAGGGGCAGTCCGCCAAGGTCCGGGAAATCGGCGCGGGCATCGCCAGCGAGCACCAGAGGCTCGACGAACTCGTCGTCGAGGCGGCCAACAAGTTGGGCGCGACGATCCCCAGCGAGCCGACCGCCGAGCAGAAGGGCTGGCTGGCGGAGATGCAGAAGGCCTCCGGCGCCCGGTTCGACCAGATCTTCGTCACCCGGCTCCGGGTCGCCCACGGCAAGATCTTCCCGGTGATCGGCGCGGTACGGGCCAGCACCCGGGACGCCACCGTCCGCAAGCTCTGCGAGGACGCCAACGGCTTCGTCCAGCACCACATGCAGATGCTGGAGAGCACCGGCCTGGTCCGCTGGCCGGAACTGCCGCCGGCCGCGCTGCCCGCCCCCGGTGAGGACGGGCTGCTGGCCGCCGCCTCAGCCAACTCCGGTCCGCAGGTCGGCGTCAGCAGCACAGTCGTCTGGCTGGTCTTCCTCGCCGCGTTGGGCACCGGCGGCATCGCCACCTACCGGATGCTGCGCCGCAGCTGACCTTGCCTTCGTTGGTGGCCCGGGTCAGCGGTCGACCTGGGTGAAGTCCCAGGAGTGCGGGGCGCGGGCCACCAACAGGGCGGGCGGATCCGGCAACGGACGTGGGTTGCTGCGCCACTTCGAGATGACCACCACCCGATGGTCGGTGGACGAGAAGACCTCGCTGGAAACGTGGAGCGGGTCGTGTTCCAACTCGGGTAGCGCGGTGTCG
The DNA here is from genome assembly GCF_029626145.1 of Micromonospora sp. WMMD961. NCBI lineage: Bacteria > Bacillati > Actinomycetota > Actinomycetes > Micromonosporales > Micromonosporaceae > Micromonospora > Micromonospora sp. WMMD961. The sequence goes on from NZ_JARUBJ010000002.1 coordinate 6,477,623, forward strand.
CACACCCAGGTGATCAGATCCGCGACGCCGTACGCCTCGGCGCGCGCCTCCCACATCCGCACGATCATGTCCGTCGCCCCCGTCACACGCTGACCGTGGTCAACGGCAGCGCCGAGTCGGCCGGCAGGTCGAGTCGGCTCGGTGCGACCCCCGCAGCGACCAGGTGCGAACCGAGTGCGGCCACCATCGCGCCGTTGTCGGTGCACAGCTTGGGCCGGGGCACCCGGACCTGGATGCCGTACTTCTCGGCCCGCTGCTCGGCCAACGCCCGCAGCCGCGAATTGGCCGCCACGCCCCCGCCGATCACCAGGGTCTCGATGCCCTGCGCCCGGCAGGCGGCGAGCGCCTTGCTGGTCAGCACGTCACAGACCGCCTCCTGGAAGGACGCGGCGACGTCGGCCACCGGCACCGGCTCACCGGCACGCTGACGGGCCTCGACCCACCGGGCCACCGCCGTCTTCAGCCCGGAGAAGGAGAAGTCGTACCGGTGGGCGGCGAGATCCTTGGCGGCGGTCAGACCACGCGGGAAGGCGATCGAGGCGGCGTCACCGGCACGGGCTTCCCGGTCGATGGGCGGGCCGCCCGGGAACGGCAACCCGAGCAGCCGGGCGACCTTGTCGAACGCCTCGCCGGCCGCGTCGTCGATGGTGGCGCCCAGTGGGGTGACGCCTCGGGCCAGGTCGTCGACGAGCAGCAGGGACGAGTGGCCACCGGACACCAGCAGCGCGATGGCGGGCTCGGGCAGCGGGCCGTGTTCGAGGGTGTCCACCGCGACGTGGGCGGCAAGGTGGTTCACGCCGTACACGGGCTTCTCGGCGGCGAGCGCGTACCCCTTCGCGGCGGCGACACCTACCAGCAGCGCGCCGGCCAGACCGGGTCCGGAGGTGACCGCGATCGCGTCGATGTCGGCCAGGGTGACACCGGCCTCGGTCAGGGCCCGGTCCATGGTCGGCACGATGGCCTCCAGGTGTGCCCGGCTGGCCACCTCGGGCACCACGCCCCCGAACCGGGCGTGCTCCTCGACGCTGGAGGCGAGCGCGTCGGCCAGCAGGGTGTGCCCACGGACGATGCCGACGCCGGTCTCGTCGCAGGAGGTCTCGATGCCCAGGATCAGCGGTTCGTCAGCCATGGTCGTGTGGTCCGTCCCCGGTCGGCTCGGCGTCGCGCCGCATGACCAGCGCGTCGGTGTTGCTCGGTTGGTAGTAGCCGCGCCGCACCCCGATCGGCTCGAACCCGTACGTCGCGTAGAGCCGCTGGGCGGCGACGTTGTCCACGGCGACCTCCAACAGGGTGCTGCGGGTCTCGCGGCGGGCCGCCTCGGCGAGCAGGTCCTCCAGCAGGGCGCGGCCCACACCACGCCGCTGGGCGTCCCGGCGGACGGCGATGTTCTGCACCCACACCTCGTCCGGAGGAACCCCGGCGAGCCCGGCGTAACCGAGCACCGCGCCGTCCTCGTCGACGGCGACCCGGTAGTGGTGCCCGTTCGCCAACTCGCTCCAGAACATGCCGGGGGACCACTGCTCGGCGCCGAAGAGGTCCGCCTCGATCGGCAGCACGTCGTCGATGTGCCACCAGCGGAACGGGACGAGCCGTGCCGTCGTCACGGCAGGACCGGTTTGCGGCCGGTCGCCGCCACCGCGTCGGGGCGGCGCAGGTAGAGCGGGGTGAGCCGCTCGCTGGGCGCACCCGACCGGATCCGCTCGGCGGCGAGCAGCGCCAGCACGGTGGCGTCCGGGTACCGGGGCTCGACCCGCACGGGCAGGTCCAGGGTCTCGGCGTACCGGTGCGCTCCGTCGCCGACCGCGATCGTCGCACCCAACTCCCGGGCACGCACCGCGGCCACCGCCGGCGTCGAAACCTCAGGCCCGACGATCCGCTGGCCGGCGCCGTCGTAGACGGCCCAGTAGAGCTCCTTGCGCCGGGCGTCGCTGGCGGCCAACACCGGCTCACCGGACGCCGCCGGGTAGCCGACGGCGTCCAACGAGCAGACACCGTACGTGGGGATGCCGAGCACCTGCCCCATCGTCGCGGCGGTGACCAGGCCGACCCGCAGCCCGGTGAACGGCCCGGGGCCGAGCCCGGCGACGATGGCGGTCAGGTCACGTGGGCGCGCGTCGGCGTCGGCGAGGACCGCGTCCACCTGGGGGGCGAGCAGTTCGCCGTGCGCGCGGGCATCGACCGTGCACCGGTGCGCCCGGGACACCACACCGTCCGCCGAGACCTCCAGCAGCGCTGCGGTCACCGCAGGGGTCGAGCTGTCCACCACGAGTACGAGCACGGTAAGCCAGCCTAGCCGCCCCGCCGCGGCCCTCCGTCACGCCCCGCCCTCACCCGTCACCCGGGGCGGCAGGCGGGCGGGCGGCGCACGCCGCACCTCGGGGGCAGGACTCGCTGTTGAGCGTGATTCCGCTGTGGCATCTAGATGCCACAGCGGAATCACGTTCAACAGAACAAGGCACTCCCACCCGAGACACCGACACAGTCAGCAATCCGGCTCAGCGGTGTCGGTGCCGGTTCGCCTGGTCCACCATGCCAGGATGCCGTCCGCTCGCCTCGTCACCCTGCTCGGCGCCGTAGTGCGAGGCGAGCGGCAGCTGCGCGAACTGACCCAACGTCAACTCGCCGAACTCGCCCAGGTCAGCCAGACAGCGATCGCCCGGATCGAGCGCGGCGACCGTGCACCCAACATCCCGGTGCTGGAACGACTGCTCGCCGCGATGGATGTGCAGTTGGTCGTCGGGGTCGAACCGCTGGACGCGCACCTCGATGCCCGCATCGACGACCTGGCGGCGCGGCCCATCGCCGAGCGGATCGAGGCGCTCGGCCTGGATGACCTGCTGGACCGGCTTCCCGATCTTCCGCCGGTGATCACCGGAAGCACCGCCGCGTTGTTGCAGGGTGCGCCGGTGCCGGTCGAGGCGCTGGAGATCGTCCTGCGCTGGCAGGACTCCAAGCTGTTCACCCGCTGGCTGGAGGCGAACTACGGCCAGCGGTGGAACGCCCGCTGGAGTGAGTTCGGCGGGATCTGGTTGGAGCCGGAGGAGCCGGGCGAGCACCGGTGGTCGACCACGTACGGCGAGATCAGGGCCACCATGTGCGACGAGCTGCCCGAGACGATCGAGGTGTGCCACGGCCGGCGGAGTTACCAGGTGGTGCCGTTGGTCGAGCTGGAGCTGACCGACGCCCGCACCGCCGAGTTGCTGCGCCGCTACCGGGACCGGCAGCTGACCAGCGGGAGCTGAGCTCAGCCGGCGGTGCGCTCCCAGTCGATGGTGGGCAGGCCGGCATCGGCGAGAGCCTTGTTGGCCGCGCTGAACGGACGGCTGCCGAGGAAGCCACGCGGGTTCATCGGGCTGGGATGGCCGGCCTCCAGCACCACGTGCTGCGGGTTGGTGACCAGGGCGGCCTTCTTGCGGGCGTAGCCACCCCAGAGCAGGAAGACAACCCGGTCCGGTGCCGCGTCCAGCGCCCGGATGGTCGCGTCGGTGAACTCCTCCCAGCCGGCGTTGGCGTGCGAGCCCGGGGTTGCCTGGCGGACGGTCAGCACCGCGTTGAGCAGCAACACACCCTGGGCGGCCCAGCCATCGAGGTTGCCGCTGCGCGGCTTGGGAACGCCGACGTCCTCACCCAACTCCTTGAAGACGTTGCGCAACGACGGCGGCACGGTCACACCGTCGCGGACGCTGAAGCTCAACCCGTGCGCCTGCCCGGCCCGGTGGTAGGGGTCCTGCCCGAGGATCAGCACCCGGGTGGCCTGCGGCGGGCACAGCCGGTACGCCGAGAACAGGTCCTCCACCGGCGGGAAGACGGTCTGCGTCGCGTATTCGCGGGCGACGAACTCGCCGAGCGCGGCGGTGCGCGGCGCGTCCAGGTGCGGGGTGAGCACGGCACGCCACTGCTCCGGCAGCAGGGCCAACAGATCCAGGGCGGGGGCGTCGTCGGGCATCAGGAACCTCTCACAGCGCGGGTCGGTCCCCCGCACTCTAGGCATCGGGTACGACACCGGAAGGCCCAGCCCGGATCGGCGAGGCGCCGACTAGCCCGGATCGGCGAGGCGCCGACTAGCCCAGGTCGGCGAGGCGCCTAGCCCAGTCGCCACCGACCGGGTCCAGCTCGACGACGCGGGTGTCGTCGTCGCGGCGGTCGATCCGGACCCGCAGGTGCGCGTCGACCAACTGCTCCACCAGGCCCTCGCCCCACTCCACCACCGTCACCGAGTCGTCCACGGACGCGTCGAGGTCCAGGTCGTCGATCTCGGCGCGCGGGTCGGTGGCATCCCCCAGCCGGTACGCGTCGGCGTGCACCAGAGCCACCTGGCCAGCCCGGGCCGGGTCGGGGCGGTGCACCCGAGCGATCACGAACGTCGGCGAGGTGACGTCCCCGAGGACGCCGAGCCCGGCGCCGATGCCCTGCGTGAGCGCGGTCTTGCCGGCGCCCAGCGGGCCGGTCAACAGCACCAGGTCGCCGGCGCGCAGCAGCCCGGCGAGGCGTCGGCCGAACTCCCGGGTGTCCTCGACGGTCGGCAGCTTGACGACGTGACTCACCGTTCCTCCGGCTCTGCGATTGACTCGAGGAACCGCGCGAGCGCGGCGTTGACCTCGTCGGCGTGCTCCAGCATCACCACGTGACCACTGTCTTCGATCTTGACGAACTCGGCGTGTGGCAGCCGCCGGACGATCTCCTCGGAGTGGGTCACCGGGGTGATCATGTCCTTGTCGCCGACCACCACCAGGACCGGGGTCGCCGCCAGCGCCGCCAGCGCCGGAAAGCGCGAGTGGGTGGCCAGGGTCCGCAGATAGCGGGTCACCGTGTCGGCCGACGTCCGGGAGTTCATCGTCTCCACGTAGGACACCAGCGCCGGGCTGGGCTTGCGGGTGCCGAAGCCGTACTTGCGGGTCAGCAGCCAGGCGACGTTCGACGTCGACTTGCGGGCCTTGTCGATCACCGGCCCGCCGTACCGGGTGGCGTTGCTGACCATGTAGAGGACCGGGCCGCCGACCCGGCCGAGCAGCGCGGGTGCGACCAGCTTGGTCTCCGCGATGAGCCCGCCCGAGGTGGCCATCAGGACGGTGCCCACCACCCGGTCACCGAACAACTCCGGGAACAACTCGGCGAACGCCATGATGGTCATGCCTCCCATCGAGTGCCCGACCAGCACCAGCGGCCCGTCCGGCGCGGTCCGGTCGATCACCTGGCGCAGCGTCCGGCCGAGCACCGCGAGGTCGTACTCCCCGGTCTCCAAGCGGCCGGACCGACCGTGACCGGGCTGGTCGTACGCCACGATCCGGTAGTCGCCGCGCTCGGCGAGCATCTGGCGCTGGAAGTGGAACGTCCCCATGTCCAGGCAGAAGCCGTGCACCAACACCACCGTCGGGCGCCCCGGCACCGGCCGGGTCGGCTCGACCACCTCGACGTGGATGTCAGTGCCGTCCGGCAACTCCAGACGGAACGCCTCGTCGTACCGCTGCTCGTCGAACTGTTCGTGCGCGTAGCGGTCGGTCGGGTCGGCCTTCAGCCGGCGGACCAGGGTGCGTTCGGTCGCGACGCCGGCCGCCAGGCCCGCCGCGGCGACCCCCACCGCGGCACCGACGATGCCGGCGACCCGACCCGCCGCGGTACGCGGACGCGGGATGCGGTAACTCATGGCCGTTCGCCGTCGTAGACCCGGGGTACCCGGGTGCTGCCGAAGCGGGTGACGATCTCGTAGTTGATCGTGCCGACCGCCTCGGCCCAGTCGTCGGCTGTCGGCTCGCCGTCGACGCCGCTGCCGAACAGGGTCGCCACGTCGCCGTCGGCCACCGGGTCGTCGCCACAGTCGATCACGAACTGGTCCATGCAGACCCGTCCCGAGATGGTCCGTCGCGCCCCGGCGAGTTGCACCGGCCCGGTGTTGGACGCGTGCCGGGGAACCCCGTCGGCGTACCCGAGCGGGACCACTGCCAGGTTCGCGTCGGCCTCCGTCGTGTAGGTGTGCCCGTAGGAGACACCGGTGCCGGCCGGCACCCGTTTGGTGAGCATCACCCGGGCACGCGCGGTCATCGCCGGCCGAAGCCCGTACGTCTCGCCGGCGACCGGGGAGAGACCGTAGATGGCGATGCCGGGGCGGACCAGGTCGAAGTGGGTGTCCGGGCGGGTCAGGGTGGCCGCCGAGTTGGCGAGGTGCCGCCAGCGCGGTCGCAGGCCGGCCCGCTCGACCATGGCCAGCCCCTCGTGGAAGACGGCCAGCTGACGGTCGGTGGTGGGGTGGCCGGGCGAGTCCGCGTACACGAAGTGGCTCCACACACCGACCACCTCGACCAGGCCGTCGGCCTGCGCCTTCGCGGCGGCGTCCAGCAGCGCCGGCCAGTCGGCGACGGTCGCGCCGCCCCGGGACAGCCCGGTGTCGATCTTCAGGTGCAGGCGGGCGGGACGCCCGGCGACGCGGCTCGCCTCGATCATCTCGTCCAGTTGCGGCAGGCTGGCCGCGCCCAGGTCCACGCTGGCGCTGACCCCCTCGTGCAGCGGCAACCCCGGCGCGAGCAGCCAGGCCAGGACCGGCACCGTCACTCCGGCCCGCCGCAGGGTGAGCGCCTCGTCGAGGGTGCAGACGCCGAGCCAGTCGGCACCGGCGTCGAGGGCCGCGCGGGCGGCCGGGAGCATGCCGTGGCCGTACCCGTCGCCCTTCACCACAGCCATCAGCTCGGCGGTGGTGCCGGAGCGGAGCCTGCTCACGTTCTCGCGGATGGCGTCAAGATCGACGCGTACCTCGGCCTGCCACATGCGCCCAGCCTACTTTCCGCCCTGATCACCGGGGGCGGCGACGCACGTCCCCCGGCGCCGATCCGGCCGCAACGGCACGATCAGCCCAGTCGGGCCACGACCGGGCGGAGGGCGGTGACCACGTCGGGCGCGGTCACCGGCCCTCCCCGGGCCGCCTCCCGGCCGGCGAGCCCGTGCAGGTACGCGGCCGAGGCCGCAGCCCGGTCGGCGGGCACCCCGGCTGCCAGCAGCGAGCCGAGCAGCCCCGCCAACACGTCACCGGTGCCCCCGGTGGCCAGCGCCGGGGTGCCGGTCGGGTTGACGTATGCCCGACCGTCCGGCGTGCCGATCACCGTGCGGTCCCCCTTGAGCAGCACCACCGCGTTCATCCAGGCGGCCAGCCGCAGCGCGGAGCCGACCCGGTCGGCACCGGGCTCCTCGCCGCACAGGCGGGTGAACTCCCGGTCGTGCGGGGTGACCACGATCGGCGCGTCCCGCCCGCGTAGCCGGTCGGCGAGTGAGCCGTCCACCAACAGGGTCAGCGCGTCGGCGTCGAGCACCACCGGCACCGGCGAGGCCAGCACGGCGCGCAGCTCGGCCGCCGCGTCCTCGCCGGTGCCCAGGCCGGAGCCGCACACCCAGGCCTGCACCCGGCCCGCGTCGGCGACCCGCCCGCTGGCGATCACCGAGGGGTGCTGGTGCAGCACCTCGACCCGGGCACCGCCGGCGTAGCGGACCAGGCCGGTCGGCCCGGCCAGAGCGCCGCCGACGGAGAGCACCGCGGCGCCCGGGTAGGTTTCCGAGCCGGTTGCCACCCCCACCACGCCCCGGCTGTACTTTTCCGACGCCGGTCCCAGCTCCGGCCACCAGTCGGCCAGGTCGGACCACTCGGTGACCTGTAGCGCAGGGGTGCCGCGCAGCCACGGCCGCAGGCCGATGTCGACCAACTCCACCTGCCCGGCCAGTGCGGCGGCGGGCCCGACCACCAGTGCGGGCTTCAGCGCGCCGAACGCCACAGTCACGTCGGCGCGGACCGCCGTCGGTCGGCCGGACGCGGACAGCGGCACGTGGCCGGTATCCACCGCGACCCCGCTCGGCACGTCCACCGCCACGACCGTGGCGCGCGCGCCGTCGCGCCCCCGCAGCTCGCCGAGACGTCGGACCACCTCGTCCGCGTTCGCCCGCAGGCCACCCGTACCACCGATGCCGACGATCCCGTCGAGGACCAGGTCGACCGGGCCGGCCGGCTGCGACACCACCCGACCGCCGGCCGCCCGCAGCGCGGCCAGACCGGCGGCGTGCGCGCGCCCGGGAGTGAGCAGCAGGGCGGACACCTGGACGCCCCGGCGGGCCAGCCGTTCCCCCGCGTACAGGGCGTCGCCGCCGTTGTCACCGGAACCGACCAGCAGCAGGACCCGGCCGCCGTAGACCCCGCCGCGCTCGTCGAGCAGGAGCGCGGCCCGACGGGCCAGCCCGGCGGCCGCGCGCTGCATCAGCGTCCCGTCCGGCAGTGTGCCCATCAGCCCCGCCTCGGCCGCCCGTACGTCGGCCACCCGCCACACCGATCTCATGCCACCGTGTCCCATCCCGTTCGCGGGTGGACCTGACCGGCCCGCCCAGCCGACGTCACCGTTCCGCGACCACCATGGCCGACGCGATCCCGCCGTCGTGCGACAACGAGAGATGCCAGTGGTTGACTCCACGCGCCTGGGCCGCCGCCGCGACAGTGCCGGAGACGGCGAGCCGGGGGCGGCCGTCCGGGTCGGACACGATCTCGCAGTCGTGCCAACTCAGCCCGGCTGGAGCACCGAGCGCCTTGGCCACCGCCTCCTTGGCGGCGAAGCGGGCGGCGAGCGACTCCGACGAGCGTGGGGAGCCGCCGCGGGTGTGCCGCTCGGCCGTGGTGAAGAGCCGGTCGGCGAGCGGCGGCGTCCGTGCCAGCGCTCGGGCGAACCGGTCGACCAGGACCACGTCGATGCCGACAGCGACGATCACCACATCACCCTACCGGCGGTCGGAGGCCGCAGATTAGCCGTCGGGCCCGCGCTGGGCAATGCCTGTGGACACGCCGGGGTACGGCCCGGTGCCGGCTGTCCACAGGGCATCCGACCGCCACCGGTACGCGCCTAGCGTCGACGCGTTGATGTCGATCGTCCACGGGGGGTGGGTCCATGACCGACGAGTCGTTCGTCGTCCGGCCGGAGGAGCTGCGGGCGGTCGCCGGCACGCTCGACGGCGAGGCGCACCGGCTGGCGCTGGGCCTCTCGGGGGCACCGGGGTTGCTGGTGCCGGCACCCGAGTGGCGGGCCGGTGCCGCGCTGGCCGGGCTGGAGGCGGCCGCGCACGCCTGGCTCTGCCGGCTGGGTGCCCGGGTCGCGGTTACCGCTCACGGGGTCCGAGCGGCAGCCGAGGCGTACGAGACGGTGGACGACCGGGCCGCCGACCGGTTCGCCGCCCTACCCCGGTGACCAGCGTCGGCTACCGGCAACTGTGGTCAGCCGATCCGAGCAGATGGCGGGCCGCCGGGGTGGCCTGGGTCGGGTTGACCGAGCCGGTCGCGCGTCGCGCCGATGAGCTGCGGGCGGCGGGCGGGCGGTTGCGGGGCGGCTGGTCCGGTGGCGCAGCCACGGCGGCGGACGGCCGGCTCGTCAACCTGCGGGGCGAGCTGACGTCGGTCACACCCGCACTGATCGAGGTCGATCAGGTGCTGGCCGAGCTGGCCGGGAAGCTGACGGTGGCGAAGGCGCGGCTCGCCGCTGCGGTCACCCAGGCGGAGGCGGCCGGCCTGGTCGTGGACCGCTCGGGCAGGGTGCACGTCGATCCCGCGCGAGCACGGTCCACCGAGCGGGATGGTCTGGCTGCGGCCCGGGTGGCGGCTGCCCTGCGGGACGCGCTCGACGGGGCGGGGGCCGCCGACCGGGTCGCCGCCGACCGGTTGGACGAGCTGGCTCGGGCCGCCGGCACCGGCTGGGTGTCCCCGCCACCGCCGGGCCGACCGGCCGTCGACGCCACGCCGACACTGGTCCACGCCTGGTGGTCAGGCTTGACACCGGCGCAACGGCGGTGGCTGGTCGGGCACGAGCCGGCACTGGTCGGCCGATGGGACGGCGTGCCGGTGGCCGCCCGCGACCAGGCCAACCGGCTGCAACTCGGCGTGTGGCGGGAGGAACTGCTGGCCGAGCGGCGAGCACTGCTGTCCCGGGTGCCGCCCGCGCCGCTCGCGTCGGTCCGGCTGCGCGGGGTGGCCGGGCGGTTGGCCGGCCTGGACGCGCTGACCGGACGACTGGCGGCCGGCGGGGAGCCCCGGGCGTACCTGCTCGGGCTGGATCCGGCCGGTGAGGGCCGGGTGGTGCTGGCACTCGGCGACCCGGACCGGGCTGATCGGGTGCTGACCTACGTGCCGGGGATGACCGCCGGCCTGGACGACGCCCCCGGCGAGTTGGGCAGAGCGGCGCGGGTGCTGGACCGGTGCGCCGCGCTCGCTCCGGGTGAACGCAGCGCGGCGGTGCTCTGGTTGGACTATGACGCTCCGGATCTCCTGACCGAGGCCGCCTCGCCGGGCCAGGCACGCGACGCCGGCCCGGCGCTGCACCGCTTCCAGGAGGGGCTGCGCGCCACCCACGAGGGGCCACCGGCCCGGCAGACCGTGCTCGGGCACAGTTACGGGTCGCTGGTGGTGGGTGTGGCCGCGCGGGAGCACGGGCTGGCCGCCGACGCGCTGGTCTTCGTCGGCTCGCCCGGGGTCGGCGCGTCGCACGCCGCCGAGTTGGGGGTGCCACCCGGAGAGGTCTGGGCGAGCAGCGCTCCCGATGACGTGATCCGCGCGGCCCGGTCGGCGGACGAGCTGGGCCGCCGTGCCCTGCTGGGTGCGGCGCCGCTGGCCGCCGCGCTCGGCTGGCCCGACCGGACCGGGCATGAGCTGTGGTTCGGTCACGACCCGTCGGATCCGGGGTTCGGCGGCCGGGTCTTCGACAGCGGGCGGGGCGGCCACGCCGGTTACTGGGACCCGGGCAATCCCGCGCTGGACGGGATGGCCCGGGTCGTGTTGGGTCGTTGAGCGGCTACTCGACGGTGACCGACTTGGCCAGGTTGCGGGGCTGGTCCACGTCGTGCCCCCGGGCGGCGGCGATCTCGGCGGCGAACACCTGCAACGGCACGGTGGTGACGAGCGGAGCCAGCAGGGTCGGCGTACGCGGCACGTAGATCAGGTGGTCGGCGTACCGGACGACGGCCTCGTCACCCTCCTCGGCGATCACGATGGTCCGCGCGCCGCGGGCCCGGACCTCCTGGATGTTGGAGACGACCTTGTCGTGCAGCATGCCCCGGCCGACCGGGGAGGGCACCACGCAGATCACCGGGGTGCCCTTGTCGATCAGGGCGATCGGGCCGTGCTTCAGCTCACCGGCCGCGAAGCCCTCGGCGTGCATGTACGCCAACTCCTTGAGCTTCAGCGCGCCCTCCAGGGCCACCGGGTAGCCGACGTGCCGGCCGATGAACAGCACGGTCGGCTCGGACTTCAGCTCCCGGGCCAGCTCGCGAACGGGTTCGATCCGGTCGAGCAGCTCGCGCAGCTTGCCTGGGATCTCCTGCAGCTGGGCGACGACCGCGCCCACCTCGTCGGCGAACTTGATGCCGCGCACCTGGGCCAGGTGCAGGCCGATCAGGTAGCAGGCGACGACCTGGGTGAGGAACGCCTTGGTGGAGGCGACGGCGATCTCCGGCCCGCCGTGGGTGTAGAGCACGGCGTCGGACTCGCGCGGGATGGTCGAGCCGTTGGTGTTGCAGATCGCCAGCACCCGGGCCTTCTGCTCCTTGGCGTGGCGCAGCGCCATCAGGGTGTCCATCGTCTCGCCGGACTGCGAGATCACCACGATCAGCGTGGACCGGTCGAGCACCGGGTCGCGGTAGCGGAACTCGCTGGCCAGCTCCACCTCGCACGGGATGCGGGTCCAGTGCTCGATGGCGTACTTGGCGACCATCCCGGCGTGGTACGCCGTGCCGCAGGCCACGATGAAAATCTTGTCGACGTCGCGCAGATCCTGGTCGCTGAGGCGGACCTCGTCGAGGGCGATCTCGCCGCTCTCGGTCAACCGGCCGAGCAGGGTGTCGGCGATGGCCTGCGGCTGCTCCTCGATCTCCTTGAGCATGAACCAGTCGTAGCCGCCCTTCTCGGCGGCCGAGGAGTCCCAGTCGATGTGGAAGTCCTTGCCGGCGGCGGGCTGGCCCTCGAAGTCGGTGATCTCGATGCTGTCCCCGGTGATCAGGACGATCTGGTCCTGGCCCAGCTCGACCGCTTCCCGGGTGTGCTCGATGAACGCGGCCACATCGCTGGCCAGGTAGTTCTCCCCGTCGCCCCGGCCGACGACCAGCGGGGAGTTACGCCGGGCGCCGACGACCGCGCCGGGCACGGAGGCATCCACCGCGAGCAGGGTGAACGCGCCCTCCAGTCGCTGGCAGACCACCCGCATGCCGGCGGCGAGCAGCTGCGGGCTGTCCGGCTGGCCGGCGGCGCGCAGGTCGGCCAGCGCGGCGGAGAGCAGGTGGGCGGCGCACTCGGTGTCGGTGTCGCTGGCGAACTGGACCCCGTCGGCCTCCAGCTCGGCACGCAGCTTGGCGAAGTTCTCGATGATGCCGTTGTGGATGACGGCGACCCGGCCGTCCGGGGCGACGTGCGGGTGGGCGTTGCGGTCGGTCGGGCCGCCGTGGGTGGCCCACCGGGTGTGCCCGATGCCGGTGGTGCCGTCACCGATGCCGATCGGGCTGGCCGCGCAGGAGGTAGGGTCGTCGGCGGCCCGCTCGGACAGCACCTTCTCCAGGTTGGCCAGCTTGCCGGCCTTCTTCTCGGTCAACAGTTGGTCGTCGCAGACGATCGCGACGCCCGCCGAGTCGTAACCGCGATATTCCAGCCGCCGCAGCCCGTCGAGCACGATGCCGAGTGCGGGGCGCGCGCCCGCGTATCCCACGATTCCACACATGGCCCGCAGCCTAACCCAGTTTCACTCATGATGGGTGCTCGAAAGTCGGGTTATCAATCACGGAATCTGAGCGATCGGTGGTTGGTGGGTCGCAACGGGACGAGCGTCACAGCCCGGCCGCAGCCGGCCCAGGACGGACGGGGTTGCGGCACGCCTTCGGGTACGACAGTCTCTCGGCGGGTTCGGCGCGCCTGCCCTCGGCCCGTTCGTCCCATACCCGATCCCGTCCGGAGCAGCCATGTCCGAGGCGCCCCCGCCGCCCGATCCGTCCCCCGCTCCCCCACCGGACCCGTCAGCCGGCAACGCGTCGGGGCCACCGGACGCGGGCTCTCCGGCCACAGATCCGACGGCACCGCCGGCGGCTCAGTTCCCGACACCCGACCCACTGGCCCCGGGCCAACCCTGGGCACCACAGGCACCGTGGGCACCAGCACCGTGGACACCGGCGCCACCGTCCGCGCCGTGGGCACCGCACCCGCCGGCGACCCAGTGGACGCCCCAACCGCCCGCCGCGCCCTGGACGCCCGGACCACCGGCGTCCCCCTGGACGCCGCCCACGCCCGACGCCTCGGACTCGGCCCAGACCTCGGACCCGACGCACGCCGGTTCGGCTCCGCACGCTGGCTCGCCGCCGCAGGCCGGCTGGCCAGCCCATGCCGGCTGGCCTCCGCCTCCCGCGGAGACGCCGCAAGCTGGATGGCCGCCGCAAGCTGGATGGCCGCCGCAGGCCGGGTGGCCGCCCCACGGCTATCCGCCGCCGTACGCCTACCCCGGCCACCCGCAGTCCGGCGGCGGAAACACGAGCGCCGGCCGGATCGTGGGGATCGTCGTCGCGGCCTTCGTGGTGCTGGTCGTGCTCGTCTGCGGCTGCCTCTGCGCGGCTGGTTTCCTGCTCGACGAGCCCGGCTCGGACCCGGTCGCCGGGGAACCGTGGGGCGTTCCCGACGACGGTTGGGCCGCACCCACCACGGGCGCGCCCATCCCGGGACAACCCGTCCCGGGGCGGCCCGGCCCCGCGACCCCGACCCCGAGCAAGCAGCCGATCACCCGGCCGACGTCGGGGCCGGCCCCGGTCACAGTGGTCTACGAGGTCACCGGCTCGGGTACGGCGGACATCGCGTACTACGACGCCGAGAGTGACCTCATGCATGTCGACGGCGCGACACTGCCGTGGCGCACCACCATTCGCACCAACGGCCAGAGTCGGGTGATGGTCGAGGCCACCGGGCCCGACATCAACAACGCCACACCGATCGACTGCACCGTCACGGTCAGCGGCGTCGGCAAGCCGGTGGTCATCAAGGAACAGGGGTACTACCGCATCTCCTGCACGCCGCGGTGAGGCTGGGCGTGGCCGATCAAGCGGGCCCGAGGGCGGGCGAACGCGAATGAGCGCGACGGGTCTGGGGTTCGGGCCGCGGGTGGCCTTAGGCTGGCGCAGGTGACGAGCACCGATGTCGACCCGCTGGTGGCCCGGATGCGGCCGTTCGGCACGACGATCTTCGCCGAGATGTCCGCCCTCGCCGTACGCACCGGCGCGGTCAACCTGGGCCAGGGCTTCCCCGACACCGACGGTCCGCCGGAGATGCTGGCCGCCGCCGCCGAGGCGCTGCGCGGCGGGCAGAACCAGTACCCGCCCGGCCCCGGGGTCCCCGCCCTGCGCGCGGCGGTCGCCGCCCACCAGGAACGATTCCAGGACCTGGCGTACGACCCGGACGGCGAGATCGTCATCACCGCGGGTGCGACCGAGGCCGTCGCGGCGAGCATTCTCGCGCTCTGCGAACCGGGCGACGAGGTGGTCTGCTTCGAGCCGTACTACGACTCGTACGCCGCCTCGATCGCACTGGCCGGTGCGGTCCGCCGGCCGGTGACGCTGCGCCCCACGGCCGACGGTCGGTACGCCTTCGACCCGGAGGCGCTGCGCGCGGCGTTCGGCCCGCGCACCCGGCTGGTGCTGCTCAACTCACCGCACAACCCGACCGGCAAGGTCTTCACCCCGGCCGAGTTGGCAGTGGTCGCCGAGTTGTGCCAGGAGTTCGGCACGTACGCGGTCACCGACGAGGTGTACGAGCATCTGGTCTTCACCGACGCGGCGAGCCCGCACGTGTCGCTGGCCACCCTGCCCGGGATGCGGGAGCGGACGCTGCGCATCTCGTCGGCCGGCAAGACGTTCTCCTGCACGGGGTGGAAGGTGGGTTGGGCGAGCGGCCCGGCGACGCTGGTCTCGGCGGTGCTGCGGGTGAAGCAGTTCCTCACCTACGTCAACGCCGCGCCGCTGCAACCGGCGGTCGCGGTGGCGCTGGCCCTGCCGGACGACTACTACATCGGCTTCCGGGACGGGCTCCAGCGGCGGCGTGACCAACTCGTCGGCGGTCTCACCGACGCCGGGTTCGAGGTGCTCGACTCGGAGGGGACGTACTTCGTCACCGCCGACATCACCGCTCTCGGCGGCCGGGACGGGGTGGAGTTCTGCCGGTCGCTGCCGGAGCGCTGTGGCGTGGTGGCGGTGCCGACGCAGGTCTTCTACGACGACACCGACGCGGGCCGGCGGCTGGTCCGGTTCGCCTTCTGCAAGCGCCCCGAGGTGCTGGCAGACGCGGTCACCCGACTGCGCGGTATGGCCGAGCGTCGCTGACCGGCGGGGTCAGCCGGCGGCGTGGGCCGGGCCGGTGCCATCCCCCGATGGGGGCGAGGAAGCGTCGACAGAGGACGACGTGACTTCCGACAGTGTGACCGCCATGGTGGCGAGCAACGCGCCGCCGTCGGCCAGCAGCACCGCCTCGGCATCGTTGACGAAGGCGAGGTCCGCCTCGACGTGCCGGCTCGCTGCGGCGAGCAGCAGCCCGACCACCGGGTCGCCGGCCTTGCGGCGCAGCCCGTCGAGGTTGCGCAACTCTCGAAGCAGATAGCCACGTTGGTTGCTGAGCACGGTGCGGACGGTCTGCGCGGAACCCGATCGGGCGGCGGCGGTGACCTTGAGGAAGAAGTCGTCCCGGAAGCCGCCACTGCGCGGGCTCGGCTCGTCGAGCCAGCGGCCGAGTTCGGCCCGACCGGCGGGAGTGATCTGGTAGACCACCCGGTCGGGTTTGACCTGTTGGGCCTGCCGCTCGGCGATGACCAGGCTGTCCCGCGAGAGCCGATCGAGGATCTGGTATAGGTGGCCGATGTTGAGTGGCCCCCACTGTGGGCCGGCGGCGGCCTCGAAGGCGCTCTTCAACTCGTAGCCGTAGCTCGGGCCGCGCGCGAGTAACGCGAGGACCGCGTGCTGGATCGCCACTGTCTCCTCCGATCCCACCGGCCGAATGGGCCAGGTCTTGCATTGTGACAATGTAACGCGCAGAGTGTGGGGAGCACACGGGGAGGCGCGACATGCTCGGTTTCGTCTGGGCGCAGCTACGCGGCCGTGCTGGTCGGTCGGTGGCGCTGCTGGCGGGAGTGCTGGTGGCGACCACCGGTTTCGTTGTCCTGACCGGCGCCACCACCACCTCTCGCCTCGAGGTCACCGGCGCGGTCGAACGCGACACCCGGGCCGCCTACGACATCCTCGTCCGTCCCCAGGGGGCACGCGCGCCGCTGGAGGTCGAACGTGGACTGGTCCGTCCGAACTACCTCTCCGGCCTCTTCGGCGGCATCACCCCGGCGCAGTACGAGCAGGTGAAACAGGTCGCTGGCGTCGACGTGGCCGCGCCGATCGCCATGCTGGGTTACTCGACCTCGTCCGTCTCGGTCCGGTTCGACCTGACCGACGCGGTCGATCGTTCCCTGGATCAGCAGGTCATCCGGCTCGACCCCACCTTCACCGCCGAGCGCGGGCTCTCCACGGCCCCGAGCCGTCCACGCTACGTGTACGTGACCAAACGCCCGCTGCTCTACCCCGAGGGGGGTGACCCGAACGCCTCCTCGATCCCGTACTCGGACGGCCGGATGTATCCGTACGACCAGTATTGCGGCGATGTCCCACGGGAGGTGCTCCCCGACGGCCGGAGCCAGCCGATCTGCGACCCGCACCTGATCGTGAGGTCGGCGAACGATGGATGGACCTCCGAGCGGGAGAACTGGAGCGTCGACACCGTTCGACTGCTGCCCGACGGACGCTTCGAAGAGAACCGCTGGCTGTCCGGCCGCGCCGAGCGCGTCGCCACCGACCAACTGGTGGCCCGCTACCGGGTGACGGTGCCGTTCCTGCTGGCCGCCGTCGACCCCGACGCGGAGCAACGGCTCGTCGGCCTCGACGACGCGGTGATCGAGGGCCGCGCTCTTCGGCCCGACGACACGGCCACCGACACCCACCTCCCCATGCATGTGCCCGAGCGGCTGATCCCGGTGTTGAGCACCAGCCGCCCCTACCTCGACGTCACCGTGCGGTCCGCCCTCACCCGGCTGCCGCAGGCGCGCCCCGCCGGGCTGAGCATCCCCGACCTGGAGCAGTCGCTGTCCGGCGCCACCGGGGTCAAGGTCGGGATCGAGGAGTACGCGATCGCCGACGGGTACCGCGACCTGCTGGCCGCGGGGATCTCCCAGACCGGCTGTTGCCGGGGTGAGTTGCAGACGATCATTCAAGCGGGTGCCCCGGAGTACGACCGACTCCCCGACGGCACTCTGCGTGCTGTCACGCGACCGCCGTTCGATGCCACGGCCTTCGGCACCGAGAACATCTACAACTTCGACGGACGTCCGTGGTCGGCCGACGACAACGGCTTCCGCCCGCTGACCGCGGTCCCCATGCAACCGCCAGGCTCGATCCTCCAGGTGCGGGACTGGCGGACCGTCGGCATCTTCGATCCGGAGAAGCTGAGCGGGTTCAGCGACCTGTCCCGGCTCCCGCTGGAGACGTACGAGCCGCCAAGCCTCGACGGCGCGGACGAGCGCAGCCGCCAGGCGCTGGGCGGCCGGCCGCTGGAACCGAGCGGCAACCCGGCCGGCTACGTCTCCGCACCGCCCCTGCTGCTCACCAGCCTGGCGGCGGTGCCGAAGCTGATGGAGGACAGCCCCAGCCCCAGCCGGACGGCGCCGATCAGCGCGATCCGGATCCGGGTCGCCGACGTCTCCGGCTACACCGAACGGTCCGCCGAGCGGGTCCGGCTCATCGCCGAGCGAATCGCCGACACGACCGGGTTGGACGTCGACCTCACCATCGGCTCGTCTCCCGCCCCGCAGACCGTCGAGCTGCCGGCGGGCCCGTTAGGCCGGCCCGACCTGCGGCTGACCGAGCCGTGGTCCGCACTCGGGATCGCTTCGGTCATCATCAAGGCGGTCGACCGTAAGAGCCTCGTTCTGTTCGGGCTGGTGTTGGTGGTCTGCGCGCTGTTCCTCGGCAACGCGGTCTCCGCCGCGGTCCGGGACCGCCGCCCCGAACTGGCGGTACTCGCCTGCCTGGGCTGGTCAGCCCGGCGGATCGCGGCGCTGGTTCTCAGCGAGGTGGCCGCGCTGGGGCTCGCCGCCGGTCTGCTGGCCCTCGGGCTGGCGTTCCCCCTGGCCGCCGCGCTGAACATCGAGATCGGCTGGCGTCAGGCAGCGCTCGCCGTACCGGTGGCTCTGCTGCTGGCGCTGGTGGCGGGCGTGGTCCCAGCGCTGCGGGCCGCCGGCGCGCACCCGGCCGCCGCGCTGCGGCCCGTGGTCGCCCCGGCCCGGTGGGTGCGGCGGCCCCGCAACCTGTTCGGGATGGCCCTGGTCAACCTGGTCCGCACCCCCGGGCGCACCCTGCTCGGGGCCGGAGCGCTGGCCATCGGGCTGACCGCGTTGACCCTGGTCACCGCCGCCGCCTACGCCTTCCGTGGCGCGATCGTCGGCAATCTGCTCGGCGACACCGTCGCACTGAACGTACGCGGTGCGGACACCCTGGCCGCAGTCGTCACCGTCGTGCTGGGCGCGGGTGCCGTCGCCGACGTGCTGTACCTGAACGTCCGGGACCGCGCCGCCGAGTTGTCCACGCTGCGTGCTGTCGGCTGGACGGACGCCGCGCTGAGCCGCCTGGTGGGTTACGAAGGGCTCCTCATCGGCACGCTCGGGGCGGTGGCCGGCGCGGGGCTCGGGCTCGCCGGGGCCGCCTGGCTGGTGGGTGGTCTGCCGACCGCCCTGATCATGGTCGCTGCCGCCGTGGCGCTCGGCGGGGTGCTGCTCACCTGTCTGGCGGCGCTCGTGCCGGCCGCGTTGCTGCGCCGGCTCCCGACCGCACGGCTACTCGCGGAGGAGTGACGATGGAGGCAACCACCGGCAGCACGGTCCGGACTGTCGGGCTGAACCGGCAGTTCCGTACCGGCACTGAACAGTTGACCGCGGTCGACGACGTCTCGTTGGAGATCACGGCCGGGTCGGTGGTGGCGCTGACCGGTCCCAGCGGCTCGGGCAAGTCGACCCTGCTGCACCTGATCGGCGCCATCGAGCAGGCCGACAGCGGCACCGTCACGGTCGACGACGTGGAGATCACCTCGCTGCGCCGTGCCGCGCTGGCCCGCTACCGGCAACGGGTCGGGTTCGTGTTCCAGCGCTACCACCTGCTGCCCGCGCTCACCGTGCTGGACAACGTGATCGCGCCGGTCCTCCCCCGCCGGGGCAGCACCGACCACGCGGCACGAGCCCGCGAACTACTCGACGCGGTCGGCCTGGCCGGGCGGGAGCGCGCCCTACCCGCGCAGCTCTCCGGTGGCCAGCAGCAACGGGTCGCCATCGCCCGCGCACTGATGGGCGCGCCGGGCCTACTGCTGGCCGACGAGCCCACCGGCAACCTCGACTCCACCACCGGCAGCCAAATCCTCGACCTGCTGCTCGACCTCCGCGACCGGCACGGCATGACCATCCTGCTGGCCACCCACGAACAGGCCATCGCCGCCCGCTGTGACCGACTGGTCCGGCTGACCGACGGACGCGTCACCGAGGACCTCGACCTCACCGACGGCGAAGACCCGGCCGACACGTACGGACGGGCGACCCAACTGCGGTTGTGACGCCGCCCGGAGGTGACCTCAGGCGACCGGGCTCGCGGTGCGGACCTGCTCGGCGATCCGTTCGGCGACCTCGCGGGCGGTCGCCTCGGTGGCCGCCTCGACCATCACCCGGACCAGCGGCTCGGTGCCCGACGGACGCAGCAGCACCCGGCCGGTCTCACCCAACTCCGCCTCGGCCCGCTCGGCCTCGGCGCGGACGGCCGGCGCGTTGGCGCCCACGGTCCGGTCGCCCACCGGCACGTTGATCAGCACCTGGGGAAGCTTGGTGACCACCGAGGCCAGCTCGGCGAGGGACTTGCCGGTGGCCGCCATCCGAGCCATCAGGTGCAGGCCGGTGAGCACACCGTCGCCGGTGGTGGCGTGTGCGGGCATCACGATGTGGCCGCTCTGCTCACCGCCGAGCGCCAGGCCGGAGGCGCGCAGCTCCTCCAGCACGTACCGGTCGCCGACCTTGGTCTCGATCAACCGGATGCCCTGCGCGGACATGGCCAGCCGCAGGCCGAGGTTGCTCATCACGGTGGCGACCAGGGTGTCCTGGGTCAACGTGCCGGCGTCCCGCATGGCCAGCGCGAGGATCGCCATCACCTGGTCGCCGTCGACCTCGTCACCGTCGGCGCTGACCGCCACGATGCGGTCGGCGTCACCGTCGTGGGCGATGCCCAGGTGGGCGCCGTGCTCGACGACGGCCTCGCGCAGCGCCTCGATGTGGTTGGAGCCGCACTCGTCGTTGATGTTCAGCCCGTTCGGCTCGGCGTGGATCGCGATGACCTCGGCGCCGGCTTCCCGGTAGGCGACCGGCGCGACCTCGGCGGCGGCGCCGTTGGCGCAGTCGACCACGACCTTGATCCCGTCCAGTCGGTGCGGCACCGCGCCGACCAGGTGTTGGACGTAGTGGTCCGCGCCGTCGAGCAGGTCGTGCACCCGGCCGATGCCGGCACCGGTCGGCCGGTCCCAGGCGGTGGTGGCGTTGGCCTCCACGGCGGCCTCGATCCGCATCTCGATCTCGTCGGGCAGCTTGTGACCGCCGGCGGCGAACAGCTTGATGCCGTTGTCCGGCATCGGGTTGTGCGACGCGGAGAGCACCACGCCGAGGTCGGCCTTGGCTTCCGCGGTGAGGAACGCCACCGCGGGGGTCGGCAGCACGCCGACCCGTACCACGTTGGCACCGGCGCTGGTCAGACCCGCCACCACGGCGGCCTCCAGCATCTCGCCGCTGGCCCGGGTGTCCCGACCGACGACGGCGAGCGGCGGGTGGCTGCGGTCTGTCTCGGCGAGTGTGTGCGCGGCGGCCACGGCGAGCGCCAGCGCCAACTCGGGGGTGAGATCCGCGTTCGCCCGCCCGCGTACGCCGTCCGTGCCGAACAACCGACCCATACCCGCCAACCTCCGAATGAACACGACCAGTGAGGAGAAAGCGGAACGGCCGACCCACCTCCCCGAGCGGGGAGGCGGACCGGCCGTCCGTCAGAAGTACAACGCGCTGGGAAAGATCAGCGCTTCGAGTACTGGGGAGCCTTACGGGCCTTCTTGAGGCCGTACTTCTTGCTCTCCTTGACCCGGGCGTCCCGGGTGAGGAAGCCGGCCTTCTTCAGGGCCGGGCGGTCGTCCGGCTCGTTGACGATCAGCGCACGCGCGATGGCCAGCCGCAGCGCACCGGCCTGGCCGGTGGTGCCGCCGCCACGCAGGTTGGCGATGACGTCGAACGCCTCGGGCTTCTCGGCGGTGACCAGCGGGTCCTTGATGAGCTGCTGGTGCACCTTGCTCGGGAAGTAGGCCTCGAGGTCGCGACCGTTGCAGGTGATCTTGCCGGTGCCCGGGACGATACGGACCCGGACGATGGCCTCCTTGCGCCGACCCACGGTCTGGATCGGGCGGTCACCACGCGGCGCGCGGGCGACGGGCGCCGGTGCCTCGGTGACCTCGGGGGCGACCTCGGTCTCGGTGGTGATGTCGGTCATGCTGCTTCCTTCGCCCGCGCTCACTGCGCGATCTGCTTGATCTCGAACGGCACCGGCTGCTGCGCGAGGTGCGGGTGCTCGGCACCGGCGTAGACCTTCAGCTTCTTGATCAGCTGACGGCCGAGCTTGTTGTGCGGGAGCATCCCCTTCACCGCGAGCTCGATGGCCCGCTCGGGGCGCTTGGTCAGCAGCTCGTCGTAGCCGACCTGCTTCAGACCACCCGGGTAACCGGAGTGGCGGTAAGCGACCTTGGTGTGGCGCTTGTTGCCGGTCAGCGCAACCTTGCCCGCGTTCACGATGACGACGAAGTCGCCCGTGTCGACGTGCGGCGCGAAAGTCGGCTTGTGCTTACCACGCAGCAACGTGGCGGCGTGGGTGGCCAGGCGGCCCAGCACGACATCAGAGGCGTCGATGACGTGCCACTGACGCTCGATCTCACCCGGCTTCGGGCTGTACGTACGCACAGGTCTACCTTGTCTCGTCGTCGGTCTGGGGTCGCGCGCCGAGGTGACCAGATCTTGCAGGCCGGACCAGCGCGCACGAACGACCAAGCGTACCTGATGGGGCACGCCTCTGGATGTCGTACAACAGCAGGCAACGATACCCGGCGCCCCGTCCGCAGGTCAAAACGGGGGTACGGTGCCCGGTGCCGACACACCATACGTGGCTCAGCTCACACGTCGGCCAGCCGATCGGCCCGAGGCCGCAGGTAGACCACCCAGGTGACCGCGAAGCACAACGCGTACCAGCCGATGAAGGCCAGATAGGCGGCGTCGGCGTTGCCGGAGCCGAGGAACGACTGGCGGAACGAGATGTTGACCAGCACCCCACCGAACGCGCCGACGGCACCCGCGATACCGATCAACGCGCCGGTCATCCGCCGCGCCCATCGTGCGGCCCCCTCCGGATCGCGGCGACCGGTGGCTACCGCGTCCGCCGCCCGGGCCCGGAAGATCGCCGGGATCATCTTGTACGTGGAGCCGTTGCCGATGCCGGAGAACACGAAGAGGGCGATGAACCCGGCCAGGTAGAGCCCGAACGAGCGCTCCCGGGCCGCGTACAGCACCGTGCCCGCGCCGGCCGCCATCGCCACGAAGTTCCAGAAGGTCACCCGGGCACCGCCCAGCCGGTCGGCCAGGTGCCCGCCCAGCGGACGGATCAGCGAGCCGACCAGTGGGCCGAGGAAGGTCAGCCAGGCGGCGTCGACCGGGGTGGGGAACCGCTCGGCGAACTGGAGCTGGAGCACCTGCCCGAAGGCGAAACCGAAGCCGATGAACGAGCCGAAGGTGCCGATGTAGAGCAGTGACATGACCCAGGTGTGCGGGTCGCGGGCCGCCTCGCGCAGCGCGCCGGGCTCGTTGCGCGCCCCGGGCACGGTGTCCAACCAGCGGGTCGCCGCCAGCGCCGCCAGCACGATCAGCGGCAGGTAGACCGCCGGAACCAACCGGGGGTACGCGGCACCGGCGGTGGCGAGGACCGCCAGCCCGACCAGTTGCACAGCGGGTACGCCCAGGTTGCCGCCGCCCGCGTTGAGCCCGAGGGCCCGGCCCTTGAGCCGCTCCGGGTAGAACAGGTTGATGTTCGCCATCGAGGAGGCGAAGTTGCCCCCGCCGACGCCGGTCAGGCAGGCGAGCACCATCAGGGTGGAGTAGGACACCCCGGGTTCCAGCAGCACCGTCATCGGCACCGTGGGCACCAGCAGCAGGAGTGCGCTGATGATCGTCCAGCGCCGCCCGCCGAAGCGGGCCACCGCCAGCGTGTACGGCAGCCGCAGCACCGCGCCCAGTGCGGCGGGCACGGCGGTGAGCAGGAACTTCCCGGCCGGGTCGATGCCGTACGCCGGGCCGAGGAAGAGCACGGTGACCGACCAGAGGCTCCAGATCGAGAAGCCGATGTGCTCGGCGAAGATCGAGACCCAGAGGTTGCGTCGGGCGATCGGCGCGCCCGTCGCCCGCCAGAAGTCGGGATCCTCGGGGCGCCAGTCGTCGAGCCGGCGCGCACGGCCGGTGGTGGCCGGCGGCCCGGCGGTGACTGCGGTGCTGGTGAGCGTGCTCACGGCGGCTCCTCCTCGTCGGTCTGACGAGGAGGAACGCTAGGAACGCCCGGTTTCCTGGCAGTGCCCGTCGCGGGTCGGCCCGGAAACGGGGATCGCACCACGGGCCGGCCGCGATGGTGAGGTGCCGATCAGAGTTGCTGGAGGATGCGCAGCGCGCGGCCGACCCGGAGCATGGTGTCGGTGTCGGCGACGTCCACGCAGTCGGTGAACCACTTCTTCATCGGCGAGGAGATGCGATCGGGCATCACCACGTAGCGGCCCATCGACACGGCGAGCGGCGAGTCGCGCAGCAGCGACTCCTCGACCACCTCGACCACGATCACGATGGGTACGTCGGTGGAGTTGTAGACGTCCGAGCTGACCACGAGCCCGAGGCGTTCCCGGGCACCCTCGATGCGCCAGACCTCTCCCCTACGCAGCACGCGGCCGTCCGCCGGAGAGCAGGTCGTTGACCATGCCCACCTCGCGGGCGTCGGCGAGAGCGGCGGACTCCAGGTCCAGACCGGCTCGGCCCACGGCGGCGGCGTGCGCGGTGAAGACCTCGCGCAGTGCTTTCTCGCGGGCGGCCTGGTCCATCCATGCGGAGAGCGACAGACCCTCGCGCTTGGCGAACCGCCGGGCCTCCTCGATCGTCTCGTCGGTGAACGACAGAGTCACCTTGGCAGTCATGCCGCTGAGACTACCCATCGGTATGACCGGTAGTCATCCGCGCGGCCACCGGCTCGCCCCCCGACGTCGAAACGCACAAACCGGTGGTCTTCACGCGGCTCGGCGGTCTTCACGCGGCGCGACCGCCGAACACCGCGAAGCGCCACTCCTTGAAGTAACAGTCGACGTCGACCAGGCCGGCCTCGGTGAGCCACCGGCACTGGTCGGCCACTGTCGCCGGGCGATCGTGGCGCATCCGCTCCCGGGAAGCAGCGATCTCGTCAGGGGACGCGCCCAGCTCGGTGATCCGCTCCAGCCACACCTCGTCGTAGCGCCGGTCCAGCCCCGGGGTCGGGCCGGCGACCTGCTCGGCGTTGACGAACACCCCACCCGGTGCCAACGCGGCGGCGGCCCGCCGGTAGAGCACGCGCTTGCCGGCGTCGTCCAGGTGGTGGATCGCCAGCGCGCTGACCACGGCGTCGTACCGGCCCGGCGGCAGTTCGTCGGCCAGGTCCGCGTGGACCGTTCGGTGCGGCACGGACCGCGCGTCCAACTGGTCGGTGGCGCGGGCGAGCATCGCCGGCGCCCCGTCCACCAGAGTCATCCGGACGCCGGGCACCGCCGCGGCGAGCAGCAGCGAGAGCAGGCCGGTGCCGGCGCCCAGATCCAACACCTCCGGGGTACGCCCCGCGGCGAGCGCGGCCCGCAACGGCGGCGCGGCGACCTGGACGGCGGTGCCGTAGAAGCTGTCGAAGCAGGGCACCAACCGCCGGCGCGCCTCGTCGTAGGTGCCGGCCACCGCGTCGAAGACGTCCGCCACGCTCATCGCTATCTCCCAAACTTTGAGACACTTTTCCCACATTATAAGCGTTTCACGGTAAGCGGACCTCACCCTGGACACACGAAAAGGCCGCGGTTCCGTGGGACCTCCAGGACACCGGGGTCGGTTGGTGCTGCGCCGATCAGCCGACGGGGCCGATCACCTTCGCCAGGTTGACGAAGCCGGCCCATGCCGCCGGTTCGAAGGTCAGCGTCCCGCCGTCGCGGTCCTTGGTGTCGCGGACGAGGACGACGCCGGCCCCGGCGGACGTGTTCGTGTCGGGGCCACCCTTGGCCTGCTACAGATCTTGGAAAGTTTCCGTTCTCGCGTAACGGAAAGTGTCCAAGATCTCCGTGGGTGAACACCGCGGGGCGGCCCCTTCCCACAGTGGCGACCAGGGGAGAGAGCGCCGTGCCGGATGAGCCGCACGATCGGAGACCCGAGCCGAAGCCCACGCCACGGAGGCCGCACACGGGCGACGTCCTGCACCTGACCCGCGCGGCGAGTGTGCAGTTCATGCGCCGGACCCTGTTCGTGATGTCGGCGGGCTTGATCTGGCCGGACTCGCCCGCCCCGGCGGCCCGTCGCCCGACCACCCGCACGCCAGTGAAACGAGGTCCGGTGAGTGTTCGATGAAGCGCCGACCTCGCCCGCACCAGCCGATGCGCCCGGTTTGGCTCTGCCGTAACTGCGCGGCGCCCTGGCCGTGTGCGCCGGCTCAGCTCCACCTCGCGACCGAGTTCGACGGCCATTCGATCGCCCTGGCGTTCCACCTGGCAGCGAACATGCAGGACGCGGTTCACGACCTGTACTCCCTGGGCGTTCACCCTGACCCGCGGGCACTCCACGCCCGATTCCTCGGCTGGATGTCACTGACCCGCCGACCACACCGCCACGACGTGCGCCGACCGACCGCGGGGTGACGTGCGCTGCCGCTGTGGAGCTGATGTCGTAGACGAATCAGCAGACGAATCACCAGTCGATGTCGCAAACGATTCAGCTCTACAGGCTCCGACTCGCACCCTCCGACGCGTTCCCTGCCCCGATGCGGTGTGAGCCCCACTTGACAGGACCGAAACAGAAGGGACCCGGACCGGAAACCGCTCGGCGGCACGCTTTGCCGACATGACAGACGGTGCACGGTCGGCAACTCGGCCGGGGTTCACGCCCCGGGAGGTGGCGACGCACTGCCCGTACTGCGCCCTGCAGTGCGGCATGACGCTGCGCGAGGACGACACCGGTGTCACGGTCCACCCCCGCCAGTTCCCCACCAACCGGGGCGGGCTCTGCCAGAAGGGTTGGACCGCCGCCGAGCTGCTCGACCACCCGGAGCGGCTGACCACCCCGCTACTGCGCGATGCGGCCAGCGGCGAGCTGCGCCCGGCGAGCTGGGACGCCGCGCTGGACCGGATCGTCACCGGCATCCGCGCGATCCAGGACGACGCCGGCTCGGACGCGGTCGCCGTCTTCGGTGGCGGTGGCCTGACCAACGAGAAGGCGTACGCGCTGGGCAAGTTCGCCCGGATCGGGCTGCGCACCCGGCACATCGACTACAACGGACGGTTCTGCATGTCCTCGGCGGCGGCCGCCGGGATGCGGGCGTTCGGCATCGACCGGGGGCTGCCGTTCCCGCTCGCCGACCTCGGCCGGGCCGACACCCTGCTGCTGGTCGGGGCCAACCCGGCGGAGACCATGCCACCGCTGATGCGCTGGCTCACCGAGCAGCGCCGCAACGGCGGACAGTTGATCGTCGTCGACCCCCGCGTCACCGCGACCGCCCGTCAGGCCGACCTGCACCTGCAACCGCTGCCCGGCACCGACCTCGCGGTGGCCAACGCGCTGCTGCACATCGCGCTCACCGAGGGTTGGGTCGACCGCACCTACGTTGCCGAGCGCACCAGTGGTTTCGAGGCGGTCCGCCGGACCGTCGCCGCCTGGTGGCCGGCCCGCGCGGAACAGCTCTCCGGGGTGCCGGTGGCCGACCTGGAGGCGACCGCCCGCGCGTTGGGCACCGGTGGACGCGTGATCATCCTGACCGCGCGCGGCGCCGAGCAGCACGCGAAGGGCGTCGACACGGTCACCGCGTACGTCAACCTGGCTCTTGCCCTCGGCCTGCCCGGCCGGGACGGTTCGGGGTACGGCTGCCTGACCGGGCAGGGCAACGGCCAGGGCGGGCGGGAGCACGGGCAGAAGGCCGACCAGCTCCCCGGCTACCGGAAGATCGACGATCCGGCGGCCCGGGAACACGTCGCCGAGGTCTGGGGAGTGACAGCCGACGAGCTGCCCGGCCCGGGTGTGCCGGCCTACCAACTGCTCGACTCACTCGGCACTCCGGACGGCCCCCGGGGATTGCTGGTGTTCGGCTCCAACCCGGTGGTCTCCGCGCCCCGCGCGACCCGGATCGAGCGACGGTTACGCGACCTCGATCTGCTGGTCGTCGCGGACCTGCTGCTCTCCGAGACGGCGGCGCTGGCCGACGTGGTGCTGCCCACCGCGCAGTGGGCCGAGGAGGACGGCACCATGACCAATCTGGAGGGTCGGGTGCTGCGTCGTCGCGCCCTGCGCCCGCCCCCGCCGGGCGTGCGAACCGACCTGGCCATCATCGCCGACCTCGCGACGAGGCTCGCCGCCGCCGAAGCACCAGCCGCCACACCGGGCGGCGCGCGGCCGGAAGCCCTCGCGGCGGCGCGGTTCCCGGCCGATCCGGCCACCGTCTTCGCCGAGCTGCGTCGCGCCTCGGCGGGCGGGGCCGCCGACTACGCCGGCATCAGCTGGGCCCGGATCGACGACCACGACGGGGTCTACTGGCCGTGCCGCACCGAGGACGGGCCGGACACGCCACGGCTCTTCGCCGAAAGGTTCGCGACCCCGGACGGCCGGGCCCGGTTCCACTCCGTCGACCACCGACCGGCCGCCGAGGAGGTCTGCGCGACCTACCCACTGCACTTCACCACCGGCCGGGTTCTGACGCAGTACCAGTCGGGCACCCAGACCCGCCGGGTGCCCGCGCTGCGGCGCGCCTCCCCGGAGGCGTTCGTCGAGCTGCACCCCGATCTGGCCGCCCGGCTGGGCATCGACGACGGCGACCCGGTGCGGGTCACCTCGCGCCGGGGCGAGTTGCGCGCACCGGCTCGGCTCAGCACCGGGATCCGACCGGACACGGTGTTCGCCCCGTTCCACTACCCGGGGGCAGGACGGGCCAACGCGGTGACCAACGACGCGGTCGACCCGATCTCCGGGATGCCCGAGTTCAAGATCTGCGCGGTCCGGGTGGAGAGGGCATGACCGCCCGGGTGGTGATCGTCGGCAACGGGATGGCCGGTGCCCGCCTCGCGGGCGAGCTGCACGCCCGGGCGGGAGACCGGAAGGTCACAGTGCTCGGCGCGGAACCGCACCGCGCGTACAACCGGATCCTGCTCTCCACGCTGCTGGCCGGGCGCATCGACGAACCGGACGTGGAGTTGACCGAGGCCGCCGGGCACGGCATCGACCTGCGCACCGGCGTGCCGGTGACCGCCATCGACCGGTCCGCGCGGGAGGTCCACACCGACGACGGCGAACGCATCGGATACGACCACCTGGTGCTGGCCACGGGGGCACGGGCGGTGGTGCCACCACTGCCCGGTCTCGACCCGACGGACCTGCCGGAGCGCGTGGTCCCCTTCCGGACGCTGGACGACTGCCGGCGCATCCTCGCCGCGGCGGACGGCGCGCGCAGTGCCCTGGTGCTGGGCGGCGGTCTGCTCGGCCTGGAGGCCGCCCGGGGCCTGGCCAGCCGGGGGTTGGCCACCACTGTGGTGCACCCGAGAGAGCACCTGATGGAACGGCAACTCGACCCGGCGGCCGGCGCGGTGCTCGCCGGCACGCTCGCCGGATTCGGCGTCACCGTGCAGCTCGCGGTGCCGGCGACCGGCGTGACCGCCGATGCCGACGGCGTTCGCCTCGACCTGGCCGACAGCCGGACGCTGCGCGCCGACCTGCTGGTGCTCTCCTGCGGGGTACGCCCGGACACCGCCCTGGCGCAGGCCGCCAGGCTGACCGTCCGGCGCGGGGTGGTGGTGGACGACCGGCTCCGCACCGACGACCGGTCCATCTCGGCGATCGGCGACTGCGCCGAGCACGACGGGGTGCTCAGCGGCCTGGTCGCGCCCGCCTGGGCCCAGGCGCGGGTGCTCGCCGACGTGCTGACCGGAACGGACCCGTTGGCCCGGTACCGGCCCCAGCCGGTGGTGACCCGGCTCAAGGCCGCCGGGATCGACCTGGCCTCGATGGGTGACCCGGTCAGCGGAGGGCCGGGCGAGGAGCTGACCTTCACCGACCCGACCCGGGGCACGTACGCCCGGCTGCGGATCCGCGACGAGCGGTTGATCGGCGCGATCCTGCTCGGCGACAACCCGGCCGTCGGGACGGTGATCCAGCTCTTCGACCGTGGTCACCCGGTGCCGGCCGACCGGCGGGCCCTCCTGCTGGGCCGGGCGCTCGGCACGACCGGCGCGACCCCGGCGGCGTCACCGGCGCTGATGCCGGACGCGGCCACGGTCTGCCAGTGCAACACGGTCAGCAAGGGCGCACTCGTCCGCAGTTGGCGCTCCGGAGCCCGAACGGTCGACGCGGTGACGGCGGCGACCCGTGCCGGCACCGGCTGCGGCGGGTGCCGGGACGCGGTGGGCGGCATCGTCGACTGGCTCAGCCAGGCGGAATCGGTGGAGGTGACGCGATGAACGGCGGCGACCTGGTCGTCATCGGCAACGGCATGGTCGGGCAGCGCTTCGTCGACGCGCTGCGCGCCCGTGACCCGGAGGGCCGCTGGCAGGTGACCGTACTGGCCGAGGAGCGACGCCCCGCGTACGACCGGGTGCGGCTCTCGGCGTACTTCGACGGAGTGGGTGAGAGCGAACTCAACCTGCACACACCGCACGACGGGGTGCGGCTGCGGCTGGGCGAACCGGCCACCGCCATCGACCGGGCCCGGCAGGTGGTGAGCACCGACGTCGGCGAGTACCCCTACGACGCCCTGGTGTTGGCCACCGGGTCGTACGCGTTCGTGCCGCCGGTGCCCGGCGCGGAGCTGCCCGGCGTCTTCGTCTACCGCACGTTGGACGACCTGGCGGCGATCCGGTCGTACGCGCAGGGCCGGCGGGTCGGCGCGGTGATCGGCGGCGGGCTGCTCGGGCTGGAGGCGGCGAACGCGTTGCGGCTGCTCGGCCTGAGCACCGACGTGGTCGAGTTCGCGCCCCGGCTGATGCCGGTGCAGGTGGACCAGGCCGGTGGCGCGATGCTGCGGCGCTATGTCGACGAGTTGGGCGTACGGACCCATCTCGGGGTCGCGACCAGCGCGATCCGACCCGGCCCGGACGGCGCGGTGGCCGCGCTGGAGCTGTCCGACGGCGGCACGCTCGACGCCGAGCTGGTGGTGGTGGCCGCCGGCATCCGCCCCCGGGACCAGCTGGCCCGGGACGCCGACCTGCCACTGGGTCCGCGCGGCGGAGTGCTGGTCGACGAGACCTGCCGCAGCGCCGACGAACGGATCTGGGCGATCGGTGAGTGCGCGGCGGTCGACGGCACCTGTCACGGCCTGGTCGCCCCGGGGTACGCGACGGCCGAGGTGGTGGCCGACCGGCTGGTCGGCGGCGCGGCGACGTTCCCGGGTGCGGACACCGCCACCAAACTCAAGCTCCTCGGGGTCGACGTGGCCTCGTTCGGCGACGCGCACGGCGTGACCCCCGGCTGCCTGGACGTCACCTTCACCGACCCGGCCACCCGGGTCTACGCGAAGCTGGTGCTCTCCGACGACGCGCACACCCTGCTCGGCGGAGTGCTGGTCGGTGACGCCAGCGCGTACCCGACGCTGCGGGCCAGTGTGGGCGGCCCGCTTCCGGCGGCACCGCTGGCGCTGCTCGCCCCGGACGGCGGCGGGGCGGACGCCGGTGCGCTGCCGGCCACCGCACAGGTCTGCTCCTGCAACGCGGTGACCCGCGGCGACGTGGACGCCGCCATCGCCGACGGCTGCGCGGACGTGCCGGCGTTGAAGGCGTGCACCCGGGCCGGCACGAGCTGCGGTTCCTGCGTACCGATGCTGAAGCAACTCCTGGACGCGGCCGGGGTGGCCCAGTCCAGCGCGCTCTGCGAGCACTTCGACGTCAGCCGCCGGGACCTGTTCGAGATCGTCCGTGTACGCGGCATCCGCACCTTCTCCCGGCTGGTCGCCGAGCACGGTCGGGGGCGCGGCTGCGACATCTGCAAGCCGGTGGTCGCGTCCATCCTCGCCTCGCTGGGCAACGGGCACGTGCTCGACGGTGAGCAGGCCTCGCTGCAGGACACCAACGACCACTTCCTCGCCAACCTGCAACGCGACGGCAGCTACTCGGTGGTGCCCCGCATCCCGGGCGGCGAGATCACCCCGGAGAAGCTCATCGTGATCGGTGAGGTCGCCCGTGACTTCCAGCTCTACACGAAGATCACCGGCGGGCAGCGCATCGACCTGTTCGGGGCGCGGGTGGAGCAGTTGCCGCAGATCTGGCGGCGGCTGGTGGACGCCGGCTTCGAATCCGGCCACGCGTACGGCAAGGCACTGCGGACGGTGAAGTCCTGCGTGGGCGAGACCTGGTGCCGCTACGGCGTACAGGACTCGGTGGGGTTGGCCGTCGCCCTGGAACTGCGGTACCGCGGGCTGCGCGCTCCCCACAAGCTCAAGTCGGCGGTCTCCGGCTGCGCCCGCGAGTGCGCGGAGGCGCGCAGCAAGGACTTCGGCATCATCGCCACCGAGACCGGCTGGAATCTCTACGTCGGTGGCAACGGCGGCTTCCGGCCCCGGCACGCCGACCTCTTCGCCACCGACCTGTCCACCGACACGCTGATCACCCTGATCGACAGATTCCTCATCTACTACATCCGCACCGCCGACCGGCTGCAACGCACCGCCGGCTGGATCGAGGCGATGGACGGCGGCCTGGACCACCTGCGCTCGGTGATCGTGGACGACTCACTCGGGCTCTGCGCCGAACTGGACGCGGCGATGGCCCGGCACGTGTCGTCGTACTCCGACGAGTGGCGCGACGTGCTCGACGACCCGGACCGGCTGCGCCGCTACACCTCCTTCGTCAACGCCCCCGACGTGCCCGACCCGTCGATCACCTTCACCCGGGAACGCGGCCAACCGGTGCCCGTACGCCACCATCCCCCGACCGGATCCGAGCCGATCAGCCGTCGGCAGCCGGTCACCCTCGGCCTACCGGAGGTACGGCGATGACCCAGACCCTCACGCTGACCTGGACCACCATCTGCCCCCTCGACCGGTTGGAACCGGACCGGGGCGTCGCCGCCCTGGTCGACGGGGTGCAGGTCGCCCTGTTCCGAACCGCCGACGGGCTGTTCGCGATCGACAACCGCGATCCGGTCTCCGGCGCGTACGTGCTGTCCCGGGGCATCGTCGGCAGCCGTGGCGGAGTGCCGACGGTCGCCTCGCCGCTGCACAAGCAGGTGTACGACCTACGCAGCGGGCGCTGCCTCGACCTGCCCGGCGTGATGGTGGCCCGGCACGACGCGCGGTGCCGCGACGGGCTGGTCGAGGTGCGGCTGCGACAGGAGGGTTGATGCGCGAGGAACTGGCGGGCTTCACCATCGGGGTGACCGCCGACCGGCGGCGTGACGAGTTGGCCGCGTTGCTCGAACGGCGGGGCGCCCGGGTGGTGCTCGCACCGGCGTTGCGGATCGTGCCGCTCTCCGACGACACCGAGCTGCGCGAGGCGACCCGCGCCTGCCTCGACCAACCGCCGGACATCCTGATGGCCAACACCGGCATCGGCATGCGGGGGTGGCTGGAGGCAGCCGAGGGCTGGGGCTTGGGCGAACCGCTGCGCTCGGTGCTGGCCAGCTCGTACGTGGTGGCGCGCGGCCCGAAGGCGCGCGGCGCGATCCGTGCGGCCGGGCTGCACGACCAGTGGTCGCCGGCCTCGGAGAGCTGCGATGAGGTGGTCGACCACCTGCGCCGGCGAGGCGTGGCCGGGCAGGTGATCGCCATGCAGCTCCACGGTGAGCGGCAGCCCGACTGCACGCTCGCGCTGGAGGCGGCCGGCGCGACGGTGATCGAGGTGCCGGTCTACCGCTGGGCCCCGCCGACCGACCCGGCACCGCTGCACCGGTTGATCGACCTGATCGCCGGCCGGCTGGTGGACGCGGTGACCTTCACCTCGGCGCCGGCGGCCGAGGCACTGCTGCGGGCAGCCGGGGACCGCACCGACGCGCTGCTCTCCGCGTTCCGCAGCGACGTGCTCGCCAGCTGCGTCGGCGCGGTGACCGCCGAGCCGTTGCTCCGGCGCGGGGTGCCGGTGAGCGCGCCGGGGCGGGCCCGGCTGGGCGCGCTGGTGCGGACCATCGTCGACGAGCTGCCCCGCAGGACCGTGACGTTCAAGGCCGGCGGGCACCTGCTCACGCTGCGCGGGCACGCCGCCGTGATCGACGGCGAGCTGCGGCCACTCGCCCCCGCGCCGATGGCGGTGTTACGGGCCCTGGCCCAGTCCCCCGGTCGGGTGCTGTCCCGCACGGCGCTGCTGCGGACGCTGCCCCGAGGCGCCGACGAGCACGCGGTGGAGATGGCCGTCGCCCGCCTGCGGGCCGGTCTGCGCGCGCCCCGGGTGGTGCAGACCGTCGTGAAACGCGGCTACCGCCTCCGGGTCGACTGACGCGTCGCGGCCAGCCGGTGGACACCGGCCGGCCGGGACACGACAGATCAGCCGACCGGCGTGGCGAAGCCCCGCCCGTGCTCGGCCTCGAGGCGGAGCATGGCGTGCTCGACGACCGTCACCAGCACCTGCTTGACCGATTCCCGGTGCCGGGCGTCGGTCATCACCAACGGCACCTGCGGCGAGATGGCCAGCGCCTCGCGGACCTCCTCCACCTCGTACTGGGGAGCGCCGTCGAACCGGTTCAGGGCCACCACGTACGGCAGGTTGCGGTTCTCGAAGTAGTCCAGCGGGGCGAACGCGTCGGTGATCCGGCGCGTGTCGACCAGCACGGCGGCACCCACCGCACCTCGGATGATCTCGTCCCACATGAACCAGAACCGGGTCTGACCGGGTGTACCGAAGAGGTACAGGATCAGGTCCTGGGCCATGGTGATACGGCCGAAGTCCATGGCGACCGTGGTGGTCTCCTTGCCCGGCACCTTGGACGGGTCGTCGATGCCGACGCCCGCCGCGGTCATCAACGCCTCGGTGGTCAGCGGTGTGATCTCGGAGATCGCCCCGACCAGTGTCGTCTTGCCAACGCCGAAGCCGCCCGCGACGACGATCTTCGCGGAGACGATTCCCCGGCCCGGCCGCCCCCCAGCGGGGTCATAGCCTGCGAAGTCCACTTAGCACCCTTCCAAGCAGTTCCATCCGCTCCTCGAACCCCTCGGCGGGAGCAGCAGTGTGTAACGTCAGCAGGCTCTCGGCCACCATGTCGGCGACCAACACCCGGGCGACGCCCAGCGGCATCCGGGTGTACGCGGCGATCTCCGCCAGCGACTGTGCTCGGCCCTCACAGACCGTGGCGATGCGGTGCTTGTCATGCCCGGCGAAGCGGGACTCGGCGACCTGGGTGAGAGATGCGGTGAGGACGGCCTCGAGGGCGATGTCCTGCCGGGGCTCGGTACGACCGCGGGTGACCGCGTACGGACGTACCAGCGCCCCACGTGGGTCAACGCGCCGTTGGTCCATTCCCGATCACCTCCTCGTCCCCCGTGGAGTCGGCGAAAGCCGGCTCCGGTCGTTGCTCCGGCGCACGGATCGCGCGCCGGCTTCCGGTGCTAGGAACGCACCGCGTCCCGCGGCAGCGGCACCAGCGCGGCACCCACCCGCTCGACCAGCAGTGCCATCTCGTAGCCCACCTGGCCCACGTCGCAGCTCCGCGCGGCCAGCACGGCCATCGACGAGCCGTCGCTGATCGACATCAGGAAGAGGTACCCGCTGTCCATCTCGATGACTGTCTGCAACACCCCGCCCGCGCTGAACATCCGGGCCGCGCCCTCGGTCAGGCTCACCACGCCAGAGGTGATCGCGGCGAGCTGGTCAGCCCGGTCCGCCGGAAGATCCCGGGAGGACGCGAGCAGCAGCCCGTCGGCGGACACCGCCACCACGTGGGCGATACCCGCCACGCTGTCGGCGAAGTTGGTGAGCAGCCAACCCATGTCCTGCATGGCAGCTGGCCTGTTCATCGGCTCTCCTTGGTCGAGGTGCTGTTCAGGTCCGTTCCGGCCGTCCGACCGCGTTGCACGCCGCGGTGGTAGGCCGACAGCAGACCGCGTACTTCATCAGGGGTCCGCCGGCTGCGGTCCCGGCCGCTCTTCGGTTCGATGCCGCCCGGCACGAGCTGTGCCTGTGGCACCCGCTTGGGCAACCCGGAGCGGGTGGTTCCGGCGGGAGCCGGCTCGGCTGCCCGACTGGCCCGGGACCAGCCCTCGTCGGCAGCCGTCCGCCAGGCCTCCGGGTCCGCCGACGGCGCGCTGGGCGCGGCCGGCCGGGCAGCCGGAGGCGGATTGTACGACGGTGGCGCCGAGGGCGGCGCGCCGAGCCCGCTCCCGGCCATGTTGCCGCCGAGCCCTCCGGTGCCCGGCGTGCTGGCACCGTCGGTGTTGGAGTTGCCCGGGGTACGGGTCGGCAGTTTCGGCCGGGCCGGCGCGGCGGCCGGCACGGCAGCGGCACTCGGCTGGGCGCCACCGCGCGTACGCGGGCCGGCGTCGACCGGAGGTGCCGTGGTCGCCGGCGGCTCGTCGAAGTTGGGCCGGGTGAAGATCGCGGTGGCGTCGTCGCCGTGCGACCGGAACCAGACCGCCTCCATCTCCCGGAAGATCGGCGCTTCGGCGGGGAAGTCCGGACGGGTGCTCACCGGTGCGGCGGGCACCGAAGGAGCGGCCGGCGGTGCCACCGCGCCGGGGCCGGCGACCGGCCCGACCGGCAGGCCGGGGGTGGTGCCGGGCCCGTCCTCGGCGTCCGGGTTCGAGCCGCGCCGGGGCAGCGGGTCGATGGTCGGGTAGGCCACGGTGGGGCTGCCCGTCGAGGCGCCCAACCCGTTGCTGTACGCCGGCCGCGCCGGCGGGAGCGGTGCGACGGGTGCCGGGGCTGCTGGGGCCGGCGGCACCGTCGAGCGCGTCCCGGCGTAGCCGCCCGCCTGCACCGCGGGAGTGGTGTCCCGCGAGTCCAGCGGGGACTGCCACTGCGCGGGTGCCGGCGCGTTGGTCCGCCACTGGTCCGGCAGCGTCGCCGCCGAGGTCGTGGCGCCGGCGAACTGCTCGGCGTGACCGGCCGGCGTGAGCGGCGCCTGCTCCACGGCCATCGGCTGACGCGGCCGGGTGAGCGCCTGGTCGCGGCCCCGGTTGCTGGGCAGCACCACCGTGGCGGCGGGCAGCGTCACCTGGGCGACGGTGCCGCCCTCCACGTTGCGGCGCAATTCCACCCGGACGCCGTAGCGGGAGGCGAGCCGACTGACCACGGCCAGACCCATCAGCCGGAACGCGGCGACGTCGACGCTCGGCGGGGCGGCCAGGCGGCGGTTGAGCGAGTCGAGCTGCTCGTCGGTGAGGCCGAGCCCACGGTCCTCGATCTGGATCAGGACGTAGTCGCGGATCCGGCGACCGTCGGCGACCACTGTCGTGTTCGGCGGCGAGAACCGGGTGGCGTTGTCGAGAAGCTCGGCGACGAGGCGTACCACGTCGTTGACCGCGTGCGCGGCCACCGAGATGTCGGTGTCGACCGTCCCGAACTCGATGCGGTTGTACAGCTCCACCTCGGACTGGGCGGCGCGCAGCACGTCAACCACCAGCGCGTCGTCGCGACGCGGTACGGCGGAGTCGGCACCGGCCAGGACCAGCAGGTTCTCGTCGTTGCGGCGCATTCGAGTGGCCAGGTGGTCCAGCTCGAAGAGCTGTGCGAGCCGCTTCGGGTCCTCCTCGCCACGCTCGATCGCGTCCAGCTCGCCGATCATCCGGTCGACCAGGGTCTGACTACGACGGGCCAGGTTGAGGAACATCGCCGAGACGCTGGTACGCAGCGCGGCCTGCTCGGCCGCGACCCGTACCGCCTCGCGGTGGACGACGTTGAACGCCACCGCCACCTGACCGACCTCGTCGCGGCTGTTGAGCTGGATGGGATCCCGGACCTGGCGGACGATCTCGTCCACCCCGCCGTCGCCCACACTGCCCATGGTCTGTAGCCGCTGCACGGCGTCCGGCAGGTCGTGGTTCGCCACCGAGAGGGCGCCCTCACGCAGCCGGCGCAGCGAGTGGTTGAGCGAGCGGGCCAGCACCACGGCCAGCGACACGGCGATGATCAGGGTCAGCAGCACCAGGACCGACTCGACCACGGCCTGTCGGATGACGTCCGAGCGGGCCTCGTCGGCCTGTTGGAGCAGCCGGTCCTGGAGTTGGACCTCGGCCCAGCGCATCAGATCGTTCACGGCGCCGATGGCGGCCGTGGCGTCCTGCGCGGTGACCAGCGGGCGCTGCCCGACCGAGCGGGTGATGTCGGTGGCCACCCGGTCGGCCAAGCCGACCGCGTCACCGGCGACGGTGCTGTCGACGAGTGCGCGCTGCACCGGGTCGGCGGCCAGGGAGAAGGCGACCAGGGCCTCCTGCTGACTGGTCAGCGTCGCCACGAAGGAGGAGAACTGCTCGGAGTCGAGCTGGCCCGCCGTCAGCGCGGTGAAGGCGACCGCCTCCTCCTCGGCGACGGACGCCTTGGCCCGGGCGAAGGCGGCGACCGCGCGGCGGCTGTCCGCCAGGCTCTCGGAGCCGGGCAGCTGGGCCAGGCCGTCGCCGTAGGCGATCAGGTCGGTGAGGATGACGCCGTACCGGAGCACCGCCTCGGCGACCGCCATCTGCCGGCGGTCCAGCACCTCCTGGCGGGTGCCGTCCAGAGTGGCCAGGTGCTCGTCGATGACGGCCAGTCGCTCGCGTAGGGCCGCCGGCACCTCGCCGATCCGGCCCCGCTCGGCGCGGTACTCGTCCACCTGCTGCTGCGTCTGACGAACCCGCAGGTTGTACGCGTCGGCCGGCTGCTGCGGCGTGGCCAGGTAGGCCGCCGCAGCCATCCGTTCGCTCTGCAGGTCCTGCGTGAGGGCGCTGACGTCGATCGCGAGTGCCGTCAACGAGCGGGCCCGGGTGGCGTCGAAGGCGCCCTCTCCAACGGAGATCAGCCGGACCGTGGCCAGCGCGATCACCGCCGCCACCGGGACGACCAGGATCAGCGCCAACTTGGACCGGATCCGGGCGTCCCGCAGTCTGGGCAACCGTCGGCTCGGACGCCGAGCGCTGTCGCCGAGCGTGGGCAGGGTCGTCGGTCCGGTGCTCACGACATCGCCTCCGTCGTTTCTTCCCCGCCTGACCCGCCGAGCCATGCCGGGAGCGGAGGGGACCACGCGCGGCACGGCCGCGATTTCATCAGAGAAGATCGGGTTTGGGAAGCCGCAGTGAGGTAGGAAACGGTCGGACGGAGCGCATCCCGTGATCCGGGCAACTGATACCTTCATTTCCGCAAGCCCCTGAACAGGGCATGTAACTCCAGAGTGGTCACGCGTGTGTGCAAAGTGAGGTTTTGCAAACATTGCGTTACCCCAGCATGTGGGATGACCGTCCCGAAACCGCTGCCGCAGTCCGCGCTTGACCGCAGCGCCGGCCATTGGCAAGGTTTTGCAGGCTTCGCGCACACCGTACGGCAGAGGAGATCCCGCCCTCCACTGAGGACGGATTAACGGCGGTGACCGGGCAGCGCCCGCGCCCGCACCTGGAGGACTGAGTTGAGCCCCATCCGCTCCGCGACCATCGCGGCGCTCGCATCGGCCGTAGTGGCCACCACGCTCACCGGCTGCCAGTTTGGTGAAGCGGAGAAAGACACGAGTCCGATCGTGATTGCCGCCGACCTCGAACTGTCCGGCGCCGCGGCCCCGGTTGGCCGGACATACCAGCGAGCCCTCGAACTCAAGCGCGATCAGTTGAACGCCTCCGGGGCGCTCAACGACCGGAAGATCGAGCTTAAGGTGAAGGACAACCGTTCCGACTCCGCCGAGTCTCTTCGCAACATCGCGGACTTCAGCAGTGATTCCCGGGTCAGCGCCATCATCATGGGTGGTTGCAACGAATGCGCGGTCGGCGCGGTCGGGACCATCAACGAGAAGCGGATTCCCACCATTGCGCTCGCCGCTTCGGGCGCGATCACCAGCCCGGTCGCCGACCGGCGGTACGTGTTCAAGCTGGGCCCCAACGCCGCCGACAGCGCCGCCGCGCTGACCACCGAACTACGTCGCAACAACGTCCGCAAGGTGGGTGCGCTGGTCAGCGACGACGACTACGGCCGGGAGGGCATGGCCGCGCTCAAGAGCGAGTTGGACAAGGCCAACATCACGCTTCGCGAACAGAAGGTCAAAGTCACCGACACCGACGTGAACCAGCCGGTCCGGTTG
Source organism: Micromonospora sp. WMMD961 (assembly GCF_029626145.1). Lineage (NCBI taxonomy): Bacteria > Bacillati > Actinomycetota > Actinomycetes > Micromonosporales > Micromonosporaceae > Micromonospora > Micromonospora sp. WMMD961. The sequence continues at coordinate 6,517,195 of NZ_JARUBJ010000002.1, forward strand.
CTCACGGCGAACAAGCCGGACGCGCTGGTCTTCTGGACCCCACCGGAGCAGGCGATGCTGGCCGCCACCAGCGCTCAGCAGACCACCTTCCGTGGGTCCCTCTTCTTGGACGCGGGCGCGGCCGGTGACCTCTTCCTCGGCGCAGCGGCCAAGGCCACCGAACGTGCGACGCTGATCTTCACCCAGACGATGGTGATCGACGACGTGATCGCGACCACTCCGGCCAAGGCCGCGCGGCGGCAGTGGTTCCAGGACTACACGGCACGCTTCGGCGGCTACAACGGGTCGTCGTCCTTCGCCGCGGACGCCATCCAGCTGATCGCCGACGCGGAACTGCGGGCCGGCGGCGAAGTCGGCAAGGTGAACCGCGACGGCCTTCGGGACGTGCTCGAGACGTCACAGATGGACGGCCTGACCGGGCCGATCCGAATGACGCCGGACAACCACAGCGGCCTGATGCCGCAGGCGCTCACCACGCTGGTGGCGCGCAACGGCCGGTGGCGGTTGGCGGGGTAAACGCTGGGCCTTGTGGTTCCGGCGCTTCATCGGGTGCCGGGTGGGGGGGGTGTGGCCGACCGCGCCCGGCTCCGGGCGGTCAGGCTTGATCCCTCCGCCGGGCACGGTCGGCCACACCCTTCTCGCCTGCGGCCTCGACGGAACGGGCCGGCCTCCACGTGGGGGCCGGCCCTTCGTGTTACCTGGTGTGGATCTTGTCTTCGGCCGTCAGCGGCTGCTGGTGGTTTCGCGGACCCAGGGCAGGGCCATCCGCTCGATGAGCAGCAGCGCCGAATAGAGCAGGATGCTCACCAGAGCCACCAGCATGATCGCCGCCCAGGCGGTGGCGGTGTCGCCGACACCGGCGTACTGCGTGATGACATAGCCGAGGCCGGTCTCGCCGGCCTGGAACTCACCGATCACCGCGCCGATCGCGGCCAACGGCATGGCCACCTTGAGCCCGACGAAGATCTGCGGCAGCGCGGCCGGGAAGCGCACCTTGCGGAACGCCTGCCAACGGGACGCGTTCCAGGAACGCACCAGTTCGGCCAGGTCCGCCGGCGTGGTGGTGAGGCCGGTCGCGGTCGAGAGCACGATCGGGAAGAAGCAGAGCAGGAACACCATGGTCAGGATCGGCTTCTGGCCCCAGCCGAGCGCCACCACCAGCAGCGGGCCCAGCGTGATCTTCGGCACCGCGTTCACCGCGACCAGCAGCGGGGTGAACATCCGCTCGACCGTGCGGGAGCTGGCCAGCGAGAGTCCGATCAGGACACCGGCGGCCGCCGACAGGGCGAAGCCGTACACGATCTCCAGCAGGGTGTCCCACGTGTGTTCCAGCATCTGCGCGGGCTTGTCGACGAACGCGGTGAGCACGTCACCGGGCGGCGGCAGCGCCGCGGGGTGGACCAGCTCCAGCCGGGCGACCAGCCACCACGCCGCCAGAGCGACCAGGAGGCCGACCGCGGGCAGCGCCGCCCCGGCCCCGGCCCGGAGACCGGCACCTCGACCCGCGTGCCCCGTCTCGGGGCCGGCACCCGGGGACGGGGTTGCCGCCACCGCCGGGTCCGCTGACCGGACGTCGGTCATCTTGTCCTCCTCGAAATCCCACGGCCCCCGTGGGGCCGACGAGCGACGGGGGTACGCCCCACCGGGATCGGTGGAACGTACCCCCTGGTGACGACCGGACGATCAGGCCTTCGGCGCGAGGCTGAAGTCGATGATCTGCTCGGGGGTGATGTTCTGCTTCAGCGCGCCGGCGCCCTGCAGGATGGCGATGCTCTTGGCGACCCGGCCGCTGTCCAGGGTGCCGATCGCGGTGCCCGTGTTGCCGGAGCGGACGTACGCGGCCATCAGCTCCAGCTCGGCGGCGGCGGCGACCGGGTTGGCGGCGTCGACGTTCTTCTTCAGGATGTCGCCAGCCTCCTTGGAGTTGGCCAGGCTGTACTCCAGGCCCTTGAGCAGCGCCGCGGTGAACCGCTTCACCATCTCGGGCTTCTCCTTGGCGATCTTCGAGGAGGTGATCAGCACGTTGCCGTAGAGGTCCTGCATCACGTTGCTGTACGGCAGCATGACGGCCTTCTTCTTGGCCACCGCCTCGATGGTCGGCTGACCGACGACGAACTGGCCGATGCCGTCCACCGAGCCGGAGGCCAGCGTGCCGATCAGATCCTGCGCCTGACCGTTGACCCAGGTGACCTTGTTGACGTCCACGCCGGCGAGCCGGGCGTACGTCGGGAAGAGGTTGCGGACCACGGACCCGGGGGTGTCGGCGAGCTTCTTGCCCTCCAGGTCCTTCGGGGAAGCGATGTTCTTGCCCTCGACCGTGGCGATGCCGGCCATGGTGCGCTGCTGGATCGCGGCCACCACGGTGAAGTCCTTCGCCTGGCCGTTGCCGACCTGGAGCAGACCACCGGTCAGGTCGATCGGGCCGAAGTCGGCCTGGCCGCCGACTACGGTCTGGATCACGCCGCCGGTGCCCTGACCGGGCTTGATCTCAACGTCGAAGCCGGCCTCCTTGAAGAAGCCCTTCTCCTTCGCCACCCAGGCGTAGGAGTCACGGCCGAAGTTGCCGAAGGAGGTGAGGTAGGTCACCTTCTCCAGGCTCTTGCTGTCGCCGCCCTTGGCGTCGTCGGCCGAATCCGACCCGCTGCTGCAGGCGGAGACAAAGGCGAGGGCGGTGGCCAGCGCGGCCGTAGCGACCGTACGGGTCAGCCTTCTCATCAGTGCACCATGTCCTTTCCGACCGGGGCCTGACCGGCACCGGAGGGGTTGTCATGACGGGCCGGCGGGAGGGGCGGAAGCCGGCGCCGCCGTCGTGGGGGGACTCTTCGCGGGCACAGCGTACGAGAACCCCACAGTTGTGACGCCAGGTGCATCGGGTTGCGGAACGGAAACAACCTGACGGGCACCCCGGACGGTGCGATACGACAACGGGCCGGATAGCCTTTGTCGGATTCCTGACCGTCCACTCAGCGGAGGCCGCCGGAGATGATTCGACTGTCCGGAGTGTCCCGTACCTTCGAAGGCCGGTCCGGCCGGGTGGAGGCGCTGCGCGGCATCGACCTCGACGTCGCCGAGGGTGAGTTCGTCGCGGTGCTCGGCCGCTCCGGTTGCGGAAAGTCCACCCTGCTGCGGCTGATCGCCGGGCTACTCCCGCTGACCGCTGGCGAGATCACCGTGGCCGGCACGCCGATCGCCCGCCCGCGCCAGGACATCGCCATGCTGTTCCAGAAACCGGCGCTGCTGCCCTGGCGCACCGTGCTGGACAACGTCCTGCTGCCCGTGGAGATCTTCGGCTGGAGCCGCGCCAAGCACCGCGAGCGAGCCCGGCAACTGCTCGACGTGGCCGGTCTTGCCGGTTTCGAGAAGCGCCTGCCGCACGAACTCTCCGGCGGCATGCAGCAGCGGGTCTCGCTGTGCCGGTCGTTGATCGGCGAACCCCGGGTGATGCTGATGGACGAGCCGTTCTCCGCGCTCGACGCGCTCACCCGCGAGGAACTGTCCGGTGAACTCCAGCGGGTGCACATGGAGAACAAGCCGACCATCGTCTTCGTCACCCACTCGATCGACGAGGCGGTGCTGCTCGCCGACCGGGTGGTCGTGCTGAGCCCTCGCCCCGGCCGGATCCGCAAGGTGCTCGACGTCGACATCCCCCGGCCCCGCACCCTGGGCCGCAACGCCCACCTGGCCGACGTCGCGCGCGTCAGCGCCGACCTCCACGAGCTGTTGATGGAACGCGACGAGCCGGCGGCGGCCGGCGCGGAAGGACGATGAACATGCGGGTGTCGGTCTTCACCGAACCCAACCGGGGCGCCACCTACGACACCCAACTCCGGTTCGCCCGGCTGGTCGAGGCCTGCGGTTACGAGGGTTTCCTCCGCGCCGACCACTACCAGTCGATGGGCGCCGACCCGGGCCTGCCCGGCCCGACGGACGCCTGGCTGACCCTCGCCGCGCTGGCCCGGGAGACCGAACGGATCCGGCTCGGCACCCTGGTGACGTCGGCCACCTTCCGCCTGCCCGGCCCGCTCGCGGTGATGGTCGCGCAGGTCGACCAGATGAGCGGCGGGCGCGTCGACCTGGGCATCGGCGCCGGCTGGTACGAGCGGGAGCACACCTCGTACGGCATCCCGTTCCCGCCGGTCGGCGAGCGCTTCGACCGGCTGGCCGAACAGCTTGAGGTGATCACCGGGCTGTGGGGGACCCCGTCCGGCGAGACCTACAACTTCACCGGCGACCACTACCGGTTGGTGGACGCGCCCGCCCTGCCCAAGCCGGTACAGGTGCCCGGGCCTCCGATCATCGTGGGCGGTCGCGGTCCGAAGCGCACCCCGGAGCTGGCCGCCCGGTACGCCGACGAGTTCAACATGCCGTTCAAGTCCGTAGCGGACACCGCCGAGGCGTACGACCGGGTGCGGGAGGCGTGCGAGCGCACCGGGCGGACGGAGTCCGGGCGCGCACCGCTGGTGCTCTCCGCCGGCATCGTCGTGGCCATCGGTCGGACCGACGAGGAGGCCCGGCGGCGGGCAGCACCTCTGCACGTGAAGAGCGCACTGCCGCCGGAGGACCCGGTGATCGGCTCGCCCGCGCAGCTCGCGCAGCGGATCGGTGAGTTCGCCGCGATCGGCGCCACCCGGGTACACCTCCGTCTGATCGACTTCGACGACCTCGACCACCTCGAACTGATCGCCGCCGAGGTGCTTCCCCAACTTGACGGAGAACGATGACCGACGTGATCGACGGAACCGAACTCGGACCGGTGGGCCAGGAGATCGTGTTCGAGAACGACCGGGTACGGATCTGGCACATCCGCCTCGAGCCCGGCGAGCGGCAACCGCTGCACCGGCACGACCACCCGTACCTGGTGGTGGCGATCGAGGGCGCGAAGAACGTCGTACAGACCGTCGACGGCACCCGGATCGACGCCGACGAGCCCACCGGCGGCGTGGTCTACCGGGACCCGGGCGCGGTCCATATGCTCACCAATGTCGGAGACACGACATACCTGGCCCGGCTGGTCGAACTCAAGTAGACCCGCCGAGCGCGGGCCGGCGCGCCGCGCGGCGCGCCGGTGGCGATCGGGTGTACCGGGTGCGTAACGTGCCCGACATGGCCTTTCGGACCTGGGGCAGACTGCTGCTCACGGCGCTCGGGGTGAGCGTGCTGGCCGGAGCCGGCCAGCTCGGCGTCGCGTACGGTTTCGGCATCGTCCGGCTGACCGGCGCCTTCACCGGTACGACCGTCAACCAGTGGCCGACCCAGCTCGTCTGGGTCGGTTGGTTCGCCGCGAACGCCGCCGTCGCCGGCGCCGTCCTGACCGGACGCCTCGCTCGCCGCGACGCACCGGCGCCCAGCACCGGCCGCCAGTTGGCGATCGGTGGCGCGGCGGCACTCGGTGCCACCGTCATCGCTCCGCTCTGCATGCAGCCCGCCCGCGCCGCCGAGTTGATCTCGGTCGACCCGGTGTGGGCGGTGGGCATCTGCGCCGTACTCGGAGCGGTGATCGGAGCGGGCGCGGCGATCGCCGTCCTGTTCCGGCCCGAGCTGGGCTGGAACATGGCGGCCGTGGCCGGCGCGGTCTGGCTGCTGGCGATGATCTCGGTCCTGCCGTCGCTCGGCACGGCCGGCCCACTGCCGACGGTACGGCTCGGTGTCCTGGAGCCGAGCTGGCTGGACGACGCCGCCGCGCAACGACTGGCGCTGCTCCTGCTGCCCATCGTGGCGTTGCTGGCCGGCGCGGCGACCGCCGGACTGGCCCGCTGGCGAGGTCAGGCACCACTGGTCAGCGGAGCCACCGGGGTGGCCGGGCCGGTGCTTGTGGCATTCGCGTACCTGACCGCCGGTCCGGGTGACGCGGTGGACCGCTACCAGGCCACCCCGTACTACGGCTCGTTGATCGCGATCCTCGCCGGCACGCTCGGCGCGGCGGCCGCCGCGCTGCTGCGTTGGCCCGCCGGCGCCCGTACCGGGGACACGCACGCCATCGAGCCCTCCGACATCCTGCGCCCACTGCCCCCGGCCCCGGAGCTGCCGGGCGCGGCGTCGACGGATTCGTCGAACGAGTCGGCCGCCGCCGAGCGCACCGACGCGAAGACGCCCGTCGACACCACGCCGGCCGCCCTCGTCCCAGGTCCGTGGGCCGGCGACGGCTCCGACGGTGTACGCACCGTCCCGGCACACTGGGACTGGCCGGCGACCACCACGAGCGGCCAACACGGCTCTCCCCCGGCCGCTGCGGCAACCCCTGACGCGCCGGCCAGCCCCGCATCCTGGCTGACCGATCCGACCGGCGAGTTCACCGCCGACACGCGGACCCGCAGGCTGAGCCCGGAGGAGGGCCCCTCGTCGGCCGACAGCGAGCGCTCGGCCACCACCGACGTCAGCAGCCCGACCAGCGCTGCCCCGACCAGCAGCACGGCCGGCCGTGCGGGTGCCGCCGCCCCGTCGTTCGGCCCTGCCGGCGACGAGCAGACCGACGGCGCGCCAGCGCGCACGACCGATCCAGCGACCCACGACCGCGGCATCGGTGCGAACACGACCAGCACGGGCACGACCGGCGCAGGCACGACCAGCGCAGGCACGACCAGCGCAGGCACGACCAGCGCAGGCACGACCAGCGCAGGCACGACCGGTAGGGCCGACACGGGTGCGGTCGGCAGCGGCGCGGCCAGCACGGGTGCGGGCGATGCGGCGGCGCTCAAGCCGCGTCGGACCCGTAAGCCGAAGGTCGGTTCGGATGCCACCTCTGACGCTCCGGGCGAGACGTCGCCAACCGAGTCTAAGAGCAGCGGCGAGACGGCCTCCGGGCGCACGAAGAGGGGCACCCGCCCCGGCAGGTTCGCCGACAGCACCGGCTCCGGCACGCCAGCCGACACTCCGGCGCTCAGCGACGAGAGCCAGGGCAGCGGGTCCGACCAGGCGGCCAAGGCCTCCCCGGCCAGCGCGACGGCAGCGGTCCCGACCGCCGGGACCGGTACGACAGGGGCACCGACCGCCGGGACCGGCGCAGCGGCCGAGGCGGTCAACCCCCCGCGCACTCCGGTCACCGGCACGAAGAGCGGAGCAGCCAACGCCAGGGCGGCGGCAGCCGACCCGAAGGCGGCGGTACCGAAGCCGCCGCGCGCCGCCGCGACCAGCCCGACCTCAGCGGTGGCCGACCCCAAGGCGGGCGCGCCGCGTACCCCGGCCGACGCAACCACCGACTCCACCGCGCCACCGGCCGACGCGACCACCGGTGCCACCGTCCCGGCCACCAGCAGCACCGCGCCACCGGCCACCGCGACCGTCAGCTCGGCCACACCACCGGCTACCGCGACCGCCGGCTCAGCCACGCCACCAGCCGACCCGGCAGGTGCGTCCGCGGCCGACCGGGCTGGCGAAGCCGCCGAGGCGCGGACGGCCAACGAGGACGGTTCCGCCGCCGAGGACGGTTCCGCCGCCGGGTTGTTCGGGATCACGACCACCGGCGACTCCGACACGGACCGGTGGACGCCCGAGCGATCGCCCTGGCCGGTCGCCTCGGCATGGACGGTGCCGCCGCAGGCTCCCGGACGGGAGTCGACAGTTTCGGATGCGCCGGCCGAGCCGGACAAGCCATCGGGGCCGACGCTGCGGCCCCGACACCGGGCGCCGCTGCCGGATCTGAGCCGGGCCAGCACCTGGAACGCCTTCGACACGACCCGGCGCACCGGACCTACCGACGCACCGGACCGCTCGACGGTCCGGACGACACCGGCCGGTCCGACCACGAGCAGCGAGACGTCAACTCCGCCAGAGAACCCGAGCGCCTCGGATTCGCCGGTCGTGCCGGCCACGGCCGGTACGACCTCCGGCACCGACGACCCGGCGAGCGTCGACGCCACCCCGACGGGCAAGGCGACGGAGCAGCCCTCCCGGCGCGGACGGCTCGGTGGCCTCTTCCGCCGTAACCGGTCCCGGGCCGAGGAAGGTCAGGAACCGGCGGGCGAGACGGAACCGCTGAAGGCTCAGGACGAGGAGTTCGTCGACTGGGTCGCAGGCCTGAGTAAGCCGGTATCGGACAACGAGCCGGAGCGGGGGAACGCCCGCCGTTCGTTGCGCTCCACCGGCCGGCACCACCGCGAGTGAGTCCCGCTTGATCCACTCGGGTTCACTGGAGTCGGGCTATCCCACCCGCTTGGACACCGCGACACCAGTGAACCCGAGTCGATCATCCTGCAACCCCGCTCACCAGGCCGCCAGGCCGACCGGACGAGGTGAGCGCCGCACCCGTCAGGCCAGCGGCAGGTAGACCTTTCCGCCTCCGGACACGAACTCTTCCGACTTGTCCTTCATGCCGCGGGCCGCGTACTCCTTCAGCTCCTGGGTGATCTTCATCGAGCAGAACTTCGGGCCGCACATCGAGCAGAAGTGGGCGGTCTTCGCGGGCTCGGCGGGCAGGGTCGCGTCGTGGTACGACCGCGCGGTCTCCGGGTCCAGCGAGAGGTTGAACTGATCCTCCCAGCGGAACTCGAACCGGGCCTTCGACAGGGCGTCGTCCCAGGCCTGCGCGCCCGGATGCCCCTTGGCCAGGTCCGCCGCGTGCGCGGCGATCTTGTACGCGATCACGCCCGCCTTCACGTCGTCCCGGTCCGGCAGGCCAAGGTGCTCCTTCGGCGTGACGTAGCACAGCATGGCGGTGCCGAACATGCCGATCATCGCGGCGCCGATCGCCGAGGTGATGTGGTCGTACGCCGGGGCGATGTCGGTGGTCAGCGGCCCGAGCGTGTAGAAGGGCGCCTCGTGGCACCACTCCTGCTGCAGGTCCACGTTCTGCTTGATCTTGTGCATCGGCACGTGGCCGGGTCCCTCGATCATCACCTGGACGTCGTGCTCCCAGGCGATCTTCGTCAGCTCGCCGAGGGTGCGCAGCTCGGCGAACTGCGCCTCGTCGTTGGCGTCCGCGATCGAGCCGGGACGCAGCCCGTCACCGAGGGAGAACGTCACGTCGTACTTGGCGAGCAGCGCACACAGTTCCGCGAAGTTGGTGTAGAGGAAGTTCTCCTCGTGGTGCGCCAGACACCAGGCCGCCATGATCGAGCCGCCCCGGGAGACGATCCCGGTGACCCGGTCCACGGCCAGCGGCACGTACGGCAGCAGCACCCCGGCGTGCACCGTCATGTAGTCGACGCCCTGCTCGGCCTGCTCGATCACGGTGTCCCGGAACACCTCCCAGCTCAGCTTCACCGGGTCGCCGCCGACCTTCTCCAACGCCTGGTAGATCGGCACCGTCCCGATCGGCACCGGCGAGTTCCGCACGATCGCCTCACGGGTCTCGTGGATCCGTTTTCCGGTGGACAGGTCCATCACGGTGTCCGCACCCCAACGGGTGGCCCAGGTGAGCTTCTCCACCTCCTCCGCCACCGACGAGCTGACCGCCGAGGTGCCGATGTTGGCGTTCACCTTGACCAGGAACGCCTTGCCGATGATCGCCGGCTCACACTCCGGGTGGTTCACGTTGAGTGGCAGCACCGCCCGACCGGCGGCGATCTCGGCCCGCACGAGTTCCGGGTCGACGTTCTCCCGGATCGCCACGAACTCCATCTCCGGCGTCACCACACCCGCCCGCGCGTACGCGAGCTGCGTCGGCCGGCGACCGTCCATTCCGGCCAGTGGGGTGCCCGCGCCCCGCACCGGCGCCACGTCACCGCGCTCGGCGATCCACGGGCCTCGCAATGCGGGCAACCCCACCGACGGGTCCGACCCCGGGCCGGACGTGTCGTAGAGCCGCACCGGCGGGTGGTCCCCGGTCAGCTCCACCTCCGCGAACGGAACCCGGACGTCCGGTCGGGAACCCTCGACGTACACCTTGCCTCGTGCCTGCATGACAGCCTCCCTGGTGATCAAGCGGACCAGCCGAAGTGGTTCAGCGGCCCGCGTCCCGCGCCCAGCTCCCAACTCCGCGCGCCGGCCAGCGCTCGGAGCACGTACTCCTTGGCGGTTCCCACCGCCGCCGGCACCGGATCGCCGAGGGCGAGCCGCACCGCGATCGCCGCCGAGAACGAGCACCCGGTGCCGTGGGTGTGCCGTGTGTCCACCCGCAGGGCGCGCAGCAGAGTGGTGACGCCGTCCCCGTGCAGCACGTCCACCGCCTCGTCACCGCCGAGGTCGCCGCCGGTGACCACCACGTACTCCGGTCCGCCGGCCGCGAGCGCCTCGGCGGCCACGACCATCCCGGCCACGTCGTCGACCGGACGCCCGGTGATGGCCGCGGCCTCCGCGCAGTTCGGCGTCGCCACAGTGGCGTACGGCAGCAGCCGCTGCACCGCGTCCACCACGCCGAGCCGGTGACCACTGGTGGCGACCAGCACCGGGTCGACAACGAGGTGCGGCAGCCGACCGGCCCGTGCGGCCTCGGCCACCACGTCGGCGACCGCCGGGGTACCGAGCATCCCTGTCTTGACCGCAGCGACGGCGAAGTCGGCGAGCACGCTGTCCAACTGCTCGGTGACCGTGCGCGGAGGCATCGGCAGGACGGCGTCGACACCCCGGGTGTTCTGCGCGGTGACCGCCGTGAGGACGCTGGTGCCGTACGCGCCCAGCGCCGCGAAGACCTTGAGGTCGGCCTGGATGCCTGCGCCGCCGCCGGAGTCGGAGCCGGCGATGGTGAGGATTGTGCTTGGTGTCACTTCTCCTCCGTGGTTGCGGTTGAGGGCTGCGGCCGACCGTGCCCACTCCGGGCGGTCAGGCCTGATCCCTGCGTGGGCACGGTCGGACGCAGCCCTGCCGTGGAGACCTGGGTGACCCCGCGCCGGGTTTGGGTCAGCACCGGGGTGACCGCCTCTTCATAGGCGCTGATCAGGGTTGCGGCTGTCTCGGCGGGGTCTCCGGCTCGCATGATCGCGCCCAGGACTGCTACTCCTGCTGCTCCTGCTCCTACGCAGGCGGTTACCTGTGCTGGGGTTTCGACTCCGCCGAGGGCCAGCAGCGGCACGGGACTGACCTCGACCAGCTTGCGCAGGCCGTCCGGTCCCAGGGGTGGGCCGTAACCCGGTTTTGTCTTCGTGGGCCAGACCGGGGAGATGGTGGCGTAGTGCTCGGTGGTCAGGCGGTCCAGCTCGTTCTGGTGGTGGCAGGAACGGCCGACCAGGGTGTGGGTCGGCGGTGGGTACGGGCCGGCGGCCGGCAGGTGGACCGCGTCGCCGCCGAGCGGGTCGGGGCCGGCCACGACGAGGGTCCCGCCCACGTCGGCGAGGATCGCACGCAGGTCGGCGGCGAGGGCGGCGCGTTCGGCACGGGGCAGGTCCTTCTCCCGTAGCACCACCCAGCGCACTCCCCCGGCCACCGCTCCCGCCACGACCCGGTCGAGCCCATCCCGCCCGACGAGCCGGTCGGTCAACACGACAACGCCCGACGGCACGCTCTCCGACGAGATCTTGGAAGGAAAATGCCCCTGGCGGGGCCTGTTCCTTCCAAGATCTACGGACGGCGCCTGGCCCTTCGGCTGCTGCGGCCCGGTCACAGGTCGGGTCTTCCCGCGTCGGAGGTGGAGGGGAGCGCGTGGAAGCGTCGGGCGATCCGGCCGGCGCCAGCAGCCAACCGGCCCGCCTCGACCGCGTACCGCATCGCGGTCGCCATCGCCACCGGGTCCTCGGCCCGGGTCACCGCACTCGCCAGCAGCACCGCGTCGCAGCCCAACTCCATCGCGAGGGCGGCGTCGGAGGCGGTGCCGATGCCCGCGTCGAGGATCACCGGGACGCCCACGCCCTGCCTGATGAGCCGGATGTGGTGCGGGTTGCCGATGCCGAGCCCCGACCCGATCGGGGAGCCGGCCGGCATCACCGCGGCACAGCCCACGTCGGCGAGGCGGCGGGCCAGCACCGGGTCGTCGCTGGTGTACGGCAGCACGGTGAAGCCGTCGGCGACCAACTCCTCGGCGGCGCGGAGCAACTCCACCCCGTCGGGCAGCAGCGTCCGCTCGTCGCCGATCACCTCCAGCTTGACCCAGTCGGTGTCGAACGCGTCCCGGGCCAGCCGGGCCACCTTCACCGCCTCGGTCGCGGTGTGGCAGCCGGCGGTGTTCGGCAGCAGGCGTACCCCGCACCGGTCCAGCAACTCCAGCAGCCCGCCGGTGGAACCGGGCGCGGTGCCCACGCGACGCAGCGCCAGCGTGACCAGCTCGGTGCCGGACGCCCGGATCGCCTGTTCCAGGACGTGCAGGTTCGCGGCACCGCCGGTGCCGAGGATCAACCGCGAGGTGAACGTCTCCCCACCCAGCTCGAACGGCATGCCGCTCACCCGCCCTGCGCCGCGGTGAGCACCTCGACCCGGTCGCCGTCGCGCAGCGCCGTGGCCGGCCACCCGACCCGGGGTACGACCTCCCCGTTGACAGCGACCGCCACCCCACGCTGTTCGGGCACGATGTCGCGTACCAGGTCGGCCACCGACGTGCCACCGGGCACGACGCGCCCGGCCCCGTTCACCGTCAACTCCACCGGTCCCCCTCCATTGTCGGTTCAGCTCCGTCCGAGCCCGCGCTGTCGAACCGGTCGGCCCGCAACGGCGCGAGCAGCGGATCGGGAACCCCGCCGAGCACCAGGTCGGCGATCAGGTCGGCGGTGATCGGGGTGAGCACGATGCCGTGCCGGTGGTGCCCGGTGGCGACCAGGACGTCCGGCCGGCCGGGCAGCGGCCCGAGGATCGGCGCGTTGTCCGGTGTGCCCGGGCGCAGCCCGGCGACCGCCTCGACCAGGTCGTACTCGGCCAGCTCGGGCAGCAGGTCGATTCCGGCGCGGAGCAGGCGCTGCACGGCACCGGCGGTGACAGTGGTGTCCGCCCGTTCCTCGACCGTCGCGCCGAGCACGACCTCGCCGTCGGCACGGGGCACCAGGTAGACGGGCTCGCCGTCGGCGTACCCCCGGATCACGTGTCGGAAGCCCGGCGCGACGCCGTCGGGCGCGCGGAGCCGGAGGATCTGGCCCTTCACCGGCCGCACCGGCAGGCCGGTGAGCGCTGCAGCGCCACAGCCGGCGGCGACCACGGTGACCTCGGCATCCACATCGGACAGGCGCCGGACCGGTTGCGGCACGAGCACCGCGCCGGCCCGCTGCGCGGCCGCGCGCAGCGCCGGCACCAGCAGTCGGGGGTCTACCTGGTGGTCGGTGGGCGCGAGCGCGCCGCCGCGCACCCGGGGGGCGAGCGCCGGTTCGCGGTCGCGCAGCTCGCTGGGGCGCAGCGGCGTCACGGGCAGACCCAACCCCTGTTGGTACGCCCACAACCGGCGCGCCTCGGCCAGGTCGTCGCCGGTCAGGCCGACCATCAGGGTGCCCTCGGTCCGGTAGCCGATCTCGACTCCGGTCACCTCGGTCAGCTCGGTCGCGAACGCCGGCCAACGGGCGGCGGACGCGAGGAGCAACTCGGTCAGCTGCCGCTCACCGAAGTACGCCTCGGCGACCGGTGAGAGCATGCCGGCGGCAACCGCCGCGGCCCCCGATCCGGGTGCCGGATCGTGCACCACCACCCGCAGCCCCCGGGCGGCGCAGCGCCAGGCGATGGACAACCCGATCGGCCCTGCCCCCACCACCGCCACATCCGCAAGGAAGGGCCCCTTGTTAACGGCTTTCGTAGAGGAAGGGCCCCCTGCTAACACGTCAGTGCCCGGAGCAACTCGGCCGTCGCCCGCGCTGGATCGGCGGCGGCGGAGAGGGCACCGACCACCGCCACCCCGTACGCCCCGGCGTCCCGCAGCGCCGGCACCCGCGCGGCGGTCACTCCGCCGATCGCGATGACCGGCACGTCGACGGCGTCGACGACGGCGCGTACCCCGGCCGGCCCGATGGGGTCGGGTAGGCCGGACTTGGTGCTGGTGGTGTGGCACGGCCCGACGCCCAGGTAGCTGGCTCCGGCCGCGACCGCCGACGTCGCCGCCTCCGGTGCGCGGGCGGTGGCTCCCAGCACCGCGGCGGGGCCGAGCACCCGGCGGGCGGCGGCGACCGGCAGGTCCTCGGCACCGACGTGCCCGCCGTCGGCACCGACCGCCAGCGCCACGTGCAGCCGGTCGTTGACCAGGCAGGTCGCCTCGTACGACGCGCAGAGCGCCAGGACCCGTCGGGCCAGGTCGTACGCCTCGCGGTCGGTGGCGGAATCCTCGACGCGGACCTGCACCACCAGGTCGGCGCGGGCCGCCGTGAGGGCGGCCCGGACCACGGTGAGCGGGTCGCACCCGGGTCGGGTGTCGGTGATCAGATGCAGTCGCCCTATGGACGGCACGGCAACGCTCCTCCCTGCGCCGGCATTACCCGGATCAGGTTCGACGGTCGGGGGCTGTCAGCCCCCCTCTCAGCCCGGTACACCGGGCTCCCGTGGGTTACTTGCGTGTCACCGTACGACAGATCCGCCGGCCTGCCAAGGCGGGCTCGGCGGTGGCCGGGCGGGCCGGGATGAGGAAGATCGATGGGGCACTTCATACGGTCCTGTTCGGAATGTCGCCCGCCGTTGCAGAACCGTTACCCGCCGGCATCTTGCCCGACATCGAGCCAGCCGAATTAATTTGTTCAGCGATTCGACAAAATGTCGGTGGGGCACCCTGGCACGGCGTCACCACCGGCTCCATGAGGGAGGGCGTTCGGCGAGCCGACTCCCGCGAGCTCTCTGTCACTACGACACAGGAGGCGGCGTGTCCCGTTCTCGTCGTGCCCGCGTACCCATCACCGCAACCCTGATCTCCCTGGCCATGGCCTCGACCACCCTGTTCGGCGCGCCCGCCCAGGCTGCCGCCCAGGTCCCCCCACGGGATGCGCAAGCCGCAGCCCCGGTCAGCCAGGTGGTGCCCAAGGCGCCAAAGGCCGCAGCCGATCCCTTCTCCGTCCTGATCTTCTCCAAGACCGCCGGCTTCCGGCACGACTCCATCCCGACCGGCATCGCCGCCATCCAGCAACTCGGCGCCGAAAACGGATTCACCGTGGACAACTCCGAGGACGGCGCCGCATTCAACGACGCCAACCTGGCGAAGTACAAGGCGGTGATCTGGCTCTCCACCACCGGTGACGTGCTCAACGCCGAGCAGCAGGCGGCGTTCGAGCGCTACGTCCAGGCCGGCGGCGGCTACGTCGGCATCCACGCCGCGTCGGACACCGAGTACAGCTGGGCCTGGTACGGCGACCTGGTCGGCGCGTACTTCGCCAACCACCCGCAGAACCAGCAGGCCACCGTGAAGGTGGAGGACCACGCGCACCCGTCCACCGCCGGGCTGCCGGACCGCTGGTCCCGGTTCGACGAGTGGTACAACTTCCAGACCAACCCGCGGCCGGACGTGCACGTGCTGGCCAGCCTGGACGAGAAGAGCTACACCGCCGGTGCCGGCGCGATGGGTGCGGACCACCCGATCGCCTGGTGTCAGGACTTCGACGGTGGCCGCTCCTGGTACACCGGCGGCGGGCATACCCGGGAGTCGTACGCCGAGCCCGAGTTCCTCTCCCACCTGCTCGGCGGCATCCGCACCGCGGCCGGCGTCGAGAACGCCGACTGCGGCGCCTCGAAGACCGCCAACTTCGAGAAGGTCACGCTGGACAGCAACACCAGCAACCCGATGGAGTTGGACGTCGCCCCCGACGGGCGGGTCTTCTACATCGAGCGCGACGGCCGCGTGCAGATCGTGAAGCCGGACACCGGCAACACCGTCACCGCCGTCGACCTGGACGTCTTCACCGGCAACGAGGACGGTCTGATCGGCATCCGGCTCGACCCGGACTTCGCCACCAACAACTGGGTGTACCTGTACTACGCCCCGAACGACGGGGTCACCCGCAACCTGCTGTCCCGCTTCACGGTGACGGGCGACACCATCGACCTGGCCAGCGAGAAGCAGGTGCTACGGGTCGACACCCAGCGCAACACCTGCTGCCACGCCGGCGGCAGCATGGCCTTCGACAGCGACGGCAACCTCTACCTGGCCACCGGTGACAACACCAACCCGTTCGAGTCGAACTCGTACTCGCCGCTCGATGAGCGGGCGGGCCGCCAGGACTACGACGCGCAGCGCACCTCCGCCAACACCAACGACCTGCGCGGCAAGGTGATCCGGATCCACCCGGAGGACGACGGGACGTACACGGTCCCGTCGGGCAACCTCTTCCCGGCCGGCACCGAGAAGACCCGTCCCGAGATCTACGCGATGGGCTTCCGCAACCCGTTCCGCATCGGCACCGACCCGAAGACCAACACGCTGTACGTGGCGGACTACGGGCCGGACGCCAACTCGGACAACCCGAACCGGGGCCCCCGTGGTCTGGTCGAGTGGAACATCGTCACCCCGGGCAACTACGGCTGGCCGTACTGCACGGGCACGAACGAGGCGTACAACGACTACACGTTCCCGTCCGGCCCGAGCGGCCCGAAGTTCGACTGCGCCGCACCGGTGAACGACTCGCCCAACAACACCGGCCTGACCAACCTCCCGCCGGTGGTTCCGGCGACCGTCGACTACGGGTACGCCGGTGACGCGCGCTACCCGGAGATCGGCGGCGGTGGTGCCCCGATGGGCGGCCCGGTCTACCGCTACGATGCCGACCTCAACTCCACCCGCAAGTGGCCGGCGTACTACGACGGCAAGGCGCTGCTCGGCGAGTGGAACCAGAACAAGATGTACACCATGCAGGTGACCGCCGACGGCAAGTCGTTGGTGGACATCAACCAGTTGCTCACCGGCATGAGCATGATCCGGCCGATGGACTTCGAGTTCGGTCCGGACGGCGCGCTGTACCTGATCGAGTGGGGCAGCGGCTTCGGTGGCAACAACGACAACTCCGGCGTCTACCGGATCGACTACACCGCCGGTGACCGTGCACCGATCGCGGCGGCGTCCGCCAACCCGACCTCGGGTCCGGCGCCGTTGACCGTCACGTTCTCCAGCGCCGGCTCCCGGGACCCGGACGGTGGGGCGCTCACCTACGCCTGGACGTTCGGCGACGGGCAGACCTCGACCGAGGCCAACCCGACGCACACCTACGCCACGGCCGGCAACTACACCGCCCAGCTCACCGTCACCAACCCCAAGGGCCGGACCGCGGTGGCCAACGTGCCGGTGACCGTGGGCAACACCGCGCCGACGGTCACCATCGAGTTCCCACCGGACGGCGGCTTCTTCGACTGGGGCGACCAGGTCCGCTACTCGATCAAGGTGACCGACCCGGAGGACGGGCAGATCGACTGTGACAAGGTGCAGCTGCAGGTGCTGCTCGGTCACGACGAGCACGCCCACCCGCTGGAGCAGCACACCGGCTGCACCGGCACCGTCCAGACGTCGCTCGCCTCCGGGCACGGCGCCGAGGCGAACGTCTTCGCGGTCTTCGAGGCCACCTACACCGACGAGGGTGGTGCCGGCGGCTCCGGTGCCCTGACCGGCCGGCAGATCGAGGTCCTCCAGCCCAAGCAGAAGCAGGCCGAGTACTTCACCGCCACCGGGCGCGCCCCGGTGAGCACCGGCGGCGGCGACGCCGGCGTGCAGCGGGAAGCCGCCACCGACACCGCGGGCGGCGGTCAGAGCATCGCGTTCATCGAGGACGGCGACTGGTGGTCGGTCGCTCCGGCGGACCTGACCAACATCACCGAGATCCGCTTCCGGGCAGCTTCGGCCGCCGCAGGTGGTCGGATCGAGGTCCGCGCGGGTGCGGTCGACGGACCGGTGGTCGCCACGGCCACCGTGCCGGCAACCGGCGGGTGGCAGACGTACACGGACGTGAGCGCGCCGGTCACCGGTGCCGCGAGCGGCTCGCTGTTCTTCCTGGCCCGGGACCCGAACGGCGGCTCCGGTTCGCTGTTCAACGTCAACTGGATGGACTTCGTCGGTCGCGGTGTCACCGAGAACGCGCCGCCGGTGGTCAGCGCCACGGCCACCCCGGCCACCGGCACCGCACCGGTCACCGTCGCCTTCGACGGCACGGCCACCGACGCCGAGGGCGACACCCCGTTGACGTACGCCTGGGACTTCGGTGACGGAGGCACGGCGACCACACTGGACGCCAGTCACACCTACACCACGGCGGGCACCTTCACGGCCACCCTCACGGTGACCGACAGCAAGGGCGCCAAGGCGTACGCCACGGTGCCGGTGCGGGTGGACGCTCCGGACACGTCCTGCTTCGGGGCGCGTTCGGATGACTTCAACGGCAACAGCCTCGACAAGGAGCGCTGGACCAGCGTCATCCGGGAGAACCAGCTCTACTCGGTCAGTGGCGGCTCGCTGCGGCTGCCCACGGCGGTGGGTGACCTGTACGGCGCCCGCAACGATGCCACCAACCTGGTGCTCCAGGCGGCTCCGACCGGCGCCTGGGAGATGACCACCAAGGTCACTCTGCCGGTGACGGCCAACTACCAGCAGGCTGGCCTACTGGTGTACGGCGACGACGACAACTACGCCAAGCTGGACCTGCTGTACAACGGCAGCCGGTCGGTGGAGTTCATCCGGGAGACCGCCGCCACGCCGCGCAACGAGGCGGCCGACAGGATCGCCGCTCCGGCGGGTGACACCGTGCACCTGCGGATCACCAGCGACGGGACGAACCTGACCGCGGCCGTGTCGGCCGACGGACAGACCTTCACCCCGGTCGGCCGTTCGGCAGCGCTCGACGGCATCGCCAACCCCCGCATCGGTGTCTTCGCGCTCAACGGCGGCACCGAGGCACCGGTCGTCGACGCGGCCTTCGACTCGTTCCTGGTTACGCCGGACGCCCCGGCTGGGCCGGTCGACCCGTCGGACGAGTTCAACGGTGACACCTTGGACAAGTGCCGGTGGGACGCGATCCTGCGGGAGGACCCGACCGGTTACCGGGTCACCGGTGGCGCGCTGCGCATCGACGTGCCCAACGGTGACATCTACGGCACCGACAACACCGGGCCGAAGAACTTCATCCTCCAGACCGCGCCGTCGGGCGACTGGACCCTGGAGACGAAGGTCGACGGCAGCCTGCTGAACGAGCAGTACCAGCAGGCCGGTCTGCTCGTGCAGGCGGACGACGACAACTACCTGAAGTTCGACTTCATCGCGGACAACCAGGCCGGCCAGGCGGTGACGCGGCGGATCGAGTTCCGCAGCGAGATCGCCGGGGCGGTCCAGAACCCGCAGCCGGAGGCAGCCAGCCTCACCTCGGCGGTGTGGCATCTGCGGTTGGCACGCGTAGGCGACACGTTCACCGCGTCGTACTCGGCTGACGGGACGACCTGGACCGCGTTGGAGGCGCTGACCAACACCGCGGTGGGTGCCACCCCGAAGGTCGGGCTGTTCACCCTCGGCGCCAACCAGACGGCCTCGAAGACCGCCGCGTTCGACTACTTCCGGTTGAGCACGGAGGTGGCCGACGAGACCGCGCCGGTGACCACGGCGGCGGTGTCCGGAACCCCGACCGACGGGTGGCACACCGGGCCGGTGACGATCACGCTCACCGGTGCCGACGAGGCCGGCGGTAGCGGGCTCGCCGGCACGGCGTACCAGCTGGACGGGGCCACCACCTGGACGGACTACACCGCCCCGGTGGAGGTCAGCGGCGATGGCGAGCACGAGCTGCGGTTCCGCTCGACCGACAAGGCCGGCAACGTGGAGGAGACCAAGACCGTCTCGGTCAAGATCGACGCCACCGCGCCGGTGACCACGGCGACGTTCGCTCCGGCGAACGACGCCGGCTGGCACAACGGGACGATCCCGGTCGTGCTGGCCTCCACCGACGCCGGTTCCGGCGTCAAGACGGTGGAGTGGTCGCTCGACGGTGGCGCGTGGACGCCGTACACGACGCCGGTCGAGGTGACCGGTGACGGGCAGCACGAGCTGCTGTACCGCTCGACCGACAAGGCCGGCAACGCCGAGACGCTCAAGTCGGCGGTCTTGAAGATCGACGGCGCCAAGCCGACGCTGCTGGTCTCCGGTATCGCCGACGGCCAGCTCTACGGCGACAGCCAGGACGTCCGAGTGTCCTGGCAGGCTGTCGACCCGACCTCGGGCATCGCGACCGTGGTCGGCAAGTTGGACGGCCAGGCGTACGCCAGCGGCACCCTGCAGGCCATGTACGAGCTGTCGCTCGGCCTGCACGAGCTGACCGTGACCGCGACCGACAAGGCGGGCAACGAGACCACCTCGACGGTCCGGTTCTTCGTCACCACCTCGTTCCGGGACATGCAGGGTCTGCTGGACCGGTTCAAGGCGACGGGTCGGCTCTCGACCAAGGCGCACAAGCAGCTGAGCAACAAGCTCGACGCCGTCCGCAAGTCCGAGGCGGCCGGTGACGACAAGGCGGCGGTGCGGCAGCTGACCGCGTTCCGGACGCTCGCTTCCGACACCGCACTGGTGGGCGAGGCGGAGATTCGGGACGTCCTGATCCGGGACGCCGACGCCATGATCGTTCGGCTCGGCGGCGCGGCCAGTAAGGCCGGGGTCAAGGCGAACGACGGCGAGACGGTCAAGGGCACGGGACGACTCGGTGGCGATGCCACCAGGCTCGCGCCCGGTCGCCAGCTCTGATCCGACGAGGCCCCTCTCCGACGCTGCGGCGTCGGGGAGGGGCCTCCCTCATCCGTAGTGAGGAGATGTCCATGACGGGTGTCCGCAAGGTGTTGGCCGCCGTGGTCGTCGGGCTGGCTCTGACCCTGTTCGCCGCCGCCCCGGTGGCCGCCCAGGCCGCCCAGGCCGACAAACTCAAACTCGTGGTGGCCGGCGACGGTGCCGAGGGGGTCACCATCCAGGCCACCTACACCGATGGGCGTCGACTGGACCAGGTGGTACGTCTGGTCCTCACGGCCACCGGCCCGGACGGGCAGAAGGTCGGGCCGGTGCAGTTGGAACCGCAGCCCGAGGGACAGGGCTTCTACAGCAGCGGTCCGGTGCTCACCGCCGGCACGTGGAAGGTAACCGTCAACTCCCCCGCCCCCCTGTCCGGCAAGGCCACCGCAACGGTGCAGGCCCGGGCCGCGCAGACTCCGCCCGCGCCCGAGCCGGTCGCGGTGAACAAGCCGGCGGACGACGCGGGTGGTGCGGGCTGGTGGCCGTTCGCGGCGGCCGGCCTGGTCCTCGTCGCCCTGGCGATGGTGGTGGCCATGCTGTTCGGCCGCCGCCGCACCACCACCTGACCGACAGGCGATTCACCGACGGGCCGGGCCGCGACGAGCGGCCCGGCCCGTCGTCCGTACGGCTCAGAGGATGGCGCGCAGCGCCGCCAGGTCCTCGTCAGTGGGTTCCCAGGTGCCGGCGGCGGCGTTGGCGAGGACCTGCTCGGGGGTGGTGGCACCGGCGATCACCGAGGTCACCGCCGGCTGGGCGGCCAGCCCGCCGATCGCCACCTGGAGCATGCTCAGACCCCGCTCGCCCGCGTACGCCTCGATCGCCTCGATGGTGTCCCAGTCGGCTGCGGCGAGCCGCTCGGCGTAGCGGCCACCGCCGGAGAGCCGGCTGCCGGCGGGCGGCTGAGCCTCGCGCCGGTACTTGCCGGTGAGCAGACCGTTGGCGAGCGGGAAGAACGGCAGCATCCCCAGGCCGAACCGCTCACACGCCGGGATCACCTCGGTCTCCACCGACCGCTCCAGCAGGCTGTAGTGGTTCTGGGCGCTGATGAAGCGGGCCCGCCCGTTCGACGAGGCGACCCAGTCCGCGTCGGCGATCTGCCACCCGGTGAAGTTGGAATTGCCCAGGTAGCGCACCTTGCCGTCGCGGACCAGGTCGTCCAGGGCGGCGAGGGTCTCGTCGATCGGGGTGCCCGGGTCCGGCTCGTGCATCTGGTACAGGTCGATGTGGTCGGTGCCGAGCCGACGCAGCGACGCCTCGACGGCGCGGGCGATGTAGCGGCGCGAACCCCGTGCCCCGAAGTCGGGCCCGTTGAGGCCGTTCAT
Source organism: Micromonospora sp. WMMD961 (assembly GCF_029626145.1). NCBI lineage: Bacteria > Bacillati > Actinomycetota > Actinomycetes > Micromonosporales > Micromonosporaceae > Micromonospora > Micromonospora sp. WMMD961. The sequence goes on from NZ_JARUBJ010000002.1 coordinate 6,539,014, forward strand.
GTCCATGCCGAACTTGGTGGCCACCACCACGTCGTCCCGGCGGCCCTTGAGCGCCTGCCCGAGCAGCTCCTCGGAGGCGCCCTGCGGCTCACCGTAGATGTCGGCGGTGTCGAAAAGGTTGATCCCGGCGTCCAGGGCGGCGTCCACCACCGCACGGGTGCCGTCGAGGTCGAGCTTGCGGCCGAAGTTGTTGCAGCCGATGCCGACCACGGAAACCACGAGCCCGGAGTCGCCCAGCCGGCGATAGGTCATCAGGTCGTTCACGAGACATCTCCTGCGTCAATCGTGCTTATAGTGATTGTTGTGATGGAGGTAGTGCGCTACACCTACCGGCTGCGCCCCGGCGCGACCACGACGGCCGCACTGCTCGCTGAATGGGGCCGCTGCCGATTCCTATGGAACGAAGCCGTGCACCAGCAGAAGGTCGGCGCGAAGCCCACCTTCGGCAGCCTTTCTAAGATGCTTACTGAAGCCCGCGCCCGAAACGCTTGGCTGCGCGCCGGCTCGCAGGTCGCTCAGCAACAAACGCTGCGCACCTACGCGGCGGCGCTGCGCCATTCGTTCACCGTCAAAGGCCGGGGACGACCGAAGGCGAAAGCCCGCAAACGCTCGTTGCCCAGCATGGAGTACACCCTGCGTGGCTTCACCATGGCCGACGAGCGGCTGCGCCTTGCCGGTGGCATCACCATGCCCGTCGTCTGGTCTCGGGATTTGCCGTCCCCGCCAACCAGCGTGCGTGTCTACCAAGACAGCCTCGGGCACTGGTACGCGTCGTTCGTCGTCCGCCGCGAGGTCGCCGCCGCACCCGAGGCGGCCGGGGCGATCGGCGTTGACTGGGGTGTCAGTACCACCGCCACCACCACCGATGCCCGATTCGACCTGCCACACCTCGGACATCGCAAGCGGTGCGCCGCCGAGTTGGCCAGGGCGCAGCGGAAGATGGCTCGCCGGCGCCGCCCGAAGGGCCACTCCCAGTCCAACGGCTACCACAGGGCCAAGCACGCGGCGGCGAAGCTGCACAAGAAAGCAGCCCGACAAAACAGCCACGACTCCCGGCAGTGGGCGAAACGAGTCGTCGACAACCACCAAGTGATCGCCGTGGAAGACTTTAAACCGACGTTCCTGGCCAAATCCACGATGGCACGTAAGGCAGCTGATGCCGCGATCGGCGCGGCCAAGCGGGAGCTGATCCAGCAGGGTACGCGGGCGGGCCGGAAGGTGGTGTTGGTTCCGCCCGCCTACACGACCATGACGTGTTCCTCGTGCGCGGCGAGAGCCAAGCAGCGCATCGGGTTGAACGTCAGAGTCTTCGAGTGCGCGGTCTGTGGCTTCACCGCCTGCCGTGACCTCAATGCCGCGAGAGCGATCCTCGCCACGGTAGAGCGCGACCGTGCCGGTGCTGACGACGTAAGACATGTGACCCCCTCCCTTCGGGGTGCGGGGTCGAATGCGGTCCGAGCCGGAAATCCGCTGGATTCATCCGTGTGGAAGCGTTAACTCAGTCACGAGATCCACCCTATCCACCCTATGCCGGCCTGGTGCGAGACACCTCGGCGGTGGCTCAACCGACCACCTCCGAGACCAACTGGCGGGCGGCTCCGAGGGTGGCGATCAGCTCGGCGGGGCTGCGGCCGACAGCGCCAAGCAGTGCCTGCGCCCGCTCCTCGAGCACGCCGACGGCCCGGAACAGGCAGCCGGCGACGTAGCCGCTGTCTCCACCGGCGCTGGCCTTCGCCGCTCCGGCGAGCAGGAATCCGGCCTCCCAGCCACCAGCCACCAGCGCTTCGGCGAGCGAGGGCGGATACCAGCGAGCGCGACAGCAACCACCCCCCTCGACGGCGCAGAGCCGGTCGGGCAGGGCGGCGGGGATCAGCCGACGTCCCAGACCGGTTCCGGGGTCTCCACCACCTCGTTGTCGCCCCGGAACAGCACGAACCGGTCGAAGGACCGGGTGAACCATCGGTCGTGGGTGACCGCGATCACCGTCCCCTCGAAGGCGTTCAGGCCCGCTTCGAGGGCTTCCGCGCTGGCCAGGTCCAGGTTGTCGGTGGGTTCGTCGAGCAGCAGCAGGGTCGCCCCGGACAGCTCCAACAGCAGCACCAGGAAGCGGGCCTGCTGACCGCCGGAGAGCGTGCCGAAGCGCTGGTCGCCCTGCGCGGCCAATTCGTACCGACTCAGCACCCCCATGGCGGCGTGCCGGTCCATCCCGGTGCGGTGCTCGTCGCCCCGCCAGAGGATCTCGACAAGGGTCTTCGACATCAGCTCCGGGCGGTCGTGGGTCTGCGAGAAGTGCCCGGGGCGGACCCGGGCACCGAGCCGGGCCACACCGGCGTGCGCCACCGGGGCAAGCGCTCCCGCGCCGTCCACCGGCCCGTTCGCCGGGTCCGGGTCGGTGCCGCCCCGGGCCAGCAACCGCAGGAAGTGCGACTTGCCGGTGCCGTTGGCGCCGAGCACCGCCACCCGGTCGCCGTACCAGATCTCCAGGTCGAAGGGGAACGTCAGGCCGTCGAGCTCAAGCTGCTCGCAGACGACCGCGCGCTTGCCGGTCCGCCCGCCGGCCAGCCGCATCCGGATGTCCTGGTCCTTCGGCGGTACGGGCGGCGGCCCGGCCTCCTCGAACTTGCGCAATCGGGTCTGCGCGGCCTGGTAGCGCGAGGCCAACCCGTCGTTGTACGCGGCCTTCTGCTTGTACATCAGCATCAGCTCGCGCAGCTTCTGGTGTTCCTCGTCCCAGCGCCGACGCAGCTCGTCGAGGCGGGCGTGCCGGGCGACTCGGGCATCGTGCCAGCTCGCGAAGCCACCCGGGTGCACCCAGGCGCTGCCACCCTCGACGGCGACCACCCGGTCGGCGCTCTGGGCCAGCAACTCGCGGTCGTGCGAGACGTAGAGCACCGACTTGCTCGACTCGCGCAGTCGCGCCTCCAGCCACCGTTTGCCGGGCACGTCGAGGAAGTTGTCCGGCTCGTCGAGCAACAGCACCTCGTCCGGGCCGCGCAACAGCAGCTCGAGGGCGAAACGCTTCTGTTGACCGCCGGAGAGGGTGCGCACCGGCCGGTCCCGGACAGCATCCCAGGGTTGGCCGAGCACGATCGTCGCGACGGTGTCGAAGAGCACCTCGGCGTCGTAGCCGCCGGCCTCCCCCCAGGCACCGAGCGCGTCCGCGTACGCCAACTGGGCCTTGCCGGCGGCGTTGCTGAACTTTCCGCGGGCCTCGGCCGCCCGCATGGCCGTCTCGGTCTCGCCGAGCCGGCGGCCGGCGTCGCGCAGTGCGGGCGGGGCCAACGACAACGCCAGGTCGGCGAGCGTCGACTCGTCTCCGATCATGCCGATGAACTGGCGCATGACGCCCAGCCCACCGGCACGTGCGACGACGCCGCTGCGCACCGGCAGGTCGCCGGCGACCATCCTCAGCAGAGTCGTCTTCCCCGCGCCGTTCGGGCCGACCAGGGCGATCTTGGCGCCCTCTCCCACCCGGAACGACACGTCGGCGAAGAGTTCCCGACCGTCGGGCAGGATGTGCCCGACCCCTGCCACATCCACGTATCCCACGCGGGGATCCTGCCCCAGGGAGGGCCGGGGGGTACATCCAATTACCGGGTGACTCGTAGCACCCGGAAGCCCTTCTGGCTGGCGTGCCGCTCCACCTGCCAGTTCTGCTCGGTGAGCCAGCGCTGCAACGAGTCACCGCCGAGGTGCCGGGCGACGACCAGCCAGCCGACGCCGTCCGGTGCGAGCCGGGGCAGCCAGCGCAGCAGCAGCTCGTGCAGCCCGTCCTTGCCGATCCGGATGGGTGGGTTGGACCAGATCTGGGTGAACCGGACGTCCGCCGGCACCTCGTCGGGCGCGCTGACGTGGACTCGGTCGCCGGCACCGACCCGGACCGCGTTGGCGGCGGTCAGCTCGCGGGCACGGGCGTTGACGTCGACGGCCCAGACGGTGCTCGTCGGTGCGAGGTCGGCCAGCACGCAGCTGATCGGTCCGAATCCGCAGCCCAGGTCGAGTAGGTCGCCGCTGGTGTCGGCGGCGGGCAGCTCGGCCTTGCGCAGGAGCACCGCGGTGCCCGGGTCGAGCCGGCTGGCGGAGAAGACCCCGCCGGCCGAGGCGAGCCGGTAGTCGCGGTCGGCGACGGTGAACTCGACCTCGCGCGCCGGGGCGTCGCTGGCGGGCTGAGCGGAGAAGTAGTGGTCGCCGGTCACGTCGGCAATTCTCGCACCGGCCCGGACTGGCCCTGACTCGGCCTGCACGTACATTTCCCCGAAATTATCCCCAAAAGGGACAATGACTCTTACTCTGGGCCACATGGTGTATCGGTACGAGTCCGATGAGGACGCTTTCGAGGAGTACCCGGAGCCCGGGTCCGACCTGTCGGTGCTCGGCACCGGGCCGCCCCCGCCGGCCGGGCCCTCTCCGTCACGCTTCCCCACGCCGTCGCTGCCCCGGCCGAACCAGCTCTCGCTGCCGTCGTCCTCGGTGTCGGCGTCCTCGCTGCCGTCGTCCTCGGTGTCGGCGTCCTCGCTGCCGTCCTCGGCGTCGGCGTCGCCACCGCCACCGGCCCGTGCCGAGATCCCGCCCGCCACGCCCCTCGGCCAGGTCTATACCTCGGCGACGCCGATGGAGCCACCAGCCCGGCGCGGCGGTGGCCGGCTGTGGCAGGTGTTGATCGGCGGCGCAGCCGTCCTGGTGCTGCTCGCCCTCTGCGGCCTGGGTGCCGCCGCGCTGCTCGCCGAACGAGGTCCGCAACCGCAGTCCACCCCGACGTTCCAACCGAACGCCGCACCGACGTCCGCCCCGGCGGAACGGCTGGCCCTGGACTCCCGGGACACCGACCAGGCCCCGCTCACCGCCAAGGAACTCTTCCCCGGCAAGGAGTTGAAGCTCGGCGACGCCCAGTCGAGCTACCAGGTCCTCAAGACGCAGTCCAGTGGAAGTTGCGCCGTCGCCGCCACCGGCGAGGTCGCCGACCTACTGGTCCGGCTTGGCTGCAACCAGATCGTCCGGGCCACGCTGCGAACACCCGACGGAAAGCACCTGGTCACCGCCGGCCTGTTCAACCTCACCGACAAGGTCAGCGCGGAACGAGCCCGGGACCGGATCCGACAGCTGCTCGACGAGCGGCAGGGCAGGTTCCGTGGCCTCGCCGGCGGCGAAGACGACGGCACCGCCGTGCTGGCCAGCGCCCCGGCACGGGTCGGCTGGCAGGTACGAGGGCACTACCTGGCGTACGCCCTGGTGGTCCGCGAGGACGGAACAGCGATCAAGGCGGGTGACGCCAAGGTCGGTGAGATCCTGTTCGACATGATCGAGCTGCACCTCAGCCGTGGAGTGCTGCAACAACGCGCCGACGGTGGCACCGCCGCACAGCCGACGGCAGCGCCGAGCGACAACAACGGCACGCAGAGCGGCGATGACGACCTGCCGGGCGACTGACCCGACGGTCAGCCCTCGATCGGGACCCGCAGCCGGCGGGTGAGGTCGGCGCGGCGGGCGTAGTCCGCCGGATCGGCCGGATAGCCGACCGCGACCAGCGTCAACCCGCGCGCCGGCGCCACTGTCACCTCGCTGGAGCGGGCCGCACGGGTGAGCAGGCTGCCCGGCCACTCGACCGGGCGGCGGCCGTCGCCCGCCACCAACATCGCCCCCACCAGGCTGCGCACCATCGCCTGGCAGAACGCGTCGGCCTGGACGGTGGCGACCAGGATGCCGTGCGGGTCGCGCCGCCAGTCCAGCCGGGTCACCTCGCGTAGCGTGGTCGCGTTCTCCTTGCGCCGGCAGTACGCGGCGAAGTCGTGCTCCCCGACCAGGCCGCCCGCAGCAGCGTTCAGCGCGGCCAGGTCCAGCGGCTTCGGCCAGGCCAACACCTCGTGCCGGCGCAGCGGCTCCGCACCGAAGGGCGCGTCGGTGACCCGGTACTCGTAGCGTCGGAAGGTCGCCGAGAACCGGGCGTCGAAGTCGGCCGGCACCTCGGTCATCGCCCGTACCCGCACGTCGGTGGGGAGCAGCCGGGCCAGGCGCCGCAGCAGCCGCCCCTCGTGCTCCCGCCACACCTCGGCCGGCAGGTCCAGGTGACACACCTGCCCGGTGGCGTGCACGCCCGCGTCGGTCCGCCCGGCCACCGTCAGCCCGGTGGCCGTGCCGGCGCCGAGGACAAGGTCCAGGGTCTCGACCAGCACCCCCGCGACGGTGCGCCGGGTCGGCTGGGGCGCCCAGCCGGAGAAGTCCGTGCCGTCGTACGAGACGTCCAGCCGCAGCCGGATCAGCTCGTCCACCTCGTACCTCCTGTAACGGGTCGGGCCCGGCACCCCGATAGGGTGCCGGGCCCGACAATGCCCTTGATCAGGCCTTGTTCTCGGTGGCCTCGTCGCTGTCCTCGCGGGCGGCGTCGGTGTCACCGGACGCCGACACCGGCGCGTCGGAGTCCTGGTCGGTCTGGGCCGACTGCGGGGCCTCCTCGGTCGGGGCGAGTGCCTCGACCTTGTCCTGCTGCGCGGCCTTGCGGGCGGCGGTCTTCTTGTTCACCTTCGGCTCGGCGACCTGAAGCTCCTCCACCAGCTCGATGATCGCCATCGGCGCGTTGTCACCCTTGCGCGGACCGGTCTTCACGATCCGGGTGTAACCGCCGGGGCGGTTGGAGTACCGGGGCGCGATCTGGTCGAACAGGGCGTACACGACGTCCTTGTCCTTGACGACACCCAGCACCCGCCGACGCGAGGCGAGGTCACCGCGCTTGGCCTTGGTGATGAGCTGCTCGGCCAGCGGACGCAGCCGCCGAGCCTTCGTCTCGGTGGTCTGGATCTTGCCGTGCTGGAACAGCGCAGTGGCCAGGTTGGCCAGCATCAGCCGCTCGTGCGAGGGGCTGCCGCCGAGGCGGGGGCCCTTGGTGGGCGTGGGCATTTTTGGTGCTCCTCAGTTGTGGCGGCAGCGCGGACTAGAGCTGCTCGGTCTCGCGGTAGTCGTCGGTGTCGTAGTCGGCCTCGCCGAAGGTGTCCACGACGTGCGCCGGGTCGAAGTTCGGAGCCGAGTCCTTCAGCCCGAGACCCATCCCGGCGAGCTTCATCTTGACCTCGTCGATCGACTTCTGACCGAAGTTGCGAATGTCGAGGAGGTCGGCCTCGGTACGCCCGATGAGCTCACCAACGGAGTTGATGCCCTCGCGCTTGAGGCAGTTGTAGGAACGGACGGTGAGGTCCAGCTCCTCGATCGGCAGAGCGAGGTCCGCCGCCAGCTGGGCGTCCTGCGGGGACGGCCCGATGTCGATGCCCTCGGCGGTCTCGTCCAGCTCCCGGGCCAGCCCGAAGAGCTCCACGAGCGTCGAACCGGCGGAGGCCAGCGCGGTACGCGGGCCCATCGACGGCTTGGTCTCGACGTCGATGATCAGCCGGTCGAAGTCGGTGCGCTGCTCCACACGGGTCGCCTCGACGCGGTAGGTCACCTTCAGCACCGGCGAGTAGATCGAGTCGACCGGGATCCGGCCGATCTCGGCACCGGACTGCTTGTTCTGCGCGGCCGTCACGTAACCCCGGCCCCGCTCGACGGTCAGCTCCATGTCGAGCCGGCCCTTGCCGTTGAGGGTGGCGAGCTTGAGATCCGGGTTGTGCACCGAGACGCCGGCCGGGGGCTGGATGTCACCCGCGGTCACGTCGCCCGGGCCCTGCTTGCGCAGGTACATGCTGACCGGCTCGTCGTGCTCGGAGCTGACGCACAGCTCCTTGATGTTCATGACGAGCTCGACCACGTCCTCCTTGACACCGGGGATCGTGGTGAACTCGTGCAGAACGCCGTCGATCTTGATCGAGGTGACGGCCGCGCCCGGGATCGACGACAGCAGCGTACGCCGCAGCGAGTTACCCAGGGTGTAGCCGAAGCCCGGCTCCAGCGGCTCGATGGCGAACCGCGACCGGGTCTCGTTGATCGACTCCTCGGACAGGGAGGGTCGCTGGCTGATGAGCATCTTTTCTCTTCTCTTCCGGGGCGCCCGCTATTTGACGCCCACGACACAAACTGTTCCGGTGGCCCGCCCGGAGAGGGCGGGCCACCGAACGAGCTCGGACTACTTGGAGTAGAGCTCGACGATCAGCTGCTCCTGGACCTGCGTGTCGATGACCTGCCGGGCCGGGAGGGAGTGCACGAGCACCTTCATCTGGCTCGGGATGGCCTCAAGCCACGCCGGGACCGTCTTCGAGCCGGCCTGGGCCTGCGCGACGACGAACGGGGTGAGCTCCTTGCTCTTGCCCCGAACCTCGATGATGTCGTGCTCCTTGACGCGGTACGACGGGATGTCGACCTTCTTGCCGTTCACCGTGAAGTGACCGTGCTTGACCAACTGGCGGGCCATGTCCCGCGAGTGGGCGTAGCCGGCCCGGTAGACGACGTTGTCCAGCCGCGACTCGAGGATCTGCAGGAGGACCTCACCGGTCTTGGCCTGCTTGCCGACGGCTTCCTCGTAGTAACCGCGGAACTGCTTCTCCAGCACGCCGTACACGCGGCGGGCCTTCTGCTTCTCGCGGAGCTGGAGCAGGTACTCCGTCTCCTTGGTGCGGCCGCGGCCGTGCTGCCCGGGCGGGAACGGCCGGGACTCGAACGGGCACTTCGGACCATCGCACTTGCTGCCCTTGAGGAACAGCTTCATCTTCTCCCGCCGGCAACGGCGGCAGTCAGCACCGGTGTAACGAGCCATCTCTCTCTACCTCTCAGACCCGGCGACGCTTCGGCGGACGGCATCCGTTGTGCGGCTGCGGGGTGACGTCGGAGATCTGCCCGACCTCGAGGCCCACGGCCTGCAGCGAACGGATGGCGGTCTCCCGGCCGGAGCCGGGGCCCTTGACGAACACGTCGACCTTGCGCATGCCGTGCTCCATGGCGCGACGCGCGGCAGCCTCGGCGGCCAGCTGCGCGGCGAACGGAGTCGACTTGCGGGAGCCCTTGAAGCCCACCTGGCCAGCGGAGGCCCAGGAGATGACCGCACCGGTCGGGTCCGTGATGGACACGATGGTGTTGTTGAACGTGCTCTTGATGTGCGCCTGCCCGTGGGCGACGTTCTTGCGTTCCTTGCGCCGGACCTTCTTGACAGCGGCTCCGGCACGAGCCTTCGGTGGCATAAGTCTTCTGCGCTCCTAGTTGACTTCCCGATACAGGTTGCGGCCTGGCCTAGCTCGGCGGACCCAGACCCGTATTCCGGTCTACGTCTTACTTCTTGCCGGGCTTCTTCTTGCCGGCGACGGTCCGCTTCGGGCCCTTGCGGGTCCGGGCGTTGGTCTTGGTCCGCTGGCCACGCACGGGCAGGCCCCGGCGGTGCCGGATGCCGGCGTAGCAGCCGATCTCAACCTTGCGGCGGATGTCAGCGGCGACCTCGCGGCGCAGGTCGCCTTCAACCTTGTAGTTGCCCTCGATGTGGTCGCGGAGCTGCACGAGCTCCTCGTCCGTGAGGTCCCGAGCGCGCTTGTCCGGCGAGATGCCGGTGGCGGCGAGCGTCTCCAGGGCGCGGGTGCGACCGACCCCGAAGATGTAGGTGAGCGCGATCTCCAACCGCTTTTCGCGGGGGAGATCCACGCCGACTAGACGTGCCATGTGCGGGCGTACTCCTTGTGATGTGTGGCGGAGGTGTGGACCCGTCCCACCCCGCTACCGGCCGTCCCGTCTTTCCGACGCGACAAGCGCCGGCGACCGGGATCGGTCGCTGCCCAAGCGGGCCCCGGCCTCCGACCGGGGGTCAGCCACGAAAGAAGTACGTCTCGCGTACCGCTCGCGGCTGGGACGAGCATGTGTGATGTGTGGGCTTACTCAGCCCTGGCGCTGCTTGTGGCGCGGGTCGCTGCAGATGACCATGACCCGGCCGTGCCGGCGGATAACCCGGCACTTGTTGCAGATCCTCTTGACGCTCGGCTTGACCTTCACGGTTGCCTTACTTCCCATCTGGCCCGGGGACGCGCCATGCGCGACGCCGGACGTCGAAGACGGACACGGGACTTCCCGGCCGTCGTCAGGACTACTTGTAGCGGTAGACGATGCGCCCGCGGGTCAGGTCGTACGGCGAGAGTTCGACGACGACCCGGTCCTCCGGAAGAATGCGGATGTAGTGCTGCCGCATCTTGCCGCTGATGTGAGCCAACACCTTGTGACCGTTCGCGAGCTCCACCCGGAACATGGCGTTCGGCAGGGGCTCGATGACCCGACCCTCGATCTCAATGGCTCCGTCTTTTTTCGGCATGTCCTCCGCTGTCCTGACGTCGATTGCTCCGGGCGGCCCACAACGTCTTACACGGAAATCTGATCAGAATCAGAAGCCCGCGCCAGCCGCGGCTCCAGGTCCCACCGAAGCGCAGGGTGGGCATGCCGGAGTGGACGCTGTGCGCCGATCTGAAAGTGTACGCCCGCCGGCAGGCACCCGCCAAACCGGCCACCCACCGCGCCGCGCGCCAACCCAACCACCCCCACCCTCGGCACGGTTGATCATGAAGTTATTGCCATGACACGCCGGTGCTGATGGCAATAACTTCATGATCAACGGGGGGGCCGGGGGTCGGGGAGCGGCGGGGCGGGGGTTATTGGGGGTTGTCTGGGTTGATGGCGCGCTTTGCCTGTTTGCGTTCTCGGCGGCGCTGACGCTTGATGGCTTGGCGCTGGGGCTCTCCCCCGGTCAGCCCGGCCACTGTCTGGATCACCAGCACCGCACCCCACGGCCCCGCCACCCAGGCTGGCCAGAAGTACAGCAGGTCCTGGCTGAGCAGCGACGTCACCGCCCAGATGGTCACCACGATGGCGATCACCCGCAGGTACGGGATCCACACCTCAGCCAACCAGCGGGCGGTGACGCCCCGGGTGGGGGCCTGGCCGCGCTGCCCACCCAGCGGGCTCACCGTCGGCACGGCGGCCGGGGCCAGGCCGGATCGCTGCGCTGGCGTCACCGGCGGCAGGTCGGTGAGCAGGGCCTCAAGGTCGGCGTACGTGCGTGCTGCGTAGGCCCGCTGCAACCGCTCGTCGTACTCGTGCAGATCCAGCCGGCCCTCGTCGAGGGCGACCCGCAACCGGTCGGCCACCGCCGCACGGTCCGCGTCCGCGGCTCGCATCCCGTCGCGCCCGTCCATACCGGCAAGCATGCCACCGCCGCGCCAGCCCGCCCGCCCCTCCCACCTCTATTGATCATGAAGTTATTGCCACCCTCACCGGCGTGTCAGGGCAATAACTTCATGATCAACGGAGCTGGGCTGGGGGTGGGGTTAGGGGGTTGTGGAGGCGGCTGGCTGGCGGGCGGTGACCAGGTCACCCAGCCGCGCACGGCCCCCGTCGAAAGCGGTCAGCACCCAGACACCGTCCGGCAGCAGGGCCATCGAGTGCTCGACGTGGGCCGCCACCGAGCCGTCCCGGGTGACCACCGTCCACCCGTCGGACAACTCGACGGTACGCGGGGACGCCATCGTGATCATCGGTTCGATGGCCAACGCCATGCCGGGGACCAGACGGGGGCCCTTGCCCGGACGGCCGTGGTTGAGCACGTGCGGGTCCTGGTGCATCTCCGTGCCGATGCCGTGCCCGCCGTAACCGTCGACGATGCCGTACCGGCCGCCCTTGCGGACGGCGGTCTCCACCGCGTGCGAGATGTCCGTGAGCCGACCCTTGCCGCTCGCCGCGCCACGGGCGGCGGCGGCGATACCGGCCCACATGGCGTCCTCGGCGACCTCGGCCATTCGCAGCAGTGCCGGGTCGACGTCGCCCACCCCGACCGTGATCGCGGAGTCGCCGTGCCACCCGTCCAGCACCGCGCCGCAGTCGATGGAGATGAGGTCGCCGTCGGCAAGCACCTGCTTCGGCGAGGGGATCGCGTGCACGATCTGCTCGTTGACCGAGGAGCAGATCGACGCCGGGAAGCCGTGGTAGCCCTTGAACGACGGCACCCCACCCGCCTCGCGGATGGTCGACTCGGCGATGGCGTCCAGATCGGCGGTGCTCACGCCGGGGGCGACAGCCTCCCGCATCCGGCGAAGCGCCTCAGCCACCACCAACCCGGCGGCCCGCATCTTCTCGATCTGGTCAGGGGTCTTCAGCTGGATGTCCAGCTGGGGACGACGCATGGAGCGATTACCTTTCGTTGCCGAACAGCGGGGCACGTCTCGCGTACCCCGCTGTTCGCACTCTATCCGCCGTGGCCCGGCCGGACCTCAGCCGCCGTACGACCGCAGGGCGTCGATGGCCCGGGTGGTGACGTCCTCCACCGGGCCGGTGGCGTCGATCCCGACCAGCTTGCCCTGGGCGCCGTAGTAGTCGACCAGGGGCGCGGTCTTCTCGGCGTACTCCCGGAGCCGGGTCGCAATCGTCTCCGGCTTGTCGTCGTCACGCTGGAACAGCTCGGCGCCGCACCGGTCGCAGATGCCCGGCCGGGTGGTGGCGTCGAACTCGACGTGCCAGATCTTGCCGCATCCCCGGCAGGTACGCCGGCCGGAGAGCCGCCGGATCACCTCGTCGTCGTCGACCACCAGCTCCAGGACCAGATCGAGGGCCGTGCCCAGGTCGGCGAGGAGCTTGTCCAGAGCGGCCGCCTGCGGAGTGGTCCGCGGAAAACCGTCGAGCAGGAACCCCTCGCTGGCGTCGGGCTCGGCCAGCCGGTCCCGGACCATGTTGATGGTGACCTCGTCCGGAACCAGCTCGCCCGCGTCCATGTACCGCTTTGCCTCGACACCGAGCGGGGTGCCCTGGGTGACGTTCGACCGGAAGATGTCCCCGGTCGAAATCTTCGGCACCGAGAGGTGCGCGGCGATGAACTCGGCCTGAGTGCCCTTGCCCGCCCCCGGCGGGCCAACCAGAACGAGTCTCATCTACCGCAGGAACCCTTCGTAGTTCCGCTGCATGAGTTGGCTCTCGATCTGCTTCACGGTCTCCAGACCGACGCCGACCATGATGAGCACAGCGGTGCCGCCGAACGGGAAGTTCTGGTACTGCTGGTTGTCCAGCCAGATGAAGAAGAAGTTCGGCAGGATCGAGACGATGCCGAGGTAGAGCGCGCCCGGCAGGGTGATCCGGCTGAGGATGAAGTCCAGGTAGTCGGCGGTCGGCTTGCCCGGGCGGATGCCCGGCACGAACCCGCCGTACTTCTTCATGTTGTCCGCGACCTCGGTCGGGTTGAACGTGATCGAGACGTAGAAGTACGTGAAGAAGATGATCAGCAGGAAGTAGACCGCGATGTAGATCGGGCTGCTCGGGTTGACCAGGTTGTTCTGGATCCACGCCTGGGTCTTGCCCGGGTCGTTCTGGTCGAAGAACTGCAGGGCCAACTGCGGCAGGTAGAGCAGCGACGAGCCGAAGATGACCGGGATGACACCCGCCTGGTTGACCTTGAGCGGGATGTAGGTCGACGTGCCGCCGTACATCCGGCGGCCGATCATCCGCTTGGCGTACTGCACCGGGATCCGGCGCTGCGCCTGCTCGATGAAGGTGACCGCGGTGATGACCACCAGGACCAGCGCGATGACCAGGGCGAACTTGCCCCAGCCCTGGCTGGTCTTGATGTTCCAACCCTCGCTGGGCAGCCGGGCCGCGATCGAGGTGAAGATCAGCACGGACATGCCGTTGCCGACACCGCGGTCGGTGATCAGCTCACCGAGCCACATGACCATGCCGGTACCGGCGGTCATCGTCATCACCAGGATGGACAGCGTCAGCCAGTCCGGGATGCCGGTGCCGGTGGGGATGATCGGGAACTGGTCGCAGCGGTTCTGGAAGAGCTGGCCCGAGCGGGCCAGGGCCACGAACGCCGAGGCCTGCAGCACACCGAGCCCGAGGGTCAGGTAGCGGGTGTACTGGGTGATCTTCGCCTGACCGGCCTGGCCCTCCTTGCGGAGCTGCTCCAGCCGGGGGATCACGACGGTCAGCAGCTGCAGGATGATCGACGCGGTGATGTAGGGCATGATGCCCAGCGCGAAGACCGAGAGCTGCAGCAGCGCCCCGCCGGAGAAGAGGTTGAGCAGGTTCACCACCCCGGTGGTGTCACCCTGGATGGTGTCGAGGCACTTCTGCACGTTGCCGTACGAGACGCCTGGGCTGGGGAGCGTCGCACCCAGCCGGTAGACCGCGATGATGCCTACTGTGAACAGCAGCTTCTTGCGCAGGTCAGGCGTACGGAACGCACTGAGAAAGGCGGACAGCAACTTCTTCCTCCTGCGCGAGGCGGGCCGCCGGTGATCCCTGGCGGGTCGGGGTGGATCACGGGCGAGCGCCCGCAATCCATGACTGGGATGGGACTCTAACAGCCCTACCCCGCTCCGGGCAGATGCGCCCGACTACATAAATCGATTCCGATATTACCGGGTGCTAGGACCCCAGGCAGACCATGGCGCCCGCCAGTTGCTCACACAACCGGACGGGCGCCATGGGTCTTACGCCTTACAGCTCGGTGACGGAGCCACCGGCGGCAGCGATCTTCTCCTTGGCCGACGCACTGAACGCGTGCGCGGACACCTGGAGCGCCACACCGCCGAGGTCCCCGGTGCCGAGGACCTTGACCGGGTGACCCTTGCGGACCGCGCCGGCCTCGACCAACTCCAGCGGGCCGACCTGACCACCGTTCGGGAACAGCTCAGCGAGCCGGTCCAGGTTGACCACCTGGAAGACGACCTTGAACTTGTTCTTGAAGCCCTTCATCTTCGGAAGGCGCATGTGGATGGGCATCTGCCCACCCTCGAACGCCGCCGAGATGTTCTTGCGGGCCTTGGAGCCCTTGGTACCGCGACCGGCGGTCTTGCCCTTGGAACCCTCACCGCGACCCACACGGGTCTTCGCGGTTTTGGAACCGGGAGCCGGGCGCAGGTGATGCACCTTGATCGTCATTACTCGACCTCCTCGACCTTCACGAGGTGGTTGACCGTGAAGATCATGCCGCGGATCTCGGGCCGGTCCTCCTTGACCACCACGTCGTTGATCCGCTTGAGACCGAGCGAACGCAGCGAGTCACGCTGGTTCTGCTTGGTCCCGATGCCGGACCGGAGCTGGGTGACCTTCAGGCGTGCCATCAGGACGCCACCCCCGCCCGCGACGCCAGCATGGCGGCCGGCGCGACGTCCTCCACCGGCAGACCACGACGCGCCGCGACCTGCTCGGGGGACTCGAGCCCCTTCAGGGCCGCCACGGTGGCGTGCACGATGTTGATCGGGTTCGACGAGCCGAGGCTCTTGGAGAGCACGTCGTGGATACCGGCGCACTCCAGCACGGCACGCACCGGACCACCGGCGATGACACCCGTACCGGCGGAAGCCGGCTTGAGCAGCACCACACCAGCGGCGTCCTCACCCGTCACCGGGTGCGGGATCGACTGGCCGATACGCGGAACCTTGAAGAAGTGCTTCTTGGCCTCCTCGACACCCTTGGCGATCGCCGCGGGCACCTCCTTGGCCTTTCCGTAGCCCACGCCGACCGTGCCGTCGCCGTCGCCCACGATCACCAGGGCGGTGAAGCTGAAGCGACGACCACCCTTCACGACCTTGGCGACGCGGTTGATCGCGACGACCCGCTCGAGGTGCGGGGTCTTCTCGACGGGCGCGTTTCCGCGGCCGCCCTCACGGCGGTTGTCGCGGCGACCACCCTCGTTGCCACCGGACCCGCCGCCACGGCGCTGTTGACCTGGCATCAGCAGCCTTCCTTATCTCTCGTGACGGGGTTGTTAGAACTCGAGCCCGGCTTCGCGGGCGGCGTCGGCAAGCGCGGCGACACGCCCCGCGTACCGGTTGCCACCGCGGTCGAAGACGACCTTGGAGACGCCAGCGGCCTTGGCCCGCTCGGCGAGCAGAGCGCCCACCTTGCCGGCGAGGGCGCTCTTGTCGCCCTCCGCACCGCGCAGCGAGGCGTCCAGGGTCGACGCCGACGCCAGGGTGTGACCCTTGGTGTCGTCGACGACCTGGGCGACCATGTGCCGCAGCGAACGGGTGACGACCAGGCGCGGACGCTCGGCCGTACCGGTGACGTTCTTGCGGACGCGGAAGTGTCGACGCGCACGCCCGACGGCGCGCTTGGCGGCGACACCGCGGCGGCGCTTGAGCAGCGTGGCGCTCACTTCTTACCTGCCTTTCCGGCCTTACGGCGGATGACCTCGCCCTGGTACTTCACGCCCTTGCCCTTGTAGGGCTCCGGCGGGCGGATCTTCCGGATGTTGGCGGCGACCTCACCGACCTGCTGCTTGTCGATGCCAGCCACGTGGAACAGGGTCGGCCGCTCCACCGTGAAGGTGATGCCCGCCGGGGCGGAGACGACCACCGGGTGCGAGAACCCGAGCGCGAACTCGAGGTCCGAACCCTTGGCGGTGACCCGGTAACCGGTGCCGGCGATCTCCAGGCTCTTGCGGTAGCCGTCGGTGACCCCGACGATCATGTTGGCAACCAGCGTACGGCTCAGGCCGTGGAGCTCCTTGGCCTTGCGCTCGTCGTTCGGCCGGTTGACGCTCAGCTCGCCATCCTCGCCCCGCTCGATCGTGATCGGCTCGGCGAGGGTGTGCTCAAGCTGGCCCTTGGGGCCCTTGACCTTGACGGTCTGCCCGTCGATCGTGATGTCGACGCCGGCTGGCACCGGGATCGACTTACGTCCAATTCGCGACATTTCTACCTGTCTCCCGTTACCAGACGAAGGCGAGGACTTCCCCGCCAACACTCCGCTTGCGGGCCTGCCGGTCGGTCAGCAGCCCCTGGGACGTCGAAATGATCGCCACGCCCAGCCCACCGAGCACCCGCGGGAGCCCGTCCGACTTGGCGTACACCCGGAGACCGGGCTTGGACACGCGCTTGATGCCGGCCAGGCTCCGCTCGCGGTTCTGGCCGTACTTCAGCTCGACGACCAGTCGCTTGCCGACGGCGCCCTCCTCGGGCTCCTCGACCGACCAGGTGGCGATGTAACCCTCGGCCTTCAGGACCTCGGCGATGTTCGCCTTGATCTTGGAGTAGGGCATCTTCACCTGATCGTGGTACGCCTGGTTGGCGTTACGCAGACGCGTGAGCATGTCTGCGATCGGGTCGGTCATCGTCATGGATTTCGTCAGCCTTTCTCGCCGGGGTTCCCGGGGCATCAGCCCCGGGCCTACGGCGAAGAGCAATACCTAATCGGTGCAGGAGTTCCCGGCCGACGGCCGGGACGCGGTCGCCCTTACCAGGAAGCCTTGGACACGCCCGGCAGCTCACCGCGGTGAGCCATCTCCCGGATGCAGACCCGGCAGAGCCCGAACTTGCGGTAGACCGCCTTCGGACGCCCGCACCGCTGGCAGCGGGTGTACGCGCGAACCGAGAACTTCGGCTTCGCGGCCGCCTTGATGATCAGCGCCTTCTTGGCCATCTCAGTTCTCCTTGAACGGGAAGCCCAGGAGCTTGAGCAGCGCCCGGCCCTCGTCGTCGGTCGTGGCGGTCGTGACCACCGTGATGTCCATGCCCCGCTGGCGATCGATCTTGTCCTGGTCGATCTCGTGGAACACCGACTGCTCGGTCAGACCGAACGTGTAGTTGCCGTGCCCGTCCAGCTTGCGCCCGTCCAGGCCGCGGAAGTCGCGGATACGCGGCAGCGCGATGGAGAGCAGCCGGTCCAGGAACTCCCACATCCGGTCACCGCGAAGGGTGACCTTCGCGCCGATCGGCATGCCCTCACGCAGCTTGAACTGCGCGATGGACTTGGTCGCCCGCCGCACCTGCGGCTTCTGGCCGGTGATCGTGGCGAGGTCACGGACCGCGCCGTCGATCAGCTTGGCGTCGCGAGCAGCCTCGCCGACACCCATGTTGACGACGATCTTGACCAGCCGCGGCACCTGCATGGGGTTGCCGTAGCTGTGCTGCTCGCGCAGCTGGGCCACGATCTCGTTGCGGTACCGCTCCTTGAGGCGCGGCATGGTCTTTTCGGTAGCCGTGGTCATCACAGGTCCTTACCGGTGCTACGCGCGATGCGGACCTTCTGGCCGTTGTCGTCGATCCGGTAACCGACGCGGGTCGGCTTGCCGTCGGAGTCCAGGACCTGCACGTTCGAGACGTGGATCGGGGCCTCCTGGGTGACGATGCCGCCGGTCTTGGCGCCACGCTGGGTGGTGCTGATGCGGGTGTGCTTCTTGACCCGGTTCACGCCCTCGACCAGGACCTTGTCCTGCCGCGGGTAGGCCGCGATGACCTTGCCCTTGGCACCCTTGTCCTTGCCGGCGATGACGACGACCGTGTCGCCCTTCTTGACCTTCACGGTCACAACACCTCCGGCGCGAGGGAAATAATCTTCATGAACCGCTTGTCCCGCAGCTCCCGACCCACCGGGCCGAAGATGCGGGTACCACGCGGGTCCCCACCGTCCTTGATGATGACGGCGGCGTTCTCGTCGAAGCGGATGTACGAGCCGTCCGGCCGACGCTTCTCCTTGGCCGTGCGAACGACGACCGCCTTGACGACGTCGCCCTTCTTCACACCGGCACCCGGGATCGCGTCCTTGACCGTGGCCACGATGACGTCGCCGATGCTCGCGTAGCGCCGACCGGAGCCACCGAGAACCCGGATGCACAGGATCTCCCGAGCACCCGTGTTGTCGGCGACGCGCAGTCGCGACTCCTGCTGAATCACGTCTATCTCCTATGTCTGCCGGTTCTCCGGCCGCCGTAGCGGCCGGAGCCTGGCGGAACCTACGCCCGACGCAACGCCGGGCGAGCTCGAGCCTTCGCTACTTGGCCTTTTCCAGGATCTCCACGATCCGCCAACGCTTGGTGGCGCTCAGCGGCCGGGTCTCCATGATGAGAACCCGGTCACCGGTGCCAGCGGCGTTCTGCTCGTCGTGCACCTTCAGCTTGCTCGTACGGCGCATGATCTTGCCGTAGAGCGCGTGCCGAACCCGGTCCTCGACCTCGACCACGACGGTCTTGTCCATCTTGTCGCTGACCACCAGGCCCTCACGGACCTTGCGGCGCGAGCGCGCGGTGGTGGCGGTCTCTTCGGTCATGATGCAGTCACCTCAGTCGGCGCGGCCGAGAGCCCCAGCTCGCGCTCGCGCATGATCGTGTAGATCCGGGCGATCTCCCGACGGATGACCTGCAACCGCCGGTTGTTGTCCAGCTGCCCGGTTGCGGCCTGCACGCGGAGGTTGAACAGCTCCGCCTTGGCCTCCCGCAGCTTCGTGACCAGCTCCTCCTCGGAGAGCTCACGCAGCTCGGTCGCCTTAACGCCCGCTGCCATCAGGATTCACCCACTTCGCGCGTAACAATGCGGCACTTCATCGGGAGCTTGTGGATCGCGCGACGCATGGCCTCTCGCGCGGTCTGCTCGTTGGGGAAGGACATCTCGAAGAGAACCCGCCCCGGCTTGACGTTGGCGACCCACCACTCGGGCGAACCCTTACCGGAACCCATCCGGGTCTCGGCAGGCTTCTTGGTGAGGGCCTGGTCCGGGAAGATCGTGATCCAGACCTTGCCACCACGCTTGATGTGGCGAGTCATCGCGATACGTGCCGACTCGATCTGCCGGTTCGTCACGTACGCCGGCTCGAGAGCCTGGATCCCGAACTCGCCGAACACCACCCGGTTACCACCCTTGGACGCGCCACTGCGGTCCGGGTGGTGCGGCTTGCGGAAGCCCTTCGGGGGCTTGCGCGGCATCAGCATCTGTCAGCCCTCCTGCTGCGTTTCTGCCGGAGCAGCCGCGGCGGCGACAGCGGAGCTGTCGACCGGCTCGCCGCTCGGCGTCTCGGCCTGCTGCGCGATGGTGGTCGCAGCAGCCCGGCCGGCCTCGGTGCCACCAGCCGTGGTGCCGGACGAACCCGACCGGCCACGGCGCGGACGCTCGGGACGGTCGCCGCGCTCACCACGACGCGGGCGGGACGGACCGGCCTCGGCCGGAGCCTCCCGGCCCGGGACGGCGTCGCCCTTGTAGATCCAGACCTTCACACCGATCCGACCGAACGTGGTACGGGCCTCGAAGAAGCCGTACTCGATGTTGGCCCGCAGCGTGTGCAGCGGAACCCGGCCTTCACGGTAGAACTCGGTCCGGCTCATCTCGGCGCCGCCGAGGCGACCCGAAACCTGAACCCGGATGCCCTTGCAGACCGGGTTCTTCATCGCCGACTGCATGGCCTTGCGCATCGCCCGACGGAAGCTGACCCGGCTGGACAGCTGCTCGGCCACGCCCTGCGCGACCAGCTGAGCGTCCGACTCGGGGTTCTTCACCTCGATGATGTTCAGCTGAACCTGCTTGCCGGTGAGCTTCTCCAGCTCGCCGCGGATCCGGTCGGCCTCCGCACCCTTACGGCCGATGACGATGCCCGGCCGGGCGGTGTGGATGTCGACCCGGACCCGGTCGCGGGTGCGCTCGATGTCGACCTTGGAAATCCCGGCACGCTCGAGGCCCTTGGACATCATGCGGCGGATCTTGACATCCTCGCCGATGTAGTCCTTGTAGAGCTTGTCCGCGAACCAGCGGGACTTCCAGTCGGTCGAGATGCCGAGCCGGAACCCAGTGGGGTGAACCTTCTGACCCATTACTCGGCGTCCTCCGTCTTGCTCTGCGCTTCGGCCGGTGCGGCCTCCATGGCCGGGGCGGCCTTCTTCGCCGCGGCCTTCCTCGGCGCTGCCGGCGCGACCGCTTCGACCGCCACGGTGATGTGGCACGTGCGCTTGCGGATGCGGTAGGCCCGACCCTGGGCCCGCGGCTGGAACCGCTTCATCGTCGGACCCTCGTCCACGAAGGCCTCGCTGACGAGCAGCGCGTCGGGGTCCAGCCGCTCGTTGTTCTCCGCGTTGGCGATCGCGCTAGCGAGCACCTTGTACACCTGCTCGCTCGCAGCCTGCGGCGCGAACTGCAGCACCGTGAGCGCCTCCTTCGCGGGCAGGCCGCGGACGAGGTTGACCACCCGGCGCGCCTTCATCGGCGAGATGCGCACGTGCCGCGCAACCGCCCGCGCGCCCGGAAGCACCGGAGCGTCGCCCTTTCCTGGCATCGCTGTAACCCCTTGTTCCCTCTATCCGTATGCCCGCGGCGTCAGCGCCGACGGCTCTTCCGGTCGTCCTTCTCGTGACCCTTGAACGTGCGGGTCAGCGCGAACTCGCCGAGCTTGTGCCCGACCATCGCCTCGGTCACGAACACCGGGACGTGCTTGCGTCCGTCGTGCACGGCGATCGTGTGCCCGAGCATCTCGGGGATGATCGTCGAGCGCCGCGACCAGGTCTTGATCACGTTCTTGGAGCCCTTGTCGTTCTGCACTTCCACCTTCTTGAGCAGGTGGTCGTCTACGAACGGGCCCTTCTTCAGGCTGCGAGGCATGTCTTATCTCCCTCAGCCGCGCTTACGCGTGGCGTAGCGACGGCGGACGATCAGCCGGTCACTCGGCTGGCCCTTACGGCGGGTACGGCCCTCGGGCTTACCCTGCGGGTTGACCGGGTGGCGACCACCGGAGGTCTTACCCTCACCACCACCGTGCGGGTGGTCGACCGGGTTCATGGCGACACCACGGACGGTCGGGCGCTTGCCCTTCCACCGCATACGGCCGGCCTTGCCCCAGTTGATGTTCGACTGATCGGCGTTGCCGATCTCGCCGACGCTGGCGCGGCAGCGCACGTCCACCCGCCGGATCTCGCCGGACGGCATACGCAGGGTCGCGTACGCGCCCTCGCGGCCGAGCAACTGGATGCCGACGCCGGCGGAACGGGCCAGCTTGGCCCCGCCACCCGGACGCAGCTCCACGTTGTGGATCGTGGTACCGACCGGGATGTTGCGCAGCGGCAGGTTGTTGCCGGGCTTGATGTCGGCGCCCGGACCGGACTCGACGCGGTCGCCCTGCTTCATGTCCTTCGGCGCGATGATGTACCGCTTCTCGCCGTCGGCGTAGTGCAGCAGCGCGATGCGCGCCGTGCGGTTCGGGTCGTACTCGATGTGAGCGACCTTCGCCGGCACGCCGTCCTTGTCGACCCGCTTGAAGTCGATCAGACGGTACTGGCGCTTGTGACCGCCGCCGTGGTGCCGCGTGGTGATCCGGCCGTGGGCGTTACGCCCGCCCTTCTTCGGCAGCGGAGCCAGCAGCGACTTCTCCGGCGTGGACCGGGTGATCTCGGCGAAGTCAGCGACACTGGAGCCACGTCGGCCCGGCGTCGTCGGCTTGTACTTACGGATAGCCATTGTCTACACCCCTCAGCTGACCGGGCCGCCGAAGGCCTCGATGCGGTCACCGTCAGCCAGCTTCACGATCGCCCGCTTGGTCGCCTTGCGCTGACCGAAGCCGGTCTTGGTGCGCTTGCGCTTACCCTGGCGGTTGAGCGTGTTGACCGTCAGGACGCGGACGTTGAAGATCTGCTGGATAGCGATCTTGATCTCGGTCTTGTTCGCGTCCGGGTGCACCAGGAAGGTGTACCAGTTCCGGTTCAGCTCGCTGTAGCTCTTCTCCGAGACGACCGGCGCCACAATGATGTCGCGCGGGTCGGCGATCGTGCTCACTTGCCACCCTCCTCGGTGGTCTCGGCGGGCACGCCCAGGAACTCGTCCAGGGCGTCCTTGGTGAAGACCACGTCGTCGGCCACGAGCACGTCGTACGTGTTCAGCTGGCCGGACTCGATCAGGTGCACCCGCGGCTCGTTGCGCAGCGACACCCAGTTCAGCTCGTCGGTGCTGCTCAGCACGACCAGGACCCGACGGGCCTCGGTGAGCTTGGCCAGCGTGGCCAGGGCCGCCTTGGTCGACGGCTTCTCGCCCGAGACGAACGCCTCGACGACGTGCACCTGCCCGGCGCGGGCCCGGTCGGAGAGGGCGCCCCGCAGAGCGGCGGCCTTCATCTTCTTCGGGGTCCGCTGGCTGTAGTCACGCGGCACGGGACCGTGCACGACGCCACCGCCGGCGAACTGCGGCGCGCGGATCGAGCCCTGCCGGGCGCGACCGGTGCCCTTCTGCTTGTACGGCTTCTTGCCGCCACCGGCGACCTCGCCGCGGGTCTTGGCCTTGTGCGTGCCCTGTCGGGCCGCCGCGAGCTGGGCCACCACGACCTGGTGCATCAGCGCGACGTTGGCCTGCACGTCGAAGATGTCCGCCGGCAGCTCGACCGAGCTGCTGGTGGTGCCTTCGACGGTGCGCACGTCAACGGTGGTCACTTGGCCGCACCGCCCTTCTTCACCTTGCTCTTCGCCGCGGTACGGACCAGAACCAGCGCGCCCTTCGGACCAGGGATGGCACCCCGGACGAGCAGCAGGTTGTTCTCGGTGTCGACCGCCTGGACGGTGAGGTTCTGCACGGTGTACCGCACGCCACCCATCCGGCCGGCCATCCGGGTGCCCTTGAAGACACGACCCGGAGTGGCGCAGGCGCCGATGGAGCCGGGCGAGCGGTGCTTGCGCTCGACACCGTGACCGGCGCCCAGACCGTGGAAGCCGTGCCGCTTCATCGGGCCGGCGTAGCCCTTGCCCTTGGTCTTGCCGGTGACGTCGATGGTGACGCCGGCCGGGAACTCCTCGACAGTGACTTCCTGGCCGAGCGAGTATTCCCCGGCGTCCGTGGTGCGCAGCTCGACGATGTGCCGGCGCGGCGCCAC